>NZ_JAGQAG010000001.1:3510000-3818855 GCF_021405525.1 Ruegeria pomeroyi
CACCACCAAACAGTGAAGCTGACACTCCATCATCGCACTACCGCTTCGATACTTGAGCGCAGGATCATCGACCCCAACCCAAATACAAAACGCAGCGCTAAGAGCGCGATATACAGACGATCAATCCGTCGAAACGAACCAAACCGCCCACATATCTCTTCAGTCATCCATCAATGTCAAACAGCACTGCCACCCGAAGGCCAAAAACAAGACCGATGCGCCAATCCCTCAGCGCGCCCGCCCCGCTCATTCCTCGAATGCCGCCGTCTCTCCAGCGTGTCCGGCCGTCTCTCCGACCCGTCCGCAGCACCTCAGCGCCGCCGGTGAAGGGGGTTCTAGGCCCAACCAAAAAGAGTCGCAAGCACAAAAATACAAAAATAGAAAAAAATCTCCGCACAGATGGGACCGTTATATTTTTCAATTACTTAGCGGAAACGACCGCGGGTTTCAGGCAGTTTTCCTTCCCAAGCCGAGCACCTTTTACATCCCCAACTAATATGCCGGCGAACAAACGGTCCCTGCTTTGACCCCTTCGGCGCGCGCGACGCGAGACCGAGGTGCTCACTTCAGAACGCCAGCCTGCGCCGCGCGACCGGCAATCGAACAGCAAACAGGATGAGAACCAAACCCAGATAGATCAGCGGTTCGATCTGGAACCCCTTGACCAGCATCAGAAAATGGACCGCGCCAAGCAAAACCGCCGCATAGACCAGCCGGTGCAACAGCCGCCATGTCCGCCCCAAGCGCCGGACCGACCAATTGTTCGAGGTGACCGCCAGCGGCAACAGCAGGACAAACCCCGCCATGCCGATGGTGATATACGGACGTTTCAGGATATCCGCCCAGATCTGAGCCGGAATCTGCACGTCCAGCACCAGCCAGACCAGCAGGTGGCAGCTGACATAGTAGAAAGCCAGCACTCCGATGGCGCGGCGGAACTTCATCAGGTTCAGCCCGAGCAGCCTTTTCATCGGTGTCACCGCCAACCCCAGGATCATCGCTTGCAGCGCCAGTTCCCCGAGTTTGTGCTCGAGTGCCTTGGCCGGATCGACGCCCAGTTGACCAGTCGCGCCCATCCACAGCCAGACAAGCGGCGGCAGCGCGCCCAGCATATAGATCAGCCAGACCGGAATCCGGCGCAGAGATGCATTCATCCGCTCCATGGGTCAGAAGTATTTCTCCAGATCCATCCCCTCGTAAAGGTCGGCCACCTCTTTTTCATAACCGTTGAACATCAGGGTGGGCTGTCGCTTGGCAAACAGGCCGCCGCCGATACGCCGCTCGCTGGCCTGGCTCCAGCGCGGGTGATTCACCTCGGGGTTCACATTGCTGTAGAACCCGTATTCGTTCGGGATCGCCATGTTCCAGCTTGTCGGCGGCTCCTTGTCCGTCAGCGTGATCCGCACGATCGACTTGATCGACTTGAAGCCGTATTTCCACGGCACGACCAAACGCAGCGGTGCGCCGTTCTGATTGGGCAGCGGTTTGCCATAGAGGCCGGTGGCCATCAGGGTCAGCGGGTGCATCGCCTCGTCCAGCCTCAACCCCTCGCGATAGGGCCATTCCAGCACCGGATAGCGGGTTCCGGGCATTTCCTCGGGCCGGTAGAGCGTTTCGAAAGCGACATATTTCGCCCCCTCCTGCACACCCGCCATGGCCAGCAGATCGGCCAGTTCGAACCCGTTCCAGGGGATCACCATGGACCAGGCCTCGACACAACGGAACCGATAGATCCGTTCTTCGATTGTCATCTCGGACAGGATGTCCTGAAAATCATAGTCACCCGGTCGGTCGACCATCCCGTCGATCTTTACCGACCAAGGCTCGGTCTTGAGCAGATGGGCATAGGCCGCCGGGTCGTCCTTGCCGGTGCCAAATTCGTAGAAATTGTTATAACTGGTGATCTCTTCCCAAGTGTTGGGTTCCAGCGTCTCGGCCCGCGCCCCGCCAGCCAGGGCCACCAGCCCCGCGCCAGTCATGCCCGCCATCAGTTGCCTGCGATTCATCCATGCCCCGCGCGGGGTCACGTCGGCGGGGGTCAGGTCGTTGCTCCAGCGATGGGCCATCGGGATCTCCGTCTATGCCATTTCCCGGAAATGTATCCCGTCGCAGGGCACCGTCCAACGCAACTCGCATCACAGCTGCGTTGCCGTGCTGAAACAATTGTCTCTTCAGACCACGCCCAGACGCCGCAACCCGTCTTCGAACTGCCGGTTGCCACGGGCACGTTCCAGGCCTTCGGCGGCGCTGTTCACAGACGGATAAAGATCGTCCATCTGAACCGAGGTGCCGTCGTCGCAGACAATCCGCACATGCCGCCGCCGCATTAGTCGCGGTTCGGGGACACCAACCGAATGCGCGATGGTCTCCACCTCCTTGATGACCGAACGCGCATAGGCGGCAACGCGCTTTTCCTTTTCATGCACAACCAGCCCCTTTTGCAGCGAGGGGATATGGGTGGTGATGCCGGTGGGACAGGTGTTCTTGTTGCATTTCAGCGCCTGGATACATCCCAGAGAAAACATGAAGCCTCGCGCCGAGGTGATGAAATCGGCACCCAGGCAGATTGCCCAGGCCACATCGCCGGGCGCCACCAGCTTGCCACTGGCCACGATCCGGATCCGGTCGTGCAGCCCGGACAGATCGCGCAGATCGACCATCCGGATCAGCGCCTCGCGCAACGGCAGGCCGACGAGATCAATGAGAGGCATCGGCGCGGCGCCGGTGCCTCCCTCGCCACCATCGACGGTGATGAAGTCGGGCGCGCTGTCATCCGCGCGCTCTCTGATCCGGCGGAAGAAATCGAACCACGGGTCGGCCGAGCCCATGCAGGTCTTGATCCCCACCGGCTTGCCGGTCACCTCGCGCACATGGGCGATGAGATCGAGCAGCCCGTCGAAATCGTCAACCTCGCGGTGACGGTTAGGCGAGATCGCATCCATCCCCATCGGCACGCCCCGGATCTGCGAGATCTCGGCGTCGATCTTGGCCGCGGGCAGGATGCCCCCCTTGCCCGGCTTGGCGCCCTGGCTCAGCTTGATCTCGAACATCTTGACCTGTGGATGCGCCGCCACCTCGCGCAGCTTGTCGTCGCTCAGATTGCCTTCGGCATCGCGCACCCCGAACTTGGCGGTGCCGATCTGGAAAACGATGTCGGCGCCCCCCTCCAGATGATAGGGCGACAACCCGCCCTCGCCCGTGTTCATCCAGACGCCCGCCGCCTTGGCCCCCTTGGACAGCGCCAGAACCGCCGGTTTCGAAATCGCACCATAGGACATGCCCGAAATGTTGAAGATCGACGGCGCCGAATAGGGCTGGCGACAGGTCGGGCCAATCACCAGCGGCTCGGTCGCGCCGAACTGGTTGTCCAGCGGCGGAAACGGCGCGTTCATGAAGATGGGCGTGCCCGGAATGTTCAGGTTGCGGGTCGAGCCAAAGGCCACCGTGTTCCCCTTGTTCTCGCTGGCATTATAGACCCAGTTCCGCTGCGCCCGGTTGAACGGCATCTCCTCGCGGTCCATGGCAAAGAAATACTGCCGAAAGAACTCTCCCAACTCGGTAAAGATGTTCCGGAACCGTCCGATGACGGGATAGTTCCGCCGGATCGCATCGCCGGTCTGGAACCGGTCGACAAAGAACAGGACAACGGCAGTCAGCATCATCAGGCCGATGACGCTGACAAAGACAAAGGCCATCACCTCGATTGCGTTATAGGCGAAACCCATGCGAAAACTCCTATATCTTGATGTGACGCAAAGCGGCGGAACTCTTTCCGATTCAGATTGGAGGCGAACCGTTCACGGTGCAACCCGCACGGCTACTATGGGAGAGAGCAATGAAACAGATGTTACTGGGCGCGGTGATCGCGCTGACCGCTGGGGCGGCATCCGCTCAGGATGCAGTGACCTATACCACCACCGACAATTTCGAGGACGTCACCTTTGGCCTGGAAAGCGCGATTGTCGGGCGCGGGCTGGTGATCGACAGCGTCAGCCATGTGGGTGACATGCTGGAACGCACCCGCGCCGATGTCGGCTCGGACGTGGTTCTGTTCGAAGATGCCAAGGTGTTCTCATTCTGCTCGGCGGCACTGTCGCGCAAGGTGATGGAGGCCGATCCGATGAACATCGTGTTCTGCCCCTATGGCATCTTCGTCGCCAAGCAGCCAGGCTCGGGCGAGGTCACCATCGGATTCCGACAGTTCCCAGAGGGACCGATGCAGGAGGTTCAGACCCTTCTGGACGAGATCGCGCGCGAGGCGATCGGAGAGTAGACCTCAGCCGGGTTTACCGTCGCCCTCCGGACCAAGCGGTGGTTTCTGATCCAGTCCGGGCGTTCACGCGTATCCTTGTCATCAGACAGGAGTTCGCCATGACCAAACGCCCGGCCTGTATTGTTGCAACCCTCCTCGCCAGTGTGACCGGAGCGGCCGCGCTGGCGGGAAACGAATCCCGCTCGGTCGCCTATCCGCTGCCCGGTGGCTTGATTGAGGTCGTCGCCGATTTCTCGGAGAATTCGATTTATTGGTGCGGAGCCGGGGATCATGCGCTGAACCAGATGAGAAAGCCCGGCAATCAGCGGCTCTATGTATGGAAAGGCCCGTCCCCCAGCACCGCCCAACCCGGCGCGCAGGCCGTCACATTCGGCTTCACCCCGCCGCCTCAGGGCCCCGCCTCTTCCCTGACCAACGACGTCGGGATCATCGGCAACACATTGTCCGTCAGTCAGGCCAAGAAAACCTGCGACGAGCGCACCTCCAGCGGCTGAGCCTCAGGACAGGTTGCCCCGTGACGGGTCAACCAGCGCATCCTCGCGCCCGATGGCAATCACCATATAGACTATGTATCCCGAGATGATCGCCGCGAGGAAACACCAGATCGATGTAAAGGCATAGGCGGCAAAGACAAAGCCCACTACGACCGATGCCAGGATCAGCCCCCCGAAGATCCGTATCCGGGGATGGGATGAGCCCACCAGCGGCAGGCAGATGACCACCGCATAGACCAGGCGCGCCACGATCTTGGCGGTCTCGCCCGGAAACATGCTCGGGTTCTCGTACTGGATCGAGTGCTTCACGAGATAGATTTCGAGCGTTTCAGGCCGGGCCAGCACCGGCAGGAAAAGCGTCGCGCCCAGACTGAAACCAAAGGCGGCCAGTCCCCAAAAGACCCGGCGTCGAAAAGGGTCAGGCTCGACAAAGGCCGAGGACAGCGGCACCCAGAATGGCCAGAACCAGTAGGCAAAGAACAGGAAAACCAGCGCCGCGCCCCCTGAAGGGACCGGGTCAGGACCACTCATTGTCAGCCACAGCGCACCCTCGGAAAGTTGCTGTACACCAAAAAACAAGGGAAAGACCGCGAAACCCAGAAACCGCAGCCCAAGACTTCCTGTCCTGCGAAGCGCGACCGCGCCACCCGCGATCAGGGCGGCACCGGCGACAAAACTGGCCGTAGCCGAAAAGCACATGGCGACCTCCTTGGCGTAGGGTCCGCACTTGTGACGTAAGCTTAGGAAAGAACCGCGCTCCGGGCAAATGCCCCCGTTCACGAACTTGTCGCTTGCGCCCTGCCGATGCCAAATGGGTTGTTTCAAACAGGAAAAGGCCCGCCATTTCTGGCGGGCCTCTGGTTCAGTTCGCGCGGCGGCTCAATGCACGACGGCATCATCCGGGCGGGGTCGGTTCGAGCTGACCACGCGGTCGCCGATGATCAACCCTTCCTCGCCAGCGGTAATGGGGATGGTTTCGCCATCCTTGACCTCACCGGCCAGCAGCTTTTCGGCCAGCGGGTTCTGCAGGTCGCGCTGGATCACCCGTTTCAGCGGGCGGGCGCCATAAACCGGGTCATATCCCGCATCTGCCAGCCACTTGCGCGCCGCGTCGTCCAGTTCCAGCGCGATCTTGCGCTGCGCCAGACGCTTGGCCAGGCGACCCATCTGGATCGACACGATCCCGTCCATGTCGGCGCGCTTGAGCCGGTCAAAGATGATCGTTTCGTCCAGCCGGTTCAGGAACTCGGGCCGGAAATGCGCCCGCACCGCATCCATCACGTCACGCCGCGCCTGGGCGCTGTCGGCGCCTTCGGGCAGTTGACTCAAGGCCTGGGAGCCGAGGTTCGAGGTCAACACGATCAGCGTCTGCTTGAAGTCGACGGTGCGGCCCTGACCATCGGTCAGCACGCCATCATCCAGTACCTGCAAGAGCACGTTGAACACATCCGGGTGTGCCTTTTCGACCTCGTCGAACAAGACCACCTGATAGGGCCGGCGGCGGACCGCCTCGGTCAGCACCCCGCCCTCGTCATAGCCTACATAGCCCGGAGGCGCGCCGATCAGGCGGGCGACCGCGTGTTTCTCCATGAACTCGGACATGTCGATGCGCACCATCGCATTGTCGTCGTCAAACAGATACTCGGCCACCGCCTTGGTCAGCTCGGTCTTGCCCACACCGGTGGGCCCGAGGAACAGGAACGAGCCCAGTGGGCGGTTCTCGTCATTCAGACCCGCACGCGCCCGGCGCACGGCATTGGCCACCGCCTTGACCGCGGTATCCTGGCCGATGACACGCCGATGCAGCTCGTCTTCCATCCGCAGCAGCTTCTCACGTTCGCCTTCAAGCATCTTCGAGGTCGGAATGCCGGTCCAGCGTTCGACCACCGCCGCGATCTGTTCGGGGCGCACGACCTCTTCGGCCTTGAGACCGGTATCCTCTCCGGCTTCGGCTTCTTCCCGCTGTTTTTCAAGCTCGGGAATGATGCCGTAGCTGAGCTCACCAGCTCGGGCCAAGTTGCCTTCGCGCTTGGCGATCTCCAGTTCGGCACGGGAGCGTTCGAGCTGTTCCTTGACGGATTGCACCGCGTTCATCTTGTCCCGCGATGCCTGCCACTGCGCTGTCATCTGGGCGGATTTCTCCTGCAAATCGGCAAGGTCCTTTTGCAGCGTGCCAAGCCGGTCCTGCGAGGCGGCGTCGTTCTCTTTCTTCAGCGCCTCCTCCTCGATCTGCAATTGCAGGATCTGACGGTCCAGCTGGTCCAGTGCCTCGGGCTTGCTGTCGACCTCCATCCGCAGACGGCTGGCCGCCTCGTCCATCAGGTCGATGGCCTTGTCTGGCAGGAACCGGTCGGTGATGTAACGATGCGACAGCGTCGCCGCAGCCACCAGGGCCGAGTCAGAAATATCGACGCCGTGGTGCAGCGCGTATTTCTCCTTGATGCCGCGCAGGATGCTGATCGTGTCCTCGACGGTCGGCTCTTCGACCATCACCGGCTGGAACCGGCGGGCCAGGGCCGCGTCTTTCTCCACGTATTTGCGGTATTCATCCAGCGTGGTGGCACCGATGCAATGCAATTCACCGCGCGCCAGCGCCGGTTTGATCAGGTTGGCCGCATCCATCGCGCCGTCGGATTTACCGGCGCCGACCAACGTGTGCATCTCGTCGATGAACAGGATGATTTCACCCGCGGCCTCGGTGACCTCGGTCAGAACCGCCTTCAGCCGTTCCTCGAACTCGCCACGGTATTTCGCGCCTGCGATCAGCGCGCCCATGTCGAGCGCCAAGAGCTTCTTGTCGCGCAGGCTTTCAGGCACATCGCCATTGACGATACGCAGCGCGAGGCCCTCGGCGATGGCGGTCTTGCCGACGCCCGGCTCGCCGATCAGGACGGGGTTGTTCTTGGTCCGGCGGCTGAGCACCTGCATCGAGCGGCGGATTTCCTCGTCGCGCCCGATGATCGGGTCGATCTTGCCCTCGGCTGCAGCCTCGGTCAGGTCGCGCGCGTATTTCTTGAGCGCGTCATAGCCCTCTTCCGCGCTCGCCGTGTCGGCGGTGCGGCCCTTGCGGATATCGTTGATCGCCTCGTTGAGCTTCTGCGCGGTCACGGAACCGGCATCCAGCGCCTCCTTGGCCTTGGATTTGACCATGCAAAGCGCCATCAGCACCCGCTCGACCGGCACGAACCTGTCGCCTGCCTTCTTGGCGATCTTCTCGGCCTCGTCCAGCACCTTGGCGGTCTGACCGTCGAGATAGACCTGGGCCGCGTCGCCGCTGACCTTGGGGATCTTGGACAGCGCCACATCCAGCGCCTCGACCACGCGCGACGGCGCGCCGCCGGCGCGGGTGATCAGGTTGCTCGCCAGCCCCTGATCGTCATCCATCAATGCCTTGAGAAGGTGTTCTGGCGCCAAACGCTGGTGCCCTTCGCGCAGGGCAATCGTCTGCGCCGCCTGCACGAATCCACGTGCCCGCTCGGTGAACTTCGACAAGTCCATCTTTCTCTCCTTTTCCAAGCGCCCAAGGGTGTCTGCGCCCGCCAGGCGGCACGCATCGGTCTGGGCCTCGCATTCAATCTGGGGAATGCCAAAATATCTTCAAGGGGGTCGCGAAGGGTTTACTCGAATTGATCGAATTGACCGCATTTTCCCCTGTTTCCGCCCTTATTTCGCAATATTTTTGTGTTTCTTTAGCGAGATCAGGGAGGCCCCAATGCAGATCACCAATGTCGAGATTTCGCAATACCACGTTTGCCCAAGCACCGCGCGCCATTCTGCAAGCGTCTGCATGACATTGGCAGACAGAATGGTAACGTTGTTCTGTTCGCTCGAACTGCCCGAAGAGATCAGCCCGCTTGCTCGCACTCAGGCCTTTGTCGGAGACGCGATGCGCCAACTGCGCCGGATGCCCGAATTCCGCTCAGGAAAGGACCAATTGTACCTGGATGATCAAGTGCTACCGGCCGTGGCCTGATAATGTCGCCCTGTCGCAAACTCTAAGTCCGATCTCCTCCTCAGCAGGCCTCTCTCCCTCAATGCTTGCCTCGACGAGGCCGCTTCAGTATGAACGAGCGACCCGAGCCGGAGGATCCCCACATGACAGACAAGATGCTTGCCGACGATCGTCTGATCGTCGCCCTTGACGTGCCCAATGCGCTGGCCGGATTGGAACTGGCCGAACGATTGGGTAGCACGGTTTCCTTCTACAAGATCGGGCTGGGGATGCTCACCGGCGGCGGTCTCGCTCTGGCCAACGAGCTGAAGCAGGAACACGGCAAGCGCATCTTCCTGGACATGAAACTCTTTGACATCGGCAACACGGTCGAGGCCGCCGTTCGGGGCCTAGCTCAGTTCGATCTGGATTTTCTGACCGTGCATGGCGACCCGCATGTAGTGCGTGCCGCAAAGGAAGGTGCTGCCGGCAAGGACCTCAAGATCCTGGCCGTCACCGTTCTGACCTCGCTAAACCGCGACGATCTTGATGCGTCGCTGATCAAACCCGGCGATGTGCAGGAGCTGGTGCTGGAACGCGCTGCCCGCGCCTTCGAAGCCGGGGCCGATGGCGTCATTGCCAGCCCTCAAGAGGCAGCCGCGATCCGGGCTCTGCCCGAGGCCGCCGGGCGGCTGATCGTGACCCCCGGCATCCGTCCGGCGGGTGCCGATCTGGGGGACCAGAAACGCGTTGCGACACCGGCTAACGCCATTGCTGACGGGGTTGATCATATCGTGGTGGGGCGGCCCGTTGTCCGGGCTCCGGATCCGCGCGCGGCGGCACTGTCGATCCTTGCCGAAATGACCTCTCCGCAAGCGATGGCACCAAACCGGGCCTGACACAGGCTGGCTCTTCCGGTCTCAAAATTCTCGCCGCGCCCAGCCGCAAGGCGGGAATCCGACCCAACGTCACCTTACGTAGGGTAAAAAAACGACCTGATATCAGTTCCTTTGGTGAAATCCGCGCCATTTTGCCGCTGTGCCCGTAAAAACACATCAAAAAAGCGAGTTTCCCGGGTCTGGATATCCGGCCTACCCCGGCAACCGTTTTTGAGCGATTCTAAACCCGAGACACTCCCCAACGAACCATCTCTTCCTGAGGTTCGTTACCTCCCCCCGCCTTTGGCGCGGGGGGTCTTTCCTTCCAGAACGGCCGAGCGTTCGTTCAGCGCTTGCCAGAGTGTCGGGCGCGCCCATAATCGTCACTGCCCAGATAGAGCCGGAGATGATCGGCGAAATGCGGCACCGCGCGTGCATGATGGATATATTCGGCCGGCGCCATCAATCGCCAACCCTGCCCTTCGTTGCCGAAGCGGATTCTCTTCACGTATTCCACCGAAAGATGGGCCGCAAAGAACCACATTCGACCACCCGGGCGCGAATAGCTCACGTTCCAGCCCACCTGCTCAACCGGCACGACAAGTCCAACCTCCTCGTGGGTTTCGCGCAACGCACAGTCGAGCGGTGTTTCATCCCCCTCGCGCCCCCCGCCCGGCAGGTCCCAATAGTCAGGCCAGGGAATATCCGGGCGATCGTCACGGCGGATTACCAAGAGTTGCTCCCCCAAGAACAGAGCTAGCTTGGCCCCGACGAATTGTTCTCCTGTTCCTACCACCTTTTCATCCCCAGTGAGTTCAGGCTAGATATGAATGTCCTACCGCCTGACCTCAACCGGATTAGCTCAATGAATGCGGCCTCGGGTCTCTGCCGCGATTGTTTCTCGCGCACCGGAAATGCCCGGCGCTGCCCGTCTTGTGGCAGCCCACGGGTGCTGCGGCATCCGGAACTGGACAGCCTGACCATTGCCCATATGGATTGTGACGCCTTCTATGCCAGCGTCGAAAAACGTGACAATCCGGAGTTGGCCGACAAGCCGGTGATCATCGGCGGCGGCAAGCGCGGGGTCGTCTCAACCGCCTGTTATGTGGCGCGCATCCGCGGCGTACGATCGGCGATGCCAATGTTCCACGCGTTGAAGCTCTGCCCTGACGCAGTGGTGATCAAACCGCGCATGTCGGTCTATGCCGAGGTGTCAAAGCAGATCCGCGCTCTGATGGACGAGTTGACCCCGGTGATCGAGCCGCTGTCGCTCGACGAGGCCTTCATGGACCTCTCGGGCACTCAGCGGCTGCACGGGCATCCGCCGGCGGTGATGCTGGCGCGGCTGGTCAAGCGGATGAAGGACGAGCTGGGCGTGACCGGCTCTATCGGGCTGAGCCATAACAAGTTTCTGGCCAAGGTGGCCTCGGATCTCGAAAAGCCGCGGGGATTCTCGGTGATCGGACGGGCCGAGACGGCCGATTTCCTGCGCGACAAGCCGGTGCGCCTGATATGGGGGATCGGCCCGGCGGCGCAGGAGCAGCTGGAACGTGCCGGGATCCGCACCTTCACCGATCTGCTTCGATGGGAGCAGGAGGCGCTGATCGCCCGCTTCGGTTCCATGGGACAGCGGTTGTGGCATCTGGCACGCGGCGAGGATCGCCGTCGCGTGTCTGCACATGACCCGATCAAGTCGATCAGCAACGAGACCACGTTTTTCGAGGACACCGCCGATCTGGACGTGCTGGACGGCCATATCTGGCGAATGGCAGAGAAGGTAGCCGACCGGGCCAAGGCACGCGGACTGGCGGGCCGGGTCGTGACTTTGAAGCTGAAACGTGCCAATCATCGGATCCTGTCGCGGCAGCAATCGCTGCGCGACCCGACCCAGATGGCCGACCGCATCTATCGCACCGCGCGCGCCCTGTTTGACCAGTTGGGCGATCAGGGTCCTTATCGGCTGCTGGGCTGCGGGCTGTCGCATCTGTGCCCCGAGGCCGAGGCGGATGTGTCGGGCGATCTGCTCGACCCGCAGGCAGCACAGCGCGCCCGCGCCGAGCGCGCCACCGACGCCATCCGCAAACGCTTTGGCGCGGATGCGATCCTCAAGGGTCGTGGAATGCGCTGAGCGCGCCACCCCGCCCCCTTCTTCACCAGATATCAATGCGAGGAAAAGAATGATTACAGGCGAGTTCTGTCGTCTTATGGCCCGCTACAACAGCTGGCAGAACCGATCCCTGATCCGTGCCGCCGAGGCACTGACGGACGCAGCGCGCTGGCAGGATCGCGGTGCATTCTTCGGCTCAATCGCCGCAACACTCAATCACCTGTACTGGGCGGATGCTCTGATCCTGGCCCGGCTGATGGGGAACGAGCGCCCGCAGGACACGATCACGCACTCGCTGACGAATCCGGCTGACTGGCAGGACTACAGGTTGCTCCGCCGGAAGCGTGACCGGGAAATCGAACGCTGGGCCGCAGACCTGAAGGATGCGGAACTGAGCGGCACAGTCGTCTGGTATCAGGCCGATGGGGCGACACGCGTCACCACCTCCAGAGCGCTTTGCGCGGTGCAATTGTTCAATCACCAGACCCATCATCGTGGCCAGGTTCACGCGATGTTGACAGCGGCAGGCGCCAAACCGGATGTGACGGACCTAACCTCTCTCGGCTAGCCCGCGATCCGCCGCTATTCCGCCGCTAGCGGCAGGCGCTGTTGTCCAATAGACGCGATTTCCAAAACCACTTCACGCAACAGCTTCCGCATCGCGTCGAAATTCGCGTTGGGGCGAATGGTCGTTTCGTGCATATAGAGCCCGCGGTCGATCTCGATCTGTATGGCGTGCTGGCGCCGCGACGGGCGCCCATAGGCCTGAGTCACATAGGCGCCAGCAAAAGGCGTGTTGCGCACCACATGCAGACCAGCCCCGGCAAAGGCCGCCTCAACCCGCTCCACGATCTCGGGCGCGGCAGAGGCGCCAAACCGGTCACCCAACACGACGTCGGGCCGACGCGCGGCGGCGCGAGCGCTGCCTTCCACCGCCTCGCGGGGCATCGAGTGGCAGTCGATCAGAATGGCTTGACCATAGGCCGCATGCGCCTCGTTCAAAAGGTGCTGGAGCTGGGCGTGATAAGGGTACCAGATCGCCTGCAGGCGCTGCTCTGCCTCGGCCCGGCTCAATTTCCCCCGATAGATGGCCCGACCGCCCGCCACGACGCGAGGGATCACCCCAAGCCCAGAGGCAACACGCGGATTATGCCCTCCCTTGCGCACCCCTTCGATCAGGGCCGGGTCCAACTCGTCGCAGCCGCGGTTGAGGTCGAGATAGGCGCGCGGCGCCGCCGCCCGCAAAAGCGGGGCTCCGAACTCGGGGGCGCAGTCGAACAGCTGATCGACAAAGGCATCCTCGGAAGAGCGAATCGAATGGTCATCCAGCACCGTCTGCGCCAGAAACGGCGGATCATAGCGCGCGCCGCTATGAGGCGAGGCAAAAACCACGCTGGAGGTACGTGCGGCGGGCAGGGTCAGATGATAAGCGGTATTGGTCATGCGGCCTCCGGGATCAACAAAATCATAGACCGGAAAATAGTTCGATCAAAAGCCCTTGATCCCCCCGCCGACTCCTTTTATAGACCCCGCTTACCGGCGCGGGCTACCGCGCCCCATTACGTTCTGGGGCAGGCGCGCGACGGCAATCATGGGCGGTTAGCTCAGTGGTAGAGCACTACGTTGACATCGTAGGGGTCACAAGTTCGAACCTTGTACCGCCCACCATGATTTCACGCCTCTGTTCACACAGGGGACCCGCGTAACCCAGGCGCTGGCCCGCGCCGCAGGAATTGGAGACGACCATGAAGGTCAGGAACTCGCTCCGCTCGCTCAAGTCCCGCCACCGGGACTGCCGCGTCGTGCGTCGCAAAGGCCGCGTCTATGTGATCAACAAGACGCAGCGCAAGTTCAAAGCCCGCCAGGGTTGAACTGTCGAAAGACACCCGAGATGCAATGAAAGCCGCGCCTCTGGGCGCGGTTTTGTTTTTGCGGGCAAACGTTTTCCAATTTCCCGCAACGGGCCGGGCACGATAGCCTCCAGTCACCCAGGAGGAGGCCACCATGTCCCGCAAGCTCAACATCATTTTCATTCTCGCCGACGACCTGGGGTTCGCCGATCTGGGTTGTACCGGGTCCGAGATCCGTACACCCGACATCGACAGGCTGGCACGCCACGGCGCCCTGCTGACGACGATGTACAATTGCGCGCGCTGCTGGCCCAGTAGGATCACGGTCCCTGTGCCGCTGCACACGCCCTGCCACGTGGTTTACATCCTGCCGATGATCCTGGAAGCGGCGCACGCGCCACCGGTTGCTGGCAGCCTGGCAGATGAACAATGCCGAAGGTGACCGCGGCAGAATTACCCGACTGAAATAATCGGTTTTACCTTGCGCCCCTGGTGAAATTTGGTAATTGACTATTTCAGTCAGATTAACTGAATCGCGAGAGACCCCCATGTTCAAGACCACCACCGCCATCGCGCTTGCCCTGTTCGCCACTTCGGCCATCGCCGAGGGTGAGCTGAACCTCTACTCGTCGCGCCACTATGACACAGACGAGCGGCTCTATTCCGATTTCGAAGACGCCACCGGAATCCGCATCAACCGGATCGAAGGCAAGGCCGATGAGCTGATCGCCCGCATGCAGGCCGAGGGCGCCAATTCGCCCGCCGATATTCTGCTGACCGTCGACACCTCGCGCCTGGCCCGTGCCAAGGAGGCCGGTCTGCTGCAAGCCATCGACAGCGCGGTGCTCGAAGACCGCATTCCCGCCAACCTGCAGGACAACGACAACCAGTGGTTCGGTTTCTCGCAGCGCGCGCGGCTCTACTTCTATGACAAGGCCAGCGTGAGCACCCCGCCTGCCACCTATCTCGATCTGGCCGATCCCGCCTACAAGGGGCAGGTCTGCATCCGCTCTTCCACCAACACCTATAACCAGACCCTGCTGGCCTCGATCATCACCCATCACGGCGAAGATGTCGCGCGCGACTGGGCTCAGGGCGTGGTCGCCAACATGGCACGCGAACCGCAGGGCGGCGATACCGACCAGCTGCGTGGGATCGTTTCGGGCGAATGCGGCATCGCGGTTTCCAACTCCTACTACTTTGCCCGCGCCCTGCGCAGCGACGTCAAGGGGCTGAGCGCCGAGATCGACAAGATCGGCATCGCCTTCCCCTCGCAGGACGCCGAAGGCGCGCATATGAACCTGTCCGGCGGCGGCGTGGCCGCCCACGCACCCAACCGCGACAATGCGGTCAAGTTCCTGGAATACCTCGCGAGCGATCAGGCTCAGGTCTATTTTTCCAACGGCAACGATGAATACCCCGCCGTCGCCGGAGTGGACCTGGCCGAGAACGTGGCCGCACTGGGCGAGTTCAAGGCGGATGAAGTGAATCTGTCCGAGGTGGCCGCCAACATTCCGATGGCGCAGAAGATCTTCAACGAGGTCGGCTGGAAGTAAGCCAACCCACCCGGAAGACAAAGGCGCGGGACCCTCGCCCGCGCCTTTTTTCGTGCCTGTGGGTCAGGACCGCTTACTTGCCCCGCCCGACCTGACGGCAGATCAGGATCACCGGCAACAACCCCATCGCCAGGATCACCAGCGACGGCACCGCCGCGCCCTCCAGCCGTTCGTCGCTGGCCAGGCGATAGGCCTGCACCGCCAGCGTGTCAAAATTGAAGGGGCGCATGATCAATGTCGCGGGCAGCTCCTTCATCACATCGACGAAAACGATCAGCAGCGCCGTCAGCAACGAGGGCGTCAGGATCGGCAGGTGGATACGGCGGAGCGTGCCCAGCGGCCCCTGTCCCAGCGACCGGGCGGCGGCATCCATATTGGCATGCACCATGCTCTGCCCGCCCTCATAGGCGCCAAGCGCCGCCGCCAGGAACCGCACCATATAGGCCGCGATCAACAGCCAGATGGAGCCGGTGATCAACAGCCCGGTGGACAGGCCGAACTGCGCCCGCATCCAGGCATCGAGCGCGTTGTCAAAGGCGGCAAAGGGCACGATCAGCCCGACCGCGATTACCCCCCCCGGCACCGCATATCCCAGCCGCGCCAGATAGGCGGCCCCATCGGACCGCCGACCCGGCCTGAGCCGCTGGAAGAAGCCGACGCAGATCGCTGCCGTCACCGTCACCACAGCCGCCGTACCCGCCAGCGTCAGCGAGTTGCGAATGAATCCTACATAACGGCGCGACAGCAGGTTCTGCTCCGATTCCAGTCCCATCTGCACCAGGATCACCACCGGCAGGACAAAGCCCAGAACCACCGGCACCGCGCATAAGGTAAAGGCGCCCAGCGCGCGCCATCCCGTCAGCTCGCCCGCTGGCAGCGCCGCGTGCCGGCGCCCGGACTGGTAATAGCGCGCCTTGCCACGCTGGGTGCGCTCGGCCACTGCCAGCAGCAGGGCAAATCCCAGCAGACACAGCGCCAGCTGCGCCGCCGCCGCCCGGTCGGCCATCGAGAACCAACTTGTATAGATGCCGGTGGCAAAGGTCTGTACCCCGAAATAGGCCACCGTGCCGAAATCGGCGATGGTCTCCATCACCGCCAGCAGCACCCCGCCCGCGATCGCGGGCCGCGCCATCGGCAGCGACACCCGCCAGAAGGCCGCCCAAGGCCCGGTTCCCAGCGCCCGCGCCGCCAGAAAGGCACTGGCGCTCTGTTGGAGGAAGGCCGCCCGCGCCAGCAGGTAGACATAGGGGTAAAGCACCAGGATCAGCATCACCGCCGCACCCTCGGTCGAGCGGATCTCGGGGAACCAGTAGTCGCGCGGTCCCCAGCCCGTCACCTGACGCAGGGTCGTCTGCACCACCCCCGGATGGTCCAGCACAAAGGTATAGGCATAAGCCAGCACATAGGCGGGAAAGGCCAGCGGCAGCACCAGCGCGATTTCCAGCAAACGCACGCCGGGAAACCGTGTCATCGTCACCAGCCAGGCCGCCCCCACGCCCACGGCAAAGGTCCCGGCGGCCACCAGCGCGACCAGCAGCAAGGTTGTCGCCGCATAACCCGGCAACACGGTCTCGACCAGATGGCTCAGCGTTTCGGTGCCGCCGGTCAGCGCCGCCAGCGCCACCGCCACCATGGGCAACAGGCAAGCCGTGGCAATGGCATAGGCCAGACCGCCCAGCAGGCGGGTGCCCGAAGACAGACGGCGGCGGGAGCCATGGGCGGCATATCGGGTTTCGGCCATCGCGGGTCCTGGCGGGTATTGCGGTTCTACCGCTCCTTAATCGACCAGATTAGTCGGAAATACCAGTGCCTGAGGGGATATTCCCTCTCTCTTCGCCCCTGCGGGCAGGGCGCAAAACGACGCGGCCCCGCACAGATCGCTCTGCGCGGGGCCGACAACCTGGGTCCGGCGGGATCAGTCGTAACGGCGCTGATCCTCGATCACCAGCCCGTCCTTGGGCAGGCTTCCGGGCGCCACGACCTCGATCGCGCCCTTGAGCTTGAGCACTTCGGCAACCGAGCGGGCATAGGCGGCATCATCGCCGCCGCTGCTTTCGATCTGCACCGTCATGGCATCCATCTCGCCCACGCGGGTGGCGATCACCCGCGCCTTGACGATCTCGGCGTGTTTGTCGACCAGGGCCGCCACCTGTTCAGGACGCACGAACATGCCCTTGATCTTGGTGGTCTGGTCGGCACGTCCCATCCAGCCCTTGATCCGCATATTGGTGCGTCCGCAGGGCGAATGCCCCGGCAGGACGGCGGACATGTCACCGGTGGCAAAGCGGATGAGCGGGTAATCGGGGTTGAGGGAGGTCACCACGACCTCGCCCACCTCGCCCGGCGCCACCGGCGTTCCTGTGCCGGGGGTGACGATTTCGACGATCACATGTTCGTCGACGATCATCCCCTCCATCGCCGCGCTTTCATAGGCGATATTGCCCAGATCGGCGGTGGCATAACATTGCAGGCACAAAATGCCACGATCGGCATATTCCTTGCGCAGCGAAGGGAACAGCGCCCCGCCCCCTACTGCCGCCCTGGTAAAGCTGAGCGTAACACCCATCTCCTCGGCCTTGTCGAGAATGACCTTGAGGTAATCGGGCGTACCGGCATAGGCGGTGCAGCCGATATCGCGCGCGGCGGTCACCTGCAATTCGGTCTGGCCTGTACCGGCGGGAAGCACGGCCGCACCGACCGCCCGAGCGCCGTTTTCAAAGATCATGCCAGCGGGTGTCAGGTGATAGCCAAAGCAGTTCTGCACGATATCGCCCTGCCCGATACCCGCGGCATGCAGGAAACGGCCCATCCGCCACCAGTCATGATCGGTGCCGCCCGGTTCATAGATCGGTCCGGGTGACTGGAACACATGCGCAAACCCGTGCGCCGGCTTGACGGTGAAACCGCCAAATGGGGGGTGCTCGCTCTGCGCCCGGCTCAACTCCGACTTGCGCAGCACCGGCAACGCCGCCAGAGCCTGCAAATCCGTGATTGCGGCCGGGTCGACATCGGCCAGCAGCCGCGCAAATCCATGAGCGGATTTGGCGCGTGCGATCTGCTCGGGCAGGTCGCGCGCCAGATCAGCGGTGCGTTGGTCGTCCGAGCGTGTTTCAAGCGTGTCAAAATGGGTCATGGCATGATCCTTCATCAGCTCAGCCACCGCTTGCGACGACGGTACGAGCGCACGTCGCGGAAGCTCTTGCGGCCCTCATCGGACATGCCGAGATAGAATTCCTTGACGTCCGGATTCTCGCGCAGCTCCTTGGCCGGGCCATCCATCACCACGCGACCGGATTCCAGGATATAGCCGTAATGGGCATAGCGCAGCGCCACGTTGGTGTTCTGTTCGGCCAGCAGGAAGGACACGCCCTCTTTCTGGTTCAGGTCGCGGACGATCTCGAAGATCTCTTCGACCAGCTGCGGCGCCAGACCCATCGAGGGCTCGTCGAGCAGGATGGTCTCGGGCCGCGACATCAGCGCTCGCCCCATCGCCACCATCTGCTGTTCACCGCCCGAGGTATAGCCTGCCTGACTGCGGCGGCGCTCCTTGAGGCGGGGGAAATAGTTGTAGACCAGTTCGAGATCACGCTGAATGTTGGCGCCGCCATCCTTGCGGGTATAGGCGCCGGTCAGCAGGTTTTCCTCGACAGTCAAGTGTTCGAAACAATGGCGGCCCTCCATCACCTGGATGACGCCCTTGGTCACCAGCGCGGCAGGATCCTGCTCGTGGATGGTCTCGCCACGATACTTGATCGACCCTTTGGTCACCTCGCCGCGTTCGGAATGCAGCAGGTTCGACACCGCCTTGAGCGTGGTCGTCTTGCCGGCGCCGTTACCACCCAGAAGCGCGGTTATCCCGCCCTTGGGCACGGTGAGGCTGACACCCTTGAGCACGAGGATCACGTGATTGTAGATCACCTCGATATTGTTGACCTCCAGCAGGGTTTCCACCTGCGCATCCGTGGTATTTGCCGCATCCAGCATCCGCGCTTGTCCTCATTGGCCCCGGTTCGCCGGGGATGATCGGGGTGGGACGGCGGCGGACCGCCGTCCCGGGTTCGATGCGAGCCCGATTGTCGGGCCCGGTCACACGCTTAGTTGCAGCGCGGCGAGATGTTGTTCTCGGTCGCGTAGGCGTTCGAGTCTTCCTCGATCAGCGCACCGATGACTTCGCTGTCGGTCGGTTTGAAGTCCGAGATCAGCGACCAGGTCTTGGATGCCGCATCCCACTGGGTCACGCCGACCAGGGCGTCACCGCCGTGGTTGCTGCACGACACCGAGAAGGCCGGGCCAAAGTTCGGCAGGCCCAGTTCGGCCATCTTCGCTTCGGTCATTTCCAGTGCTTCCATACCGTCGCGCATGTCGGCGGCGGTGATGTCGGCCTTGCCCGAAATCTCCTGTGCCTTCTTGGCGGCTTCGGCGGCCAGCATGGCGGCATAGAGACCACGGTTGTAGAGAACGGTACCAACCTGGTCACCGGCGCCGGCGGCCTTACCTGCGTCGATCACGTATTTCTGCAGATCGTCGAACAGCGGGAAATCGGTGCCGACGTTGTGGAAGGTCAGCGCCTTGTAGCCATTGGCGGCGTCACCGGCGGGCAGCACGTCGTTTTCCGAACCCGACCACCAGATGCCGATGAAGTTCTCCATCGGGAAGCGGATGTTGGCAGCTTCCTGCACCGCGACCTGGTTCATCACGCCCCAGCCCCACATCAGGACAAAGTCAGGCTTGTCGCGACGGATTTGCAGCCACTGCGATTTCTGCTCCTGACCCGGATGGTCGACCGGCAGGGTGCTCAGCTCGAAACCGTGCTTCTTGCTCAGCTCTTCCAGGGTGCGGATCGGTTCCTTGCCATAGGCAGAGTTGTGATAGACCAGGGCGATCTTCTTGCCCTTGATGTCGCCACCGTTGCTCTCCAGCAGATAGTTCACCGCACCCGATGCACCATCCCAGTAGTTGGCGGGATAGTTGAAGACATGGCTGAACACGTCGCCGTTCTTCGCCGAGGTACGGCCATAGCCCATCGAGTGGATCGCGATGCCGTCAGCGGTGGCTTTGGGGATCAGCTGATAGGTAATGCCAGTCGACAGCGGCTGATACACCAGAGCGCCCTGGCCCTTGGTGGACTCATAGCATTCGACGCCCTTTTCGGTGTTGTAGCCGGTTTCGCACTCCAGCACGTTGGCCTTGACGCCGCCGATGCCGCCATCCCGCTCGTTGAGCAGAGTGAAATAATCGGCATAGCCGTCGGCAAACGGGATGCCGCTCGCCGCGTAGGGGCCAGTACGATAGCTGAGCGACGGGAATGTCAGGTCAGCCAGCGCCGGACCTGCGGCCATCAGGGCGCCAAGCGCCACGGTTGCCAGTTTCATTTTCATCGGGTTTCTCCTCCCTTGGTTTAGACCGATGGTGGTGTACGGGGCGATCATTCCGCCCCGTATCGGGTTGGACCTGCCCGCCTTAGTGCGGGAAGGGCCAGAGTCTGAGTTTTTCCTTGGCCACGCGCCACAGTTGCGCCAGCCCGTGCGGCTCCATGATCAGGAACACGATGATCAGCCCGCCGACGATCACCAGCTGCAGATGCGCCACGATATCGGTGGGCCAGCCCAGCATGTCGGCGCCGACGACCTTCAGGACCACCGGCAGCAGCACCAGGAAGGCCGCCCCGGCAAAGGAACCGAATATCGAACCGAGGCCGCCGATGATCACCATGAACAGCACCAGGAACGATTTCTGGATGCCAAAGGCCTCGCCCACCTCGACCGCGCCCAGATAGAGCGCAAAGAACAGCGCCCCCGAGATGCCGATGAAGAAGGAACTGACGGCAAAGGCGGTCATCTTCGCCTTGAGCGGGTTCACCCCGATGATCTCGGCGGCGATGTCCATGTCACGGATCGCCATCCAGGTCCGGCCCATTGTGCCACGGGTCAGGTTGCGGGCGATCAGCGCGCAGGCGGTCAGAAAGATCAGGCAGAACAGATAGGTGGCCCAGGCCGGTGCGTTGGGACCGGTGATGATGATACCGAACGTATCCCGCTCGGGCGCGTTGATCTGGCCCGAGGCCGAATAGTTGTAGAACCACGGCACCCGGTTGAACAGCCACACCAGAAAGAACTGCGCCGCCAGTGTTGCCACCGCCAGATAGAACCCCTTGATCCGCAGACTGGGCAGCCCGAACAGCACCCCTACTGCCGCGGTGATGCCGCCAGCCAGTATCACATGAATGAACATGCTCACTTCGGGAAATGCGGTCATCAGCTTGTAGCAGGCATAGGCGCCCACCGCCATGAATCCGCCGGTGCCCAGGCTGACCTGGCCGCAATAGCCGACCAGGATGTTCAGCCCGATCGCGGCGATTGCATAGATCAGAAACGGCAGCAACAGCGCGTTTGCCCAGTAGTCGTTGATCACGAACGGGATGATCCCGAAGGCGATCGCCAGCACGACATAATACCGATAGCGGTCGAACTTGATCGGAAAGGTCTGGCTGTCGGCCTGGTAGGAGGTTTTGAAATCTCCGGCTTCACGGTAGAACATCGCTTACATGCCCCCTTCGGACTGCGCGCGGTTGCGGGCCGCGGCATCGAGTTGATTTGTCTTTTTTGCATAGCCGCTCGCTTCGGCGGCCCGGACCAGCCGCAGATACGCGACGATCCCCATGATGAACCCGGCAAAGGCCAGGAGGCTGGCGATGATCAGCTGGCGGTCGGTCAGGTCCTGCGCGGTCAGGGCAATATACCCAAAGGCCCAGAAGCCCGACCAGGCGACGACATTCACGATGGCGATCAGCTTGTTCATCTTTCCTCCCCTTTGCGAAGGTTCCGGGCGGGCGGGTCTCGTTGCGGCCCTGGCCGCAACGGGGTCGCCCACCGGAGCCTCAGACCCTTTCGATGATCTTCTCGCCGAACAGGCCCTGCGGCCGGAACACGAGGAAGATCAGTGCCAGAACATAGGCGAACCAGTTCTCGGTCGCGCCGCCCACCATCGGGCCGATCGCGAATTCGAACAGCTTCTCGCCCACCCCGATGATCAGCCCGCCGACAATAGCGCCGGGGATCGAGGTGAATCCGCCCAGCATCAGCACCGGCAGTGCCTTGAGCGCGATCAGCGACAGCGAGAACTGCACACCCGATTTGGTGCCCCACATGATGCCCGCGACCAGCGCCACGAAACCGGCAACCGACCAGACCAGCACCCAGATGAAGTTCAGCGAGATGCCTACGCTCAGCGCCGCCTGGTGGTCGTCGGCCACCGCGCGCATCGCCCGGCCCTGCTTGGTATACTGGCTGAAGGCCACCAGCGCCGCCACCAGCAGTGCTGCGATCACCGTTGCCACGATGTCGAGATTGTCGATGAAGAAACCGTAGCCGAAGATGCCATAGGTGGTGTCGTCGATCCACACGTTCAGGCCCTGCGGCAGACCCACATCCAGCGTCTTGATCTCGGAGCCCCACATGAGGTCGGCCACGCCTTCGAGGAAATAGGCAAGCCCGATGGTGGCCATGAACAGGATGATCGGCTCTTGACCGACAAGGTGGCGCATCACGAATTGCTGCACCGCCCAGGCCAGCAGCACCATCACGCCCATCGTCAGGATGATCGCCAGCAACGCTGGAATATTCCATCCGAAATGGGTGATATGCCCGCCAAAGATGGCGTTGATCAGATGCGCGAACGGTACCTGTCCGTTCATGATCCCCACCAGGGTCATGGCCGCAAACAGCGCCATCACGCCCTGGGCATAATTGAAGATGCCCGACGCCTTGTAGATCAGCACGAAACCCAGCGCGACCAGCGCATAGAGCACGCCCGCCATCAGGCCGTTCAGGATCACCTCGATCGCGAAAATCAGTTGGTCAGACATGTCCCGTGCCCCCGGTTTCCATCGTGTCGTTCAAGCAAAGATCAGTCATGGGCCACCCCCAGATAGGCGTCGATGACCTCCTGGTTGTTGCGCACCTCATCCGGCGTGCCGTCGCCGATCTTCTTGCCGTAATCCATCACCACCACCCGGTCGCTCAGGTCCATCACCACGCCCATGTCGTGTTCGATCAGGGCGATGGTGGTGCCGAACTCGTCATTCACGTCGAGGATGAAGCGGCTCATATCCTCTTTCTCTTCGACGTTCATGCCTGCCATCGGTTCATCCAGCAGCAACAGCTTGGGTTCGGCCGCCAGCGCACGGGCCAGTTCGACCCGCTTCTTCAGGCCGTAGGGCAGGCGTGCCACCGGTGTCTTGCGGATATGCTGAATCTCGAGGAAGTCGATGATCTTTTCCACCGCCTCGCGGTTCTCGGTCTCCTCGCGCTCGGCCTTGCCGCGCCAGAGCGCCTGGCTCAGCAGACCCGCTTTCATATAGTTCAGCCGCCCGGTCATGACGTTATCCAGAACGCTCATGCCCTCGAAGAGTGCGATGTTCTGAAAGGTGCGCGCGATGCCCTGACGGGCGACCTCATAGGGGCGCATCGCCGGACGGCGCGATCCGTGAAACCAGACCTCGCCTTCCTGCGGAACATAAAAGCCTGATATCACGTTCAGCATCGAGGACTTTCCGGCGCCATTCGGGCCGATGATCGCACGGATCTCGCCCTCGCGGATGTCGAAACTGATATCCTTGATCGCCACCACACCGCCGAACCGCAGGGTGATGTTCTTCATCTCCATCACCACGCCGCCAATCTTGCGGCCGTCCGCGGTGGTGTATCCTTCGGATGCGTCAAGCATCGGTGTCTCCCTTGTCTTTCGGCAGTGCCCCGGCTGACGGGACGGTGGGCGGGGCGATGCGCCCAAAGGGCGCGAGCGGCGTCCCGCCGGACCTCATTCCGCTGCCACCTGCTGCGCGGTGGTCGCCACGACCTTGGCATCGCAAACCGTCAGCGTCGCCTTGATCGCGCCCTTTCGGCCGTCCTCATAGGTCACCTCGGTCACGGTCGAGACCTTTTCGGACCCGTCATAGAGCGCGGCGATGATGTCGGCGAACTTCTCTTCGACGATGCGGCGGCGCACCTTGCGGGTGCGGGTCATCTCGCCGTCATCGGCATCCAGTTCCTTGTGCAGCACGACAAAGCGATGCACCTGGCAGCCCGACAGCATCGGGTCCTCGGCCACCGAGGCGTTCACCGTCTCCACATGCGAGCGGATCGTTTCCAGCACCTTGGGATGACCCGCCAGTTCCTGATAGCTGGCATAGGCGATGTTGTTGCGCTCGGCCCAGTTGCCAACCGCCGTCAGGTCGATGTTGATGAAGGCGACGCAGCGGTCCTTGCCATTGCCGAACAGCACCGCCTCGAGGATGTCGGGATAGAACTTCAACTTGTTCTCGACATATTTGGGCGCGAACATGCTGCCATCGGCCATCTTGCCCACATCCTTCGCGCGGTCGATGATGCGCAGGTGGCCCGAGCCTTCCTCGAAGAACCCGGCATCGCCGGTGGCGACCCAGCCTTCGGCATCCTTGGTCGACGCCGTGCTTTCGGGGTTCTTGTAATACTCCACAAAGGTGCCCGGCGAACGATAGAAGATCTCGCCATTCTCGGCGATCTTGATCTCCACATCGGGGGCGGGCACGCCTACGGTATCGGCGCGCACCTGGCCATCGGGCTGCACGGTGATGAACACCGTTGCCTCGGTCTGGCCGTAGAGCTGTTTCAGATTGATGCCCAGCGAGCGGTAGAAGTCGAAGATTTCGGGTCCAATCGCCTCGCCCGCGGTATAGCCTACGCGCACATTGCCAAAACCCAGCGTATCCTTGAGCGGGCCATAGACCAGCGCATTGCCGATCGCGTATTTCAGGCGGTCACCGGCGCTGACCGGTTCACCATCCAGGATCTTGCCGCCCACCTTCTTGGCATGCGCCATGTAGCGGTGGAACATGTTCCGCTTGAGCGGGCTTGCATCCTCCATCCGGATCATCACGTTGGTCAACTGTGTCTCGAACACGCGCGGCGGGGCAAAGAAATAGGTCGGCCCGATCTCCCGCAGGTCGGTCATCATCGTATCCGCGCTTTCGGGGCAGTTCACGCAGAAGCCGCACCAATAGGCCTGGCCGATCGAAAAGATGAAATCGCCCACCCAGGCCATCGGCAGATAGGAGAGGATGTTCTCGTCCTTGGTCAGATTGTCGAACTTGGCCGAGTTCTTGGCGCTTTCGATCACGTTGCGGTTCGACAGCACCACGCCCTTGGGCTTGCCCGTCGTGCCCGAGGTATAGAGCATCACGCAGGTATCGTCATAGGTGATCTCTGCAATCCGCCGGTCAAGCTCGGCATCGAACCGGTAGTGCCCGGCACGCCCCTCGGCCATCAGGTCTTCGAGCGCGTTCATCTGGCTGTGGTCGTATTTCCGCATGCCGCGCTTGTCGGTGTAAAGGATGTGCTGGACCTGGTGCACGGTCTCCTGGATCTCGATGACCTTGTCGACCTGCTCCTGATCGCCGCAGACAACGAATTTGGCGCCGCAATGCTCCATCACATAGGCCATCTCTTCGGCCACCGCGTCCTGATAGAGCGGCACCGGCACGGCGCCCACCATCTGGGCGGCCACCATCGACCAGTAATGCGCGGGACGGTTGCGGCCGATCACGGCGACATGATCGCCCTTTGCCACACCCAGCTCCAGAAATCCCAGCGCCAGTGCGCGGATCTCAGCGGCGGTTTCGGCCCAGGTCCAGCACTGCCAGATGCCGAATTCTTTTTCCCGATAGGCGGGCTGGTCCCCGTATTGGGTTGCGTTACGGTGAAGCAGCGCCGGAAGGGACTGCAACCCCTCTGCGCCAGACTGCGTCTGAGCCAAACTCTCTCTCCCTCCCGTTGCCGACCCGCTCCTTCGGGCCGGACATCATCGCCTGCCGGACCCCGGCCAAACGATTCTGCCCCATCAGGGACAGGCGTATTGATCGGGGCCAATATTTTCGTGATGTTTTCGCAATTCTTACGAATTGTAACAGGCCTCTCCCTGCGTCATTTCACCCGACCCCGCACAGGCACGAAACCCTCACCCCTCTTGCGCCGGAACGTCAGGCTGGCGTTTTGCCGCTGCCACGAGACGGACAAGAACCTTTTCCCCCTGTCACGCCGGTGCTAGCCATGGCGCCAAGGGGGATATCAGCCATGGACAGGAACGATCATTGGATCAAGGCCATGACCAGTGCCGGTCTGAACCTGATCGCTCAGGGCCTGTCGATCTATGACAACAACCTGCGCCTCGCCGTCAGCAATCGGCGCTTTCAGGAAATGTTTCACCTGCCGGACCGGCTGATCCGACCCGGCGCCAGGTTCGACGACACCATCCGCTATATCGCCGAGCGGGGCGATTACGGTCCGGTCGACGATATCGACGCACTGGTCCGCAGCCGGGTCGAACAGGCGCTGGCCTTTGTCCCGCACTATTTTGAACGGGTCCGTGCGAATGGTCAGGTCATTTCGATCGAGGGGGCACCGCTGCCGCAGGGGGGATGGGTCACCGTCTATACCGACATCACCCGTACCAAGCGGATCGAGGAATTGCTGCGCGCCCGCTCCGAGGAACTCTCGGGCCAGCTGCTGGCCCATGCCGAGGAGCTGGGCGCCACCAACCGCAAGCTGGCCGCGACCATCAGCGCGCTGGAAGAGGCGCAGCGCCAGCTGACCGAGATCGAGGCGCGCACCCGCCTGACCACCGAGATGATGCCGGCCCATATCGCCCATGTGGACCGCGACGGCCATTACACCTATTCCAATCGTCGGCTGAGCGCGGTGATGCCCGGGAGACCCTCGGACATTCTGGGCCTGCATATCTCCGACGCTCTGGGCCCGGATGCCTTTGCCAAGATCGGTCCGCATCTGGAGGCCGCTTATGGCGGCGACAGCCCGGTCTTCGAATTCAACGAGGCGCATGATTCCCGCCGCATCCGGGTTGCCTTTACCCCCGACGGGGCGGGCGGGGTCTATATCCTGTCGATGGACGTGACCTCGGAAACCCAGGCGCGTGTCGCCCTGCAACAGTCGCGCCGCCGCGCCATGGCGGCGCAGATGACCAGCGGGCTGGCGCATGATTTCTCGAACCTTCTGACCATCATCCTGGGCATGATGTCGAAGATGGAGAAGATGGACCTGCCCGAAGAGGCGGCCGAACTGGTCTCGGCCACACAGGCCACGGCACAGCGGGGCGGGCGCCTGCTCAATCGGATCGCCGACATGACCGGCAACCGCACCCTGCGCCCGCGCGCCACCGACATGCACGGGCTGCTCGAGGATCTCAAGCTGCTGGCCACCCCCAGCCTGCCGCGCGGCATCGGGCTGAGCGTTCTGGACCACACGCCCGACGAGGCGCTGATGCTGGATGCCGGCATGTTGCAGGACGCGCTACTGAACCTTGTGCTGAACGCGCGCGACGCCTGTGGTGCCAATGGCCAGATCACCATCAGCGCCCATGCCATTTCGCGCATCTGGATCGAGATCGCGGTGACCGACACCGGGCCAGGGTTCTCCAAGGAGGCGCTGGAAAAGGCGCTGAACCCGTTCTTTACCACCAAGGGGAGCGAGGGGTCGGGACTGGGCCTGCCCATGGTCTATGACATGGTCAAACTGGCGGGAGGCGACATGCGCATCGCCAACACCCCTACCGGCGCCGCCATAACCCTGCGCCTGCCTTATCGTGCGGCGCCGCAAGTACAGGGCGGTCTGGCGCTGCTGGTCGAGGATAACGAGGACCTGCGCGCCACCTTTCGCGACATGCTGGTCGAACTGGGGTATTCGGTGATCGAGGCCACCTCGGCCGACGAGGCCAGCGCGCTGGCCGCCGATATCGAGGATATCGCGCTGGTGCTGTCCGACATCAAGCTGGAAGGCGACGCCACCGGCATCGACCTGCTGAAACGATTGCCCAAGTCGCTGCCCTGCATCCTGATGACCTCGCTGCCGCTGTCCGACCCGCTGCACCGCGAGGCATTGACGCGCGGCCCGGTTCTGCGCAAGCCCTTTACCCGCGCGCAACTGGCCGCGCTGCTGCGACCCGAGGAGGGATCATGACCGCCCCGCTCGTCACCATCCTGGACGATGAACCCGAGATCCGCCTGATCCTGACCGAGGCGCTGGCCGAGGCCGGGTTTCGCACCCAGAGCTTTTCGCGCGCCCGCGAGTTCGAGGCCTCGCTGAAGCGCGTGACGCCGGATGTCTGCCTGGTGGACCTGTCGCTGCCCGATACCGACGGGCTGGCATTGGTGCACCGGCTGGCGCTGGAACAGGGGGCGACGGTGATCATCATCTCGGGCCGGGCGCAGGTGCAGGACCGGGTCACCGGGCTGGAACTGGGCGCCGACGACTATATCACCAAACCGTTTGACCCCGCCGAGGTGGTGGCCCGCATCCGCGCCCGCCTGCGCGACGGCCAGCGCGGGCCGGTTTCGGGGGGTGGTGACACCGCCGAGTTCAACGGCTGGACCGCCCATTTCGACCGCTACGCGCTGGAAGACGACACCGGCGCCGAAACTCCGTTTTCCCATGCCGAAGGCGAGGTTCTGAGGCTGTTCCTGGAAAGCCCGAAGCGCCTGATCAGCCGGGCCCAGATGCAAGAGGCATTGGGCGGCGGTGCCGGCGACAGCTTTGACCGGGCCATGGATGTGCGCATCTCGCGCCTGCGTACCAAGCTGCGCGAAGACCCCAAGAACCCGCGCCTGATCAAGACGATCTATGGGGCAGGTTACATTTTTCTGGGCGATGTCAGCTGGCGCTAGGATCGGGGCCCCGGGCCACAGAGTTGACCTGAACGGCCCGCCAGCGATAGACTCCTCGACGGAAGCGCGGACTCATAGAGCGGCGGCAGCAATGCCCGTCGCAGTCTTGGCGCAACGGGAGGCTGCCATGCATTCCTATCTCGAAATCCGCAAGCGCATGCTGTTCAAGGCAGTACGCCGCTATACCCTTGCCGACATGGCCTGGCGGCAGAGTCTGGAACAGGCCGCGACCCTGGTGCCAGGCGCCATGGGACGGAGCTATTTGATGATCGGAAATCCGGGTTCTCGCGTGCGGCGTCTTTTTGACGAGCGGGACCGGGCGATACAACGCCTGACAGCGGCGCAGGCCAAGCTGCACGAGGCACGCGCCCGTATCGGCGGTCAGCAAGCCGAAGCGCATATCCTGTTGATCGCCCGCCACTGAGGCCGACGCACGGTTTCGGAGCGACGCCATCGCCCGCAGCCGCGCGGGTCAGGCCACGAAAAGCGGCCTGTTCGCCTTGAACCAGGGTACCAATACCTCGCGAAAGGCGCGTGGTTTCGCCGCCCGCCAGACATCGCGATGCGCAACCACCCAGATATCGGCGTAGGGCTGCGGCGGCAGTAGCGGCACCTGCACCAATCCCGGCGTGGCCCGGCCCAGAAACAGCGGCATCCGCACCGCGCCCAGCCCCGCCTGCGCGGCACCGACCATGGCCGCCATATCATCAAATACCAGACGCAGCCGGGTGTTCGGATACTGCTCCAGCACCACCTGAGGCACACGTGGGTTCTGTTCATAGGCGATCCAGTCCACCGCCGTTGCCGGATCGGCGGCCAGCCGTTCGGCCAGGCCCGGCGCGGCAAAACTGGCCGACTGTTGCGAACACAGCCTGAGCCCGGTCAGTGTATCGCCCGGGCTGCGGCTGATGCGAATGGCCAGATCGGCCTCGCGCCGGGTCAGGTCCAACAGGTCGTTGGTGGCCCTGAGCCGGATCTGGACCTGCGGATGCGCTTCGGCAAAACGCGCCATGACCGGTGCGACATGCGGCCCAACAAGGAGTTGTGGCGCGGTGATCACCAGCTCTCCGTTCAGGCTCTGGTCGCGGCCTTGCAGGCGGCGCAACAGATCGTCCTGCCGCGCCTCCATCCCGGCGGCGTGTTCAGCGACCAGCCGACCGGCATCGGTGGCGCGGTACCCGTCGGCCAAACGCTCGAACAAGACCTCGCCCAGCGCCGCCTCGGCCCGCAGGATCCGCCGCGACACGGTGGTATAGTTAAGGTCGAGTTCCGCCGCAGCCGCAGCAAGCGTGCCACCGCGCACCACAGCCAGTACCGTTTTCAGATCGTCCCAGTCGATTTGCATGACGTGCATTTATGCATGTTACCCATGCATTACCACGCGTTTTTGCCACACATCCGCGTGATTATGCTCTTTCCATCGCAACCGAGAAGGAGACCCAGATGATATACGCTGTTTTCAAGGCCACCATAACCAACCCCGACGCCCTGGCCAGTTATCGCGAAAGGGCCGGCGCCGCGCTGGCCCGTCACGGCGGCAAGGTCGAGACCGCAACACCCGCCCCAACTGCCCTGGACGGAACGCCCGACATCCCAGACGTGGCCGCACTTCTCAGCTTCCCGGACGCCGCAGCCGCGCGCGCCTGGATCGACGACCCGGACCTGGCCGAGCTGCACGGCCTGCGCCGCAGCGCAGGCAGCTCCGAAATCCTGCTTTTGGGTTAGGGCCGCGCGTTCAGCTGACGGATCGCCGAGGCCAGCCGCTCTGCCACCTTGCGGCTGGTCTTGCGCGACGGGTGGATCAGGTCGGGCGCGAAATAGGTCAGACCACCGGGGGGCACGATATCCTGCATCGAAATGTAGAACACGCCCTCGTCAGTGTCGGCAAAGCGTGCAATCCGCGCTTCCAGCTCGTCACCGTCGTTCTTGCAGTGCTCGATCGGGGTCAGCAGATTGGGGCTGCGCAGGTAGCCCGGATAGATCACCCGCGCCCCTTCGGCGCGAATGCGGCGGATCAGATCCGGGATCTGGCCATTCTCACCGTCGGCCGAAATCAGCCGGTTCATCACCGTACCGCAGCTCCCACAACCGCATCCGAACAAAAGATCGTTGCCCCCTCCATTGACCACGACCCACTCCCAATTGCCAGGTTCATATTGATAGGGCACGTTCAGCCCGCGCCCCTCGTCGCCCTCGTCCCGGGTCAGCATCCAGGCACCGCTGAAGGACCGGTCCACTACCGGCTGCCCCAGCTCTTTTGCCATCACGTCCGGTATCGAGCTGCCCAATGCCGAGTTCCACGACAACAGCGAATCGCCGATCGCCAGGATGCGCGCATCCTGGTTGCGGCTCACCGAGTCCTGGCAGGCTGCCAGAATTCCGTAAAAAGAGATAAGGAACAAAAGCGTGCGTAACATTCAGTCGCGATCCTCGGGCAAACTTGAGTTGATTGTCTGCCTATAAAGTGACTGTGAAACCGGGCAGAAACATGGCGCCCGACGGGCATTCCAACGGTTCACCCAAGGGCCCGCACCGCGTGCTCAAGAACCTGCAATCCAGCGACAAGGTCTTCTTCGTCGGTATCTTCGGCAAAGTCGTGACTGATCCCGCCGATCGAAGGGACAAACAGCATCGCCACCGGCATCAAGCGCGACACGTTGGTGGCATCGTGCAGCGCGCCCGACGGCATGCGCCGCCATCGTCCCGGCGCCACCGCTTCGGCGCCCCGTTCCAGTGCCGCGCGCAGGGCCGGGTCCATCGCCACCGGCTCCAGCCCCAGCAGCGGACCAAAGCTCAGCTTCATGCCGCGCGCCTCGGCCACCTCCTGCGCGGTGGCGCGGATGATCTCCTCCATCCGTGCCAGCCGCGTGGTGTCGCCATCCCGCCACTGCATCGAGAACCGCGCCCGCCCGGGCACGATGGACGACGCGTTCGGGTGCAGCCTGACATGGCCGATGGTCCAGACCGTGCGCGGGGTGACCACGTTGCGGAATCGCTCGCCCAGCCGGGTGTTGAACTCACCCAGCGCCTGGAACGCATCGCGGCGCAGATGCATCGGCGTGGTGCCGGCATGGTTCTGCTGACCCTCAAATGTCACCTTCATGTCCCGAATCCCGACGATATCGCTGACCACCCCGATCTGCTCGCCCTCGGCATCCAGCGCCGGGCCCTGTTCGATATGCATCTCGACAAAACCGGTAAACTGCGACGGGTCGACAAAATCACCGGCCAGATCCGCCATTGGCGCCCGCGCGCTGGCAAAAGACTCGCCCGCGTGATCGGTCAATCCATCCGCCTCGGACAGCGGCAGATGCCCCGACCAGATCGCCGATCCGGTGGTGACCCCGAACCGCCCTTCCTCGTCCTGGAAACTGACCACGGAAACCGGGCGCTCGCTGCTCCGCGCAACCTCCAGCGCCGCGATCACTCCCAATGCGCCGTCCAGCCAGCCGCCCTCGGGCTGGCTATCGGAATGCGACCCCATCAGCAGCGACGGCCCCTCGGCCAGACCAAAGAGATTGCCGACCGGGTCGAACCGCACGTGCAACCCCGCCTCCTCCATCCGGCCCGCCAGCCAGCGGCGTGCGGCGATATCCGCCTCGGAATAGGCCGGCCGCACCACGCCCTTGCCGACCCCCGCCGCACCAAAGCTGCGCAGCCTGTGCAGATCCTCCAGAAACCGCTCCGCGTTCACCGTCATCGCCTGTCCTCCCATCCCTTCATTCCGCTGAAAATACTCCCGCCGGAGGCATCCGCAACCAACCACACGCACCGCCACCCGCGAAATTCGCACCCTCGGCGCCAAACCCCTCTGGCCCCCGCCCCGATCCTTGCCTAAGAGTCTGCCCGAACCGGAGGATGACATGTCTCACATCACGCTGATCCGCCACGGACAGGCCAATACCACAGCCCGCGATGAGGCGAGTTATGACCGGTTGAGCGAGCTGGGTCACCAGCAGGCGCGCTGGCTGGGGTCGCATCTGGCCGACACCCGCGCCCATCATCCCCGCGTCTATTGCGGCACCCTGACCCGCCACCTGGAGACCGCCGCCAGCATGGGATTGGCCGATGTGGTGCAGGACCCGCGCCTGAACGAGATCGAGTATTTCACTCTCGCCCAGCTTTTCGAGGCGCAGCACGGTGTCACCATCCCCGAGGATCGCGAAGGCTTTGTCGAGCACCTGCCGATGACCTTCACCGCCTGGGCCGAGGGCCGGATCCAGGACGCGCCCGAAAGCTTCGAGCAGTTCGAAACCCGTGTTCAGACCGCGCTCTCCGAAATCGCGCAAGGGTCGGGCCCGGCCATCGTGGTCACCTCGGGCGGGCTCATCTCGATGGTGATGCGTCAGGCGATGGGGCTGGACATACCGGCCATGGCGCGGGTGGCTCTTGCCATCATGAACACGTCAATGCATCGTCTCTACCCGATCGGCACGCATCTCAGCCCGGTGCTGTTCAACGCCGTCCCGCATCTGGAGGCCCCAGAGCGGCAGTTTGCCCAGACGCATCTCTAGGGGGATCCGATGCAGCTCTATTGTGCTCCCGGCACCATCTCCGTGGCCGTTGCCATCGCGCTTCACGAGGCGGGGATCGAGCATGAGAAAGTACAGCTCGACTTTCGCGCCGCCGAACAGACCAGACCCGCCTACCACCAGATCAACCCCAAGGGCCGGGTCCCGGCTCTGGTGGTGCCGGGCGGCGTCCTGACCGAGACCGGGGCGCTGCTGGAGTTCATCGCCGACAGCGCGCCCGACAAGGGGCTGGTCCCCGCCGATCCGCTGTTGCGCGCCCGCATGCGCGAGGTGATGTATTACCTTGCCTCCACCATGCATGTGAACCACGCCCACAAGCTGCGCGGCGCGCGCTGGGCCGACCGCGCCGACAGCTGGGCCGACATGACCGCCAAGGTGGCCGAGACGATGACCGCCTCGGCCACCTATGTCGAGACGAACGGGCTGCGCAGCCCTTTCGTGCTGGGCGAGGCGGTCAGCATCGCCGATTGCTATCTCTACGTGGTAACCGGCTGGCTTGAGGGCGACGGGGTCGATCTGGAGCCCTTCCCGAAAATCCGCGCCTTCCGCGCCGCGATGGAGGCGCGCGCCTCGGTCCAGGCCGTCAAGGCCGCCGGTCTGCTTTGAACAAAGGACAAGACATGACGCATCTCTGGGTCCGGGCCGAACAGCGCCCCAACGAGGAACGGGTCGGCCTGACCCCCGATGGCGCTGCCGCCCTGATCGCCGCCGGTCTCCGGGTCACGGTCGAGGAAAGCTCGGTCCGCGCCATCCCATTGGGCGGCTACCGCGACGCGGGCTGCGAAATCGCGCCCGAGAACAGCTGGCCGGATGCCCCGAGCGACGCCATCATCTATGGGCTCAAGGAATTGCCCGAGGACGGCACGCCGCTGCCGCATCGCCACATCATGTTCGGCCATGCCTTCAAGGGGCAGCATTCCGGCCGCCGGTTGCTGGAACGGTTCAAGGCCGGAGGCGGCACGCTCTATGACCTGGAATACCTGGTGGACGAGACCGGCCGCCGGGTCGCGGCATTCGGCTATTGGGCGGGCTATGCCGGCGCGGCGGTCACGCTCAAGGCCTGGGCCGCGCAGCAACAGGGTGGCATCTGCGGCCCGGTGGGCGTCTATGCCAGCAAGGACGCGCTGAACGCGGCACTTGCCGCAGAACTCGACGCCACCGGCGCCCCGCGTCCCCGTGCCATCGTGATCGGCGCGCTTGGCCGGGTCGGCACCGGTGCGGCCGATCTCTGCACCGCGATGGGTGTCGAAGTGACCAAATGGGACATGGCCGAGACCGCCAGCGGCGGGCCGTTCCCGGAAATCCTGGCCCATGACATCTTTCTCAACTGCATTTTCGCCCGCCCCGGCACGCCGGTCTTTGTGCCGCGCGAGGCGCTGAGCGCCCCCCGCGCCCTGACCGCCATCGGCGACGTGGCCTGCGACCCCGACAGCGATTACAACCCGGTGCCGGTCTATGATCGCGCCACCAGCTGGGACGCGCCGGTGCTGCGCGTGGCCGAGGACCCGGTGCTTGACGTGATGGCGATCGACAACCTGCCCTCGATGCTGCCAGTCGAAAGTAGCCAGGACTATGCCGCGCAACTCCTGCCCTCGCTACTGACGCTGACTGACCTGGATGCAGGGGTCTGGGGCCGGGCACGGGCCACATTCCTTGACCATCTGGAGGGGTGATGGAAATCTATCTCGGTTTTCTTGCCGGCACACTGGGCACCATCTGCTGGATCCCGCAGGCCTGGAAAGCCTGGTCCAGCCGCAACACCGCCGGTCTGTCGCTGCCGTCGAACCTGCTGTTTCTGATGACAGTGTCGCTTTGGTTGCTCTATGGGCTGATGGTCGGCGACTTGCCGTTGATCGTCGCCAATGCCTGCGCCGCGGTGATCGTTCTGTCGATCATCACCGCCAAGTTGAAATTCGGATAAGGGAGATACCCTCATGACCATCCATTGGTGTGGCACCGGCCTGTCGGCCATTCCCGGCCTGCGCCGCCTGATCGAGGCGGGCCATCCCGTCACCGTCTGGAACCGGACCGTCGAAAAAGCCCGTGCCGAGCTGGGCGACTTGACCGACGACATCCGCGCCTTCGACATCGACGCATTGGGCGCGGTGCTGGCCAAGGGCGATGTTGTGGTCTCGATGCTGCCGGGCGACTGGCACGTGCCACTGGCCGAACTTGCGATCGCCAAGGGTGCGCATTTCGTCTCGTCGTCGTACATCGCGCCCGAGATGCGCGCGCTGGACGACCGCGCCCGCGCCGCTGGTGTGAGCCTGGTAAACGAGATCGGCCTTGATCCCGGCATCGACCACCTGATGGCGCATGAGCTGGTGGCCGATTACCGCGCCTCTGACGCGTTCGACGCCCAGAACGATCTCAGCTTCATCTCCTATTGCGGTGGTATCCCGAAACACCCCAACCCCTTCCGCTACAAGTTCAGCTGGTCGCCGCTTGGCGTGCTGAAGGCACTGCGCTCGCCCTCGCGCTCGATCCGCGACTATGCCCCTCTGGATGTGACGCGGCCCTGGGATGCGATCAGCAGCTACACCGCGCCGCTGCCCACGCCCGAAAGCTTCGAGGTCTATCCCAACCGCGACTCGCTGCCATTCATGGCACAGTACCATTTCGAGGAGCATTGGCCGGTCAAGGAATTCGTGCGCGGCACCCTGCGGCTGAATGGTTGGGCCGACGCCTGGGGCGATGTGTTTCGTGAAATCGAAACGCTGAAGGGCCCCGAGGGCGACGCCCGGCTCAAGCAGATGTCCGACCAGTTCTGGGCCGAGAACGCCTATGACGAGGGTGAACCGGACCGGGTCGTTCTCTGCGTCGGCCTCAAGGCCGAGAAGGACGGGCGCGAGGTCTGGCACAAATCCTATGTGATGGATGCCTGGGGCGACGCGCGCGGCACTGCCATGGCGCGGCTGGTCTCGATCCCGGTCTCTCTGGCGGTCGAGGCGGTTCTGAACCGAGAAATCCCCGCTGGCGTCCAGGCCGCCTCCAGCGATCCAAAACTGCTGGCGCGCTGGATGGGCGAAGTGGGCAAACTGGCCCAGCACCTGCAAATCGTGGATCATACCAACTGACAAGGGCACCGAACCTGCCCCTTCATTCCGCTGCAAATACTCCGGGGGAGCCTACAAAATTCGACGAATTTTGTAGGCCGGGGGCAGAGCCCCCGCCCCCTCGGCCAAATCCTACATCAGATCGTTTTCCACATCCTCTGCCGAGATGCCCAGTGCATCCAGCCCGTTTTCCAGATGATCCGACAGATGCGGCGAGCCCAGTAGATAGTCGGCGCAGGGGGTGGTTGCCTCGGCCTTGGCGGTCTCGATCGCCTCCCCCAGTTCCTCGGCCTCGAAACTGCCGCGTCCGATCCACATGATCGCGACCAACTCGGCCTGTTCGTCCTCGCTCATCCGATCGATAAAGGCGCGCAATTCGCCCTCGGCCCGATCCAGCTCGCGCGCCATCATCGCCACCTGCGCCACCTTGCGTGCGGAAATCTCCAACATTCTGCCAACTCCTGTTCGCGTGTCCTGTTTCCATCAAACAGGCAACGGCCATCGCGTCTTTGATCTTACGCAAACTCGGCCGCGCGCCAGATGGCACGAGAGAATTGTAATAGGCGCCCGATTTCCGGCGACCCCGGCGCAGCTCTTGCGTTAGGTTCGGAACATGACCGATCTGCTCCTGCCCGACCACGACACGCTTTACTCCGCGCTCACGGCGCGCAATCCCGCCTGGGACGGTCGCGCCTATGTTGGCGTTACCTCTACCGGCATCTTCTGTCGGCTGACCTGCCCGGCGCGCAAACCAAAGCGTGAGAATTGTCGCTTCCTGCCCACGGTGGCGGCCTGTCTCGCCGCCGGATACCGCCCTTGCCTGCGGTGCCGCCCGCTGCGGCCCGAGGGTGCGGGCGACCCTTTGGTAGCCCGCCTGCTCACCGCGCTCGAGACCGACCCGACGCGACGCTGGACCGAGGGGGATCTGACCGAGATGGGCCTCGACCCGTCGACCGTTCGGCGCAGTTTCAAGCGGCAGTTCGGCCAGACCTTTCTCGACATGGCGCGGCAGGCGCGGTTGCAGGCAGGGCTGACCACGCTGGCAGATGGGGGGCGTGTGATCGATGCGCAAATCGAGGCCGGATACGAGTCGCCCGCCGCCTTTCGCGCGGCCTTTGCCCGGCATCTCGGCCTGCCACCGGGCAGCTTTCGCGCCAATGCAATGCTCCGGGCCGACTGGTTCGACACCCCCCTGGGCGTGATGATCGCGGTGAGCGACCGTACCCGGTTGCACCTGCTGGAATTCGCCGATCGCAAGGCCCTGCCAACCGAGCTGAAGCGCCTGCACGCCAGTTGCAAGGGCGATCTGGGCTTTGGTCGATTGCCACCCATCGACCTGGCCCAGGCACAACTGACCGAGTTCCTGGCAGGGCAACGCGCCCGGTTCACCCTGGATCTTGCCGTGCACGGCACGCCCTTTACCCGCAGCGTCTGGCAGGCCTTGCAGACGCTGCCCGCCGGCAGCACAATCTCCTATTCCGAGCTGGCCCGCCGGTTGGGCCGTCCCCAGGCGGTTCGCGCGGTGGCACGCGCCAATGGCGCCAACCAGATCGCTATCGTGATCCCCTGTCACCGCGTTCTGGGCGCGGACGGGGCGCTTACCGGATATGGTGGTGGCCTGTGGCGCAAACAGCGCCTGATCGAGCTTGAACGGGCCTATGCCCAGACCGAAAGGACATGCGCATGAACCAGATCGCCCTTGCCCAATCTTTTGCCGCAATGCACCGGCCCGGGCAACCGCTCATCCTCTACAACGCCTGGGATGCAGGCAGCGCGCGGGCCATTGCCAAGGCGGGTGCGCGCGCCATTGCCACCGGCAGTTGGTCACTGGCGGCCGCTCAGGGCTATGCCGACGGACAGCAGATGCCGCTGGAATTCGCGCTGCAAATCCTGGCGCGGATGACACGAAGCGTCGAATTGCCGGTCAGTTTCGATTTCGAGGCGGGTTTTGCCAGTCGCCCCGGTGATCTGGCCACCAATACGGAACGGGTGATCGCCGCCGGCGCGGTCGGGGTGAATTTCGAGGATCGCGTGATTGGCGAACAGGGCCTGCTGCCCTTGCCCGAGCAGGTCGCGCACCTGACAACCCTGCGCAAGGCCGCCGAGGCGACCGGGGTTCCGCTCTTCATCAATGCCCGTTCGGACGTGTTCTTTCAGGGCAGCGCGCCCGAGGATCATCCAGCCCTCGTGCAAGAGGCGTTGACCCGCGCGCGCGCTTATGGCGACGCAGGCGCGGACGGGCTGTTCCTGCCCGGGCTGGTGACGCCAGACCTGATCGGAGAGATCTGCGCCGCTACCTCGCTGCCCGTCAACATCATGCAGACCGGAAAGGCCCCCGAACACGCCCGCCTGGCGGGCTTGGGCGTGGCCCGCATCAGCCACGGCCCCGCCCCATGGATCATGGCCATGGCAGAACTGACCCGCGCGGCAGAGGCCGCCTTGACGCTCTAGCTTGGCCGAACCGGGCTCAGCCCGAAGCCGGGACCGGTCTTTCGCGCGGATAGTGGTGCATGTTCAGAAAGGCCGCGCCCTCGGACCCGGCCCGATAGCCATGCGGCAGGTCGGCGGCGAAGCGCAGGCCTTGCCCCGCGCCCAGAGGCACCCAATCTCCTTCGCGCAGAACCTCCAGCGTACCCTGCAAGATGAACACCTCTTCGGTGACACCGGCAGCATGGGCGGCGCTTTGGTGGCATTGATCGGGTTTCAAGGCGACATGAAAGGTCTCGGCCCCCAAGAGCGGGTCAAAGGGAAACACGATCTTGACCTCGATACTGCCGGGAAAGGTCACGGTGCGAAAGAGCCGCGCATCGTTCGGATCCCGCAGCGCGGCAGGGCCGATGAGCGCGCTCAGCGGCATCTGGAACCCTTTGGCGATCTTCCACAGCGTGGCGATGGTCGGGCTCGATTCGCCACGTTCGATCTGTCCCAGCATCGCCTTGCTGACGCCGGTCAGCTCGGCCACCTTGGCAAGACTCAGTCCCGCCGCGGCCCGCACCTCGCGCAGTTTCAGGGTAATTTCATCCGGCTGCATGCCTTTTGCCCCGCGAATTCTCTTGTGCGTTATAACGTCCATGCTGTAGCGTACGCTATAACGTCCGCCTCTGGCAAACAAGGGCCTGGCTGGGGCCGGACAAGGCGAAAACCAACCGGCGCCTCCAACCGCGCCCTCAGAGATCAACCGCCCGCTGCGGGCAATAGGGAAACAGCAAGATGCCAATGTACCGATCCAGAACCTCGACCCATGGACGCAACATGGCGGGCGCGCGCGGGCTCTGGCGCGCGACCGGTATGACCGACAGCGATTTCGGCAAGCCGATCATCGCCATCGTCAATTCCTTCACCCAGTTCGTGCCGGGACATGTGCACCTGAAGGACCTGGGCCAGATGGTCGCCCGCGAGGTCGAGGCCGCAGGCGGTGTCGGCAAGGAATTCAACACCATCGCGGTGGATGATGGCATCGCCATGGGTCATGACGGCATGCTCTATTCGCTGCCTTCGCGCGAGGTCATCGCCGACAGCGTCGAATACATGGTCAACGCCCATTGCGCCGACGCGATGGTCTGTATCTCGAACTGCGACAAGATCACGCCCGGCATGCTGATGGCGGCGATGCGGCTCAACATTCCCTGCATCTTTGTCTCGGGCGGGCCGATGGAGGCGGGCAAGATCGACATCGCCGATCTGGAAATGACCAAGATCGACCTGGTCGACGCCATGGTCGCCGCCGCCAATGACAAATTCACCGACGAACAGGTGCAGCATATCGAGGAAAACGCCTGCCCCACCTGCGGTTCCTGCTCGGGCATGTTCACCGCCAACTCGATGAACTGTCTGGCCGAGGCGCTGGGGCTGGCGCTGCCGGGCAATGGCTCGACGCTCGCCACCCATTCGGACCGCAAGGCGCTGTTCCTCGAAGCCGGTCGCCGCATCGTCGAGATCACCAAACGCCATTACGAGGGCGAAGAGAAGGGCCTGCTGCCGCGCGAAATCGCGACGTTCGAGGCGTTTGAAAACGCGATGAGCCTGGATATCGCCATGGGCGGCTCGACCAATACCGTGCTGCACCTTCTGGCCATCGCCCATGAAGGCGAGGTGGATTTCACCATGTCCGACATGGACCGGCTCAGCCGCAAGGTGCCCTGCCTGTGCAAGGTCGCGCCCAATACCGCGAATGTTCACATGGAGGATGTGCACCGCGCGGGCGGCATCTTCTCGATCCTGGGAGAGCTGAGCCGCGCCGGGCTGCTGCATGACGGCTGCGGCACGGTACATTCGGCCTCGATGGGCGAGGCAATTGCGAAATGGGATATCAAGGTCGCCAACAACCCCGAGGCCGAGAGCCTGTTCAAGGCCGCGCCCGGCGGCGTGCGTACCACCCAGGCCTTTAGCCAGTCGAACCGTTACAAGGAGCTGGATACCGATCGCGAAAGCGGCGTGATCCGCTCCAAAGAGCATGCCTTCAGCCAGGATGGCGGGCTTGCGGTCCTGTTCGGCAATATCGCCGAGGACGGCTGTATCGTGAAAACCGCCGGTGTGGACGCGTCGATCCTGCAATTCACCGGCACCGCCCATGTCTGCGAGAGCCAGGATGATGCGGTCAACAACATCCTGACCGGCAAGGTCAAGGAAGGCGACGTGGTGGTGATCCGTTATGAGGGGCCGCGCGGCGGGCCGGGCATGCAAGAGATGCTCTATCCGACCTCCTATCTGAAGTCGAAGGGGCTGGGCAAAGCCTGCGCGCTGCTGACCGACGGACGCTTCTCGGGCGGCACCTCGGGGCTGTCCATCGGCCACGTCTCGCCAGAGGCGGCCGAGGGAGGCACCATCGGTCTGGTCGAAGATGGTGACCGTATCGAGATCGACATTCCCAACCGCCGCATTCATCTGGCGGTCTCGGACGAGGTTCTGGCCGCGCGCCGCGCCGCGCAAGAGGCCAAGGGCTGGCACCCGGCCAAACCGCGCAAGCGCAAGGTGTCGACCGCGCTCAAGGCCTATGCCAAGCTGACCACCAGCGCCGCCAAGGGCGCGGTGCGTCAGGTCTGATCTGGCTCAAGGGGCGGCTCGGTCCGCCCTGACGGGCATCCTCGCCCGCAAACTGGCGATCCGGGCGCCGCGCCACTGGCGCGGCGCCCGGCCCAACGGGAGGAGATGCTTCGCCAGAAACATCGACGACGGGCGGGAGGGCCCCGTTCTCAGGTTTCCTCCCCTGCCCGAACCCCCGCGATCCCCAAGGCCTCGGCACCCTGCCGCAAGGCGCCTGCGATCAGGTCGGTGCCTGCCATTTCCTCGCCGCCGCCCAGTTGCAGCAGCGCGATATCCCGGCTTGCCTGCGCCGCCACCAGGGGACGCAACACCGTTTCATGCCCGGCCTCTCCCTGCCGGCGCACATAGACCTCGGGCAGGATCGCCACCCCTGCGCCCGAGGCCGCCATCAGCCGGATACCGTCCAGGCTGGTGCCCTCGTATTCCTCGGACACCACACCACCGCACTCCGAGGCCAGCGCATAGACGATGCGCGACAGGCGGTGACCCCGATCAAGCGTCAGGAACATCCGCCCGCGCAGATCATTCGCGCGCACAGGACCCACACCGCGCGCCAGCGCATCATCGCGGGCCACAGCGATCCAGAGCCGCTCGGAAAACAGCCGTGTCTGCACCGTGCCGGGATGATCCTCGGGCGTCGAGATGATCAGATCGAACCGCCCGGCCTTCAGCCCCTGCTCCAGCCATTGGGTGCTTTCCTCACGCACCAGGATACGCAATTCGGGGTGGTTGCGATGCAGGGCGCTGACCACGCCGGGTAACAGATAGGGGCCGATCGAGGGCAGCACGCCCAGCCGCAACCGCCCACCAAAGGGAACCCCACCCGACGCAGCGGCGCGCAGGTCCTCCATCTCGCGCAGGATACGTCGGGCGCGGCGGATCAGCTCTGCCCCCTGCGCCGTCGCAACCACGCCCGTACGGCTGCGATGGAACAGCCGCAGGCCAAGCTCGGCCTCGACCTCGGCGATCTGGGCCGAAAGGCTCGGCTGACTGACATTCAGCGCCGACGCAGCAAGGCCGAACCGGCCCAGCCGGTCAACGGCGACGATGTATTCGAGCTGACGCAGAGAGGGGCGCATGACAGATAGCCTGAAACTATGAATACCACTGACATCATGTATTGGCCTTATCCGTGAAGGCAAGCGATGAGACGCGAACGCACGAAACCAAGGACTTCTCATGCCTCTGATCCTCGATAGCCTGACCGTCAATCTCATGACCCCCACCATCCTGTTTTTCGCCCTCGGCCTGATCGCCGCCTTCGCCCGAAGCGACCTGTCGATCCCCGAAGGCGCGGCCAAGCTGATGTCGATCTATCTGCTGATGGCCATCGGCTTCAAAGGCGGTGCCAGCCTGGCGGAGCATGGCATTCACTCCGACCTCTTCGCGGCCATCGGTGCCGGTGTCGCATTGTCCTTTGCGCTGCCCTTTGCCGCCTATCTGCTGTTGCGGGCGATGACCCGGCTCGACCCGATGAACGCCGCCGCCGTGGCCGGGCATTACGGGTCGATATCTATCGTCACCTTTGTTACCGCCACCAGCCTGCTGCAACTGGGCGGCTACAGCTACGAGGGCTACATGATCGCGGTGGCCGCCGCGATGGAGGTGCCCGCGATCCTGTCGGCGCTGTGGCTGGCGCATCGGGGCGGCGCCCGGACCGAAGGCACCGATCACCTATGGCGCGACCTGCTGGCCAATGGCTCGATCGTGCTTCTGCTGGGCGCCTTTGTCATTGGCGCAGCCACCGGCGGCGACGGGATGGAGACCATCGCCCCCTTCATCGTCACCCCGTTCACCGGTGTGCTGTGCCTTTTCCTGCTGGACATGGGCCTGTCCGCCGGACGCAGCCTGCTGCGCAACCGGGCGCTGCTGACGCCCGGCCTGTTTGCCTTCGGTCTGCTGATGCCGGTCCTGTCCAGTCTTCTGGCACTCGGCCTCGGGCAGCTGATCCCGCTGTCGCCGGGCGGCCTGTTCCTGCTGATGGTGCTGGCGGCCTCGGCCTCGTATATCGCGGTGCCCGCCGCGATGCGGATCGCCCTGCCCCGCGCCGAAAGCGGTGTCTATCTGACCCTGTCTCTGGGGGTGACCTTTCCCTTCAACGTCACGCTGGGCCTGCCGCTTTATTTGTGGCTGGCCGGGGTTAACTGACCCATATCGGGCGCCGCTGTTCCGCCTTTGGCTGAACAGCGGTGTCCGCCCCGTCAAGGCGGTCGCGACCCGCTCGCTGTTCGCATTGACTATCTCGCAGGACAGCTCCTCGAGGCCATTGTCACAGCACAGCAGACCGCGAACGCAAAAGATCGCGCGCCAGCAACCTGCACCGCGGATAGAACCCTGCGCAACTGGGCGGGGTCGTGGTCGACGCCCTATTCGCCCAGCTTGGCGTGCACCTCGTCCAGGTCGATCTCGTCGATTGGCATCTTGTTGGCCGGGTTCTCGAAATCGTATTTGAACAGGTCGAAATCGCGCTTGTAGATTTCATAGACTAGGTGTTTCGACAGATCGTCGAAGTAATCCTCGACCGGATGCAGCCGTTTCGGTCCGTGCCCCTCGCTCTCGTTGAAGCGGGGGATCTTGTCGAGCCTGACCTTGTGCGGCGTCTCGATATTATCGAGCACCTCCTGCATGCCGTCGTTGAACGCCTCGGTCCAGAAGATCTTGTCGTAGCGCCCACCGTTGCAGATGAAGGTCGAGATATGGCCCGACATGGCCGACCAGTGAATATCCGGGTCCATCGGCCGCCGCCAGCGAATGGTGTCGCGCGCGAACAGCAGGAACCGGCGGAAACTGGCGATCTGGTCGAACTCCTGCTTGCCGTCCTCGCCACCGACCTCGACCCCGTATTTATAGACCAGCATCGGCACCAGATTGCCGCGATAGCGCTTGCCGTTGCGCTGGATGCCGCAGATCTTGTCGAAGAACGAACTGAGGATACGGGTATAGGGATTGCGCACGCAGGTGAACGAATAGGACTTGTGCGCCTTCACGTTACGGGTGATCGGCCCCTGGCTGGCCTCAAGTGCCCATTTGTGCAACCCGGACTGCGCATCGTGGATGTCGCCATCGAAGAACGCGCCATGATCCGAGTAGTACATGATCTGTCCGATGGTCGAGCAGGCGCATTTCGGCACCACCCGATAGACCACGCTTTCACTTTCCGTCATCCAAGTGCCGGGAAAACCCATCTGCCTTGCCTCCTTTGCCTGTTCCGCCTTAGTCTGGCTTCAGGCGTCTTTGCGCACCAAAAAAACAAATAAACTCTGTTTATTCAATCGGCCTTCACCTTTATCAGGGTAGGCAAAGAGCAGAAACAGGGATCGATCGTTTCCGATATGGCAAAAATCGCCTATATTCTCCTGTGTCACAAGGATCCGGATGCGATCATCATGCAGGCTGAGCGGCTGACCGCCGCTGGCGACTACATGTCGATCCATTTCGACGCCCGCGCGCGCAAGACCGATTTTGCCCGAATCCGTTCGGCGTTGGCCGACAATCCAAACGTCACCTTTGCCCGGCGCCGCATCAAGTGCGGTTGGGGAGAATGGTCGCTGGTGCAGGCCACGCTGAACGCCATCGAGGCGGCGGTCGAGGAATTTCCCCGCGCCACCCATTTCTACATGCTGTCGGGCGACTGCATGGCGATCAAGACCGCCGAATACGCCCACAGCTTTCTGGATGCTGAGGACAAGGATTACATCGAAAGTTTCGACTATTTCGAAAGCGACTGGATCAAGACCGGCTGGAAGGAAGAGCGACTGATCTATCGCCACTGGTTCAACGAGCGCACCCAGAAACGCCTGTTCTACACCATGTTCGAGGCACAGAAACGGTTCGGCCTGACCCGCGAAATTCCGGGCGACATCCAGGTGATGATCGGCAGCCAATGGTGGTGCCTGCGCCGCCGGACTATCGAATGGATCCTCGAATTCACCCGCAAGCGCCGCGACGTGATGCGATTCTTTGCCACCACATGGATCCCGGACGAGACCTTTTTCCAGACTCTGGTCCGGCACCTGATCCCCGAACACGAGATCGACCCGCGCACGCTGACATTTCTGATGTTCTCGGATTACGGGATGCCGGTCAGTTTCTATAACGACCATTACGACCTGCTCTTGAGTCAGGATTTCCTCTTTGCCCGCAAAATCAGCCCCGAGGCAAAGGAGCTGAAGGCGCGGTTGGGCCGTCTCTATGCCACGCATGGTGTTCAATTTCAGATCTCCAACGAAGGGCGCAACCTGTACAAGTTCCTGACAGGGCGCGGTCGTATCGGACGCCGGTTCGCAATGCGGTTCTGGGAGACCGAAAGCACACTGGGCCGCGAGCGCGAATTGATGATCTTGGTTTGCAAGAAGTGGCACGTGGCTAAACGGCTGCTGGAAAAGATCCGACAGGTTACGAACGTGCCGGCGATCGAGTATCTCTTCAACGAAGAAAGCACTCCGCTGCCCGATCTGGGCGGCATACAGGCGACGTTGGAAAAGCGCACTCGCCACCGTCGCGCCCTGATGCGGATGTTGTTTGAATATTTCGAGACCGACCGGCTGGTAATCTGCCTAGACCCGTCGAACCTGGAACTGATGCACGATTTCTTCTCGGACCGTTCGGTGACTCGCATGCTGGAGGTCGACTGCCAGTTCACCGACGACTACCTGATCGGTCACGCCTATCGGGTGGGGCTTGCGGGCGAACGCACGCCCCGGGCGACTCTAGAAAGACTGCTGCCTACCATCCGCAACGAGATGACATACGAGGCCGACCGCATCCGCGATGCCGGCTTTGCCCGATATGGCCGGGTTCACCAGACCTCTACCCCGGAAGAGAACGCCGACAAGGTTGCCGAGTTCCTGTCGATCCCCTGGGATCAGGCGTTGCGGATCACCCAGACCGACCATCTTTTTGCCGATTAAACCATCTCAGCGGATGCCATTGGCAATCTGAAGCTCTCGGACATAGCTGATGATCATTGCAACATCGGCCCGGCTAAGGCCCTGAACCGGAGGCATATCCCCAAACCGCCAGTGATGCGCGCGCACACCTTGAGAAACCGCACGCTGAAACGCCTCGTCTCCATGATGGGACGGCTCGTAAATCTTGTGTACCAAGGGCGGTGCGACCCCATCCTGCCCCTCTGCGTTGGGACCGTGGCAGACAAGACATTTTGCCTCGTACACCCGGGCACCGATCTGCGCATTCTCTGACAGGCTCTGAGGCAAGGTCACAGACACCAACGCCACCCCTGTATTTGAGGCGACCGGTTCGACCGCCTTTGATCGCGGATACAGGACATATGCCGCCACGGCGACGGCCACGGCCAGACTGATGATGACAGCGCGATTCACTTCATGCTCCCCAGGATGTTTCACCCGCTTCTGAAGGTTCCAGCCGGGGAAAGGTCAAGCATGAAGTTCTATTTCGATTTCCAGCTGTCCAGCCAGCGCCGGAACCGCCCCCGACGCTCTTCGATCGCCTCGCCGGCCGCATAGAGGCTGTCTTCGACATCCTCGATCACCGGATCGATGCGCCGCTGCCGGAACCGCCGCCAGCGTACCCAGATCGCCCAGACCAGCGCGGCCAGCAGGATCAGGATGATGATGTTCAGCCAGGGGATCAGGCGGACATCCGGCCCCGAAACCGGCTTGATTGCGACCGCGTTGGGAAAGATCGACAGGAATTCATTACGCCAGCCGTAATGGGTGACCGCTACCCATTCAGGTTTGTCCTTTGACGAAATCGCGTCATTCGCCTCGGTATAAAGATTGGCGGTGTCGAACTTGAAATAGGGCGGCCAGCTCCAGCTGGTATCCTCGTTGCGATAGACACGCGGTCGGCCTTCGGGTGTCACCCCCTGGATGAACTGGACATCGCGGTTGATGATCGCCACCGACTGATCGTCGGGCCGCGACCAGAAGATGCGGGTCCAGTCGTTCAGCTCTTGCCGTTCCTCATAAGTATTGACGATGCGCACGATGTCGCGCTGCGGCAACGTATAGTGCAGGAAGGCGGCGACGCTGAGCCAGAACAGCCCGATGATCACCCATTTGACATAGCGCATGGCCAGGTCCTCACTTGAAATTCACGATATAGATCAGCACTGCGATCAGCACCCAGGGCACGAAGTAGACCCCCAGGATCAGCTTGCGCCGAAACGATTTGTCATAGGCCCTGAGACCGCGCTCGACAAAGGCTTCCTTGTCGCCGGTCTTGCCCTTTTCCTCCCACCAGCGCGCAAGCTTGCCACGCCGCACCGCCCGGGAATAGAGCGACAGGCCGATATAGGCGACCGTCTGCACCACCAGCAGGACAACGACAAGCCTGAGAAGTCCGAACACGCTATCTCCTCCGTATCGCGCCCCAGGGGCCGACCCGCGCAATCAGACGCTCGTCCAGCCCGGGCGGGCTGTCCTCGCTCTCCATCTCGGGCTCGTGCCCGAACAGCGCCGCGCGGGCGCCCGCCTTGTCCACCTGATACTCTCGTGCGAGGAAATCGGCAACGAAGCTCTTCTTGGCCTCGCTCCAGGTGGCATAGAGCCCGTAAAACAGCTCCTTGTGACAGATGAACAGCTGGCGCGCATCCAGCGGCGACAGCTCCGCCAGCAGCATGTTGACCAGATCGCGGTCGGGCGTATCGGCGGCGCGCAGGCCATAGAAATAGGCAGGATGATCGGCCGAGATACGGGGCCAGTCGCCGCCATTCTCGGCCCAGCGCGCCAGTTGCGCCAGCCCGTGATACTCCTCGGGCAGCCGGTCGGCATGCATCCGCGCCAGCCGCCGCATATCGCCCCGGTCCAGCCCCGCCGGGTTCAGCCCGGCGCCCGCGGCAGTGTCGATCACGATGAAATCCATCTTTTGCCGCAGCACCGCCGCCGCATCCATGCCGCGCGCCCGCACGATGGGTTCGGCCAGCTTGTTGTAATCGAGGAACTTGGCAATCCGGTTGCGCTCGCTCAGGTCGAACACGTATTTCACCGGCATCTCGTCGCGCGGCTTTTCCCCCGCGCAGATCATCGCCGGGTGCTGCACATCCGGAAACAGGTAGAGCCCGCCGAAATGCGCCGTCCAGAAATTGCGCTGCTCATGCGCCTTGTGGCTCAGATGCACGGGATTGCGGCTGATATCGCCGGTCTGTTTCGAAATGCCGATCATCTCGGCAATCAGCACGTCGTCGAACCAGGCATCGTTTTCGGTCTTGAACCGTTCGATCATCGCCGCCAGCTTGTCGGCGTTTTTCAGCGTGCCGCCGACGGTGTCGGCCTCGATCTCGATTTTGCGCAGGGTGAAAAGATCGGCGGGCGAGCGCAGTTTGAAGACCGAGTTCACCAACTCGCCTGCCACCGCATCGGTGGCGGTCAGCGCAAACAGCTGCGCCTCGTTCGCCTCGATGAAGTCGCGCAGGATCGGGCGCGAGGTCGAGAATTTGACGTTCAACAGCGGCGCGCGCTTCTGCTCGGGCGTCAGCAGGATGAACTGCCGGTTGACCCCGTTGGGGTTGAGGTAGAGCGGATCGCCCAGCTCGTCCCCGATCTCAGGCGAATAGCCCGAGATGTCGATATGGAAATCGCTAAGCGCCGTGGTCTTGCCCGCCAGATGCTGGAGCGCGCGGTTATACCGCTCCACCAGCGCCGGGCTGGAGATATGGACGAGATTGCCGAACATCAGGCCGGATTGGATGAGGCGGATCATGATATTTGCCTTTCCGCAGGACGGCAGCGATGCGCCCGGCCCGAGGGTGGGTGCGGTACGCGCCCGCCCTGAGGGGCGGGTCGGGCGCGTCGCGGCTTCGCCGCGTGGATCACCACCAATCTGCTCACCCCTTCCCCTCCAGATACCGCTTCTTCGCCGCGTCCATCCGCCCCATCTCGCGCACCATGCCATCGATGGCCACCTCGTCGGACTTGTCAGCATAGCGGAACTCGCTGTCCGCATAGCGGTTGATCTCTTGCACCACCATCTCGACCGTGATGGGCTGGCGCAGCTCCTCGATCATCGCCAATTTTGCGTCATAGTCGCGGAACAGGAACAGGTCGGGGTTCTCCATCCATTCATCGGGCAATTCGAAATCCATCGCCCGCACCTTGACCGCGTCGGTGATGTTCTTGATCGCGCGGCCGGTGAAGCGTTCGTCGGCCTCCTGTATCCCCTTCAGATAGGTCCCCAGCTTGGCGATGGTGTCGAGAGGGCCGACCTGCGCCCCCACCCTCTCCCAGACCTGCGCCAGCCCGGCCTCTTGCGGGCGGCCATGGGCGGCGAAACTGGCGGCCACCGCGCGCTTGATCTCTTGCGCGGCATAGAGGTCATGCGCGCCCAGCGGGATATCGTGGCGCTTGCCCAGCAGCAGGGCCAGGATGTCGATGTAATCCTCGCGCGTCTGCGGCCCGTCGACCAGAAACCGCGCGCCCGCCCGCTGGCGCAGGGCGTCGTCGACATTCTCGGGGTAGTTCGAGAACATGCCAAAGGTGCAATTGCCGCGCACGACCGTATTGGCGCCGGCAAAGGCCTCCATGAACACCGCCGTCACCTCCTGCTGGCCCGCGCTCGACTGGCGGTCGCCGCGCTTGCCCGCGATCTGGTCGATATCGTCGATGGTGCCGAACCCGATCACGCCGGGATCGAGCACGTTCTGGACAAAGGCCTTGGCATTCTGGCCCGACTTGCCCTGATAGCTGTCGATATTGTCGATGCCGAAGTTCTGATAGCGGAACGGATAGCCCGCGTTGCGGCAATATTCGTCGATCAGCCCGGCCATCATCTGGATCAGCGTCGTCTTGCCGGTGCCCGGCTTGCCATCGCCCATGAAGGTGAAGATGAAGCCGCCAAGTTCCGCAAAGGGGTTCAGGCGGCGCTCGAAATCATAGGCCATCAGCATCTTGGCCAGCTTCATGGCCTGGTATTTGGCGATATGGTTGCCGACCACCTCGTTCGGTTTCTTGAACGTCATGGTCAGTTTGGTCGAGCGCGCCTTGGCCGCGGGCGTAAAGCCGCGCAGGGTGAGATCATCGGCCTCGACATGCCAGGCGGCCCCGGCGAAGGGCCCCAGATGCCCGGCGCCTTGAGCGCGCGCGGCGGCCTTGGCCATCAGCTGTTCGGCAAAACCGGCGGTGGCGGCGATCAGTTGCGCGTCGTCACCCGCGAACTGCTCCAGCTTCTGGTCCAGATCCCACAGCGCCCCGTGCAGCGCCACTTGCGCATTGTCGGTCAGGAACTCCTCGACCTCGCCCACCTCGACCGAGGTGGCGCCCAGATGCGGCGACAAGAGATAGGCCAGGGCATTGCCGAACACATGGGAGACTACCAGCGCCTCGGCGGTCAGCAATTCGGTGAACTCGCCCTTGCGCGCCACTGGCAGGTCGCCCGCCAGATTGGCGCGTTTCAGATCGCCCAGCGGCGTGCGCGCGCCATAGCCCTCGCCCATGGCCAATGCGATCGCCAGCGCCCGACGGATCGCCTGCGCCACGGTGGCCTGTAGCGGCGAAACCAGCGTGTCGCCATCATCGGCCGCCTCGATCCGCTCACGCAGATGCACCCCATCGGGCCGGGCGGTGCGCCGCGTCACCAGCCCGGGCGTGGTCGAGCGGAACCGCCGCGCCGTGGGGATGCCGGGCGAGCGCTCCTCCGCCCTGGCGGGCGTCCTCGCCTGCGCCACGCGCGGCGCATGGTCAAACCCGCCCAGCAGCGTGGTCGCCGCCGGGTAATGCGCGCGGATCGCCTCTTCGCGCAGTTCCATCTGGTCGGATGTCAGGCTCATGTCGCAGTGCCCCTGTCTTCACTTTGCTCAAAATACTCCCGCCGGAGGCTTGGCCCGGCAGGGCCAATCAATATCGCAGCACCTGCCCGCCCTCGCTGACCACAAATTTGCGCACATCGGCAAAACCCGGCGGATTGCGTTCGGCCAGCACCTGAAACGGGCGTTGCGGCAGGATGATCGAGCGGCTGGTGCGCGTGGCCCCGGTCTCGGCCCCCTGCCCGCCAAACGGGTCGAGGGCAAAGATCTCGCGCTCGACCGTGCCGAACCAGCCCGCGCGTTCCTCACGTACGTCCTCGCTTTCCAGCTCCTCGCTGGTCCAGGCCAGCGCCCAGTCCTGACCGGCAGGCGCCTGCGCGTCCTCCAGCACCGCACGCAGCGGGCCGGTTTGTTCGGTATAGGCCGAGGAATACATCGGCCCCACATGGATGCGGCGCAGATGCTTGGGGTGCAGATCGTCGAAATCCTCGTCAAACCCCTTGGCGATGGTCAACAGCTTCAGTCCGGCCAGCGACTGCGCCATCAGATGGGCCTGTACCTCGGGCCAGCGGCGGCTGTCCTTGGGCAGCGCCTGTTTGCCGGTATCCTCCAGCCGCATCAGATAGATCACCGGCAGGTTGATCTGGCTGTCATAGACCGCCCAATGCAGCAGGAACCGGCGCCGCTCGCCCTCGGTCGCGATCCAGTGGCATTCGGGGTCGTTGCGCACCCAGAACAGCTGCCCCCTGGCCAGTTCCTCGTAATAGAGCCGCTGCGACAGGGCGAATTGCAGCTTGGTCGGGATCTCGCGACTGCCGAGGATGGTCTGGACCATCTCGTCCTTCAGCGCCGCCTCGGAGGGCATGTTGGCCAGATGGCTGGCCGCCTGCTGGGCATCGTTGGCCATGGTCATCAGCTCGGCCGCCACCGGAAAGCCGCTGTCGCGCTTGTCCATGTTGAGCGAGCCAAAGAACCGACCGGTATCGCGCCCGACCAGCAGGTATTTCATGCTGAGGGCGCGAAAGGTGAAGAGCAGCCCCGAGATATAGCGCGAGACAATCCGCACCTCATCGCGGCTGATCGCGCCCTCGGCCTCCATGTTCGCTGCCACCCGCAGCAGATGGGTGGTGATCACCTCGAACTTGCGGAAATACCGGCGCGAGGCGAATGTGTCCGTCAGGCCGACGTGATCGTGAGCAGGGTCGGCCAAGGATCAGCCTCCGTAGAGGTTCTTGTCGTGTTTCTCGACAATCGCGGCAAACCGGCGGGCAAAGCGCTCATCCGCCTTGGCCTTCTTCTCCAGCACGTCACGGGCAAAGACCATGTGATCCTCATGCGCCTCGAGCATGTCGGCCATTTTCTGGTTGGTCGCGGTGCCGATGGCGGCCATGGCGGTCTGCGCCTCCTGGTCGGTCTGCACGCCGATTTCGTTGATACGGTGGGCCACATCCTGCTGCTGCGCGGTTTTCAGCGATTTGGTCAGCGCGTCATAGAGCACCACGCGCTGTTGCGTGTCCGTTTGCAGCTTGTTGATCAGCACCATCTGGGTTGCGGCCTGATTTTGCAGACTGTCCACCCAGGTCTTGCCCTTTTCGATATAGCGCTCCAGTGTCTGGCTCTTGGCCAGTTTCACCTGCTCGTCGCGTACCTTGGCGTTATAGGCCTTGTTCAGCTCGGCCAGTTCGGTTTCCAGCTTGGTGCGCGCGGCAGCGTCCTGTTCGACGCTGATCTTGTTTTCCAGCGCGATGATCTGCGGATCCATGGCTAGGATCTCGGCCCGCACCGCTTCCAGTTCCTGCACGGTGAATTCGCGGTCGTCCAGCGTGCCCGTCAGGTTGGTTTCCACCTTCTCGCGCTGCTCTTCGAGCACCGCCAACTGCCCTTCGAGCAGCTTGACGATCACATCCGACTTGGCGATCAGATCCTGCAACTTGTCGTCGATATTGGCGGTGCGCATCCGCTCTTGCCGCATCGATTCCGATTTGCCGCTGGAGAAGATGCCGACAAAGCTCTCCCACCCGGTTTTCGAGCGCATCTCGTCGAAATCCTTGGAAAAGGCCGATGTCACATCATCGAGCCCCATGATCAGCTCGGCGATATTGGCATTCATCACCTCGGTATGGGCGTGCACATCCTCAAGGGTGGCGTTCTCGATGTCGATATCGGCCTCGGCGGTGCCGATCTTGGCGCGCGCCGCCTCGATCCGGCTGGTGACACCTTCGATCTGGGCCTGGCTCTCGCGCACCTTGCGCTGCGTTTCCAGGATCATTGCCTCGAATGCGGTATCGGACATGGCTTTATCCTTTTAGGTCAAATACATCTGATAGATAGGCTATGTAATGAGGATTTACATCCCCCTATAGGCCGGGATTGGAAAAACTGTGGCAAACTCGGACGCAAAAAGAAAGCCGGTTGAATCTGCCTTGTCGACGGCCGCACCTCGGGCGATGCTCCGCTGCGAACCATTCAGAGGAAGGCAGGCAATGAGCAGCTATTACCAACCGGTGACCCCCGAGGGTGCGGGTGAGACCGAGCGCCCCGCACCCGAAAAGGTGCTGTCGGGCGATCCGGTCTTTACCACCTGGAACCTCGAAGAGCGTGACGGGCTCTATTGCGGCATCTGGCGCGCGACGCCTGGCAAATGGCGCATCTCTTACGATGAATGGGAGTATTGCCGCATCCTGTCAGGCCATTCGATACTGACCGATGCCGAGGGCACCGAGATCACGCTGCGCGCCGGGGACAGTTTCATTCTGCGCCCCGGGTTCTCCGGTACGTGGGAGGTGATCGAGACCACCACCAAGGATTACGTGATCCGGTTGTGACGCGCGATACTCCGCCCCCGTCAGGGGGCGAAGATTTTTCGGCGAAAAATCTCGCCTGCCTCAGCCGACGACGTTGAATTCCGGCCCGTAGGGATAGCCGGTGATGTTCTCGTTGCCGTCCTCGGTGATCACAAGGATATCGTGTTCACGATATCCGCCTGCGCCGGGCTGGTCATTGGCGATGGTCAGCATCGGTTCCATCGAGATCACCATGCCCGGCTCCAGCACAGTGTCGATATCCTCGCGCAGCTCCAGACCCGCCTCGCGCCCATAGTAATGGCTGAGCACGCCAAAGCTGTGACCATAGCCAAAGGTGCGGTATTGCAGCAGGTCACGCTCGGCAAAGAAATCGTTGATCTTGTGGGTGACCTCGGCACAGCTCGCCCCCGGTTTCAGCAGCGACATGCCGTATTCATGGGCTGCGACATTGGCCTCCCAGATCTTCAGGCTCGCCGGATCCACTTCCTGCACGAACATGGTGCGTTCCAGCGCCGTGTAATAACCCGAGATCATTGGAAAGGTGTTGAGCGACAGGATATCTCCCCGTTCCAGCACCCGGCCCGTCACCGGGTTATGCGCACCATCGGTGTTGAGCCCCGACTGGAACCAGACCCAGGTGTCGCGGTATTCGGCATCAGGGAACCGCTTGGCAATCTCCAGTTCCATCGCGTCGCGCCCGGCCATGGCCACGTCGATCTCGCGCACCCCGGCCTTAACCGCCTCGCGGATGGCATAGCCGCCCACATCGGCCACCTGCGCGCCTTGCCGGATCAATGCGATCTCGGCCGGGGATTTCATCATCCGCTGGCGCATGGTGGTGTCGAACAGGTCGACGGTTTTCGACGGCGCCAGGAAGCTGTCCAGCTTGCCCTTCTGCAACAGGCTCAGGTGGTCGCTTTCATAGCCGATCACCCGCCCCTCTCCGGTCACCGAACGGATCGCGCGCCAGTAGTTGTCGCGCTGCCAGTCGGTATAGGTGATGTTGTCGCCATGGCAGCGGCGCCAGGGTTGGCCCGCGTCGATACCCGCACTGATCGTCACGCTTTCGGTCGGGGTGACCACCAGTGCATAAGGCCGCCCGAAGGCGCAATAGAGAAAGCCCGAGTAATAGGCGATGTTGTGCATCGAGGTGAACACGGCAGCCTCGGCGCCCAGCGCCTCCATCCGGGCGCGCAACCCGGCCAGACGCGCCTCGTATTCCGCGGCCTCGAAAGGCAGCCTGGCTTCGGTTCCGTTGTGATAGCGATAGAATTCCGGACGCGACAAATCAGCGGTCATGGTTGACCCTCCTTTGCAGAAAGGTCCCGGCGTTCAGGACGGGGAGTGGGCGCATGCCGCACGGCATGAGGCGACGCCATCGCCAGAGCCCGCGCGGACATTGGCGCAAGCCCCCGAGTCGATCAAGTGGGAGTTTTCCCAAGCCTTGACCGATAATTTGATCAAATCTGGATTGATTCCGCCCCACGAGTGGACATAGACAAGAGACGACACACCTGATTGGGTGCACCCGAGACATTCTAGGCGGAGACTCAGCCATGCTGGACGCAATGACCGATCTGAAATCGCTCCTCAAGAACCCGGAGCTGCTGGCGACCAAGGCCTATATCGGCGGCCAATGGGTTGACGGCGACAACGGCACCTTTGCCGTGACCAACCCCGCGCGCGGCGACGTGATCGCCGAGGTCGCGGACCTGAGCCGGGCCCAGGTGGCAGGCGCCATCGCCCAGGCAGAGGCGGCGCAAAAGGAATGGGCCAAATACACAGGCAAGGAACGCGCCGCGATCCTGCGCCGCTGGTACGACCTGATGATGGCCAATGCCGAGGATCTGGGTCGCATCCTGACCGCCGAACAGGGCAAGCCCCTGACCGAGGCGGTGGGTGAGATCGCCTATGGAGCGTCCTTCATCGAGTTCTTTGCCGAAGAGGCCAAGCGCATCTATGGCGAAACCATTCCCGGCCACCAGCGCGACAAGCGGATCACCGTGCTGAAACAGCCGATCGGGGTGGCCGCGTCGATCACGCCGTGGAACTTCCCCAATGCGATGATCACCCGCAAGGCTGGCCCGGCGCTGGCGGCGGGCTGCGCCTTTGTTGCGCGGCCTGCGGCGGAAACCCCATTGTCGGCGCTGGTTCTGGCGGTGCTGGCCGAACAGGCAGGCATCCCGGCGGGCGTGTTCAACGTGGTGCCCTCGTCGCGCGCCAGCGAGATCGGCAAGGAGTTCTGCGAGAACCCCGGCGTGCGCAAGCTGACCTTTACCGGCTCGACCGAGGTGGGTCGCATCCTGCTGAAACAGGCCGCCGACCAGGTGATGAAATGCTCGATGGAACTGGGTGGCAACGCGCCCTTCATCGTGTTCGACGATGCCGATCTGGATGCCGCCGTCGAAGGGGCGATGCTGTGCAAGTTCCGCAACAACGGCCAGACCTGCGTCTGTGCCAACCGGATCTATGTGCAGGCGGGCGTCTATGACGCCTTTGCCGAGAAACTCGCCGCCGCCGTGGCCAAGCTGAATGTCGGCGACGGGCTGAATGACGGGGTGACCACCGGCCCGCTGATCAATGCCGAAGCGGTTGAAAAGGTGCTGGAACATCTGGGAGATGTCACCGCCAAGGGCGGCGCGGTCCTGACCGGCGGCAAACCGCACGCGTTGGGCGGCACCTTCTTTGAACCGACCGTGGTAACGGGCGTCACGCAAGAGATGAAGGTCGCCAAGGAAGAGACCTTTGGCCCCTTGGCGCCGCTCTTCAAGTTCGACACGGTGGACGAGGTGATCCATATGGCGAATGACACCATCTTTGGCCTTGCCGCCTATTTCTATGCCAAGGATCTGAGCCGGGTCTACAAGGTGGCCGAGGCGCTGGAATATGGCATCGTCGGCGTCAATACCGGCATCATCTCGACCGAGGTCGCGCCCTTTGGCGGCATCAAGCAATCGGGCCTGGGCCGCGAAGGCAGCCATCACGGGATCGAGGACTATCTGGAGATGAAATACATCTGCATGTCGGTCTGACCGGGGTCAGGCGGGCGCGGCCAGCATCTCCATCAGCTGCGCCACCGCCTCGTTCCAGGCGGCTGTTTCCTCGGGCGACAACGCGTCCCCCATCACATCGGACAAGGCGGTCTGCAAAGCGCGGGCCGCCTTTTTCAGGTCGGCATGGTTCAGATTGAACCGCGCATGCGACCGGGCCAGACCGCGCCCCAGAAGCTGGAAACTCTTCGCGTCGCTCATGCCGCGAACTGTGGCGGCCAGCATCGAGGCGAACATTTCCTTTTGCGCCGGAAAATCGCCTTTGAACAGCCTCCGGGAGTCGGGCAGTTCCCGGAAAAGATGGTGATAGAACCGTTCGGTCAGTTCCGCTTTGCGCGCGAATACCCGGGCAAAACTGGAATGTACCAGCCGGATCTGATCGTCTGTCATGCCACCTCACCATGCCTTACCGTCCGTCATCGGCGAGTATGGAGACCGCCGGTTAACGACGGGTTTCCGTTTCGGCAAAATGGAGCTCGGGCTTGTCCGGCGTCAGCGGCGCTTGCGGTCCAGCTTGCGCTTGATCTTGTCGGTCTTATGCTTGGCCTTGGCAGCCTTGCGGCGCACCACGCGTTTGCCTTTGGACGGGGTGCCGCCGCGCGGCATCGCGTTATCCTCAAGGCTCAACATCTCGAATTCGAGCCCGCCGGTTACTGGCGAGGCCTGCGCCAGCCGCACCGTCACACGCTGCCCGATCGAGATGAGCAGCCCGGTTTCCGACCCCATCAGCGTGCCTGCCTCGCGGTCGAAATGAAAGAATTCACGCCCCAGCGAGCGCACCGGCACCAGCCCGTCGGCCCCGGTCTCGTCCAGTTTCACAAAGGCGCCGAACCGCGCGATGCCGCTGATCCGGCCGGTGAATTCATTGCCCACCCGTTCCGACAGATAGGCCGCCAGATAGCGGTCGGTGGTGTCGCGCTCGGCCATCATCGAGCGGCGCTCGGTGTCCGAGATATGGGTGGCGATGCGGTCCAGCTGCTCGATCTCGTCCGCCGTCAGCCCGTCATCGCCCCAGCCATGCGCCTTGATCAGGCCGCGATGCACGATCAGGTCGGAATAGCGCCGGATCGGCGAAGTGAAATGCGCGTATTTCCTGAGCGCCAGACCGAAATGCCCGAAATTCTCGGGGTTGTAATAGGCCTGCGCCATCGACCGCAGGGTCGACATGTTGATCAGCTCAGCCTCGTCGGTGCCCGCCGCCTGATGCAAGAGCGCGTTCAGGTGGCGGGTTTGCAGCACCTGCCCCTTGGCCAGCGTCAGCCCGGAGGCCTGCGCCGTTTCGCGCAGCGCCTCCAGCTTTTCGGGGGCGGGTTCCTCGTGCACCCGGAACAACAGCGGCACGCGTTTGGCGATCAGCGTCTCGGCGGCGGCCACATTGGCGAGGATCATGAACTCCTCGATCAGCTTGTGCGCGTCCAGCCGGTCGCGGAAGGCGACGCTTTCCACATGGCCCTTGTCGTTCAGCACGATCTTGCGTTCCGGCAGATCCAGGTCGAGCGGCTGGCGCCGGTTGCGTTCCGCATCCAGCGCCTTGTAGGCAGCGTAAAGCGGCTTCAGCACCTCATCCAGAAGCGGCCCGGTCTTGTCGTTGGGGCCGCCGTCGATGGCGTCCTGCACCTCTTGATAGTTCAGCGAGGCGACCGAACGCATCAACCCCCGCACGAACCGGTGCCCGATCTTGTTGCCCTGCGCGTCGATTTGCATCCGCACCGCGATACAGGCGCGCGGCACGCCTTCGTGAAGCGAGCACAGATCGCCCGACAGCCGGTCGGGCAGCATCGGCACCACCCGGTCGGGGAAATAGGTCGAGTTGCCGCGCTTGCGCGCCTCGCGGTCCAGTGCGCTGCCCGCGCGGACATATGCCGCCACATCGGCAATCGCGACCCAGACCACATGGCCGCCGGGGTTCTTGGGGTCGTCATCGGCATGAGCATAACAGGCGTCGTCATGGTCGCGCGCATCCGAGGGGTCGATGGTGATCAGCGGCATGTCACGCAGATCCGTCCGCCCCGACAGGCCCAATGGTTTTGTCCGGTCCGCCTCCTCGATCACCTTGTCGGGAAAATCGTCGGGGATGCCGTGCTGGTGAATGGCGATGAGCGACACCGCCTTTGGTGCGCTTGGGTCGCCCAGCCGCTCGATGATGCGGGCGCGCGGCAGGCCCATGCGGCCCTTGGGCCCGGCCTGTTCGGCCTCGACCAGTTCGCCGTCCCTGGCACCATGCACCGCGCCCTCGGCCACCAGCCATTCGTTCTGGCCTGCCTTGTCGATGGGCACGATGCGCCCGCCCTCGGCCCCCTTGCGAAAGATGCCCAGGATCTTGTGCGGGTTGGTGCCGATCCGACGGATCAGCCGCGCCTCGTAATTGTGATCCTCTTCATGCACCACGGTCAGGCGGGCAAGGATGCGATCCCCCGCCCCCAACGCCGGATCGCTGGCGCGCGGCAGGACCAGCACGATGGGTTCCACCCCCTCGCCATGCCATTCCAGCGGGCGCGCGAAGAGATCGCCGTTCTCGTCGGGTTCCTTGACCTGCAACACGCTGACAGGCGGCAGCCGGTCCGGGTCGGCATAGCTGCGTTTGCGCTTCTCCAGATGGCCCTCGGCCTCGAGCTCCTTGAGGACCCGTTTCAGGTCGATCCGGTCCGAGCCCTTGATGCCAAAGGCCTTGGCGATATCGCGCTTCGAGGTGAGTGTGGGATGCGCGGAAATCCAGTCGAGGATTTCCTGCTTTGTAGGGATGCGAGTCATATCTCCGCCGTAGCACGCGGCGCGGTTCGCGTCATTGCAAAAGCGACGGCAGGCGGGCATCGCGCAGGTCGGCGGCGGTATCGACATCTTTCAGCATGTCGACCAGGGCCACCCGATGCCCGCGCACCCCGGCCAGCGTGTCGCCCAGCGCGTGTTCGCTGGACCAGCGCACATCTCCGAACAGGCCCGGCGGCAAGGCATAACGCCGCGCCGCGCCCACCAACCAATAGCCCCCATCGGGTGCCGGTCCGAACACGAACTCAGCGCCCCCAAGCGCCGCAAAGGAGCGGGCGATATGGGCGCGGGTGACGCCGGGAATATCGGCACCGATCAGGCAGACCGGCCCCTTGGACGCGGCCCGCAACTGCCGCGCCATGCGCTGGCCCAGATCGCCGCGCCCCTGCGGGCGGCGCGCCAGATCGGCGGGCCAGACCCGGCTGGCCATCCCCTCGGCATCCGGCGACACCGCCAGCACGATGCGCCAGCGCGGATCGCGCAACCGCCGGATCAGCGCCCGCGTCTGATGGCGAAACCACCAGGCCGCGCCCACCATGCCGATATCGCGCCCCAGCCGGGTTTTCACCCGGCCCGGATGCGGTTCCTTGACCATGATGACCAGCGTACGCCGCATCGCTCTGGCTCAGGCGAAATAGTCCCGCAGGATCCGGCTATATATGGCCTTGAGCTGATGGATCTGGGCGATTTCCACCCGCTCGTCCACCTGATGCATGGTGCGGCCCACCAGCCCGAACTCCACCACCGGGCAATGATCCTTGACGAACCGCGCATCCGAGGTCCCGCCCGAGGTGGACAGTACCGGCACCACCCCGGTTTCCGCCTCGACCGCGGCCGCCACCAGATCGGACAGCGCACCGGGCGGGGTGAGAAAGCTTTCGCCGGAAATCTTCACCTTCATCTCGACCGCGACGCCGAATTCCTCGGCCACTCGGTCCGCCTCGCCCTGCATCCATTTGGTCAGGCTGGCACCCGAATGCAGGTCGTTGAACCGGATGTTGACCGCCGCGCGGCATTGCGCCGGGATCACATTGGTCGCGGTATTGCCGGTGTCGATGGTGACCACCGCAAGCGTAGACGCGTCAAAATGGTCGGTGCCCTGATCCAGCTCGTGACTGGCCAACCGGTCCATCAGCCGTGCCATCGCCGGCAACGGGTTCTTGGCCCGGTGCGGATAGGCCGAATGCCCCTGCACGCCCGTCACCGTGAACCACGCGGTCATCGACCCGCGCCGCCCGATCTTCATCATCTCGCCCATGCGGTCGGGGCAGGTCGGCTCTCCCACGAGGCAGACCGACATCCGCTCGCCCGAAGCAGCCATGTAGTCGAGGAGCGCGGTGGTACCGTCCAGCGCGTCGCCTTCCTCATCCCCGGTGACGGTGATGATCACCGCGCCCTCGGGCGGGGTGCCGGTGACCAGGTCCACCGCTGCCGCGACAAAGGCCGCAACGCCCGATTTCATGTCGGTCGCACCGCGCCCATAGAGAAAGCCATCCTTTTCCTCGGCCCCGAATGGCGCCACGGTCCAGGCCGCTGTGTCGCCCACCGGCACAACATCCGTATGGCCGTTGAACCCAAAGCTCCGTGCGTGTCCCTTGTCACCCCAGCGCGCAAACAGGTTGCAGATACCGCCCCGGTCAACCCGGGAACAGGTAAATCCCGCCTGCGAAAGCACCCGCTCGAGCACGTCAAGCGCGCCGTCATCGGCGGGCGTGACCGAGGCGCAGCGGATCAGGTCGGCGGTCAGGCGGGCGGCGTCGAGTGTCATTCAGGCCTCCTTGGCGGTTTGGGCATCGTCCGGAACGGGAAATGTGACGAAAACGTCGCGTTGCCACCTCTGAATTGCCCGTTTTCACTTAACAGCGACAGAACTCCCATGCTAGCCTATAGGTAGAAAACAAAAGACCCGAGGCAGGGTTACGAGCAGCAAGGCCGCAAAGCGAGCAGTAACAATCGCAAAGACGGCTGAACCAAACCGGCAACCGCACGACAGATGCGATCGGTTTTACGCGGTGCGTGGCGAATGCCCGCTCCGTCCTCCCTGCCCAGGATCGTGAGACCGTGGGGCAGGAGATGGCAACAGGCGCCGAGCTGAACTATAATCAGGGTGCCTCTGCAATGCAGATGGCGCAGACAATCTTTGGCGACGGGGTGACCGTTGTCGGGGCATCCTATTCGGGCTGGGGCCAATCGTCGGCGATCTATTCCAATGGCGATGCGCTGGCGCCCGGCGCGACGCCGGGTGATACCGGGATCATCCTGTCCACCGGGCGGGCCCGCGACTTTACCCAGTCGAGCGGCGATCCGAACCGGTCGGCCAACACCTCGACCAACACGTCAGGGCAGAACAACAACCCCGATTTCAATGCCGCCGCCGGCACCAATACCTATGACGCGTCGTATCTGGATGTCAGTTTCATCCCGGATTCGAACGTGATGACGATGCAGTTCGTCTTCTCGTCCGAGGAATACCCCGAATTCCAGAACTCGATCTATCAGGACTTTGTCGGCGTCTGGGTCAATGGCGTTCAGGCCGATCTGGAGATCGGCAATGGCGATGCCGACCCCGGCAACATCAACGCGACGAACAACCAGAACCTGTTTCTGGACAATACCGGCGACGCCTATAACACGGAAATGGATGGCCTGACGGTCACCATGACCCTGACGATGAATGTGATCCCCGGTGTCGTGAACACCATTCGCATCGGGGTCGCGGATGTCTCGGACAGCAGCTACGACTCCAACCTCCTGATCGCGGCCAACAGCGTGCAGACGGACCTGATCGCCATCAAGGACAGCGCCACGCTCTATCCCGACGGCAGCGTCACCATCGACGTACTGGACAATGATATCAACCAGTCCGGCGGCACACTGACCATAACCCATATCAACGGCGTTCCGGTGACGGTCGGCAGCACCGTGACGCTCAACACCGGTCAGACGATCCAGCTCAACGCCGACGGCACATTGACCGTGATCGGTGACGGCGATACCGAATCCATCAGCTTCACCTACGAGGTATCGAACGGCGCCAATACCGATACCGGCTTTGTCACGGTGGATTCGATCCCCTGTTTCGTGGCCGGGACACTGATCGACACCCCCCATGGCGAACGCCAGGTCGAACGGCTGACGCCGGGTGACATGGTGCTCACGCGCGACCATGGCGCGCAAGAGGTCCGCTGGGTCGGCGAGCGCACAGTTGACGCCGAGGGCGATTTCGCCCCCGTCCTGATCCGCGCCGGCACCTATGGCGCCCAACGCGACCTCTTGGTCTCGCCCCAGCATCGGATCCTCATTCGCGACAGTCTGAGCGAATTGCTGTTCGGCGAGCCCGAAGTTCTGGTTGCCGCCAAGGATCTGGTCGATGGCCGCAGGATCCGGTTTCTGCCCGGTGGGCGCGTCACCTATGTCCACGTGATGTTCGACAATCACGAGGTGATTTACTCCGAGGGACTGGCGAGCGAAAGCTTCCTGCCCGGCCCGCAAACCACGCATCTGTTCGAGCCCGAGACCTTGAACGAGATCCGGGCGGTTTTCCCCGAACTCGACACCGACACCGGCAAAGGCTATGGCCCTGCCGCCCGTCGGATCCTGCGCAAATACGAAACCGAGCTGCTGCTCACATCGGCAAAGGTGGCCTGACATGGGATGGATCGCCGTTTCCGCCCCCGAGAACGAGCATTTCCGCCCTGAGGGGCTTGGCGCCTCGACAAATGCGCCTTGCCTGGTCGGCACCCACGAAGACGACCTGATGGTTCGCGGTACCCTTGTGTTTGAAACCCGACTTCCCAACGCCCAGCGTCCGCGCATCCTGTTGCAGTTCGACCGCGGCGGCGCCTGGCCCTTCCACCTGTCGCTGCAGGCGATTCCGGGCGGCGGGCTGATACTGATCGTCAATCAGGGCGGCTCGGTCCTGCATCAGGTTCTGAACGTGGCCGATACCGGGCGCATCGACACCTTGCGGCTCAGCTATGCCTGGGATGCGCCGGCCCGCGCCGGCTGGCTGGCCCTGGAACATGACGAACGCGAATATGCGCATCTGATCGAGGTCGAGGCCCCCAGCCCGCTGCGCATCGGTGATCTGCGGATGCTGTTTCGGGACGGCCCGCACCGTTTCACCGCCCCCGAACTGGTCTATTTCGCGCTGTCGAGCGAAATAGAACCCGTGGGCCCGATGCCCTCGCTGCACCCGGAAACGCCGATCGCCACACCAGAAGGCTACCGGCCCCTGTCGCAGATCCGGCGCGGCGACACGGTGGTCGTCGCCAGCGGCGAGGCGGTTCCGGTCCTGCATCGGGTCAGCCGCACGATGCCAGCCTTCGGCAGCACCCGGCCCCTGACGATCCGCCGACCCTATTTCGGTCTGAGACAGGACATCCAGGCCGCGCCCGCGCAGCGCCTTTTACTCTCGGGAACCGAGGTGGAATACCTGTTTGGCCGAGAATCGGTGCTGGTCCCCGCCCGCCATCTGACCGGCGGGCACTCGGTTCTGCCCGCGCGCGCCGGGCTGACGGCGACCTATGCGCAACTGCTGCTGCCCACCAACGAGGCAATGGTCACCGCCGGGGCGCTGGCCGAAAGCCTGTTCATCGGCCGTCTGCACCGCAAGCCTGTTCATCTGGCCGCCAGCGTGCTCGCCGGGATCGAGCGCAGCCGCCTGCCCGATCATGGCCGCCCGAGCCATCATGTTCTGCGCGCGTTCGACGCTCGTATCCTGGCCGAGGCACGCGTCGCCTGATCCGAACCCGATGATGCTCAGGGTCCGGCCCGTGCGCATGACGGGCGCGGGTGGTCTCGACAGTTAGGACGCCCGACGGGAAGCAAGCCCGGCTTTTCCCCTTGCCATGAGCAAAGCTGACCCCGGGGTCGCCTTGTTTGAACGCCCCGGCTGGGGTATGGGGCAAAAAACCGGAAAACACTTTGCCGATGCACAAGCTCCTCATCTCTGTCTGCCTGGCCCTGGGATTGTGGCCGCAAGTGCTGTTGGCGCAGTCGCTGAACGTCGCCACGGTCACGCGTCCTCCCTTCTCTTTTGTCGAGGATGGGACAGAGACCGGTTTTTCGATCGATCTGCTCTCGGCGTTGGCCGACAAGCTTGGCTGGACCTACACGCTGGACCGCAAGGACAGGTTCTCGGACATGCTGACCGCCGTTATCGACGGAGAAGCGGATATGGCAATCGCCAATATCTCGATCACCGCCGCGCGCGAGACCGAGATGGATTTCAGCCAGCCGATCTTTGAATCCGGGCTCCAGATTCTGGTGCCGTCCGAGAGCAATGCCGGTTCATCGCTTCTGAGGGCGCTGCTGTCCCGAGACCTGTTCATGGCCATCGGTGCCGCCTTCTTCATCCTGCTGACCGGCGGCATGTTGATGTGGTATTTCGAGCGGCGCGCGCAGCCCTATTTCGATCGCAAACTGCACGAAGCCTGGTTTCCCTCTTTCTGGTGGGCACTGAACCTCGTCGTCAATGGCGGGTTCGAGGAACGGGTGCCGCGCACCGCCTTTGGCCGGCTGTTCGGCGTTGTGCTGGTGATCTCCTCGCTTTTCGTGGTTTCGGTCTTCACCGCGCGCATCACCTCGGTCATGACGGTCGAGGCGATCAGCGGCTCGGTAAATTCGGTCAACGATCTCTACGGGCAAGAGGTCGGAACCATCGAAGGCTCCACCGCCGCCGGCTTCCTCAATCGTCGTGACATAGGATTTGCCGCTTTCTCGAACCTTGACGAGATGCTGACTGCCTTTGAACAAGGCGCACTCGACGCGGTGGTGTTCGACGCGCCGATCCTGTCCTATTACTCTTCGCATCAGGGCAAGGGAAAGGCTGTCACCACCGGTTCGGTGTTTCTGCGCGAGAACTACGGGATCGCATTTCCAACCGGATCAAGCCGGGTTGAAGACGTCAACCAGGCGCTGCTCGCCCTGCGCGAGGACGGCACGTATGACCAACTTTACCGCAAGTGGTTCGGTCGCCGGAACTGATCCGCCTCAGCCCACCGCCTCGTCGTCGTCGAAAAACGGTGTCATCTGGGCCACGATGACGGCGTTTTCGTCCAGCGCCCGCTGCATCAGCGCGCGCTCTTCCGTATCGATCTCGTGACCCTGCGCCTCGCGCTCTTCGAGCGTGCCGTATCCGGTGACATCCAGCGGCGCGGTGTCAGCCTGTTTCAGAATCGCCACCGTTTCGCGTACCGCCTCGGCCTCGTCGACGCCGCTGGCATAACACATCAACGCCGCGCCGGTTGCCCCGTCGGGCAGGCCGTCACCGGACTTGCGCCCGATCTGGACGACAAGGGTATAGACTTGCTGGCGGGACTGTTTGGCGGGCTTTTCCATGCTGCCGCCTTAGCCTGCGCCAATCGACAGGTCAACGCCCGACAGATGCGGACATTTTGCCAAGAATACCAGACATCGCGCCAACGGTTGGTAAGAACACGGAAAGGGTCAACGGGATAGGCCGGGGATACGACAATCAGCAAGGTCCGCCCGACATGCCCACAGCCAGTGAACTTCCCATCGATACTTCGGCATCTGCCCTGGACATGGCGGATGCCATGTTCGGCTCGGGGATAGAGGTGGTAACAGCCAGCTATTCGGGCGCCACGTCGGCTTCAGGTATTTATTCGAACGGAGATACCGTCGCCCCCGACATCACACCGTCAGACAGCGGGGTGATCCTGTCCACCGGCAACGCGACCTCGATCACCAACAGTTCGGGCGACGCGAATGTGTCGGCGGGCACCAGTACCAATCACGGCCTTGCAGGTGACGCGCAATTGTCCGAGATGGCGGGCGCGCAGACCTATGACGCGTCCGTGTTCGAGGCCAGCTTCATCCCCGAGGGATCGACCCTGACCATGCAGGTGGTGTTCTCGTCCGAAGAGTATCTCGAATACGTAGGGTCCGGTTTCAACGATGCGGTCGGCATCTGGGTGAACGGCGTGAAGGCCGAACTGACGGTCGGCGACGGTGACATCACGATCGACAGTATCAACGATCAGTCGAACTCGAATCTCTATGTCGACAATCCGGCCTCGGGCGAGATCGCCAATACCGAGATGGACGGGTTCACCGTGACCCTGACGCTCAAGGCGCCGGTCAATCCCGGCGAGGTCAACACGATCAAGATCGCGATCGCGGACAGCGGCGACGGCGCCTATGATTCGAACCTGCTGATTGCCGGCGACTCGATCCAGACCGCCCTGATCGCCGAGGATGACAGTGTCGAAATCACTGGTGGCAATGCGGAAACCGTGGACGTTCTGGCCAACGACAGCTCTTCAGCAGGCGGCACGCTGACCATTACCAAGATCAACGGGCAGCCGGTATCGGCGGGGGATACCGTGACCCTGCCGACGGGAGAGACGGTCCTGCTGAACCCCGACGGGACATTCACCATCGATTCCGATGGGTCCGAGGAAAGCAGCAATTCCTTTTCCTACGAGGTGACCGATTCAGCCGGGAACACAGATACCGGTTTCGTCACGGTCAAGACCACACCCTGTTTCGTCGCGGGCACCCCGATCCGGGTGCCGAATGGCCGTGTTCCGGTCGAGACGCTTGAGATCGGCGATCTTGTGATGACCCGCGACAACGGCCCCCAGCCATTGCGCTGGATCGGTCGCACGACCCGCCTGTCCAAGGGGATCGACGCACCGGTTCTGATCCAGCGCAATGCGCTGGGGCGGCATGGCCCGGTCGCCGTCTCACCCAACCACCGCGTGATGCTGGAAATGTCGCGCTCCGAGCTGCTGTTCGGGTCTCGCGAGGTTCTGGTCAAGGCCAAGGATCTGGTGAACGGACGAGATATCAAACGGTGCACGGATGGGTTGCCAGTGACCTATGTGCATCTCCTGTTCGACCGGCATGAAGTGATCTGGGCCAACGGGCTGGAAAGCGAAAGCTATCATCCCGGCGACATGTCCATCGGGGCCTTCGATACCGCCACACGCAGCGAAATCCTGCGATTGATGCCCGATTTGTCCGCGCCAGATTACGGCTACGGGCCCGCCGTGCGCCCGGCCTTGCGCAGCTATGAAGTGCGCGCGCTGATGCGGGCCTGAAGGGAAACAAAAAGGCCGCGGCACCTTTGCGCCACGGCCCAACCTGATGCGACTTGCCGGCAGGTCAATCCCGCAGCAACTCGTTGATGCCGGTTTTCGACCGGGTCCGTTCATCCACCCGCTTGACGATCACCGCGCAATAGAGGCTGACACCGCCGGTCGACGGCATCGAACCCGAGACCACCACCGAATATGGCGGCACCTCGCCATACATGACCTCGCCAGTCTCGCGGTCGACGATCTTGGTGGACTGGCCGATATAGACGCCCATGCCCAGCACAGAGCCTTCGCGCACGATCACGCCCTCGACCACCTCGGAGCGGGCGCCAATGAAGCAATTGTCCTCGATGATGGTGGGACCGGCCTGCATCGGCTCCAGCACGCCGCCAATGCCGACGCCGCCCGACAGGTGCACGTTCTTTCCGATCTGGGCACAGCTGCCCACGGTGGCCCAGGTATCGACCATGGTGCCGCTGTCCACATAGGCGCCGAGGTTGACAAACGAGGGCATCAGCACCACGCCCGGTGCGATATAGGCCGACTTGCGTACCACGCAGTTGGGCACGGCACGGAACCCGGCGGCCTTCCACTGGTTCTCGCCCCAGCCTGCAAACTTGCTGTCGACCTTGTCCCACCAGCCGCCGCCCTGCGGGCCGCCCGACTGGATTTCCATATCCTTGATGCGGAAGCCCAGCAGCACCGCCTTCTTGGCCCATTGGTTCACGTGCCAGCTGCCATCGGCCTGTTTCTCGGCCACCCGCAGCGCGCCGCTGTCCAGCGCGGCCAGCGTGTCCTCGATCGCCTCGCGGGTGGCGCCTGTGGTGGCGGGTGTGATGCTGTCGCGCGCGTCCCACGCGGCCTCGATGGCGACTTCCAGCTCTTGGTTGGACATGAGGTCTTGCTCCCTGATGAATGCGTCACGTTGGTTTCGCCTATACGCAAGCGCGGACCAAGGCGCAATGCGACGCGCCCCGACCCGATTGCGGCCTTATGCGTCTTCCAGCGCCCCCAGCGCGGCGAACATCTCGGCATCGGCGTCGGTTCCGGCATTGGGTGCGGTCAGCAACACGTCGCCATAGAACACCGAATTGGCCCCGGCCAGAAAGCACAGCGCCAGCCCAGGCGCCTCGAGCCTCAGCAGCCCCTCGCGCACCGGCACGTGGCTGGTATCAAAGGCACGCACGATATGGTCCTGACGCAGCTTCTCGTCCGCTGGCCGGGCGCCGCTTATCGTCCGCTGGCTGAGCCGCGCTTAGAACGTGTCGGCGATGGTTGCTGTCAGGAATTTAAATAAAGATCCCGGGTACAACCAGCGCAAGCTGCAATCGTCACCCGGCAAAGGGATCCGGGGCGATATTGCCGCCGCAGACCAGCACCGCCACCCGCTCGTCTGGTTCGGGCCGATAGGCGCCACACATCAGCGCCGCCAGCGCGGTTGCGCCCGCCGGCTCGACCAGAACCCGCCGCTCGGCCCAGAGCGCGCGCTGGGCCGCTGCAATCGCCGCGTCCGGAACCAGAACCGACTGTGCCCCGCGTTGCGCCAGACCGAAACAGATTTCGCCGATCCGCCGCGCCCCCAGCGCATTGGCGGCGATGCCCGAGACCTCGACATCGACCGGCCCGCCGGCAGCGAGCGCCGCATTCAGTGCGCAGGAGGTTTCCGGCTCGACCGCAACCACCTTGCGTGCGCCCTGCCACCAGGCCAGTGCACCAGCCACCAGCCCACCACCGCCGACCGCGATCACCACCGTATCGGCCTCCAGCCCCTGCGCGTCCCATTCGGCGAAACAGGTCCCCTGCCCCGCCACGGTCGCGGGCGCGTCATAGGCATGGATCTGCATCGCACCAGTCGCAGCTTCATGCGCCTGCGCAAGGGCCAGCGCATTTGCATACTCGCCCGGCACCACCTCAAGATCGGCGCCGGTATCCCGGATCAGCGCGATCTTGGCCGGGCCTGCCATTTCCGGCACGAAAATCTTGGCCTGCTGGCCCAGCGCGCGGGCGGCATAGGCCACCGCAGCACCATGATTGCCACCCGAGGCGGCCACCACTCCGGCAGCGGGCACATCACTGGACAGCAGGGTATTGAAGGCCCCGCGCGCCTTGAAACTGCCGGTATGCTGCATCTGTTCCAGCTTCAGGCTGAGCGGATATGACAGGCCAAATCCGCGCGTCTGCATCACCGGGGTCACTTGCACATGCCCGTCAATTCGTGCCGCCGCCGCTGTGATCTCTGCTTTCCAATCCATTCTCATACCCTCTTCACCACCCGCCTCTGGCGCTTGCCCCGCGAACCCTATAGCTGTGGGGCAAAGACGCAAGCAGGGAAGCCCGCAGATGAGAGACGATCGTCAGAGCCCGTTTCGTGACGCCCATACCGACCGCTCGACGGCCAGCCATGTGCCCGATACGCCGCAGACGCGCTCGCCCGCCTATAAACTGGCCTTTGCCGACGAGGATTTCCTGTGCCGGGACGAGCTGCGCCCGGTGCGGTTGCAACTGGAATTGCTCAAGCCCGAGATGATGATGGCCGAGCGCGGCATCACCTCGACCGTGGTGATGTTCGGCGGGGCACGCATCCCGGAACCGGCGAAAAAGCACACCGCGCGCACCCAGACCCTGGCGGAGCTGTCGGAGTATTACGACGAGGCGCGCGAGTTTGCCCGGCTGATCACCGAGAAGTCGAAGGAGTCAGGCTGCAAGGAACTGGTGATCGTCACCGGCGGCGGCCCCGGCGTGATGGAGGCCGGCAATCGCGGCGCCAAGGACGCGGGCGGCTGCTCGATCGGGCTGAATATCGTGTTGCCGCATGAACAGGCGCCAAACCTGTTCGTGACGCCCGAGCTCAGCTTCAACTTTCACTATTTTGCAGTCCGCAAGATGCATTTCCTGATGCGCGCACGGGCGATCACCATCTTCCCAGGCGGCTTCGGCACGCTGGACGAACTGTTTGAATCGCTGACCCTGATCCAGACCGGGCGCATGGAGCGGGTGCCGTTCCTGCTGTTCGGGCGCGATTTCTGGGAACGGGTGATCAACTGGCGGGCGCTGGCGGATGCCGGCACCATCTCGGCCGAGGATCTGGACCTGTTCCGCTTTGTCGACACCGCTCAGGAGGCGGTCGAAATTATCGACAACTGGGAGCCCGCGCCACCCCGCGATGCGATCCCGGGGCGCTGAGGCGGTCGGGTCGGTTCAGGCGAATTCAGCAGGCAACACGCCCAGTTCGACACCCTGCGGCAACCGGGTTACCACTTGGGCACCCTGCACGTCCTTGATGGCATAGCCATAACCCATCAGCCGGAACTTCCATTCCCGCGCGCTGAGCGCCTTGGCGCGTTCGCGGTACAGCAGGTCCAGAACCCCCGCCTCGATCATTGCGCCACCGATATCTGCCTGTGCCATTTCCTGTCCTCCATGGCTTTGTTGCTGATTTCGAAACTGACTGTTGATCGGGGCGGAAATTCATCGCGAATAAGGAAAATTCAGGGCGCAGGCCTTTTGTGGATACGGAAAAGGGGGCGCTGCCCCCGTCGCCTGCGGCGCCTCCCCCGGAGTATTTTGGGCGAAATGAAGGTGCAGCCATCTCTTTGCTTTGCCGTCGCGCAACCGGGTGCTAGATCGCGGATTGACAGGCACGCGGGAGGGCGACAATGGAACATGGCGATCACGGGACACCTCGGATGGGTGCCTTTCTGCATCTGCGCGGCAACGAGATCGACAAGGGCGACCCGGTGGCGCTGCCGCTGGTGCAAAGCTCAATGTATCACCTGCCGGGCGCGCCCGATGGCATCAACAGCTATGGCCGGGCGGATAATCCCACCTGGGTGGCGCTTGAACATGCGCTCGAGCATCTTGAGGGGGCGCCCTGCCGGGTGTTTCCCTCAGGCATGGGCGCGATTTCGGCCGCGCTGTTTGCCACGCTCAACGCTGGACAGCGCCTTTTGATCCCTGCGGATGGCTATTATGTCACCCGGCTGCTGGCCGACCGTTACCTGCGGCCTTTGGGGGTGATTGTCGAGGAGCGGCCCACCACCGGCTTTGCCGAGGGCGGGTTTAGCGACATTGACGTGGTGTTTCTGGAGACGCCGTCCAATCCGGGGCTGGACCTGATCGACCTTGCCGCCGTCGCGGGCGCGGTGCGGGCAGCCGGTGGCATCACCATCTGTGACAATACCACGATGACACCGCTGGGACAGCGGCCGCTGGATCTGGGCATCGACATCGTGGTCGCCTCGGACACCAAGGCGATGGGCGGCCATTCCGACCTGCTGCTGGGGCATGTGGCAAGCCGCGATGCCGGGCTGGTTCAGGCAGTGGAGGATTGGCGCCGCATCTCTGGCGCGATTCCGGGCCCGCACGAGGCCTGGCTGCTGCATCGTGGGCTGGAGACGCTGGAGGTGAGGTTCGACCGCATGTGCCGAAACGCCGAAGCCCTGGCGCCGCGACTGGCCGAACATCGGGCGGTGAGCGCCCTTCGTTATCCCGGTCTGCCGGGTGATCCGGCGCATAACCTGGCGCGGGCGCAGATGCAGCGGTTCGGCTTCCTGCTCTCGCTGGATCTGGGCAGCGAGGAGAAGGCGGAACGCTTCATCAACGGCTGCCCGCTTTTACGTCCGGCGACCTCGTTTGGCGGCGTGCACAGTTCGGCCGAGCGGCGCGCGCGCTGGGGCGACGCGGTGGCACCGGGATTCGTGCGCCTGTCAGTCGGCTGCGAGCCGGTCGAGGAGCTATGGCAGGCCCTGCGCGATGCGCTCGATACGCTCTGAAATCAGGCTTTCGGCTCTCGCAGGCTCTTGAACACATAGATCGGCAGCAGGATGCCGGCGATGAGCGCACCGAGCCAGACAAGCAGGGTCGCGGCCAGCAGGTTCGAGATCCCGCCCACGATCAGGCCCGAGGTCACCAGTTCGGTGACCAGAAGGCCGACGAAGATGACCACCAGCGAGATCCCGCCCTGAAGCGCGGGCAGGTTGCGCGCGCTCAGGCGGCGGATCAGTGGTTCGGCCAGGGCCTGGATCAGACTGAAGACGATGACCACGACAATCAGCGACAGCGGCGCGATGGAGAATCCGTCGAGCAGCAGCGCGGCAAGCAGCAGTCCAATGGCATTGCCGGCCAGAAGCGCGGCGATCGAAAGCAGGCGTCGGGACATGGCGAACCTCTTGAAGCTAGTCACCCGAGCCTAGCCTATCACCCGCGTGAAATCACCACGGGAATCAAAGCCCCGTCTCGGCCTCGATCTGCTTTTTCGACTTGCGCGCCCGTTCGGTGGCCGATTTGAGCTGCCCACAGGCGGCCATGATATCGTCACCGCGCGTCTTGCGGATCGGCGCGGCATAGCCCGCCTGATAGATGATGTTGGCAAATGCCCGAATGCGGTTGTTTGACGACCGCTTGTAGGGTGCGCCAGGCCATTCGTTGAACGGGATCAGGTTGATCTTGGCCGGGATCTTGTGCCGCTTGATATGGTCGAGCAGGCGATGGGCATCCGCGTCGCTGTCATTCACGCCGTCCAGCATCACGTATTCGAACGTGATCCGCTCGGAATTCGAGGCTTTGGGATAGGCGGCCAGCGCAGAGAGCAGTTCCTCAATGTTCCAACGCTTGTTGATCGGCACCAGCACATCGCGGGTCTCGTCGGTGGTGGCATGGAACGAGATCGCCAGCAGACAGCCGATTTCTTCGGCCGTACGCGCGATTTCGGGCACCACGCCGCTGGTCGACAGCGTGATCCGGCGGCGCGACAGCTGGATACCTTCGGGGTCCATCGCAATCTTCATCGCATCGCGCACGTTGTCGAAATTGTAGAGCGGCTCGCCCATGCCCATCAGCACGATGTTGCTGAGCAGGCGTGTTTCGTCCTTGGGCGCGCCCGGCACCGGCCATTCGCCCAGGTCGTCGCGCGCCATCATCACCTGGCCCACGATCTCGGCGGCGGTCAGGTTGCGCACCAGTTTCTGGGTGCCGGTATGGCAGAACGAGCAGGTCAGTGTGCAACCCACCTGCGACGAGATGCAAAGCGTGCCACGATCCTCTTCGGGGATATAGACCACCTCGACCTCATGCCCGCCGGCAATGCGGGCCAGGTACTTGCGGGTGCCGTCTTCGGACACCTGCCGGGTCACGACTTCGGGGATCTCGATGGTGAAATGCTCGGCCAGTTGCGCGCGATAGGCCTTGGCGAGGTTGGTCATCGCGTCGAAATCGCGCACGCCCCACTGATAGATCCACTGCCAGATCTGGCCCACCCGCATCTTGGCCTGTTTCTCGGGCGTACCGTGTTCGATCAACACCTCGCGCATCCGGTCGCGGGTCAGCCCGACCAGGTTGATCCTGCCTTCGGGCAGCTTGCGGGGGATGGTCACGACATCCTGGGTGATCGGTGCTTTGACGGACATGGGTGCACTCGGCGGCTGATGGGGTCTGAGGCGATGGATGCGCCTCTATATATGAAAGCGCGCGAAGATCAAAAGATTTCGCGCCGTCTTTGCCGCCGGTCGTTTGGGATGGTGCGGCAGGGGGCGCTGCCCCCATCGCGGCAGAGCCGCTCCCCCCGGAGTATTTTTGGCGAAATGAAGAGTTGAGTTACCGCGCCATCGCCATCAGGTCGCGGGTCCGGGCACGGCCCAGTTCGATATGACACGAGGTGATCGCGATGCCGGTACCCGATCCGCCGCCAAAGCTGGCACCGACCGCATCGCAATGGGCGTCACGATAGACGGCCCAAGCCGATTGCGCGGCGTCGAGCGCGGGAAGTGCCACCTTGCGCCCTGTGACCTCGTCGAGTTCACCCGCCGAACCGCGGGCAATGTCGAGCGCGACGGCCAGCGCACCCTCGACACGATCTCTCATTTCGGAAACGCAGGCGCCAATCTCGACCTGGCTGCCCGCATCGCCGCATTCAAGCGCAGGATCGGCGGCGGACGCCAGCGGTGTCAGCGCAAGCACAAACGCGAATTGAACCCGTCGCATATCACATCCTCGTACACCAACCGACGGCGGGCCACTTACCCGCCGCAGCGTTTCTCGGCATCTTCGACAGCTGCTGTAAAGCCCAGCAGCGAGAAGGTATCCTTGGTCTGGGTGCCGCGCGCCGAACGGGCAGTCAGCACCGCGTCGGTGCCGCGCTTCAACACCGCCACGATCTTGGCGTCGTCGGCGGCGGTTGCCGGCCAGGCCCATTCGCCCTCGGTGATCAGCTCGAACTCGGTGCCGCCCACGTTGAGATTGACCGTCGAGCCGGGCGCGAAAGGATAACCGCCCGTAAAGGTGACCTGCCCTTTGACCCCGGCCTTGGGCCGGAAGAACACCATCAGCAGGATATCGCTGCGGCGCACCGAAACGACGCTGCCACCGCGGGTGTTCACGGTTTCCTTCGGCGCCGAAACGCTCCAGCATTCGGTCGGGTTGTCCTCGACGAAGACGCTCCAATCGGTCTTGGACGCGACCCGGTTTGTGCTTTCGCTTTGCTGCGCCGATACGCTGGTGGTGGCGGCCGTTGTGGCCAGACACAGGCCCGCAATCGCGCGGACAAGTTTCGATCCCATCTGTTCAGCCCTCCAGCTGACCTCTACCTCAATTCCATCACAGGATGCATTCGCGGAGTTTTGCCGATCCGTCTGGCTTGCGCATCCTGTCGATTGCCGACATAGACACATTAACGCAGATTTCGCCACGGACGAAAGGGCGATTGGCGAGAATTCGCGCAGATTTCTATTGGGGGACAGGATGACGCGACCGGTACCGATGGCCGAACTCTGGCGCGGTGCGCTGCTTGAAAGCGTACATATGGGGCATGCAGTGGTTTGCGACAGCAGCGGCCAGGTGGTGCGCAGCTGGGGCGATCCAGGGCTGGTGATGTATCCGCGCTCGTCCTCGAAGATGATCCAGGCGCTGCCGCTGCTGTCCTCGGGAGCGGCGGCCAAATACGGGCTGGGCACCGAGCAGATGGCGCTGGCCTGCGCCTCGCATAACGGGGCGGCGATCCATACCCATCGGGTGAATGATTGGCTTGGACAGCTGGGGTTGGGCGACGGCGACCTGCGCTGTGGCCCGCAGGATCCCGATGACCGGCCCGAGCATGAGCGGCTGATCCGCGCCTATGAGAGCCCCTGTCAGGTGCATAACAATTGCTCCGGCAAACATGCGGGCTTTCTGACGCTGGGGCGCCATCTGGAGGCCGGACCCGAGTACCACGAGATCGACCACCCGGTGCAGCAGGCCGCCTTGGCCGCTTTTGAAGAGGTCACAGGCGAAGCCAGCCCGGGCTATGGGATCGACGGCTGTTCCGCCCCCAACTTTGCCACCAGCCTGACGGGACTGGCGCGCGCCATGGCTTGGTTCGCCTCGGCCCGCGACCGCTCTGACCGGCAAAGCCAGGCGGCCGCTCAGCTGACCGAAGCCATGATGAAACACCCCGAACTGGTCGCAGGCGAAGGCCGCGCCTGTACCGAGCTGATGCGTGCCATGGGTGGGCGCGTGGCGATCAAGACCGGGGCCGAGGCGGTGTTTGTCGCCATCCTGCCCGAACAGCGTCTGGGCGTGGCGTTGAAGATCACCGACGGCGCCACAAGGGCCAGCGAATGCGCGATTGCGGCCATACTCGTCGGTCTCGGCGTGCTGGACCCCGCGCACCCGGCCACCCGCAAGCGGCTGGGTGCGCCGATCCTGAACCGGCGCGGCATCGACTGCGGCAGCATCCGCGCAACGGCCGAGCTGCGGTTCTGACGCCGATCACATCTCGATGATCTCGGCCACCTCGACGGTGCCGTTGCCCGACACCACCATCGGGCAACCCCTGGCCATGTCGGTCGCGGCACCGATATCGGCGGCGCGCACCACGGTATAGCCCGAGAGCGGATTGGCGCCACCATTGTCGGCCACGCCTGCGGCGCTGACCGTCTTGGACTGGCCAACCGGGTTGCCCGGGATCACGACCGCATCACCCATGGCGCCGAACCAGACCTGCCATGCGGCCATGACCTCGGCGCCTTCCTCGGGCGTTTCGGGCGTCTTGCCGCCATGATAGGCAAAGATGAAATCAGGCATGTCGCGTTCCTTTCCTTTGGTTGAAAAACATCAGGATCAGGCGAGTTCCGCCGCAAGCTTGCGCAACGACGAAGTCCAGCCCGCCTCGTGACGCAGACTCATCTCGTCATCGCCCAGTTCGCGGTGGTCCAGGATCAATCGCGCACCCTTGGCGCAGGGTTCGACGATAAACATGACATGGCTTTCCGGCCCACGGCGGTCGTCATCGTCATGCCAGCCCCAGGTGAAGCCCACGGATTGCGGCGGTTTCACATGGGTAACATGGCCCGAGACCTTGTAGCGGTCGCCCGCGCCATTCACCATGACCGAGAACCAGGGTCCCAGCCGGGTGAAATCGAGGTCGTGCTGATCGGCGGGCACATGTAGCCCCTCGGGCCCCCACCATTGCAGCAGTTTCGCGCCATCACTGACCCAGGCGAACAGGGCCTCGGGCGTGACGGCGAATTCGCGTTCCAGTCTCAGGTCGGCCATGTCTTGTCGCTTTCAATTGCGGCGGCCAGCCTGTCCAGGCTGCCCTCCCAGAAGGTGCGTTTCGAGATCGTCCAGTCGGCAATCGCGCGCAGCCCCTCGGGCGCCACCGAGTATAGCCGCTGGGTGCCATTGATACGCTGGCGAACCAGCCCGGCCTCGCGCAGCAACTTCAGATGGCGCGAGATGGCAGCGCCCGACATGCCCTTACCCTCGACCAGATCACCGGCGGGCATTTCGCCCTCGGCCATCAGTTGTTCGACGATGGCGAAACGGGTCGGGTCGGACAAAGCCGAGAAGGCGGCCAGAAGCTGAGTCATGGTCGCATTATTTAACTATTAGGTTAATAATGCAAGCGGAAGATCAGCCCGTCACGAAATCCGCCCGCGCATAGCCCTGAACAAAAAGCAGCGCCGTCAGGTCGCCGTGGTTGATGCGTACCTCGCATTGAGCCGCGACCGAAGGTTTGGCGTGCAGGGCAACGCCGGTGCCAGCACGGCCCAGCATGCCCAGATCATTGGCGCCGTCGCCCACCGCGATCACATCCTGTTCGGACAGGCCCAAACGTGCCGTGATCTGCTCCAGCGCGTCGACCTTGGCCTGACGGCCCAGGATCGGACGGCCCACATCGCCGGTCAGCTTGCCATCAGCCGCCAACAGCGTATTGGCGCGGTTCTCGTCAAAGCCCAGCTGCGCCGCCACCTGCGCGGTAAAGGCGGTGAACCCGCCCGAGACCAGCGCCGCATAACCACCATTGGCACGCATCGTCGCCACCAGTGCCCGCCCGCCCGGCATCAGGCTGATGCGCGTGTCGAGCACATGGCCGATCACCGCCTCGTCCAGCCCGCGCAACAGGCCCACACGCTCGAGCAGCGCGCCCTCGAAATCCAATTCGCCGTTCATCGCGCGGGCGGTGATCTCCTTGACCCGCTCGCCAACACCGGCCTCGTCGGCCAGTTCGTCGATGCATTCCTGCTGGATCATGGTGCTGTCCATATCCGCCAGCAGCATCCGCTTTCTGCGACCCTCGGCAGGCTGCACCACCAGATCTACGCCCAACGCCTGCAGATCGTCCCAGACCTGCCAGCGATTGTCGGGAAGGGCTGAAAGCGTGAATTCGGCTGCTTCATCGGGGCTCAGCCAGACCGCATCGCCACCGCCCCAGGCGTTGCGCAGCGCATCGACCAGCGCCGGGTCGAGACGGGCAATGGAGGGGTTGGTCAACAGCGTGGCGACATACATGGGGCATCTCCTTTGGGTCGGAACCGCCATAGCGCAGGTACGAAATCTCTGCCAGCCCCACCCAAGCTAACGCCCCGCGCCACAGCCCGTCCCTTACCCGACGCGCTCGCACCCATTAACCCTCTGTAAAGAATTGAATATCTCACCCCGCCCTGAATGTCACATCCAGGCGCCGTACCCTGGCACAGGATTTCCTTACTGCGAAACGCAAGTTTCCGATCGTAGTCGCAAAGGTCGCAATCAAATGCCAAAGCGGCGATTTTCGACATCTATTTCGCTTGCGTGCCGCAGTGCGGCGGACTAGCTGTTGGGGTGGGACACCCCTCCCCAACGAGGGGCGTATATCTGTAAGGGTAACACCAATGACTATCGACCAACCGGCAACGCGGCCGGCCAATCCGCGGTTCTCTTCTGGCCCCTGTGCCAAACCCCCCGTTTTTGATGTCTCCAAGCTTGCCGGTGCCGCGCTGGGTCGCTCGCATCGTGCCGCCATCGGCAAGGACAAGCTGAAGGCCGCCATCGAAGGCACGCGCGAGATTCTGGGCATCCCCGCCGACTATCGCATCGGCATCGTTCCCGCCTCGGACACGGGCGCCGTCGAGATGGCACTCTGGTCGCTCTTGGGCGCCCGCAAGGTCGAGATGCTGGCCTGGGAGAGCTTTGGCGCCGGCTGGGTCACCGATGTGGTGAAGCAGCTGAAACTGGATGCCGAGGTCAAGACCGCCGAATACGGCCAGATCGTCGATCTGGCGTCGGTGGATTTCGACAATGACGTCGTGTTCACCTGGAACGGCACCACCTCGGGCGTGCGCGTGCCGAATGGCGACTGGATCGCCGCCGACCGTCAGGGCCTGACCATCTGCGACGCCACCAGCGCCGCCTTTGCCATGGACCTGCCCTGGGACAAGCTGGATGTGACCACCTTCAGCTGGCAGAAAGTGCTGGGCGGTGAGGCCGCGCATGGCATGATCGTGCTGAGCCCGCGCGCGGTGGAACGGCTGGAAAGCTACACTCCCGCATGGCCGCTGCCCAAGATTTTCCGCATGACCAAGGGCGGCAAGCTGATCGAAGGCATCTTCAAGGGCGAAACGATCAACACGCCATCGATGCTGGCGGTCGAGGATTACCTGCTGGCGCTCGACTGGGCGCGTTCCGTCGGTGGCCTGAAGGGTCTGATCGCGCGGGCCGATACCAACGCGCAGGCAATCTTCGATTTCTGCGAGGCACATGACTGGATCGCCAACCTGGCCGAGGATGCAGCCACGCGATCCAATACCAGCGTCTGCCTGAAATTCACCGATGCCCGCATTCAGGATGGCGCAGCGTTTGCCAAGGCGGTTGCCAAACGGCTGGAGGCCGAAGGTGTGGCGCTGGATATCGGCGCCTATCGCGACGCGCCCGCAGGCTTGCGCATCTGGTGCGGTGGCACGGTCGAAACCTCGGATGTGGCGGCGGTGTTGCCCTGGCTCGCCTGGGCCTTCGAGGTCGAAATCGTCGCGCAAGCGCAAGCCGCATAATCGCCCCCACCCTTGCAGGTGTCCTCGTCAAGAGGGTCCCCAAGGGTGGGCAGAGCATTGTATTCCCCTGCAAAGGACCAGCAGACATGGCCCCCAAAGTACTCATCTCCGACAAGCTCTCCGACGCCGCAGTCCAGATCTTCAAGGATCGCGGGATCGAGGTCGATTTCCAACCCGACCTGGGCAAGGACAAGGACAAGCTGGCCGAGGTCATCGGCCAGTATGACGGCCTTGCCATCCGCTCGGCCACCAAGGTGACCGAGAAGATCCTGGAAAACGCCACCAACCTCAAGGTGATCGGCCGCGCCGGCATCGGCACCGACAACGTGGACAAGGACGCCGCCTCGAAAAAGGGCGTGATCGTCATGAACACGCCCTTTGGCAACATGATCACCACCGCTGAACACGCCATTGCCATGATGTTCGCCGTGGCCCGCCAGATCCCCGAGGCCAGCGCCTCGACCCATGCGGGCAAGTGGGAAAAGTCCAAGTTCATGGGCGTCGAACTGACGAACAAGACCCTGGGCGTGATCGGTGCCGGCAATATCGGCGGCATCGTCTGTGACCGCGCGCGCGGACTCAAGATGAAGGTCATCGCCTATGACCCCTTCCTGGGCGAGGAGAAGGCCAACAAGATGGGCGTTGAAAAGGTCGAACTGGACGAACTGCTGAAACGCGCCGATTTCATCACCCTGCATGTGCCGCTGACCGATCAGACCCGCAACATTCTGGGCCGCGAAAACCTGGCCAAGACCAAGAAGGGTGTCCGTATCATCAACTGCGCCCGTGGCGGCCTGGTGGACGAGAACGCGCTGGCCGAGATGCTGCAATCGGGCCATGTGGCAGGCGCCGCCTTTGACGTGTTCAGCGTCGAACCGGCCAAGGAAAACCCGCTGTTCGGCCTGCCCAACGTGGTCTGCACCCCGCATCTGGGCGCCGCCACCACCGAGGCACAGGAAAACGTCGCCCTGCAAGTGGCCGAGCAGATGTCGAACTATCTGCTGACCGGCGCGGTGGAAAATGCGCTCAACATGCCGTCGGTCACCGCCGAAGAGGCCAAGGTGATGGGCCCCTGGATCAAGCTGGCCGGCCATCTGGGCAGCTTCGTCGGCCAGATGACCGACGAGCCGATCAAGGCCATCAACATCCTCTATGACGGGACCGCCTCGACCATGAACCTGGCGGCGCTGAATTGCGCCACCGTGGCCGGTATCATGAAAAAGTCGAACCCCGAGGTGAACATGGTCTCTGCCCCTGTTGTCGCCAAAGAGCGCGGCATCCAGATCTCGACCACCAATCAGGACAAATCGGGCGCTTTTGACGGTTATATCAAGGTGACCGTGGTGACGGCGAAGCGCGAACGCTCGGTCGCGGGTACCGTGTTCAGCGATGGCAAGCCGCGTTTCATCCAGATCAAGGGCATCAATGTCGATGCCGAAATCGGCGCGCATATGCTCTATACCACAAATGACGACGTGCCGGGCATCATCGGTACGCTGGGCCAGACCATGGGCGAGAATGGCGTCAACATCGCTAACTTCACGCTTGGCCGCGCCGCAGCCGGGGGTGAGGCAATCGCGCTTCTTTACGTGGACGAACCGGTCCCGGCCGAGGCGCGCGCGAAGCTTGCCGAAACGGGCCTCTTCAACCAGATCAAACCGCTTGAATTCGACGTCGCCTGACCAGCGCCCCATTCAATGGAAAACGCCGCCTCGCAAGGCGGCGTTTTCGCGTTCAGGCCCTTGCAGCCACGCGCCTTGGCGCTTTCAACACGATCCATCCGAACAGCAGCATGGAAACCAGCATGATAACCGAGCCGAGCTTGGCCAGAAGCTCGGTCTTGCCCTGAATGGCCAGTGCGACGCCGGGCGCCAGCAGGATCACCGCCGCAACCACAAGGCCGAAATGCACCCGCGCCAGCGGGTTCTCGGCGGCGTCCGGCACAAGATGATAGTAGAATGCAAAGATCGAGCAGCTGACCCAGCCCAGCAGGTTCAAATGCCCATGCGCCGGCGACAGTGTGTGATCGTGGCTGGCCGACATCTGGATACCCCAGACCATGCCGCACAAGCCCGCCAGAATCGCCACCAGTAAAAACGCTCTCGCCACACCGTTCATGTTTCTTTCCTCTCCCTGTTCGTGGCCGTATCGCCACCTGTGTCAAGTGTGAGGACATCATAAAAATATGTGAAATCAATAGATATCATGATATCTATCAGTTTGATGAATTTCAAAACCTTCGATCTGAACCTTTTGCGTGTTCTCGATGCGCTGCTTGCCACCCGATCCACCACGCTGGCAGGTCAGAGGCTCGCCCTGTCACAGCCGGCGGTCTCGGCCGCGCTTGCGCGGTTACGGCATGCACTGGGTGATCCGCTCTTCATCCGTCAGGGACGGCAGTTGGTTCCCAGCGATTACGCCACCAGCCTGCAGGCTCCACTGCGATCGCTGTTGGAACAGACCGAATCCATGCTGGCGGGGCAGCCCGATTTCGACCCCGGAGCCTCGACCGACTGCCTGACCCTGTCGGGCAGCGATTTCTATGCCGAGCTGCTGATGCCCCGGCTGGCCCGCCACCTGTCCCGCCTGGCGCCGGGCATGCGCGTGCAGCTCGTCGATCTGGTGCCGGACAATTATGTCCAGTCGGTTGGCGAGTCCGGGGTCGACATGGCGATCCTGCCCGCGACTGAAACGCCCGACTGGGTCGAACAGCAGCGCTTGCACGGCTCGCATTTCCTTACTGTCGCACGCGCCGACCATCCGGAGATCGCCAAGGCGGGGCACGCCCCGGGCGAGGTCCTGCCGCTCGATCTCTTCTGCGGTCTCCAGCACGCGCTGTTCTCACCCGAGGGCAAATTGCGCGGGCTCGGCGACGCCGCCCTCGCCCGGATTGGCCGCGCGCGGCAGGTCAGCATGACGTTGCCAGTGTTTTCCGGTGTGCTGAACGCCGTGTCGCAAAGCGACCTGATCGCCCTCATCCCGCATCAACTGGCCGAAAGCGTCGCGCCACGCCTTGGCCTGACGCTCTATCATCCGCCCATCCCGGTTGGCCCGGTCGAAATCATTCTCGTCTGGCACAAACGCGCCAGCAGCGCGCCGGCCCATCGCTGGCTGCGTGACCAGATTGCCATGCTGATGGCCGAGCTCGACACGATCCCTTCCATCGGATGTGGGGCTGCGGCAGAACCGGGCCTGCAAACAGCGGAGCAGGCGACATGAGCACCCCCATATACGCGGTCGGCGACATACACGGTCAGGCAGAGCAACTGGAAACCGCTCTGGCCCGGATCGAGGCCGATGGCGGCCCTGATGCCCGCATTGTCTTTCTGGGCGATTATGCCGACCGGGGGCCGGACAGTCGCGCGGTGCTGGACCGGTTGATCGCGGGACAGTCGCAGGGGCGCGACTGGATCACGCTCAAGGGCAATCACGACCGCATGTTCGAAATGTTCCTGCGCGACCATCCCGCCCAGGATGACCGGCTGCTGATCGGCTACCACTGGCTGCACGATCGCATCGGCGGCGTCGAAACCCTCGCTTCGTACGGCGTCCCGGTGCCCGAAGGCGTTCGCACCTATCAGGTTCATGCCCAGGCGCGCGCGGCAGTGCCCGCCGAACACCGGAACTTTCTTGCCGGGTTACCCAACTATCATCAGGAGGGTGCGCTGCTCTTCGTGCACGCCGGTATCCGTCCCGGCCTGCCGCTTGAACGTCAGGTGGAAAATGATCTGATCTGGATTCGCCAAGTATTCCTGGATGATCCGCGCCCGCATCCCTGGCTGGTGGTACATGGCCACACGCCCGGCAAACGGGCCGAGCATCACGGCAATCGCGTCAATCTGGATGCAGGCGCCGGTTATGGCCGTCCGCTCGCCGCCGCGGTGTTCGAAAACAACCAATGCTGGCTGCTGACCGAAACCGGCCGCCAACTGCTCGCCCCTCGGGCCTGAGCCCCCACCTTCTTCTGTTCCGAAATACCTCGGGGGAGTCGCCCGCAGGGCGGCGGGGGCAGCGCCCCCATCCCTCAGGTCCAGTCCAGCACCACCTTGCCGCTAAGGCCCGATTTCATGGCCGCAAAGCCCTCGCGGAATTCATCGACGCCAAAGCGGTGGGTGATCACCCGGCTGACGTCCAGACCGTTCTGCAACATCGCGATCATCTTGTACCAGGTCTCGAACATCTCGCGCCCATAGACGCCCTTGATGGTGATCGCCTTGAACACGATGCGCGACCAGTCCACCGGCGACTTGCCCGGCGGAATGCCAAGCAAGGCAATCTTGCCGCCCATCACCAATGCCTCGACCATCTGGTCAAGCGCCGCTTGCGATCCCGACATTTCCAGCCCGACATCGAACCCCTGTTTCAGGCCAAGTTCGTGCTTCACATCAGCCAGCTCTTCGCGTGTCACGTCCACCGTGCGCGCCTTGGGCACCACATGCTGCGCCAGTTTCAGCCGATCCGCGTTGATATCGGTAATCACCACATGGCGAGCGCCCGCATGCTTGGCCACCGCCGCCGCCATGATGCCGATGGGGCCCGCGCCGGTGATCAGCACATCCTCGCCCAACAGGTCGAAGCTCAGCGCCGTGTGCACCGCGTTGCCCAGCGGGTCGAGGATGGCGCCGATCTCGTCGGGGATATCGTCGGGCAATGGCACCACGTTAAAGGCCGGCAGACGCAGGTATTGCGCGAAAGCCCCCTGCACGTTGACACCGATCCCGCGCGTGCCCGGGTCCAGGTGGAACTTGCCCGCCCGGCTCTGACGGCTGTCGGTACCGATCAGATGCCCCTCGCCCGAGACCCGCTGACCGATACTGAGGCCGGTCACATCGCGGCCCAGTTCGACGATCTCGCCGGCGAATTCATGGCCGGTGATCATTGGCACCGGCACCGTGTGCGCGGCCCATTCGTCCCAGTTCCAGATATGGATATCGGTGCCGCAGATACCGGTCTTGTTGATCCTGATCAGCACATCATCGGGGCCGATCTCGGGAACCGGCGCCTGAACCATCCACAGCCCCTCTTCAGGTTTGGATTTCTCCAGTGCTTTCATCGTATTGGGTCGCATCAGATCACTCCCAGTGCCTTGCCTGCGGTGGCAAATGCGGCCAGCGCGCGGTCCAGTTCCTCTCGTGTCAGGGCGGCGTTCATCTGGGTGCGGATACGCGCCTGCCCGCGCGGCACCACCGGAAAGAAGAAGCCCGAGACATAGACGCCCTCGTCAAAGAGCCGCGCCGCCATGTCCTGCGCCAACTTGGCCTCGCCCAGCATCACCGGGATGATCGGATGCTCGCCGGGCAAGAGGTCAAAGCCGAGGTCGGTCAACCCGGCCCGCCAATAACGGGCGTTGTCGAATAGCCGCGCGCGCAGATCGGCGCCCTCCTCGACCAGCCGGATCGCCTCGATCCCAGCCATCACGATGGCGGGCGGCAGCGAGTTCGAGAACAGATAGGGCCGCGCCCGCTGACGCAGCAGGTCGATGACCGGTTGCGGGCCGGCGATATAGCCGCCGATGGCCCCGCCCAGCGCCTTACCCAGCGTGCCGGTCAGGATATCCACGTCCAGCCCGAAATGGTCGGGCGTGCCCGCGCCGTGCGGCCCCATGAACCCGGTGGCGTGACAGTCATCGACCATCACCACCGCGTCATACGCGTGGGCCAGCCGGGTGATCTCGGGCAAGTTGGCCAGGTAGCCATCCATCGAGAAAACGCCGTCGGTGGCAATCATCACATGCCGCGCGCCATCGGCGCGGGCCTGTTTCAGCTGCGCCTCAAGATCACCCATGTCGCTGTTGGCATAGCGATAGCGTTTCGCCTTGCAAAGGCGGATCCCGTCGATGATCGAGGCATGGTTGAGCGCGTCCGAAACAATCGCATCCTCAGACCCCAGAAGCGGTTCGAACAGCCCGCCATTGGCGTCGAAACAGGCGGCGAACAGGATCGCGTCATCCTTGTTCAGGAACCGCGCCAGCCGCTGCTCCAGTTCGCGGTGAATATCCTGCGTGCCGCAGATGAAGCGGACCGAGGCCATGCCGAACCCCTTGGGCTCCAAAGCATCACGCGCGGCGGCGATCAGCGCCGGATGATCGGCCAGACCCAGATAGTTGTTGGCACACAGGTTGATCACCTGCCGGTCACCAACGGTGATTTCGCCCCCTTGGGGCGAGGTGATCAGCCGCTCGCGCTTGTAAAGCCCCTCGGCCTCGATCTGGGCAAGCGTGTCGGTGAGATGGGACAGAAAGGATTGGGACATTGCGACCTCCGATTTGGCGCAATGTCTATCATAACGGATACGATTCCGAAATAGGGGAATTCACTATGTTGGACAAAAATCCGTGAAACTGGACATTAGCGCTCCTGCTTGCCCAAGGGTACCACATTGGGCACCGGATCGGGGGCCAGTTCTTCGAAATCGAAATTGTCCAGCCGTTGCGCCCGCCGCCCGGCCTTGTCGGCGCTGATCTTGATCTCCGAGATATCCTTGGCCGCTTGCCCGAAATGGCGGTCCAGGTTCTCGACCCGATCGCCCAGCCGTTCCACATCCTTGTGCAACAGGCTCAACTCCTTGCGGATGGCGCCGGCCTGTTCGCGCATCCGCGCGTCCTTGAGGATGGCGCGCATGGTGTTGAGCGTGGCCATGCAGGTGGTGGGCGACACGATCCAGACCCGCGCGGCGAAGCCTTCGCGCACGATATCGGCAAAATTGGCGTGCAACTCGGCATAGACCGCCTCGGACGGCAGGAACAGCAGGGCGCCATCGGCGGTTTCGCCCTCGATGATGTAGCGCTCCGAGATCGCCTTGATATGCGCCCGCACGGCGGTTTTCATCTGGCGCGCGGCTTCGGCCAGTTGCGGAGGCGTCTCGGCCCGGCGCAGTGCCTCATAGGCCTCCAGCGGAAACTTGCTGTCAATCACGATCGGGCCGGGCGGATTGGGCAGATGGATCAGGCAATCGGCCCGCCGCCCGTTCGACAGGGTATGTTGCAAGGAGTAGCTGTCACTGGGCAGTGCCTTGGACACGATATCGTTAAGCTGGATTTCGCCAAACGCCCCGCGCGTCTGCTTGTTGGACAGGATGTCCTGAAGCGACAGAACATCGCCCGACAGCTTGGTGATATTGTCCTGTGCCTTGTCGATGGCGGCCAGCCGTTCCTGCAATTGCGTCAACGAGGTCGCGGTCTGTTTCGAACTGCCATGTAGGGTGGTGCTCATCTTTTCCTGCATCTCGGCCAGCGCCCGCTGCGCGCGCATGGCGTTGTCGGCCAACCGGTCGTTCATGTTCTGCTGCACAGCGGACAACCGCGCCTCGACCGTCTGGATCATTTGAACCTGCGCGTTGGCCTGCGCGTCCGAGACATGCGCCAGCCCGCCCCGCAACTGTTCCTGCCCCATGCTCAGCTGCTGCACGTTCTGGCCCAGAAAGGCGAGTTGCTGCGCCATCGGCTCTGTCGTCCGGGCCGAGCGGTTGGCGGCACGCAGGGACAGAAACAGCATCAGCAGGATCAACAGCAAGACAGCAGCGGCGCCCAGAACCGCCATCATGATGGGGTCCTGCATTGAATAGCTCTGATCGCCGATCTGAATCATGGTTCGCCTGCCTGTTCTTGTTTTGTTTTCAACTCCTATCCGGGATCGCCACCCGGATCAACTGCGTCCGAACAGCCGCTCGATATCGCTGAGTTTCAGTTCCACATAGGTGGGGCGCCCGTGGTTGCACTGGCCGGAATGGGGCGTCGCCTCCATTTCGCGCAAGAGCGCGTTCATCTCTTCGCCCCGCATGCGGCGGCCCGACCGGATCGATCCGTGACAGGCGACCCGGCTCAGGATCGCCTCGATCCGGGCCTGAAGCGTGGCGCTTTCACCCTGATCGGCCAGTTCGTCAAGGATATCGCGGAGCATCGCGCCCGCATCCAACGGACCAAGAATCGCCGGAGTCTCGCGCACCGCGACGGCACCGCCGCCAAAGGGCTCGATGCTCAGGCCAAGACGCGCCAGATCGTCGGAGAGATCAAGCAGACGCGCGCAATCTGCGTTGGAAAGCTCCACGATCTCGGGGATCAGCAGCGCCTGCGCCGCAACGCCGTTCTCGGCCATCTGACGCTTGAGCTTCTCATAAACCAGCCGTTCATGGGCGGCGTGCTGGTCGACGATGACCATGCCATCGGCGGTCTGGGCGATGATGTAGTTTTCATGCACCTGCCCGCGCGCCGCGCCCAGCGGCAGAGCTTCGGGCGGGGTTTCGGCTGCTGGCTCCTCCGCCCTGCGGGCGTCCTCGCCCGGTTCCGGCTCGACCATGCGGCCGCTATAGCTGGTGGAGAGTTCGGCAAATCCGGGCGCCTGCGCCTGATAGGAGGCCATGCGTGCGGCGGGTGAGGGCCGGTCCATCTGGTAGATGCGCGCCCCGGTCTGTTCGGGCCGCATCGCCCCCAGCGTCGCACCGGCCACGGTGGTCGAGGCGCGGTGACCCGCCTCGGCCAGTGCGTGCCGCAGGGCCGAAACGATCAGCCCGCGCGCCACACCGGGATCGCGAAACCGCACCTCGGATTTCGCCGGGTGCACGTTCACGTCGACCAGCATCGGATCGCAGTCGATGAACAGGGCAGCCGCCGGGTGCCGGTCGCGGCTGAGAAAGTCGAAATAGGCCGCCCGCAGCGCCCCGGTCAGCATCTTGTCCCGCACCGGGCGCCCGTTGACGAAGAGGTATTGCGCCACCGCCGCACCGCGCGAATAGGTGGGCAGCGCCGCATAGCCATAGAGCCGCAGCCCCTCGCGCATGGTGTCGATCCGCAAGGCGTTGTCGGTGAACTCACGCCCCATGACCCGGCCCAGCCGGTCGCGCAGCGCGTCGAACAGGTCGCCGGTTTCCGCATCGGCGCGGAACACCAGCCGTCCCTCGCCACCCTCGGAGACATCGCGCAATGTGAAAGCCACCGAGGGTTCGGCCATGGCAAGCCGCTTGACCGTATCGGTCACCGCCTGCGCCTCGGCCCGGTCGGTACGCATGAATTTCAGCCGCGCGGGCGTGGCAAAGAAGAGATCGCGCAATTCCACCACCGTGCCCGCGCGCAGGGCGGCGGGTTTCACCGGATCGACCCGGCCACCCGAGACCCGGATACTGGCCGCCTCGGCGCCCCGGGCGCGGCTGGTGATGGTCAGCCGCCCGACCGAGCCCAGCGAAGGCAGCGCCTCACCCCGGAACCCGAAAGTGTGGATGTTGAGCAGGTCCGACCCGTCGATCTTGGACGTCGCATGACGCGCCAATGCCAATGGCAACTGATCGGGTTTCATCCCGCAACCGTCATCGGTGACCCGGATCAGCGTCTTGCCGCCATCCGCCAGGTCGATGGAAACTCGCGTCGCCCCGGCATCAATCGCGTTCTCGACCAGTTCCTTGACCGCCGAGGCCGGACGCTCCACCACTTCGCCCGCCGCGATCCGGTTGATCGCGGTTTCGTCCAGCTGGCGGATTTCCGGCTGCGTGGGGATGATATTGGGGTCTGTCGATGCCATACCCCTAGACCTAGCATGAGGCCCGGCGATTCTGCCACCGGTTTGATCGCATTCACCGCCCGGCCTCCCTTCCCTCGACACTTGCGCGGCGCGGGTTGGTCTGCCGCGAAAACCGGGCGGCGGGTGAGTGGTGGTCGGCACCGGATTCTATCCGGCCTGTTCACCTCAGCACTATCAGACCGCACTGCCAAGACGGAGGTTCGCAGAGCCGCAAGTTGGGCGCCGATAAGCCAGCACCAGCACCAGACCCCGGCGAATTCCCGCCCAGTCAAGACTGAACGGGCGCTCCGGTCCGACTGCGACAGGGACCGAACCGGGCGGCGAGTGCCAGGATGAGGCCCGACATCGTGGCGATCATCCCCGCAGCGCTGACCGCGTCGTGCGCGCCCAGCCACAGCGGGCCATAGCCCGCCAACACATAACCCAGCACCGCCGAGAGGATGGCGAAGACGACGCTCCAGCCAACCTGCCCTTCAAGCGTGTTGGTCATCATCCGTGCGGCGGCGGGTGGACAGATGAACATCGCGATGACGATGATCGAGCCGACCGCGTCAAAGGCCGCAACCGCGGCCACCGCAGCGACGATGACCAGTGCAAGGCCCAAATGGCCGGTGCGAATACCAAGAGTGCGGGCAAACCCCTCGTCGAAGGTCGACAGCTTCAGGGGCCGCCAGAACAGCCAGATGAACCCGGACACCCCTGCCAGCGTGACCAGGATACGCGGCAGTTCCACCGGCAACCCGGCCAAAGCCACCGGATCAACCAGCGAGGCCCAGCCGGTGGCATCAAGCCAGATCAGGCTTTCCAGATTGCCATAAAGCGCGTGTTCCACATCCAGATGCACGGTCGAGGTGTCGGTCTGCTCCAAGAGCAGCACGCCGGCAGCAAACATGGTGGTAAAGACGACACCCATCGCCGCCCCCGGTTCGATCCGGCCCAGACGACGGATCGCCTCGATCAGAACCACCGCGACAACGGCAGCCCCGGCGGCGCCCAGCATCATCGGCCATGCGGCGATGACGCCGGTCAGGAGGAACGCAACCACGATCCCCGGCAACACCACATGGCTGATGGCATCGCCGATCAGCGCCTGCCGGCGCAGCACCAGGAAGTTGCCGGGCAGCGCACAGGCCACGGCGGAAAGGATGCCGATCAAGAGCGGCGTCAGCGACAGGGGGACAAATTCGGAACCGCTCATGCCGGGACCTCCTGAGGGCTGCCGATGCGGCGGTCAATCTCGGCAATCTGGTCGTGGGTGAGCACGGTTTCGATATCGCGCAACCCGTCATAGAGGGCGGCGGCGGCTTCTTGCGTCTGATCGGCGCGCACGATTTCCCATCGCTTCTCGTCCCGTAGCGCTTTGGCGGCGCGTGCCCGGCCAATATCGGTTGCGACCCCGTCCGCGCGCACCAGTTCTGCCTGACGCAAAAGTCGCAATGTCAGTGGCTCATAGATCCGTTGCCCTTGTGCCAGCGCCAGCAGTCCTTGCCTCAGATGCACCCGGCGCTGGAATTGCGTATGGCGCAGGAACGCCGCCAGCACGCCGCGCCCCGGCGCCACCAGCAGCGACAAGGCGAAAAAGGCAAAGGACACCAGCACGATGATCGGCCCGGTGGGCAGGTTGGGGGCCGAGGCCGAGATCGCCGCGCCAAGATACCCCGCGAGCCCCCCGGTCAAGCCACTCAGCAGCACCACTCGGTCCGACCGCTCGGTCCAGAACCGGGCGGTAACCGGCGGGATGATCAAGAGCGCCACGATCAGGATGAGGCCAACGATCTTCAGCCCGACCACGGTAACCGCCATCACCAGCCCCATCATCGCCAGATCGATCCGATGCACGGGCACCCCGCGCGCGGCGGCATATTCGGGATCGAAGGCGACCAGCGTCATCGGACGGCGGATCAGCAGGATCAGCGCCAGCGCCCCCGCCCCGCCCAGCGCGATCACAAGCGCATCGTTCCACAGCATTCCTGCGGTCGACCCCAGCAGGAACCCCTCCAGCCCGGCCTGACGCCCGGCCCCCAACGTCTGGATCACGGTCAGCAGGACGATGCCGAAGCCGAAGAACACCGACAGCACCGCGCCGATCGCCGCGTCCTCGGCCAGCCTTGTGCTGCGGGTCAGCCAGTTGAGGCACAAAAGCCCCACCCAGGCCGACAGTGCGGAACCGGCCAAGAGGCCGGGCAGGTTGCGTCCATCGCCGCCCAGCGCCACCATCAACAGAAAGGCCAGACAGATGCCCGGCAACGTCGCATGGCTGATCGCGTCGCTGACCAGCGCCCGCTTGCGCAGGAAAAGGAACGTGCCGGTCGCTCCGGCGGATATGCCCAACAGCGTCGCGCCAACCGCGACAAGCGTGGCGTTATAGCCCAATTGCAGCAAAAGCGCGTCGCGCAGCATCGGATCAGCCCAGCACGCGCGCCAACTGGTCGACTTGCGCCGTTGCCAGTCGCCCGCCATAGGCCGCCTGCAGATTATCGGCGGTAAAGGTCTCGATCACCGGCCCTTCGGCCACGCGGCGGGTGTTGATCAGGAACACGTTGTCGAAATAGTCGGTCACCGTGGCCAGATCGTGATGCACCACGACCACGGTGCGGCCGGCCTGTTTCAACGCCTTGAGAACCGCGATAATCGCCTTTTCCGTCGCTGCATCGACCCCGGCAAAGGGTTCGTCCAGCAGATAGAGATCGGCCTCTTGCGCCAGGGCGCGGGCCAGGAACACCCGCTGTTGCTGGCCTCCCGACAATTGGCCGATCTGCCGGTCGGCGAAATCGCGCATGCCGACACGGGCAAGGCAATCGAGCGCCCGCGCCTTGTGCCGGGCGCGCAGGCGGCCCAGCAGGCCAAGCTCGCGATAAAGCCCCATCAGAACAACATCAATCACCCGGGTCGGGAAATCCCAGTCGACACTGGCGCGCTGCGGCACATAGGCGATGCGGGCGCGCTGTTCCTCGAGCGGGCGGCCAAACACGGTGACCTGCCCCGACAGCGGCTTGACGATGCCCAGCGCCGCCTTGAGCAGGGTCGATTTACCCGCCCCGTTCGGCCCGATGATCGCCGTCATCGCGCCCGGCTGCACCGTCATATCCACCGAGAACACGGCCGGTTTCTGCCCATAAGACACGGTCAGCCCACGCACCGCCAGCGGGCTGTCGCCGATGGCGTCATTCTCGAGTCGCCTGCCTTCACGCGCCGCCAGTTCGATCATCGCTCAGAGCCCTGCCGATAATTTGCCATCCATGCCACGGGGCGGCACCTGTCCGCCCAGCGCGGCGGCGATCGTGGTGATGTTGTGATCAAGCATGCCCAGATAGGTCCCCTCGTAAGAGCCGTCAGGCCCCATCGCATCAGAGAAAAGCTCGCCCCCCACCTTTACCTGATGCCCCTGCGCCGCGGCGCCTTCGATCAGGGCCCGGACCGATCGGTCCGAGACCGAGCTTTCGACAAAGACCGCCGTGATCTTGCGCGACACCAGCGTGTCGACCAGTTCCGCGATCCGGTTCAGCCCCGCCTCGGACTGGGTCGAGATGCCCTGAACGCCCAGAACCTCGAAACCATAGGCCTGCCCGAAATAGCCGAATGCGTCATGCGCGGTGACCAGCACCCGGTTACCCTCGGGCACCGTGGCCAGAACCGTTTCGGCATAACCCGACAACCGGTCCAGATCGGTGATATGGCGGGCGGCATTGGCGGCAAATGTCTCGGCGGCCTCGGGGCGGGTCTCGGTCAGGGCACGCGCGACCTCGGCGACCACCTCGCGCCACAGTTCCGGGGTCATCCAGACATGCGGGTCGAATTTGTCGGCATAATCATCATGGGCGCGCAGGCGCGACGGCTCGATCCCCTCGGCCACCGCAACCACCTGACGCTTACGGCCCAGATCGTGAAAGAAGCTTTCCATCTGCGCTTCGAGGTAGAGCCCATGCCACAACACCAGATCGGCGCGGGTCATGGCGACGATATCGCTGCGGGTCTGGCGATAGGCATGCGGGTCGATGCCCGGCCCCATCAGGCCGGTGACCTCGACCAGATCGCCGCCAACCTGGCGGGCGGCATCCGCGATCATGCCGGTGGTTGCCACCACACGCAGCGGCGCCTCGGCCCAGGCCGCGAGCGGCAGGCTGCATGTCAGGGCAAGTGCGGCAAGGAACCCACGGCGAATCATCGCGTACCTCGAAATACAACTCTCTTACGGATGAATATGAGAACCATTCGCAACTAAGTCAACGCAATTGAGAATTACTCGCAAGAAAGGAAGGTTTTGTCCGAAAGGTAAAATTTTGACGCCGCGACCCACCTGCCTCCGCTTGCCATTCTGTCGCAGGTCATGCGACCTTGGCCGGGAACCTCCCAAAGGATGTGAAGATGGAAACGCAGAGCCTTGAGCGCACCGCGCATCTGCCGCAAGTAACCGAGCCGCGAAACCCCGGCATGGAGCTGGACCTCGACTGGGTTCGCGCGGTGCAGGCCAATACCTCGGCGATCGAGCGGCGGGCGGCAACGCTGCCCGGCAGGCGCTCGGTGAAAAAGGATTATCAGGCTGCTTGGTTGTTGAAAGCGATCACGATGATCGACCTGACCACCCTGTCGGGCGACGACACGGCGGGCCGGGTGCGGCGCCTCTGCGCCAAGGCGCGGCAACCGGTTGCGCCCGCGCTGCTGGAGGCGATGGGCATGGGGCCGATCACTACCGGCGCGGTCTGTGTCTATCACGACATGGTCGCAACGGCGGTCGAGGCGCTCAAGGGCACCGGCATTCCGGTGGCCGCCGTCAGCACCGGGTTTCCGGCGGGTCTGTCGCCCTTTCACCTGCGCGTGGCCGAGATTGGCGAAAGCGTCGCGGCGGGCGCCGAGGAGATCGATATCGTGATCTCGCGCCGGCATGTGCTGACCGGCGACTGGCAGGCGCTTTATGACGAGATGAAGGCCTTTCGCGAGGCCTGCGGGCATGCCCATGTCAAGGCGATCCTGGCAACCGGAGAGCTGGGAAGCCTGCGCAACGTGGCGCGCGCCTCGCTGGTCTGCATGATGGCGGGGGCGGATTTCATCAAGACCTCGACCGGCAAGGAAAGCGTCAACGCCACCCTGCCCGTCTCGTTGGTGATGATCCGCGCCATCCGCGACTATTACGATCGCACCGGATACCGGGTCGGCTACAAACCCGCGGGCGGGATTTCCAAGGCCAAGGACGCGCTGGTCTATCTGGCGCTGATCAAGGACGAACTGGGCGACCGCTGGCTGCAACCGGACCTGTTCCGCTTTGGCGCATCGTCGCTGCTGGGCGATATCGAACGGCAACTGGAACATCACGTGACCGGCGCCTATTCGGCGGGCTACCGCCATCCCATGGGCTGACCGGCGCGACAGGCGCCGGAATTTTGAAAAAATTCCGGCCCGTTTTCCGTGACGGAAAACGGCCCCCGGATACCGAGGACACCGCTATGACCATAAAGGAACTCTTCGACACCATGGAATACGGTCCCGCCCCCGAAAGCGCCGCCGAGGCGCTGGCCTGGCTGGTCGATCAGGGCGACCGGTTCGGCCATTTCATCGACGGCGCCTTTACCGCGCCGGGCGACGGGTTCGACAGCCGCAATCCCGCCACCGGCGAGGTCCTGGCCACCCTGACCCAGGCGAGCCAGGCCGATGTCGATGCCGCCGTTGCCGCCGCCCACAAAGCGCGGCCCAAGTGGGCCGCACTCGGTGGCGCGGGCCGGGCGCGGTACCTCTATGCCATTGCGCGGCTGATGCAGAAACACAGCCGCCTGTTTGCCGTGCTGGAAACGCTGGATAACGGCAAGCCCATTCGCGAGAGCCGTGACATCGACATCCCCCTGGCGCAGCGGCATTTCTACTATCACGCGGGCATGGCGCAGTTGATGGAAAGTGAGCTGCCCGAAGCCGAGCCACTGGGCGTCTGCGGTCAGATCATCCCGTGGAACTTCCCCCTGTTGATGCTGGCGTGGAAGGTTGCCCCGGCGCTGGCCATGGGCAACACCGTGGTGCTGAAACCCGCCGAGTACACCTCGCTCACCGCGCTCTTGTTTGCCGATATCTGCCAGCAGGCGGGTCTGCCCAAGGGCGTCGTCAACATCGTCACCGGCGACGGCGCCGTGGGCGAGATGATCGTGGCGTCGGATGTGGACAAGATCGCCTTTACCGGCTCCACCGCCGTGGGGCGCCGCATCCGCGAGGCCACTGCCGGGCGGGGGCTGGAGCTGACGCTCGAACTGGGGGGCAAGTCCGCCTATATCGTGTTTGACGATGCCGATATCGATTCAGCCATCGAGGGGCTGGTCGATGCGATCTGGTTCAATCAGGGCCAGGTCTGCTGCGCCGGGTCGCGCCTCTTGGTGCAAGAGGGCATCGCGGACCGCTTCCACACCAAGCTGCGCGCCCGGATGGATGGGTTGCGCTTGGGCAATCCGCTCGACAAATGCATCGACGTCGGCGCGGTGGTCGATCCGGTGCAGTTGCAGACCATAGAGCGGATGGTCGCCAGCAACACGGTCGGACAGGTGCACCATGCCGCCTGCACCCTGCCCGAAAACGGCTGCTATTACCCACCGACCCTGATCACCGGGCTTTCGACCAGCGACCCGCTGATGCAGGAGGAGATCTTTGGCCCCGTCCTCGTCTCGACCACCTTCCGCACCCCGGCCGAGTCGGTGGAACTGGCCAACAACACCCGCTATGGGCTGGCCGCCACGGTCTGGACCGAGAATGTGAATCTGGCGCTCGACATCGCGCCGAAGCTGGTGGCGGGGGTGGTCTGGGTGAATGCCACCAACCTGTTTGATGCCGCCGCCGGGTTTGGCGGTGTGCGCGAAAGCGGCTTTGGCCGCGAAGGCGGGTGGGAGGGGCTGACCGCCTATACCCGGCCCAAGGGCAAGCGCAAGGCGCTGGCCCGGATCGAGCCCGCCACCGGTCACGGTACACCGGTTGACCCGATCGACCGCACGGCGAAACTCTATGTCGGGGGCAAGCAGGCGCGGCCCGATGGTGGCTATTCCCGACCCGTCTGGGGCAAATCCGGCCTGTTGGGCCATGTCGGCCTTGCCAACCGCAAGGATGTGCGCAACGCGGTCGAGGCGGCCGCAGGCGCAACTGGGTGGGCAAAGGCCACAGGCCATCTGCGCGCGCAGATCCTCTATTACATCGGCGAAAACCTGTCGGCTCGGGCCGCCGAATTCGCCCATCGGATCGACGCGATGACCGGCAAGCGCGGCGGGGCGCAAGAGGTCGAGGCCAGCATCCAGCGCCTGTTCACTGCCGCCGCCTGGGCCGACAAATATGACGGGCAGGTGCATGGAGTGCCGATCCGGGGCGTGGCGCTGGCGATGAAGGAACCGGTTGGCGTGATCGGCGCGCTTTGCGCGGACGAGGCGCCGCTCTTGGGCCTTGTCTCGGTCATGGCGCCCGCCATCGCGATGGGCAACCGCGTTGTGCTGGCGGCAAGCGAGCCCTATCCGCTGGCGGCCACCGACTTCTACCAGATCCTCGACACCTCGGACGTGCCGGCAGGCGTGGTCAATATCCTGACCGGCAGCCATGCGGAGCTGGCCAAACCGCTGGCGTCGCACCTGAACGTCGATGCGGTCTGGTCCTTCTCCTCGACCGACCTGTCGGCCGAGATCGAAAAGGCGGCGGCAGGGAACCTGAAACGGACCTGGGTCAATAACGCAACGTCCCTTGACTGGGGCGTGGACCACAGCAAGCGGTTCCTTCAGGCTGCGACCGAGATCAAGAACATCTGGGTGCCCTACGGAGAATAGGGCATCCCTGTCCAAGGGAGGCTCTACATGGATTTCACCGGCAAGACCGTCGTGGTGATCGGCGGCACCAGCGGCATCAACCGCGGCATCGCGCTGGCCTTTGCCCGGGCCGGCGCGCGGCTGGCCGTGGCCAGTCGCAGTCAGGACAAGGTGGACGACACCGTGACCGAACTGCGCGCCGCAGGGGCGCAAGAGGCCCTTGGCGCATCCTTCGATGTGCGCGATGCCGAGGCGGTGGCCAAGGGTCTGCAAGGGTTCCGCGATCAACTGAGTGAATTCGATGTGCTGGTTTCGGGCGCGGCGGGCAACTTTCCTGCGCTGACGGCGGACATGTCGATCAACGCCTTCAAGACGGTGATCGACATCGACCTGATGGGCACCGTGCATGTGATGAAGGGCGCCTATCCGCATCTGAAACGCCCCGGCGCCAGCATCATCAACATCTCGGCGCCGCAATCCTGGCTGCCCTACGAGGGGCAGGCGCATGTCTGCGCCGCCAAGGCGGGCGTCGACCAGATCACCCGCACGCTGAGCCTGGAATGGGGGCCCGAGGGGATCCGGGTAAACTCGGTCGTGCCCGGCTTTATCGAGGGAACAGAGGGCGCCAGACGGTTGGCACCAAGCCCCGAGGCGGAGAAGACCTTCAAGGCGGATGTTCCGCTGGGTCGCTGGGGTCAGCCGCAGGATGTGGCAAATGCCTGCCTGTTCCTAGGCTCGGACATGGCCGCCTATATCAGCGGCACGGTGCTGTCGGTCGACGGCGCACTTTATCAGCGTGGCTCGGGCCGGGCGGGTCAGATGATCGGCCAGATGCTGCGCACGATGCCAAAGCGCAGTTGAGCGGGCGCGTCTCCCGCAAGGCAGGCGGCCGGAAAACATGTGTTTTCCGGCCCGTTTTCCGAGCCGGAAAACGGCCCCGCCGCGCCCGATGCGCCAGAGGTCAGTTGGTTCCTTCCAGCCCCACGGGCTTGCCCACGACGGTGAAGCTCAATCCCTCTGGGTCGAGGAAACCGGCGGCAAATGCGTTGATCTCTTCCAGCGTCACCGCATTCACCTGGTCGTTGCGGGTGGCGATATAGTCAATCGGCAGACCCTGTATCTGCATCCCGGCCAGGATATTGGCGATCCGTCCATTGCCGTCAAAACGCAGCGGATAAGCACCTGTCAGATACGTCTTGGCATCCTCCAGTTCCTTGGCCGTCACACCATTAACCGCCACATCCCGCCAGACATCGCGTATGACGGACACCGCCTCGGCGATCTTGTCATTGGCCGAGGCCACAGACCCCATATAGACCGAAGCCAACTCTCTGGGCAGCAGATACGAGTATACACCGTAAGTCAGACCACGCTTCTCGCGCACCTCCTGCATCAGTCGGCTCTCAAAACCGCCTCCACCAATAATATGATTCAGGATGTAGGCGGTAAAGAAATCGGGATCGCTACGGTCGATCCCCTGCTGGACGAACAGTGCCACCGACTGCGGTGTATCGAAATCGACCACCCGTACCGGTCCGGGAATAGTCACCTGAGCTCGGTTCGGGATCGGAACCCCTTTTTCCGGCAAGTCGGACAGCAACTGGTCAAGCAGCACACTCAGCTCCTCCGCCGAGATGTCGCCGACCGCGCCGACATAGACCCTATCACGGGCAATCGCGCCTCTGAAGGCCGTTACAATATCGTCCCGCGTCAGCGCCGAGACACTATCGATCGTACCCTTGCCTTCGGTTGCGTAAGGATGCTCACCATAGACAGCTTCGGACATCGACGCGCCTGCGATGCGGTGCGGGTCGGTCTGATCCGAACGCAGTCCGGACAATACCTGGGCGCGCACCCGGTTTATAGCGTCCGGATCAAATCGGGGCGCATGCAAGGTTGTCCGCAGCAGGTCAATTACCTGATCTCGGTTTTCTGTTAGGAACTGAGTTGAAATGGTGAGCGTATCATCGCTGACGTCGAAGCCGAACGACGCCGCCAGCTCCTCCAGGCGCCGAGCATAGGCGCGCGCATCCAGATCACCCGCCCCTTCCTCTATCAGGCCGGTCATCAGATAGGTCGCGCCCCGCTTGCTCGGCGCATCTAGAGAGGTACCGCCGCGAAACCAGATCTCGAGTGCGGTGAACGGGATAGAGTGATCCTCGACCAGCCAGGCGTTATGACCCTGAGGTGACGTCACCTCCTGGATCTTGACTTCGGCCCAGGCCGGCAATGCCAAGACCAGCACCGTCAATGCTGCAACAAACGCCCTCATTGGGTCACCTCCTCGACATTGGTCAACCAACCCGTCACCGATGCCTCGGGCCGCAGCACCGCGCGCGCGGCGGCGATGATGTCGTCACCAGTCACGGCCTGCAAAACATCGGGCCAGGCCTGCACATCGGCGATGGTCAGGCCGCTGGCCAGCGCCGCGCCATAGCGATTTCCGATCCCGTCGACATTGTCGCGCTCATAGATCAAAGCCGCGCGCAACTGCATCTTGATCCGTTCGAGGTCATCGGCATCTACCCCTTCTGAGATAAAATCCACCAATACCTTGTCCATAGCCGCTTCGGCCTGTGTCAGGGACACGCCCTGTGCCGGCACCACGATCATGTCAAATGTCGTGTCGTCCAGTGACAACCCATTATAGAACGCACCAGTATAGATCGCCGTCTGACTGTCGAATTGAAGTTTTTCGTTCATGTAGGACGTGGTGCCCCCGCCCAGCAGTTCGGCCAACAGATAAAGTGCGGCGGCCGTCTCCTGAGCGCCAGCATCACGCTCGGGCGCGAGATAAGACCGGTGAACATAGGGTTGCGCCACCCGCGCATCTTTGAACGTCAAGCGCCGCGCGGCGGTTTGCGGCGGTTCCTGGCTGCGGAACCTCTCGGGCAGGTCCGGGTTAGCTGGGATCACGCCGTAGTAGGTCTCGGCCAGGGTGCGCACCGCCTCGGGCTCGACATCGCCGGTCACGATCAGGATGGCGTTGTTGGGCGCGTAATAGGTGCGGTAGAAGGACAGCGCATCCTGCATGTCCAACGTTTCCATCTCATGTTTCCAGCCGATCACCGGGACACCATAGCGGTGGTTGAGGAACTGGGCAGCATCCATTTGCTCGCCAAACAACGCGCGCGGGTTGTTCTCGGTGCGCTGGTTGCGTTCCTCCAGGATCACGTCGCGCTCGGTCTCGATATCGCGTTCTGTCAGGCGGATGTTACGCATCCGATCCGCCTCCATCCGCATCATCAACTCCAGCCGGTCGGCTGCGACCCGCTGGAAATAGGCGGTGTAGTCATAAGAGGTGAAGGCGTTGTCGGTGCCGCCATTGGCCGCCACTGTCGCCGACAGTTCACCAGCCTCCATCGTATCGGTTGCCTTGAACAGCAGGTGTTCCAGGAAATGAGCCACCCCCGAGGCGCCGACCGGCTCGTCCGCCGATCCGGCCCGGTACCAGACCATCTGCTGTACCACAGGAGCGCGGTGATCTTCGATCACGACGACATCCATACCGTTTTGCAGGGTAAAGGTGGTGACCGCCTCTTGTCCCTCGGGCGCCGCCCAGAGCGGCGCAGCCGAGACAAGAGCGGCAACAAGAGCAAAAGCCCGGACCATGCGCATCCTCCGTATCGCTAGCCGACAACCTACGGCAGGCCCGGCAAGGTTCAAGACGCGCTGACGTAAAATTAAGGATTATTCACTTTCCGGTGGAGCCGAAGGTGTCGCGGCGCCGGCCCGGCGGAAGCGCTCGTTTTGGTTGAACGGGTTGATCGCATCCTTGCGATAGGCCTGTTCATATCGATCAACCGGGAACAGCCGGACACGGGTCCAGCGACCCTGACGTTTGCGGAATTCAGCGTCCTCGGCGGCCAGCGCGGTGCGGGTATTGGCGGGCACGCCATAACGGCTCGAGGCATTGACCAGCGCCTGATCCGAAGCCGGGATGCCTCCACCGGCCTGCAATGCTGTTTCCCGGCCACCCAGTGCCACCACCGCATCTGAAGCAGGCGTCGGGTCAGTCAGATTGGCACCACCCGGCGTCGGTGCGGGCAACACGTTGAAATCCTTGGGCTGGGTCAAGGGCTTCACCGGCATGATGGCGAATTCGTCGGGTCCGGTCCCCTGCGAACGGATATCGCGCAGCCCCTTGCTGGAGCAGCCCGATACCGCCAGGGCGGTCGCGATCACGATCAAAGCCAGCGGCGCGCGCATGGTCATCTCCTGCCTGTTTCGTCGGGTTTTATCGCATATCCGCGCGCCCGTCACGAGGGCTTTTTGCCATCCATCAGGATCAGCGCCGCCGCACCGGCAAAGATAAAGATATCGGCCACGTTGAACACATAGGGGTTGTCGATACCACAGCAGGACATGTTGAGGAAATCGAGGACATAGCCATAGACCAGCCGGTCGATCACGTTTCCGAGCGCACCGCCGATCAGCAACCCGCCTCCGATCAGCATCCACCGCGACGACCGCCCGCGCGACAACCAGACCAGCACGACTGCACAGATCGCCAGAGACAGGCCAATCAGTATCCAGCGCGAGGCATCGCCGTCGCCCTGAAAAAGGCCAAAGTTGATGCCGCGATTCTCGCCATAGCGAAATGTCAGCAACGGCGGCAGCACCTCGATGCTGCCGCGATGGGCCACGTCCATCACGTGCACGACCAGGTATTTGCTGATCTGGTCGATCAGAAAGGCCCAGAAGGCGGACCAGAAGAGGAGCCGGGCGCACATCAGTGCCGGAAATGGCGCATGCCGGTAAAGACCATGGCCAGACCCGCCTCGTCCGCGGCCTTGATCACCTCGTCGTCGCGCATCGAGCCGCCGGGCTGGATCACGCAAGCGCCCCCTGCCGCAGCCGCCTCAAGCAAACCGTCGGGGAACGGGAAAAACGCGTCCGAAGCCACGGCGCAGCCCTTGGCCGGGCTCTCGGGCAGGCCCAGTTCGGTCGCCATGCGCTGCGCCTTGGCGGCAGCGACATTGGCACTGTCGAGACGGCTCATCTGACCCGCGCCGACACCCACGGTGGCGCCGTCCTTGACATAGACGATCGCGTTCGACTTGACGTGTTTACCGACCTTCCAGGCAAACAGCAGATCGGCCATCTGAGCGTCAGACGGGGCCTTCTTGGTCACCACCTTGAGGTCGGCCAGATCGACATGGCCCACATCCTTGTCCTGCACCAGCATGCCGCCGGCCACCTGTTTCATCGCCACGATGGGCTGGCGCGGATCGGGCAGACCGTCGGTCAGCAGCAGGCGCAGGTTCTTCTTGGCGGCAAAGATCGCGATCGCCTCGTCGCTGGCACCGGGGGCGATCACCACCTCGGTGAATATCTCGACGATCTTCGCCGCAGTCTCGGCATCCAGCGGCTGGTTCAGCGCCACGATCCCGCCAAACGCGCTGGTGCGGTCGCAGTCGAACGCTTTCTGATAGGCCTCGGACAGGGTCGCGCCCAGCGCCACACCGCAGGGGTTGGCGTGTTTGATGATCGCACAGGCCGGGCCGTTTTCGGGCGCGAATTCGGCCACCAGCTCAAACGCGGCATCGGTATCGTTGATGTTGTTATAGCTCAGCTCCTTGCCCTGAAGCTGCCGCGCGGTGGCCACGCCCGGACGGTTCGAACCATCGGTATAGAACGCCGCCTGCTGGTGGCTGTTCTCGCCATAACGCAGGGTCTGTTTCAGTTCACCGGCAAAGGCGCGGCGGCGGGGCGCCTCCAGTGCCAGTTGACCGGCCATCCAGTTGCTGACGGCGGCGTCATAGGCGGCGGTGCGGGCATAGGCCGTTTGAGCCAACCGCTGGCGGAAGGCATAGGAAGTCTGGCCGTCATTGGCCGCCATCTCGGCCAGCAGGACATCATAATCCGCGACATCCACCACCACGTTGACAAAGGCGTGGTTCTTGGACGCCGCACGGATCATCGCCGGGCCGCCAATGTCGATATTCTCGATACAGTCGTCATAGGCGGCACCCTTGGCCACGGTCGCCTCGAACGGATAGAGGTTGACGACCAGCAGGTCGATGCCCGCGATACCGTGCTGCTCCATCGCCGCTACGTGCTCGGCATTGTCGCGCAGCGCCAGCAGGCCGCCATGCACCATCGGGTGCAAGGTCTTGACCCGGCCATCCATCATCTCGGGGAAACCGGTCACCTCGGCCACGTCGCGCACCGTCAGACCCGCATCGCGCAGCGCCTTGGCGGTGCCGCCCGTCGACAACAGCTCGACCCCGCGCGCGGCGAGGGCCTGGCCCAGCTCGATCAGTCCGGTCTTGTCGGAAACGGAAAGAAGCGCGCGGCGCACGGGGGAAAGGTCGGTCATTTGCTCGGGGTCCTTATGCGGATCAGTCGAATTCGGGTTCGTCCCGGTTCAGGTCGCGAATGGCAATCGCGGTGTCCTGCGCCTTGCTCAGCGTCCACCGGATGCGGGTCGCATACTCCATTGCGCGCCCGGATAGAACGATCTGTTTTGTCGCGCGCGGCTTCAGGCGGGTCTTTTCCAGATAAACGCTTGGCTCCAATGACAATTTATATTTGCCATCATGGCGGAAAACCCAGATCTCGCCGCTTTTGAGGGCCATCGACACCGCCGCGCCGCCCAGATCCACCGCCGCGTCCACCTCAGGGTGCAGATGCAGGCGCAGGTCGAATCCGACCCCTGCCAGCACCGAAGCATCCATCGCCTTGTCAAACCGGCGCTTGGCGCCATCGTCCATCGCCAGCAGCATGTCCTCGCCTGCCAGTCCGCGCCCGTCATGGCTCAACTCCAGCGTTCGGGCATGGGTCAGGCCGAACACCTTGGCATAACCATCGTGACCGCCCTGAAAGCGGATGCCATCCGTCATCTCCGAGATCTCGACCGGCACTTGTGTCGGGCCTTCGATAAGTGCCTCCAGCCCGGTGCCGCGCTCGGGGTCGGCCAGGCGCGCGCTCGAGAACCCGTCGAGGCAGAGGGTGGAATGGGACGGCGTGGCCCGTCCGGCCCGGCGCCATTCCACCCCGAAACTGATGCCCGAGCCGCAATTGACGATCAGCGGGCGGCGCCCCGAGGTCAGCTCGAACGCCAGGGTCGAGGCATGCGCGTTATAGGAGGCGGCGCCGCGTGGCGGCACGCTGGCATCGACGATGACACTGGTACGCCCACCCGACAGGCGCGCATAGCCCATCGACAGCCCCTCGGCATGGACCGGCTTCACGCCGCTGGCCGCCAGTGCGTGATCCAACCGCCCTTCAAGCCCGCGCCCGCCGCCGTGAAAACGACCCAGTTGCCCATCCGCGTGGCGCAGGGCGCGCAAGGTCGGTGCGATCCGCTCGATTGCCTCGGTCTGCGCATGCGGCGCGCCGCGCCCTGCCTCGTGCAGCGCCGCCGTGGCCCAGTTGAGCAGGGTAAACACCTCCAGCAACTCCTCGGGGTTGCGGGTGGGCAGCCCACCTTCCTTGTCGATCTGGTTGTTGCAATCGCGCGCCAGCGCCCGCACCGCCGGGTCGGCCAGTTCCTCCAACCCTTCCAGCGCCAGACCGGCATAGATGACCCCTGTCAGCGCCTCGAACCGGCCCAGACCCGGCTTGGCGCCGGGCCAGCGTTTCGACAGGAACCAGGTCTGCTGTCCCAGCGAGCGAAAGAAAGCATGGCTTTGCTCGGGCTCGACGCCGCGCAGCAGGAACGGAGCGTGGTTGATCCAGCGGATGACGCGGCGCCCGGTCAGCTCGGGTGTCCAGCCGGAACCGCGCCCGCGCCCATGCGCCTCGATCCAGCCCCACAGCCAGCGCTGCGCCTTTTCGCGCGCACGCACGTCGCCCACGGCGGCCAGATCGTCGAGCCAGGCAAAGCCCTGCCGTTCGTCGTCAAAGGCCCCATTGGGCGCCTCGACCTCCCACAGGCCGCTGCTTTGGGATTCGACCAGATAGCCGGCAAACAGCAGATTGCCCGCCACCAGCTGTCGCCCGCGCGCGTATGAACCGATGGTGCGCGGTTCGGGCTGCGAGACAAAGGCGCGCACCGATTTGTGACGCTGGCTGAGACGCGCGTAAAGACGGTTCTGGAACCGCGCCCATCTGCTGGCCATGTTATGCGAACCGGACATACGCTCTGCCTCTCACGCTCTTTGGCGTTTGTGGCGGAGGATAGCGGCACCGGCGCCGCAAGTCACCGGTTATTCCGGACCGTCGGCCGCCTTGCGCAGAACCGCCATGTAGAACCCGTCCATACCGCCCCTTTCGGACCAATAATCGGGGCGCAGGCGCAGACCGCCCTCTTCGGTGATCCAGGCCGGGTCGATGCCCGGCAGGTCCAGCGCGGCGCGGTCAACGGTCATATCGGGATAGAGCGTCAGTGCCTCTTCAACCTGCACCTCGCCCTCGTCCGGCAACAGCGAGCAGGTACAGAACACCATGCGCCCGCCGGGTTTGACCAGGGTCCAGGCATGGGCGATCATCTGCGCCTGCAACTCGATCAGCGCGCCGAATTCGGAACCGTCCTTGGCCAGCGGCAGATCGGGGTGACGGCGGATGGTGCCGGTGGCCGAACAGGGCGCATCCAGCAGCACCGCATCATATTGACCGCCCTGTTCCAGCGCATCGCCCACCACCGTTTCGGCACTCAGGCCAGTGCGGGCAAGGTTTTCGCGCACGCGGGCCATCCGCCCTTCGGAGATATCGAGCGCGGTGACCCGCGCCCCCGCAGCGGCCAGTTGCATGGTCTTGCCACCCGGCGCGGCACACAGGTCCAGCACGGTCTCGCCCGGTTGCGGATCGAGCAGCCGCACCGGCAGCGCGGCGGCGGCATCCTGCACCCACCAGTCTCCGGCGGCAAAGCCCGGCAGGGCCGAGACCTGCCCCGCATCATGCAAACGGACCGACCCGGTCGGCAGCACCTCTCCGCCTGGCGCCGATGCTCCGGGTTTCAACGTCAGGTCAAGCGGCGCGCCCGCGAAATGCGCTGCCTCCATCGCCGCGACGGCAGGTGCGCCCCAGGCCTGAACCAGCGGATCGCGCAACCAGCGCGGCAGGCGCGGCACCCGCAGCCGCCCCCATGCCTCGTGTGCGTCAGCGGCCACCTTGCGCAGCACCGCGTTGACCAGCCCCTTGAGCCGCCCGTGCCGGCGCGAGCGGCCGACAATCTCGACCATTGAATGCACCACGCCATGCGCGGCGGCACCATGGGCCAGTTCAACCGTCCCCAACCGCAGCGCATTGCGCACACTCAGCGGTGGCGCCTTTTGCAGATGCGGTTTCAGTAGCCGGTCGGCACGTTCCAACCCACGCAAGGTGTCAAGCGTCAGCCGCTGGGCGCGGGCGCGTTCCTCGGGCGGCAACCGGTCCAGCGCCCCGGCGCCGAGGCATTCGGACAACAGCCGCCCCTCGCCCAAAATCTGGTCGAGCAGATAGATCGCGCTCTGTCGCGCCTGGGTCGCGCTGTCCGCCATGGGGTGCCTCGTCCGGTTGTGACCATCCGCCCGCATTGCCAAGGGCGGACGCGGGCGTGTATCAGGATACCAGACCGAAAGGAACAGCAAAGCCATGAGCGAGCCGCGCACAGACCTGCCCCCCGCCGCCCAGCGCGCCCTGGCCGAGGCCGAGGACCGCCGCCGCAAGGCCGAGGCCGAGGCCAAGCCGCTGCCCAAAGAGCTGGGAGGGCGCGACGGACCGGACCCGGCCCGTTACGGCGACTGGGAGAAAAAGGGCATCGCCATCGACTTCTGACCAGCGCGTTCCGGGTTGCAACCCGGCGACCCAGACCGCACTCTCTGCCGCAAGGCAAGATTGGCCCAAAGGGCGACAGAGAGTTTCCATGACCTCCAGACCTCCGCTGCAAACCGTCTCGACCGGCCTCGTCGTGGCTATCGTCGGTTTTTTCAGTTCGTTTCCGATCGTATTGCAGGGTCTGGCAGGGGTTGGCGCGGATACTGCGCAAGCGGCCTCGGGTCTGATGTTCGCGGCGCTCTCGATGGGCCTCACCGGGATAGTGTTGAGCCTATGGACCAAGTCGCCCGTCTCGGTCGCGTGGTCCACGCCGGGCGCCGCGTTGCTGGCGGTGTCGGCGATGCCCGAGGATGGGTTCGGCGGAGCTGTGGCCGGGTTCATATTGGCGGGCGCATTGACCGTGATCGCGGCCTGGTGGCGTCCGCTCAGCCGGTTGACCGCCGCAATCCCCGGTCCGATCGCCCAGGCGATGCTGGCGGGGGTGCTGTTCTCGCTTTGCCTGCGCCCGTTTCAGGCATTGGCAGAGATACCTTTTCTCGCCCTTCCGATCCTGCTGACCTGGTTCATCATCAGCCAGATCAGCCGCCCCTTTGCAGTGCCCGCCGCTGTGGTCGCCGGGGCGCTGGTCGTCACTGTCAACGCGGGCTTTGACATTCCGGCGCCAGAAACGCTGATTGCCGCGCCGGTCTGGGTCACCCCGGTCTTTTCGCTGGAGGCGCTGACCAATATCGCGCTGCCGCTTTTCATCGTCACCATGGCAACCCAGAACGTGCCCGGCCTGGCGGTGCTGCGCGCCTATGGCTATCAGCCGCGCCCGGCGCCGCTGGTGACCGGGGTAGGTCTCGCCAGCGTGCTGTCGGCGCCCTTCGGGTCTCCGGCCACCTGTCTGGCAGCAATCACCGCCGCCATGTGCGCCAACGAAGAGAGCCACCCGGACCCGACCGAGCGCTATTGGTCGGCGGTGATGGGCGGGCTGTTCTATTGCGTGTTGGGCCTCTTCGCCGGGGTCATCGCCGGATTTGCGGCACTGGCCCCTGCGCTGGTTCTGGGAACCGTTGCGGGCGTGGCGCTGCTGGGTGTCTTTGCCGGCTCGACGCTGGCGGCGCTGGAAGAGCCCGATTATCGGCAGGTCGCCGCCGCCACCTTTCTGATTACCGCCTCGGGCATCACCATCCTTGGGCTCAGCGCCGCGGTCTGGGGCCTGGTGATCGGCGGTTTGATGCAGGCGATATCGGACCGGTTGCGGCGCATGCGTGTCTAGCCGCCCTCTCCGCTCAGAACAGCAAGAAGCCCCTCGACCAGGGCGCGCTGACGCCGCGCGGTCAGGCGATCGCTGGGCCAGGTCAGCCAATACCCGTCACGCGTCGGTAGCCGAGGCGCGTCCAGCAGGCATAGTCGGCCTGCACCCAGCGCCGCGCGCGCCAGAGGTAGCGAGCCCAAAGCCACCCCGATCCCCTGTTCGGCGGCCGCCAGCGCATGTCCCATGGAATCGACGCTCAACCGCGCCTGTGCCTCGGGCATGGCTCCGGTCAGGCGCGCCCAGTCGCGCCAGCCGGGCCGCTCTCCGCGCAGGTCGATGATACCCGCATCCCAGCCCTGCCCCGGCGCCGCCATCGGCGCCAGTATCTCGGGCGCGATCAGCAGCGCCTCGCGCCCGTGCCAGGCACCACGTCCGAACCGGATTTGCAACCAGGTCCGTTCTTCGTCCAGACCGGCGCGGCGGGCGGCGGAATCACTCATCAACCGCACTCCGGGATGCGCCGCCAGAAATGCCGCCGCGCGCGGCAACACCAGCGCCTCGATATGCGAGGCAAGGCCCGCCACCCGCAACTCGGTCGGCGCGGTGCCGAACAGGTCCTCGGTGCTGCGGGCCAGCGCCGACAGGCTTTCCTGTACCAGCGGCAGATAGCTTTCGCCCTCAACCGTCAGCGTTACCCCGCGCGGTCCGCGCACAAACAGCGCCCGGCCCAGCCAGGCCTCGAGATTGCCGATCCGCTGGCTGACCGCTGCCTGGGTCAACCCGAATTCCCGCGCCGCCGCCGAGAACCCGCCCAGCCTGCCAGCAGCTTCAAACACCCGCAACCAGTCGAGCGGTGGCAAGCCGATGCGTGTTTTTCTCATAGATATTTCTAACCCTAAGCCAAAAGAAGGGATAACTATCTTGATGCCATTTGGCGCGCTATCTCTCAAGCCAGCAAATATGCGACAAAGGAGAGGCCTCATGCTGCGCCAGGTCACCCATACCGACCGGATCGTCACCCTTGATTATGCCAATGGCGCCACCGCGCGGTTTCACGCCGTCTGGCTGCGCGACAACGCACTGGACCCAACGACCCGCGCGCCCGGCAATGGCCAGCGCCTGATCACCATCGGCGACATCCCCGCCGATCTTAGCATCGGCGCGGCCGCGCTTGCTGGGGACGCGCTGTCGGTCACCTTCTTGCCCGAGAACAAGACCGTCACATTTCCGGCGGATTGGCTGGCCGCCCATACCTATGACCGGGATCAGGATCACCCGATCGGATGGACCGCCCCCGGCATCACCACCTGGGAGAGCGGTATCGCCGCGCCCGGCGCCGACTGGAACGCCGTGCACACCAATCCAGCGGCCAAGCGCGACTGGCTGGCGGCAGTGGCCGAATTCGGCTTTGCCCGGCTGACCGGCGGCCCCGCCGAACCCGGCGCGCTGCTCAAGGTGGCCGATCTCTTCGGCTATGTGCGCGAGACAAATTATGGCCGCTATTTCGAGGTGCGGACCGAGGTGAACCCCACCAACCTCGCCTATACCGGGCTGGGCCTTCAGGCTCATACCGACAACCCCTATCGCGACCCGGTGCCGACGCTGCAAATCCTCTACTGCCTGGAGAACAGCGCCGAGGGCGGCGACAGTATCGTGGTTGACGGCTTTCGCGCGGCAGAAAGGTTGCGCGATGCAAACCCCGAGGGGTTCGCGCTGCTTGCAGGCTACCCGGCCCGGTTCGAATACCGGGGCTCGGACGGGGTCTGCCTGCGGGCGCGCCGTCCGATGATCGAACTGTCGCCTGACGGGCAATTGGTGGCGATCCGGTTCAACAACCGCTCCTCTGCCCCCTTTGTGGATATCCCCTTTGACAAGATGGAGGCCTATTACGCCGCCTATCGTCAATTGGCCGCGTTCATCGACGACCCGGCGATGGGGGTCGCGTTCAAGCTGGAACCGGGCGAGAGCTTCATCGTCGACAACACCCGTGTCCTGCATGCGCGCACCGGCTATTCGGGCGCCGGGTCGCGCTGGCTGCAAGGGTGTTACGCCGACAAGGACGGGCTCCTCTCGACCCTCGCCGCAATGGAGGCCGCCGCGCCGGAGGCCGCGGAATGAACCCTGATTTCACAACTCTCAACCGCGACAACATCGTCGCGTTCCTTGGTGATATCTTCGCCCGCCGCGGCGGCGAGGAATACCTGGGAGAGCCGGTGACCATGGCCCAGCACATGCTGCAAGGCGCCACCATCGCCGAACAGAACGGCCTGCCCGAGGAGATCATCGTCGGCGCGCTCTTGCATGATATCGGGCATTTCACATCGGAATTCGGCACCTATCATCCCGACGACACCGAGGACCGCCATCACGAGGATGCGGGCGAGGCGGTGCTGGCACCGTTCTTTCCCCCGGTGATCACCGATTGCGTGAAGTACCATGTGGCCGCGAAACGCTATCTCTGCGCCACCAAGCCCGCGTATTTCGCGCGCCTGTCGCCCGCCTCGGTCCATACGCTGGGATTGCAGGGTGGTCCGATGAGTGCCGAAGAGGTGGCCGAGTTCGAAAGGAACCCGAACATCGAGGCGATCATTCAGGTCCGCTATCTGGACGAGGCCGGCAAGCGAGCCGATATGGAAACCCCCGGTTTCGACCATTTCGCGCCGATGGTTCAGCGTATGGTCGACCGGCATCTGCCGGGATCATAGGGCAGAGCTGGGGGCCAGCCCCCAGACCCCCGGAGTATTTCCGACCAGAAAGAAGCAAAAACGCTCCTGCTTCTTTCTGGTTTGCAAATACTCCCGCCGGAGGCTCCCGCCCGCACGGCAAAGACCCGCGCGGGCGAAGGCATGTTATGCTGCGGCCTACTCGGCGGCCCAGCCGCCGACCGCCTTGACCTCAAGGAAGTCTTCCAGCCCCCAGACGCCACCCTCGCGCCCGTTGCCGGATTGTTTCATGCCGCCAAAGGGCGAGCCCGCGGAGCGGGATTGGCCGTTCATCTCGACCATGCCCGAACGCAGCGCGCGCGCCATGCGGTTTGCGCGGGCGGCGTCCTGCGTCTGGACATAGTTGGTCAACCCATAGGGCGTGTCATTGGCGATCTCGATCGCCTCTTCCTCGGTATCGAAGGGGATCATGGTCAGAACCGGGCCAAAGATCTCCTCGCGTGCGATGGTCATCTGGTTATTGGCATCGGCGAACACGGTGGGGCGCACGTAATAGCCCTTGTTCAGCCCCTCGGGCCGACCGGTACCGCCCGCGACCAGGCGGGCGCCTTCGTCGATGCCCTTCTGGATCAGGTCCTGGATCTTGGACCATTGCAACTCGTTCACCACCGGGCCGATATGGCGGCCTTCGTCCAGCGCGTTGCCCACGGTGACCTTGCTGGCCACTTCGGCGGCGGTTTCGACCGCCTGGTCGTAGATCGGGCGTTGCACCAGCATGCGGCTGGGCGCGTTACAGCTCTGGCCGGTATTGTTCATCATGTGCAGCACGCCGCGCTTGACCGCCTTGTCATCGGCATCGGCAAAGATCACGTTGGCGCCCTTGCCGCCCAGTTCCAGATGCACTTTCTTGAGCGTATCGGCTGCCGCCTTGGAAATCGCGGTGCCCGCGCGCGTCGAGCCGGTGAAGCTGACCATGTCGATATCGGGATGCGACGAAAGCTGCGAGCCGACACCCACGCCATCGCCATTCACCAGGTTGAACACACCCGGCGGGAAGCCTGCCTCGTCCATCATCTCGGCAAAGATCATCGCGTTGAGCGGACTTTGCTCGGAGGGTTTCAGAACCATGGTGCAGCCCGCGATGGCGGCGGCGCCGACCTTGAGCGTGACCTGGTTCATCGGCCAGTTCCAGGGCGTGATCAGCGCCGCGACGCCCACCGCCTCGTAGATGATACGGTCATTGGGAGCATGATCGCCCAACGGGCGCTCGAACTGAAACGCCTTGGCGGCACGGATGAAGTTCTTCAGGTGCCACGTGCCCGCGCCCACCTGCTGGCTGCGCGACATGTCGATGGGCGCGCCCATTTCCAGCGACATCGCCTGCGCCAGATCCTCGCCACGGGACTGGTAAATCTCGATCAGCTTTTCAACCAGGGCGATCCGCTCGGCGACGGGGGTTGCCATCCATCCCGGCAGCGCCGCCTTCGCGGCGGCGACGGCGGCATTGGTATCGGCCTCGGAGCCGAGGGAGATGACGGCACAGGGCTCTTCGGTCGACGGGTTGATGACCTGGAAATCATTGCTGACGGCAGGCGCAACCCAGGCGCCGTTGATGTAGAAATCACGCTTTTCGATCATGTCTGCCTCTCCTGATCAGACGGTTTTCGACCGGGCGGTCGGGAATCGGGGCCACTGTGTCACCCAAGACAGCGCGCGGCAAGGGGTGGTCACAAAATTTGATCAAATTTTGCCGTCCCGCAGATTTCTTGTGGCGGCACCTTGTCGCGGGTGGTGTATCCGGGCGGACCAATCGCTAGATTGGTCGCGACTGACTCGCACTCACAGCAAAGGAGATCCCCCATGGGTTTGCGCATCAACGATATCGTTCCCAATTTCGAGGCCGATACCGACAAGGGGCGCATCGCGTTCCATGACTGGATCGGCGACAGCTGGGCCATCCTGTTCTCGCATCCCAAGGATTTTACCCCGGTCTGCACCACCGAATTCGGCGCCGTGGCGCAACTGGCCGATGAATGGGCCAAGCGCAACACCAAGGTGATCGGCGTTTCGGTCGACGGGGTCGAGGATCACAAGAAGTGGAAGGGTGACATCGAGAGCTTTGCCGGCGCCACCGCCGGCTTTCCGATCATCGCCGACGAAGGTCTGGCGGTCTCCAAGGCCTTTGACATGCTGCCCGCCGACGCCTATCTGCCCGATGGCCGCACCCCCGCCGACAGCGCCACGGTGCGCTCGGTCTTCATCATCAGCCCCGACAAGAAGCTGCAACTGTCGATGACTTACCCGATGTCGGTCGGGCGCAACTTTGCCGAGGTGCTGCGCGCGCTTGACGGGCTTCAGCGCACCTATCAGCAGCCGCTGGCCACCCCGGCCAACTGGGAAACCGGGCAGGACGTGATCGTCGCGCTGGCGCTGGACAATGCCGCTGCCGAAGAAAAATACGGTGCGCTGGACATCAAACTGCCTTATCTGCGGTTTGCAAAGAACCCGGGCTAAGCCCATCGCGGGCGCGGGGTGACCCGCGCCCGTCAACGATAGAAAGACCTTTGCCATGGCCTCTTTGAAACGCTGGCTCGACCTGCGCCGCAACCCCTGGAAGGCCGAGCATTATGCCGGGCTCAAGGCCTGGCGCGCCGACAATGCGCTGAAGACGCGGTTTCACACCTATGACGATCTTGCCCCCGAAGCGGTGGTTCTTGATGTGGGCGGATTCGAGGGTGGCTGGGCCGATCTGATCCTCTCCGTTCAGCCCAAGGCGCGGGTACATGTGTTCGAACCTCACCCCCGATTTGCCGATACGCTGAGGTCGAAATACGCCGACCGGCCGAATGTATCGGTTCATGATTTTGCCATGGGCGGGGCCGAGGGCACCCTGACGCTCAGCGACGATGGCGATGCCTCCTCGGCCTTTGGCGGTCAGGGTGGCGCGCTCTCGGCGCCGGTGCGTCCTGTCGGCGCAGTCTTTGCCGAGCTGGGGCTGGACCGGGTCGATCTGATGAAGGTCAATATCGAAGGCGGAGAATACGATCTGCTGCCCGCCCTGCTGGAGAGCGGGCTGATGCCCCGCATCGCGCGGCTTCAGGTGCAGTTTCACCTGTTCGAACCGGCGCTGATCGACACCCGCGCGGCGATCTGCGCGCGGCTGGAGGAAACCCATGACTGCGCCTGGTGCTATTCGTTCATCTGGGAGGAATGGCGCCTGCGCTAAGGCGCCTTCAGCCGCGTGACAGCCGCCGCACCGCCGCACGATAGCGTGCGCGATGCCATTCGCGGGTCAGCCGTTCACCCAGGCTCTTATTCGCACCGATGGTGCTGCCGCCGATGGCCCCGGTCCGGTCGCTCAGGCCCGACGGGCTGATCACCCCCAGCCGCAACCCGGTATGCCAGTGCATCTGCAGGAACGTGTCGACCGGCCGGTCAAACGGTTCGGTCAGGGCCAGCAGCCGTTCCGCCGCCCAGCGCGCTACCAGCTGGCCCGAGGTGCGCAGCGGTGTCAGATCGGGCTGCATCAGCACTGCCTGCCCTTGCTGATCTATCGCCGGCGCGGTCAGGGTGCGGGTCTGGAACTGAATATAGCCCATCTGCGCCACATGGCGCTGCGCCAGCGCCAGCGCATCACCAAACCCTGCCTCCAACGCCATGTCATCCTCGATGATCAGTGCAGCCTCTGCTTCGCTCTTGACCAACCGGGCCCAGGCGGCACGATGGCTGAGGAAACAGCCGATCTCGCCCGGGCGCAGATCAAAGGGATAGGCGGGTTTCAACAGCCCCGGTCGAAAGGCTCGGTCCCGCGCCTCCGGTGCCAGTGCCGCACCATCGACCGCAGGCAGAAGCACGGCATAGGGCAGCTCCGCCACCAGCGCCTCGGCCTGCGCGCGCCGGTCCTTGGCGCGTTCCAGATGAATGACGAAACCGATCGGATCCATGCCGGACCTCCCTGTCGCCGCCTGTCCAACGCGCGGCCCGAATGGAAAAGGCCCAGACAGGATGTCCGGGCCTTTCCGTCTGTGCAAGACCAGAGGCTTATTCCGCCTCAGAGGCCTCTTTCTTTTCCGGCACGATCTCTTCGCCGGTTTCCTGATCGACAACCTTCATCGACAGGCGCACCTTGCCGCGATCGTCAAAGCCCAGCAGTTTGACCTTCACTTCCTGACCTTCCTTCAGAACATCCGAGGGATGGTTCAGGCGGCGGTTTTCGATCTGGGACACGTGCACCAGGCCGTCGCGCTTGCCAAAGAAGTTCACGAAGGCGCCGAAATCGACGATCTTCACGACTTTGCCGGTATAGATCTGACCCTCTTCGGGTTCGGCCACGATGGACCAGATCATGTCATAGGCCTTCTTGATCGAGTCGCCGTTGGGCGAGGCGATCTTGATGATGCCATCGTCGTTGATATCGACCTTGGCGCCCGACACTTCGACGATCTCGCGGATCACCTTGCCGCCCGAGCCGATCACTTCGCGGATCTTGTCGGTGGGGATCTGCATGGTCTCGATGCGCGGTGCGTGGACCGAGAAGTCGGCAGCGCCCGACAGCGCCTTGTTCATCTCGCCCAGGATGTGCATCCGCCCATCCTTGGCCTGCGACAGGGCTTTCTCCATGATCTCGGGCGTGATGCCCGCAACCTTGATGTCCATCTGCAGCGAGGTGATGCCGTTTTCGGTACCTGCCACCTTGAAGTCCATGTCGCCCAGGTGGTCCTCGTCACCCAGGATGTCGGTCAGAACCGCATAGGACCCGTCGTCCTCCAGGATCAGGCCCATGGCCACACCGGCAACGGCGGACTTCAGCGGCACGCCCGCATCCATCATCGACAGCGACCCGCCGCAGACCGATGCCATCGAAGACGAGCCGTTGGACTCGGTGATCTCGGACACCACGCGGATGGTATAGGGGAAGTCGGTCGGCGCCGGCAGCACCGCCTGAAGCGCACGCCAGGCCAGTTTGCCATGACCGATCTCACGACGGCCGGGCGAACCCACGCGGCCAACCTCGCCCACCGAATAGGGGGGGAAGTTGTAATGCAGCAGGAAGTTCGATTTGAAATTGCCGTGCAGCGCGTCGATGAACTGTTCATCGTCGCCGGTGCCCAGCGTGGTCACGACCAGACCCTGGGTCTCGCCCCGGGTAAACAGGGCAGACCCGTGGGTCCGCGGCAGCAGGCCGGTTTCGGCCACGATCGGGCGCACGGTGGTGGTGTCACGGCCGTCGATCCGCTTGCCACCCTTGACCACGTCGCCGCGCAGAATGCCGGCTTCGAGTTTCTTCAGGGCCGAGCCGAGATTGCCGTCTGCCAGCTGTTCCTCGGACAGGGCGGCCTTGATGGCCTCGCGCGCGGCGGCAACGGCTGCGGTGCGCTCCTGCTTGTCGGTGATGGCGAATGCGGCGCGCATCTGCTCTTCACCGGCGGCTTTGACAGCGGCGTAGAGGTCTGAGTAATCCGGCGGGGTAAAGTCGAACGGTTCCTTGGCGCACTGCTCGGCAAAGGCGATGATCAGGTCGACCACCGGCTGGATCTGCTCATGCGCAAAGGTCACGGCGCCCAGCATCTCGGCCTCGGTCAGCTCATAGGCCTCGGATTCCACCATCATCACGGCGTCCTTGGTCCCGGCAACAACCAGGTCCAGACGCTGTTCGGGGTTCAGGCGCAGGTCCTGCATGTCGTCGACCGTCGGGTTCAGGACATATTCGCCATCGACATAGCCCACGCGGCAGCCTGCGATCGGGCCCATGAACGGCACGCCCGAGATGGTGAGCGCGGCCGAAGCGGCGATCATTGCAACGATATCGGGATCGTTGACGAGGTCGTGCGAAAGCACGGTGCACATCACCAGCACTTCGTTCTTGAAGCCGGGCACGAACAGCGGGCGGATCGGCCGGTCGATCAGGCGCGCGGTCAGCGTTTCCTTTTCGGTCGGGCGCGCCTCGCGCTTGAAGAAACCGCCCGGCACCTTGCCGGCGGCATAGTATTTTTCCTGATAGTGGACCGTCAGGGGAAAGAAGTCCTGACCCGGTTTTTGCTCACGGGCAAAGGTCACGTTGGCCATCACGCGGGTCTCGCCCAGGGTGGCGACCACCGAACCGTCGGCCTGACGGGCAATCTTGCCCGATTCCAGTGTCAGCGTTTCCTCGCCCCACTGCATCGATTTCGTCGTTACATCAAACATGTGCGTATCCTAGATGGGAGCACTCCCAGGCGTATCCCGGGTCTCCCGTTTCAATGGCGGCCCCATTGCCGCCGACCCCGTTATCATTTCCTTCACGGTGCCGGGGTCCGGGCACCACGTCTCAGATTTTGCGCCCATACAGGAGTTTGCGACGGATTGAAAGAGGAATGGCGCGCGCCGGGAGCGCGGCGCGCGACCAGATGGTTTCCCAAATCAGATTGGGCGCACGATCAGTTGCGGCTGACCGTCCGAGGTACGCCGGCTGGAGCGGCCATCCCATCCGATCTCGCCACTGACCCGTTGGCGCAGGGCCGAGAAACTGTCGAACCGGACCACATCGACCGGTTGGTCGAAATGCAGCGTGATGCGGCGGTGGCCACCATCTCCCAGCACGGACAGGCCCCGGATCTCGGCGGTGAAGGGCTGGCCCAGATACTCGCCGGACACCCGGTCACCGACGCTGAAATGCAGCCGGTTGCCAGCCTCAGCCACCAGCGTGTTCCAGTCGCGGACACCGTGTTGGTGTGCCACGAGTTCAAGCGCGCGCGAATGGCTGATCGGGGTGCCCGCAGCGTGCAGATCGTCGCGCAGGCGACGGGCCTGCGCCTTGTATGCCTCGATGGGCGCGGTGGGTATTCTATGTGTCATCTTTGCCTCGTTTTCCAGAACGGGCGCATCAAAACGGACGGGGCTCGCATTGCCATCCAAGCGCCGGAAAGGGCAAGGATCGTGATCAAGCGGGTTTCACCATGGCCAAATGGCCGCGAGCGGCAGGGAACCCGAACCTGGCGGTTAGATAGGCAAGAGACCCCGACCTGTCAACAAGCCCCCATGGAACAGCGTTTGAACCTACACAACGCCTCACGATTTCTTTACTAAGTGCCGAAACATAGAAGTACGTATTCATGATCACCACCCGCCTGCACGGCCGCCTTGGCAACCAGATGTTCCAATATGCCGCAGCGCGCGGTCTGGCCGCACGTCTGGGCACGCAAGTCGCGCTGGACACCCGGTTGGCCGAGGCGCGTGGCGAAGGGGTGTTGACCCGCGTCTTCGATCTGGACCTCGCTACGCCCGACCGCCTTCCACCGCTGAAAGGCGACGGTCTTCTTCGTTATAGCGCCTGGCGGCTGCTGGGTCTGGCGCCCAGGTTCCGGCGCGAGCGCGGGCTGGGCTACAACCCGGCGATCGAGGGGTGGGGCGATGGCAGCTATCTGCACGGGTATTGGCAGTCGGAACGTTATTTCGCCCCTATCGCCGACCGCATCCGCGCCGATTTCACCTTTCCCGCTTTTTCCAACAGCCAAAACGCGGAAATGGCCGCGCGGATCGGCGAATGCCCTGCAATCTCGCTGCATGTGCGGCGGGGGGACTACGTGGCGCTGGCCGCCCATGCGCTGTGCGACCAGCGCTACTACGAGGCCGCGCTGACCCGGCTCCTTGAGGGGGTCGCGGGCAATCCGGTTGTCTTTGTCTTTTCGGACGATCCCGGCTGGGCGCGGGACAACCTGCCGCTGCCGGTGCAAAAGGTGGTGGTGGATTTCAACGGACCCGAGACCGATTTCGAGGACATGCGCCTGATGAGCCTGTGCCGCCACAATATCATCGGCAACTCCTCGTTCTCGTGGTGGGCGGCATGGCTGAACGCAAACCCGGACAAGCGGGTAGCCGGCCCCGCCCGCTGGTTCGGCGATCCGAACCTGCATAATCCCGACATCCTGCCGCCCAACTGGCTGAAGATCGAGGTTTGAGCATATAGCAAACGCCGCGGCGGGGGGCGCTGCCCCCCTGCACCCCCCGGAGTATTTGCGGCAAAGTGAAGGGAAGTACGGTCGTTCAGAAGGGCGCGGGTGCGCGAAACGTCATCGAACGGCCGCTTTCCGGGTGCTTGAGGCGCAACTCCTCGGAATGCAGCATCAGTCGCGGAAACGCCTGCGCGGCGCCCGTGGCATAGAACGGATCGCCCAGGATCGGGTGACCCAGCGCCTGGCAATGCACCCGCAGCTGATGCGACCGCCCGGTGCGCGGAAACAGGCGCACGCGGGTGGTATCGCCTTCGTATCGCAGGACCCGCCAATCGGTCACGGCGGGTTTACCTGTCTCGTGACACACCATCTGGCGCGGGCGATTGGGCCAATCTACGATCAGCGGCAGATCGACGGTGCCTGTCTTGGGTTCAAGCTTGCCCCAAAGCCGCGCCACATAGGTCTTGCGGGTCTTGCGTTCTTCGAACTGACGGCCAAGGTTGCGCTGGGCATGCGGCGTCTGGGCAAAGACCATAACCCCCGATGTATCCCGGTCGAGCCTGTGCACCAGCAGCGCACCGGGAAATCCCGCCTGCACCCGCGACAGCAGGCAATCGGCCAGATGCGCACCCCGCCCCGGCACCGACAACAGCCCGGCGGGCTTGTTCACCACGATCAGTTCGGCATCCTCGTGGATAACGTCCAGCGGGTCTTGTGGGGGAGTGTAGTTGTCGTCCATGACCGCATGCCCTAGCGCAGACGACGGCCTCTCGCAACGTCGTGCTTGCGCCGCCGGTCAGGTGGCGCAAGGCTGCGGCCAAACCATCGAGAGGAGAACGCAGATGCACCCCACGATCGCACGGATGCAAGAGGTGGTGGCCAAGGGCGACGAGAGCCTGATCCACGCCCTGCTGGCCGAGGATGTTCGCTTCTTGCCGCCGACCTACTACAAGACCTGGACTGGTCGCGACCCGGTCGCCGCGGTTCTGGGCCATGTCGGACAGGTGTTTTCCGAGTTCCGCTATCGCCGCGTCATGGGCGAGGGCAAGGATTGGGCGCTGGAGTTTCAGTGCAAGGTTGGTGATCTGGACGCTGTCGGCGTCGACCTGATTACCCTCAACGACGCCGGACTGATCCAGGAATTCGAAGTGGTCATGCGCCCGTACAAGACCATCGGCGCCCTGCGCGACGCAATGAACGCGCGGGTGATGACCGATGCACGTTTCCTCAAGTATCGCGAGGCGCTCAGCTGATCGGGATCGACCAGATTCTGCGCCTGCCCCTGTTGCCGGTTCTGGCCGCACAGGGACTGGCGGTACGGCGCAAGGCGCAGCTCTTGCCCGAACCCGCAGGTTCGCGCGCCGGCACGGCGGGCAGTGGCCCCCAGTTGCGGTTGCTGATCGCGGGCGACAGTTCGGCCGCCGGGGTCGGCGCCACGACCCAGGCCGAGGCACTGAGCGGCCGGCTGGTGGCGCGGCTCGCCCTGGAACATACGCTCGACTGGCGGCTCGAGGCGACAACAGGCCACACCACCCGCGACACGCTGGACCGGTTGGTCCGGCTGACCGGACCGTTCGACATCGCAGTCACGGCGCTGGGAGTGAACGACACCACACGCGGGTCGAGTGCGCGCGGCTTCGCCCGGCGTCAGGCGGCACTGCTGGATCATCTGACGGGCCCGCTCGGGGCGCAGGTGGTCATTGTCACTGCGGTACCGGACATGGCCTTGTTTCCGGCCCTGCCGCAACCGCTTGCCTGGATACTGGGTGCTCAGGCCCGGCGGCTCGACCGCGCCTTGCAACAGGTCGCGGCGCATCACCCCCAGGCGGTGTATCACCATCCCGTCATTCCACCCGATCCGGCAATGGCCGCCCGCGACGGCTATCATCCCAGCCCGCTGGCCTATGATCGGTGGGCCGAGGGGCTGGCCGGTCTGATCCGCGATCAGGCCGCGCGCCGCATCTGCCGCAGCATCGGGACGGAATAGATCACCAGCGCGGCCCAGATCATCGGAAAGGCAATCATGCGCGCGCGATCGATCTCCTCGCCGAACAGCGCAACAGCGGTGACAAAGATCATCGTGGGCGCAATATATTGCAGGATACCCATGGTGGACAGACGCACCAGCTTGGCCCCATTTGCATAAAACAGAAGCGGCACCGCCGTCACCACACCGGCCCCGGCCAACAAAAGGCTGTCTCCTCCGAAACCGCCGAAATGCCCCTGCCCCTGCGCCGTGATCCAGACCACGTAGGCGAGCGCAAAGGGCGACAGGATCAACACTTCGAGCAGGAACCCCTGATTGGGACCGATCGGCAGCGACCGCTTGAACAAGGCATAAAACCCCCAGCTGAAGGTCAGGCCCAGCGCCACCCAGGGCAATTCTCCCGCTTGAGCGATCAAAACAGCCACCCCTGCCGCGGCCAGCAGGATGGCACCCATCTGCGCCCGGCTCAGCCGCTCTCCCAGAAACAGCCCCGCCAGCGCGATGCTGAACAGCGGATTGATGTAATAGCCCAGCGCCGCGTCCAGCGCGCGACCATTGGCGATCGACCAGACATAGATCGCCCAGTTGACCGAGATCAGCGCCGCCGTCAGGCAGGCCATGCCCAGCATGCGCGGATTGCGCAATGCCGCGCGCAGATCGCGGGTGCGTCCCAGCGCCACCAGCAGCGCTCCGGCGACAGGCACCGACCAGATCACCCGGTGTGCCACCACTTCGACCGACGGAACATGGGCCAGCGCCTTCATGTACAGAGGCAGAAACCCCCACAACAGATAGGCGGTGATCGCCAGCACCAGCCCTTTGGGCGTATCCACATTCTCGGGCCGGTGATCGCTCATCTCGCATTCTCCTCTGCCCGCCCGTTGTGAACAGGCACGCCAGGAAAGAAAAGCACCAAATCCGTGAACTGGCCCATCAAGACCCGTGATATCGCCCCTTCCTCTTGCCCGAAATATCCCGGAGCGCGAGGCAGCGCCTCGCACCCCGCGCGGAACGCGCGGCACCAACAAAGCGCGCCGCAGGCGCTCCTTTTGGTAACCCGCTAGACCTTCACCCGCTCGGATTTCGGATCATACATCGGGGCGAGCGCGGCCTCGGCGCGCACGCGGGTGCCCATCACGTCGATCTCGTAGGTCGAGGCCAAAACATCCGCCGCGCTTTCACCTTCGCAGGGGACATAGCCCATGCCGATGGCACCGCCCAGATGGTGGCCGTAGGCGCCGGAACTCAGGTAGCCGACGATCTGCCCGTCCCTGAGCAGCGGCTCGTTGTGATAGAGCAGCGGTTCGGGGTCGGTCAGGCGGAACTGGACCATACGGGTTTTAAGCCCCTCGTCTTTCTTGCGCAGCACCGCGTCACGGCCGATGAAATCGGGCTTGTCGGTCTTGACCGCAAAGCCCAGCCCGGCCTCCAGCACGTGATCCTCGGGCGTGATGTCATGGCCGAAATGGCGGAACGCCTTTTCGATCCGGCAGCAATCCATCACATGCATGCCGCAGAGTTTGAGGCCCAGGTCCTGGCCCGCCTCGAACAGGGTTTCAAACGCGTGGCCCGCCATGTCGGAGGAGACGTAGATCTCCCATCCCAACTCGCCCACGTATGTCACGCGGTGGACGCGGGCGAGGCCCATGCCCAGTTCGATTTCCTGCGCGGTACCAAAGGGATTCACGTCGTTCGAGAAGTCGTTCGGGCTGACCCGCGCCATCAACTCGCGCGCCTTGGGGCCCATCACCGCCAGCACACCCTCGCCCGCGGTCACATCGGTGATCACCACGCGGAAGTCGCCCACAAGGCGCATCATCCGGGTCTGGTCGGCATAGCGGGTGGCCGCCGGGGTGACGACCAGATAGGCGGTCTCGCTCAGGCGGGTGACGGTAACGTCGGCCTCGATCCCGCCATTCACGTTCAAAAACTGGGTATAGACGATGCGGCCCACCGGCACGTCGAACTGACCGCCCGCGATATGGTTCAGATAGGCGGTGGCGTCCGGCCCCTCGACCCGGATCTTGCCGAAGGAGGACATGTCATACATGCCCAGCCCGGTGCGGATCGCCTTGTGCTCCTCGGCCACGTTGTCGAAGAAGTTCTGCCGCCGCCAGCTGTAGCGATATTCGCGCTCCTGATCCGGGCGCGCGTACCAGTTGGCGCGCTCCCAGCCCGCCAATTCGCCGAACACGGCCCCATGCGCCTTGAGATGTTCGTGGAACGGGGTGCGGCGCACCCCGCGCGAGGTGGCTTTCTGCCGGTAGGGGAAGTGATCGGCATAGAGCAGGCCCAGCGTCTCGGTCGAGCGTTCGACGAGATAGCGCTTGTTGCCCTGAAAGGGCTGCATGCGGGCGATGTCGACATCGCCCAGGTCAAAGGGTTTCTCGCCGCTGTCCATCCACTGGCTGAGCGCATGGCCCGCGCCGCCCGCCGACTGAATCCCGATCGAGTTGAACCCGGCGGCGACCCAGACATTGTCCATCTCGGGCGCAAGGCCAAGGTGATAGGCGTCGTCGGGGGTAAAGCTTTCGGGTCCGTTGAAGAAGGTATGGATGCCCGCGCTGCCCAGCATCGGCATGCGGTTCACGGCGGCCTCGAGGATGGGTTCGAAATGGTCGAAATCCTCGGGCAGCTGGTCGAATTCGAATGTGTCGGGAATGCCGTCCATGCCCCAGGGTTTCGATTTCGGTTCGAACGCACCCAGCATCATCTTGCCCGCGTCTTCCTTGTAATAGGCGCATTCGTCGGGGACACGCAGAACCGGCATCTGGGTCAGGCCCTGGATGGGTTCCGAGACGATGTAGAAATGTTCGCAGGCCTGCAGAGGCACGTTGATGCCCGCCATGCGGCCCACCTGGTGGCCCCACATACCGGCACAGTTCACGATCATCTCGCAGGCGATATGGCCCTGCTCAGAGCCATCGTCACTGATCCAGTCAACGCCGGTGACCCGGCGGCCCTGTTTGGCGATGCCGGTCACCTTGATCCGTTCCTTGACCACGGCGCCGCGCTGGCGGGCGCCCTTGGCCAGCGCCAGCGCGATATTGGCCGGGTCGGCCTGCCCGTCGGTCGGCAGCCAGACACCGCCGGTGACACCGTCGAGGTTGATGTGCTGATAGCGCTCCTTGACCTCGGCCGGTGACAGTTCCTCGACCGGGACGCCAAAGGCGCGGGCCATGGCGGCGTTGCGATAGAGCTCTTCCAGCCGCTCGCCCGTCAGCGCGACCGAGACCGAGCCAACCTGACGCATGCCGGTGGCAACACCGGTCTCGGCCTCGAGCCCCATATAGAGCTCGGCCGAGTACCGGGCGAGCTTGGTCATGTTGGAGCTGGCGCGCAGCTGGCCGATAAGGCCCGCGGCATGCCAGGTGGTGCCCGAGGTCAACTGCTTGCGTTCGAGCAGAACGACGTCTTTCCAGCCGAGCTTGGTCAGATGATAGGCGACCGAGCAGCCGACGACGCCGCCGCCGATGATGACCACGCGGGCCTGGGTGGGAAGATCAGCCATATATGTCTCCACAACTTGCGATTTGCCCGACAATGCCACGGGTGGGCGACAGGAAATCCGTCAAAAACGTCACGGCAGCGGTGAAAATCACCGCTGCACAGCCGCACGTTTCTGCCGCCTCAGCACAAAGGGGGTAACCCCGTAGAAGCTTTTGTAGACCGCCGAGAATCCGTTCGGAAAGCCGCAGGCCAGCCCGATTTCGCGTACGCTCATCGCGGTATTCAGCAGCAGAGAATTGGCCTTGGCCAGCCGCATCTCGCGATAGAAGTTGTTGGGCGTTGTCCCCATATAGGTTCGGAACTTGCGCTCCAACGAGCGATTGGACAGACCGAGCGCCGCAACGATCTCACCAATGGGCAGAGGGTCCTCGATATTGGCCTGCATCATCTTGATGCACTGATCCAGCGCCTCGTCCCCGGTCGAGGTGGTCTTGATCCCCGAGAACGGCTGCATCGTGGCAAAGTCGCGGATATGTTCGTGAAGCATGATATCGGCAACCGTCATCTTGGCCGGGCCCGAAACATGTCGCCCGATCACTGACAAAACCACGTCGACCGTCGCCCCCATGCCCGCGCAGGTCACCACCGGCCCCTGCTCTGTCGCCAGCGAGAAGGTCGCATCAAAGCGCGCGCCGCGTTCGCGCAGAAACGCGGCGTTCTCCCAATGGGTGGCCAGATCGGCGGTGCCGCGTTCGTTGATATATCGGCTCGCGGCCTCGGCCAGCAAAAATACCTGCGCCCCGCGAAAGGTGTAATCCTTGACGACGCGTCCCAGCGACAATTCGGGCTGGTCGGGATCGGAATTGCCGATGACGAACAGGTAGTCCGCCCTTGGTTGGGCCGGCACCCGCTCGGTCGCGACCACGGCGCCGCTGCTGCTTTCGATCAGACCGCCACGCAGGGAACGGTAAGTATAGGCAAAGGGGGGGTGCGGGCAGACCCGATTGGCGATCCGCAATACGTCGACCAAAGCGGCCAGTTCGGTCAGCACGAAACCGGGTGCGACGATGATATCGAACTGCTTTTGCCGGGTCTCGGCCTTGACCAGTTTCAGCGTTGTTTCGGCCCCCATGTGCCGCACTCCTCAGACGATACGATGCCCCGCCGCGCGCAGGCGACGGAAAAGATGCGCGATATGCTCGGGTCCGACCTCGCAACAGCCGCCGACGATGGTGGCGCCCTGACCGACCCAGCCCATGGCAAAATCGGCATAGGCCTCGGGCGTCAGGTCGACGCGGGCAGAGAGCGCCTCGACCGTGGGGCGGGATTCAAGGAAGGCTTCGGTGATGCGGGTAAAGCCGTTGGCATAGGCGCCGAAGGGCAGGCCAAAGCCCGCGATGATGTCGAGCGCGGCGGCCATGGCCTCGGGGCGGGAGCAGTTCACCAGAACCGCCTGGGGCTGGTATTGCGCGACGATGGCGGCCAGCTCACCCACCCCTTCGCCCGAGCGCAGGCGGCTGCCGTCGTCATCCATCACGGTGACCGAGAGCCAGACGGGTTTGCTGCCAAGGGACGCACCCCGGAGCGCGCCCTCGGCCTGAGCGACCGAGGCGGCGGTTTCGATCAAAAACAGATCGACCCGGTCGTTCATCGCCCGGACGCTGTCGGCATAAAGCGCCTCGGCTTCCGCAGGCGGCGGGCAGATGTCGGGGCGGTAGGAGGCGCCGAGCGGCCCCAGCGCGCCCGCGATCCGGCCCGTGCCATGCGCGGCGCGGGCGGTTTCGGCCTGGGCCAGCGCGGTGTCGATCAGCGCCTCGAACTGGTCACCGATCCCGGCCGGTTCCAGCCGGTCGCGCAGCACCGCATAGGTGTTGGTGGTGGCGACAGTGGCGCCCGCCTCGAAATAGTCGCGATGGACGGCGCCGACGTGATCGGGCGCCTCGAGCATGACCGAGGTGGACCAGAGCGGCGTCGGGCGCTTGCCCGCGCGTTTGACCAGTTCCTGGCCGATGGAGCCATCAAGCAGGGTAATGTCGGTCATGGGTGCTCCTGTGGGGGGATGAGGACGATCTTGCCGGGCAGGCGTTTGGTCATGAATTCGGCCTGCGCCTCGGCGATCTGGTGGAGGGGATAGGTGGCCGAGACCAGCGGGCGAATGGCGCCCGTGTTGATCAGGTCGATGAGGCGGGCAAAGACCGCGCGCGGTTGGTAGGTGGCGCCGTGGATGGTGATGTCGGGCAGGTAGATCTGGCGCAGATCGGCACTGACCATCGGCCCGGCGATGGCGCCCGATACGGCGTAGTGGCCGCCGGGTTTCAGGGCGCGGATCAGGTCGGGCCAGAGCGGGCCGCCCACAACGTCGATCACCCGGTCGAAACGGGCGGGCGGGGGCGTGTCGTCGCGGCCCAGGATGGTTGTCGCCCCGGCGGCTGTGACGGCCTCGGCCTTGGCCGGCGCGGTCATCGCAGTGACGCTTGCGCCCAGATGCGCAGCCAGTTGTACGGCGGCGAGCCCCACGCCGCCCGAGGCGCCGGTGATCAGCACCATATCACCCTGCCCCACGCCGCAGCGCGCCAGCAGGTTCCAGGCGGTGCCATAGGCACAGGGCATGGCGGCGATTTCGATGTCCGAGAGCGGCGAGGCGGTGACGTCGAAGAGGTCACCTGCCTCGAGCAGGCAATATTCGGCAAAGGCGCCGTCCAGCTCCGAGCCCAGCGCCACGAAGCCAAACGGGTTGTCGGCTGTCGGACGCGGCAGGTTGATCTGGCAAGTGACGCGCTGGCCTATGGTCCAATCGGTCACGTCCGCGCCCAGCGCCACGATGCGCCCGCAGAGGTCGCCGCCCTGGATGCGGGGGAAGTTGAGCGCCCCGGCCCAGCCGCCCGCCTCGCCCGTCTCGCCGCCGTCGGTGGCGCCGGTTACATCCGAGGAATACCAGCCTATCCGCGTATTGATGTCGGTATTGTTGACCCCGGCGGCCAGCACCCGGACCAGAACCTGCCCCGGCCCGGGGACCGGGACGGGGATGTCATCACACCACGCCAGTGCCTCTGGCCCGCCGTGGCGGGTCAGATAAACGCCGGACATGGTGGCGGGGATGGTCATGCGCGCAGCCGCTCGTTTTCCGGATCCCAGAGCGGTTGATCGGGCTGCACCACGGCGCGGCATTTCTGCCCGTAGATCTCGACCTCCAGCTCGGTGCCCGGCACCGCCAGATCGGCGCGTACCATGCCCAGCGCGACGCTGGCGTTGATGCGGTAGCCCCAGGCGCCCGAGGTGGTCTCACCCACGATCTGCCCGTCATGCCAGAGGCAGGACATATAGGGCGCGTCGCAATCTCCGGCCTCGACCAGCAGGGTGACAAAGCTTTTCTTCACCCCGCGCTGTTTCTCGGCCAGGATCGCGGCCTTGCCCGGGAAATCCTGTGGCTTGTCGAGCTTGACGAAGCGTTCCAGCCCGCCTTCGAGCATCGAATAGTCGGTCGACAGGTCGCCCTTCCAGGCACGATACCCCTTTTCGAGGCGCAGCGAGTTCAGCGCCCACATGCCAAAGGGCTTGGCCCCGGCGGCAAGGATCGCGTCATAGATGGCGGGCATATGTTCGTTGAGCGCGTGCACCTCCCAACCCAGTTCCCCGGCAAAAGAAACGCGGATCAGAAAGGCGGGCTGGCCCGCGACGGTGGCGGCCTGATGCGTCAGCCAGCCCTGTGACAGGTCGGCGTCCGACAGCCCGGCGAGGATCTCGCGCGATTTCGGGCCGGTGACGATCAGCGTGTCGCGGGTGGTGGTGACATCCTCGACCGTGACACCGGCGGGCATGGCACCCAGCAGGATATCACGGTCATGCCATTGCGCGGTGGCCGCCGTGATCATCACAAACTCGTCCTCACCCAGGCGGATACAGGACATTTCGGTCAGGATGCGGCCGCGACTTTCAGAGATGTAGACGAGGTTCATCCGCCCCACCTTGGGCAGGCCGCCGGTGATCAGGCCGCGCAGCGCCTCGGCCGCACCTGCTCCCTTGACCAGAAAGCGCGAGAAGCCGGGCAGGTCGAGCACGCCGCAATGGTCGCGCACGGCCTCGCATTCCTCCTTGATCCGCTGCTCCCACGGGCCGGAGCGGCCCCAGGTGTGGGTGCTTTCCTCGGACGTGTCATCACCCGGCTGCGCGAACCAGTTGGCGCGTTCCCAGCCGTTATAGACGCCCATGACGCCACCCTGCGCCTTGACCCGGTCATGCACCGGCGAGAGTTTCTTGTCGGGCGCTGCGGGCCAGCGGTGCCAGGGGAAGTGCATGGCATATTCGTTGCCATAGACCTCCATCCCCTTAGCGACGCAATAATCGTGATCGGTGTAATCGGTAAAGCGGCGCGGATCGCAGGACCACATGTCCCATTCGGTCTGGCCATCGACGATCCATTCCGCCAGCACCTTGCCCGCGCCGCCCCCTTGGGCGATGCCGAAGGTGAACACGCAGGCCTCGAAGGCGTTTTTCACGCCTGGCATCGGGCCGATCAGCGGCAATCCATCGGGGGCATAGGGGATCGGCCCGTTGATGATGCGGCTGACACCGGCGGTGGCGGTGACGGGCACGCGTTCCATCGCGTCGGCGACGATATCCTCGATCCGGTCGAGATCGTCGGACCAGAGCTGGAAGCTGAAATCGTCGGGCATCGGGTCGCTGTCCACATCCCAATGGGCGCGACAGTTGGGCTCGTAGGGGCCGATATTGATGCCGTTCTTTTCCTGCCGCAGGTAGTAGGACACGTCCACGTCGCGCAAGAGCGGCAGCTTGCGACCGTTCTCCTTGGACCAGGCCTCAAGCTCGGGGATCTGCTCGGTCAGCAGGTACTGGTGGCTCATCACCATCATCGGCACGGTACGGCCGCCATAGGGTTTGAACCACTCGCCAACCCGCTGGGCATAATAGCCTGCGGCGTTGACCACATAGTCACAGGCAACGTCGCCCTTGTCGGTATGAACGATCCAGCTGCCATCGGGCTGCTGGGTGACGCCGGTGGCAGGGCAGAACCGCAGGATCCTGGCGCCCATGTCGCGCGCGCCCTTGGCCAGTGCCTGGGTCAACTGCGCCGGGTCGATATCGCCATCGGTCGGATCGTAAAGCGCCCCGGCCATGTCATGGGTTTCCAGGAAGGGATAACGTGCCTTGGCCTCGTCGGGCGTCAGCATCTCCATCTTGATGCCCTGATAGCGGCCCATGGCGCAGGCGCGCTCGAACTCCTGCATCCGTTCCTTGCTATGCGCCAGCCGGATCGAGCCGGTCTGGTGATAGTTCATCGGATAGTCGACTTCTTCGCCCAGACGGGCATAAAGCTCGGTCGAGTACCGCTGCATGTTCATGATCGACCACGAGGTCGAAAAGGTCGGCACGTTGCCAGCGGCATGCCAGGTGGAGCCCGCGGTCAGCTCGTTCTTTTCCAGCAGAACGCAGTCGGCCCAGCCCTTCTTGGCCAGGTGATAGAGCGAGGACACCCCCACCACACCGCCGCCGATGATGACCACGCGGGCCTTGTTGGGAAAATCGGACATGTTCACTCCCTAGTCCTTGTGCGGCGCATCGTCCGCGATGTCGTAATAGTCGCCCTTGTCGGCGACAAAGATGTGCTTGGTCAGGCGCAGGCCGGTGGGGCCATCAATGGATCCAAGCGAAAAGCTGATCGTGTCTTCGTCATTGGCCTTCCAGAACAGGAAAGAGCCGCAACGAGCGCAGAACCCCCGCTTGGCGCTGTCGCTGGCGGCAAACCAGCTGACCGGGCCGGTGATGGTCAGGTCGGCCTCGGGCACAAAGGCCGAGGACCAGATGCCGCCCGATTGCCGCCGGCACTGGCCGCAATGGCACATCGAGGCGCCCTGGGGCTCGGCTTCGGTCGCGTAGCGGATATCGCCGCACAGGCAGGACCCTTTGATCATGGCATTCTCCTCAATATACCGGTGGCGCGATCACCCAGACAGCAACGGCGGGTTCGTCATAGGGATTGGCCCATTGATAGGGTTCATGGCGGATACGGAAACTGTCGCCCGGCCCGACCGAGAAGACGCGCCCGCCGATGGTCAGCTCCAGCCGCCCCGACAGCATGTATCCAACCTCTTGCGTGGGTCGGTTGGCCGGGGTCTGCATCCGCGAATGCGGGGCAAAGGTGGAATGCACCATCTCGAAATCGTCGGTCAAATCCGGCGACAGCAGTTCTTCGATCAGGCCTTCTTCGCCCGAGCCCATGGGCCGCCGCGCGCCCGCCCGCACCACGTATCCCTGTTCCTCGGCCGGGGCGGCGGCATGGGCAAACAGCATCGACATCGGCACGCCCAGGCAACCCGCAATCTGGCGCAGGTCCGAGATCGAGGGTTCGGACATGTCGCGCTCTACCTGACTGAGCCAGCCGACAGACCGCCCCAGCCGCGCCGCGATCTCGCTCAGCGTCAGGCCACGCGCCTTGCGCAGGGCGCGCAGATCGGCGCCAAGCGTCGCGCTGGACGGGGCTTGCGTATTCACCGGCGCCTCCCAAGTTTCGTGAAAAAACTCCATAGAATTTCATGATGACGCGATTCTCGTGAAATTCTCAACACAAATTTCACGAACCAACAGAACACCGCTTCACTTTGCAGCAAATACTCCGGGGGAGTCGCCGCTTTGCGGCGGCGGGGGCAGCGCCCCCCTTTTCCATCGCCGGTTCTTGCATATCTAACCGGGCAAACGCTAAGACCCGCCCATGTGGAACGCGATCCTCTATCTCTGGGTCCTCAACGGGCTGACGGTGGCTCTGTTCGCCTGGGACAAGCTCTCGGCGCGCTGGAGCCGGGGCCGGGTGCCCGAGCATCTGCTGCTCTGGCTGTCCGCCCTTGGCGGCAGCCCGGCGGCGCTGTTGTCGCGGTGGCTGTTTCGGCACAAGACCCGCAAGCAGCCTTTTGGCCGCTGGCTCTGGTCCATCGTGCTGTTTCAGATCACCGCCCTGGTGATCCTATTGGGCAAAGACCTGCTCTAGAATTGCCCCCAGCGCTTCGGCATCCGCGACCGTAAAGGCATCCGGCAGGTCGCTGTCGATATCGAACACCGCAATCAGCGCGCCGGTGCCATCAAACACCGGCAACACCAGTTCCGACCGGGTGGAAGAGGCGCAGGCGATATGGCCGGGAAAGGCATCCACATCCGGCACCAGTTGCACCTCTCCGGTCCGCGCCGCGGCACCGCAGACGCCCTTGTCAAACGGGATGCGCAAACAGCCGTGACCGCCCTGATAGGGGCCAATCTTGAGCACACCGGGCTCGGTCACCCGGTAGAAACCGGTCCAGTTGAAGCGGTCGTCCGAATGATGCACCTCGCAGGTGACCGTCGCCATCAGCGCCACCGGATCGGTCTCGCCCTCGGTCAGGGCGGCGATGGTCTTGGCGAGGGTGTTGTAGTCAACGGTCATGGCGGCTCTCCGCTGGGTCTGGCGTGAAACAAGCCTATCGCGCGGACAGGGAGCAAAGACAAGAGACGGGTCAGCCCAGAAGGCGGAACAGATGCGTGACCGCTGCCGCTCCGCGGGCCTGGCACGCAGCCTCTGATGGTACGGGCAGGCGCCCGATTACCCGGCGGATCTGCTGGTCGCCCACCAGCAAATCGAGGTAAAGGCCCGCCGCCGCCCCGGCATCGTCGAAACGCAACAGGCGCTCGGCCCGCGCGGCCTTTAGCACCTGCACGATCAGCGGCATCACGCTGTCACGCCCCGATTGCGCGATCAGCGCGCCCAACTCGCCGCTTGGGTCGGCGGCGGCGGCACGGTTCAGCGCCACCGCCCGGTCACCCAGCAAAAGCATCAAGAGCCGTGGCCCGAGCGCATGCAACGTGTCGCGGGATGGTCGCGCCGCGGCCAGATCGGCCTCCAGCAGCGCGCGAACCTCGGCAGCGTTGCGGATGACCAGCGCCCGGAACAGGCCCTGTTTGTCACCATACCAGCTGTAGAGCGTCTCGTTCGAGGCGCGCGCGAGCCGCGCGATCCCCTGCATCGAGGTGCCCGCATAACCCTTTTGTTCGAGCAGCGCATAGGCGGCTTCCTCGATCTGCTGTTGGCGGTCGGCGCGGCTGTCATCCTTCATCGGGTTTCCTTTCGCTTGACGTCAACCGTAATCATCATTACGGATACAGGCAACCGTAATCACAATTACGCTTTCGATGACACCGATTCAGGAGAATGACATGACCCAGACCGACCGCCCCAGCCTTGCCGCGCTTGTGGTGCTGATCCTGTTGCAGTTGATCATGCTGTCCGCACTCTACGCCGGAGTGCTCCCGCACCCACCCATCGCGACGCCGCTTTTCGGCATCGGGCCGTTCATAGGTGCTTCGGTCTCGGCGGCAATCGCGGCGATTGTGCTGGGAGAGAGCCGCGCCGGGCGGGTGCTGGCCGTGCTCGCCGTTTTGGGCGCGCTAGTCTCGTTCGGGCCGCAGAAATACCTCGACCCGCAGTTTCCGCTGATCTGGCCCGCCGTTATCGCGGCACAACTGGCCGCAATCACGGTGCTGGTGCGCCTGTTCCCTGCACTGTCGCGGCAAGGGGCCTGATCCGATGGAGCTGATGCTTGCCGGTTTTCTGCTGACCGCCCTGGCCGCCATCGCCACCCCCGGGCCGACCGTCTTGCTGGCACTGGGCAACGGCGCGCGGGGCGGCATGCGTGGCGCGGTGCCGGGATCATGGGCGCGGCCCTGTCGGACATCCTGTTGATCACGGCGGCGGCGCTGGGCCTGGGGGCGGTGCTGAGCGCCTCGGCCCTGCTGTTCGGGTTGGTGAAATGGGCGGGCGCGGCCTATCTCGCCTATCTCGGGTTCCGGCTGATACGAGGGGCGGCGCATCCCGGTGCGATAGAGAGCGCCCCGCAGGAGCGCGCCACGACGGTCTTTCGCCGCAGCTTTCTGGTCGCAGTCACCAACCCCAAGGGTTATCTGTTCTTTGCCGCCCTCTTGCCGCAGTTCATCGACCCCACCCAGCCTGCGGCCCGGCAATATCTGGTGTTGGCCGCGCTCTTCGTGGCGACGGACCTGATGGTGATGAGCCTCTATGCAGCTGTTGGCGCCTGTTCACAGCGCCGGGGCGGGCGCTTGGCGGGGCAGTGGCTGGGCCGGTTCTGCGGCCTGGCGATGATCGGGGTTGCCGCGTCGCTGGCCCTGATGCGCCGCGCCGGGGCCTGAGGAACGCGCCGGATCGCTTCGGCGCGCCACTTTTTCAAAGGGTCAGACCCGCTCGATGGCGATGGCGGTGCCTTCGCCGCCACCGATGCAGATCGCGGCAACGCCGCGTTTCAGCCCGCGCTTTTCCAACGCGTTGAGCAGCGTCACCATGATCCGCGCGCCCGAAGCGCCAATCGGATGGCCCAGCGCGCAGGCGCCGCCATTGACGTTCACCTTGTCGCGGGACAGGCCCAGTTCATGCATGAAGGCCATCGGCACCACGGCAAAGGCCTCGTTCACCTCCCACAGGTCCACATCCTCGACGCTCCAGCCGATATTGGCGAGCAGCTTCCTGGCAGCCGGAACCGGGGCGGTGGTGAACCAGCCCGGCGCCTGGGCATGACTGGCATGCCCGAGGATACGGGCGCGCACGGTCAGGCCCCGGGCGGCGGCGGCCTCGGCCGAGGCCAGCACCAGGGCGGCGGCACCGTCCGAGATCGACGAGGCATTGGCCGCGGTCACGGTGCCATCCTTTCGGAAGGCGGGTTTCAGCGTCGGGATCTTGTCGGGCCGGGCGCTTTTGGGTTGTTCGTCGGCATCGGTCACCACCTCGCCCTTGCGGGTCTTGACGGTGACGGCGGCAATCTCGCCGTCAAAGGCGCCCGAGGCCTGCGCGTCGAGCGCGTTTTGCAGCGAGCGCAGCGCATAGTCGTCCTGCGCCTCGCGGGTGAACTGGTAATGCTCGGCGCAATCCTCGGCAAAGGTGCCCATCAGGCGGCCCTTGTCATAGGCGTCCTCCAACCCGTCGAGGAACATGTGGTCGATTACCTGGCCATGGCCGATACGGGCGCCACCGCGCATCTTGGGCAAGAGGTAGGGGGCGTTGGTCATGCTCTCCATCCCGCCCGCGATCATGGTGTCGGTATGGCCCAGCGCGATCTGGTCAAAGGCGATCATCGCCGCCTTCATGCCCGAGCCGCACATCTTGTTGAGCGTGGTGGCAGGCACCTCTTCGCCCAGGCCACCGGCAAAACCTGCCTGGCGCGCGGGGGCCTGGCCCTGGCCGGCGGGCAGGACGCAACCCATCAGCACCTCGTCCACGGTGGCGGCCCCTGCCCCGGCCAGCGCGGCGCGAATCGCGGCGCCGCCCAGTTCGGCGGCGCTGACGCCGTCATACATGCCCTGGAACCCGCCCATCGGTGTGCGCGCGGCACCGGCGATGACAACTTCTTTCATCCTGTCCTCCTGAGGAAAGCTCTGCGCCTGAATACCGAATGGTAAGAATTGCCGTCTACCCTCGTGCGGCGAAAAGTAGCCACCCGAGGAGTGGGAGTATGAGTCTGACCAGCACCATGGCCGGTGACACAAGGGTGATCACCGTGAATGTAGAACGAATAGACGCCGCCATGGCGATCCAGTTCAAGGAAGACATGCGCAGTGAAACCGAAGCGGGACCCGATCGCGTGATTCTCGACCTGTCGCAGGTCACGTTCATCGATTCGAGCGGGCTGGGCGCGATTGTCGCTTCGATGAAGCAACTCGGCGGCAACCGACGGCTGGACCTCGCCGGGCTTACCCCGATCGTGGACAAGGTGTTTCGCCTAACCCGCATGGATACCGTGTTCAATCTGTTCGCAACGCTCGACGACGCGCTTGCGGTACACCCGAATTAACCCACCGGGGAGGCTGGCACGGTGCAGTTCAACGCGGATCGGCAAGGCTTTACCCTGAATTTCCGAGCCACAGAGATGGAGGCGCGAGAGGGGATTCGCGCGGTTGCGACCCAGTTGCGCCAGCGCGGCCTGTCCGAGGACCGGGCCGGCGATGTCGAAATCGCTTTGGCCGAAGCGATCAACAATGTGGTCGAACATGCCTATGCCGACATCGAACCGGGTCAGGTCCGCATCCGGTGCCAGATGCGTAGCAATAAGCTGCTGATCCGAATCTCTGACCAGGGACGCCCGCTGCCCGATGGGCAATTGCCCAAGGGCGAACCGGCCAGTGTCGATACCAATCTGGCTGACCTGCCCGAAGGGGGGTTCGGCTGGTTCCTGATCCAGCAACTGGTCAGCGAAATCCGCTATGAACGGCGACAGAACAGCAATTTGCTGTCGCTGCGGTTCGATCTGCCAAAGGTATCGTGATCAAAATCGAGTGCGCCACAATCTCGCCACAATCGCTCCGAACTCATGCCGCAATGAACGGTCAGAAACGAACCTGTAGCTGCATATGGCTTCCCTCGGCGTTGCGCGTTACAGCCCCCACCCAGTGCGCGGCGCCGAGGACTACCTCCCTGACATTCCCTCCTGAAAACCTCGTGTTCGCGAGATCGCTGGATTGATTTCCCGCGCCCGCCCCCTAGTGTCGCGGTACCACGAGGGAGACATCGATATGCGCGATTTTCACCTGCCCGGACGCTCGCCGGCCTATGCCACCGAGGGGATGTGCGCCACCTCGCACCCGCTTGCGGCGCAGGTTGCGATCGATCTGCTCAAACGTGGCGGCAACGCGATGGATGCGGCATTGGCCGCCGGTCTGGTTCTGGGCATCTGCGAGCCGCAGATGACCGGGATCGGTGGAGACTGTTTCGTGCTTTATACCAGACCCGGTGAAGACCACATCCGCGCCCTGAACGGCTCGGGCCGTGCCGCCGCTGGCGCCTCTGCCTCTGCTGCTGCCCTGCGCGCGCAAGGGCTGGAGCGCGTTCCGCTTGGCAGCCCCCATGCGGTCACCATGCCCGGCGCCATCGACGCCTTTTGCCATCTGGCCGAAGCCGAGGGGCGATTGGGTCTCGACACGCTACTGCAACCCGCGATCCATTATGCCGAGCACGGAGTTCCGGTGGCCCCACGCGTGGCTTTCGACTGGGCGCGAGAGGCGGGCACACTCAAGGGCGCGGCGCGGCGCCACTATCTACTGGAAGGGCGCGTGCCGAAGACCGGCCAGGTCTTCGCCGCCCCCGGACAGGCCGAGGTTCTGCGCCGCATCGCCCACCTCGGGCGCGACGGGTTCTATACCGGAGAAGTGGCCGAGGACATGCTGGAAGCGCTGAACGCTCTGGGCGGCCCGCACCGCGCCGAGGATTTCGACGCCACCGCCTGCACCCCGACCGAACCTATCTCAGGACCCTACAAATCCGCCGATCTGGTAGAACATCCGCCCAACGGACAGGGTGCCACGGCGATCCTGCTGCTCAACATCCTGTCGCATTTCAACATCGCTACGATGGATCCGCTGGGCGCCGAGCGCATCCATATCGAGGCCGAGGCGGCCAAGCTGGCCTATGACGCGCGCAACCGGTTCCTAGCCGATCCCGACCATACCGACCGGCTGAATCACATGCTGGCCCCGAAAACGGCAGCGCGGCTGGCGGCATTGATCGACCCGAAACGCGCCATGGCCGCTGCCGCACTGCTGACCGAGGCGGTGCACAAGGACACAATCTATATCACCGTCGTTGACCGCGACCGCATGACGGTTTCGCTGATCTATTCGATCTTCCATGGCTTCGGGTCGGGCATCGCCTCGGAGAAATTCGGCATACTGCTGCAAAACCGCGGCGCCGGCTTCACCCTGCAAGCGGGCCACCCGAACGAGATGGCGGGTGGTAAACGGCCAATGCACACCATCATCCCGGGCATGCTGCGCGAGGGGCCCGGTACGTTGACCCCATTTGGCGTAATGGGCGGTGCGTATCAGCCGGTGGGCCATGCACGCTTCACCTCGAACCTGGTCGATTTCGGGATGGATTTGCAGACCGCCATCGACGCCCCACGCGCCTTTGCCGATGCGGGCGTGTTGAAGCTGGAACGCGGTTACCCGGACGCTGTGCGCCGGGCACTTGCCGATATGGGTCACAAGGTGGTCACACCGGAGGTCCCGCTGGGCGGCGCGCAGGCGATCCGCATCCGCACCGATGGTGTGCTGGAAGCCGCCAGCGACGCACGTAAGGACGGTTGCGCGCTGGGTTATTGAGCCCTGCGCGCGCTGCGCCGATTAGTTTAACTGGAAGTGCAGGGGATATGTCCCATCTTGGAACGGCCCGAACATGTCGGGAATATCCGGGTGCTCCACCGGCTCGCCGGAATAGTCGGCAATCAGGTTCTGTTCGGACACATAGGCCACGTAGTAGCTCTGGTCGTTCTCGGCTAGCAGGTGGTAGAAGGGTTGATTCTTCAGTGGCCGGCTATCCTCGGGGATAGCCTGGTACCACTCCTCGGTATTGGCAAATTGTGGATCCACATCGAACACGACACCTCGGAACGGGTGTTTGCGATGACGGACCACTTGCCCCAAATGATATTTGGCGTGTGATTTCATCATTGTCATTTCAGCCCCTAATGCAATTAGTACCGTCAACCGCCGCCCGGTGTCCAACAATTGATCGATAATTAAGGGAAACAGTCTGTGAACCTTGCCGTAACAGTGCTTGAAATTGTCGCACCTGTTTTTCTGCTGGCAGCTATCGGGTTCGGCTGGGTGCGGATGGGATTCGAGTACAGGCTGCAATTCGTAACCCGGCTGGGAACCATGTTGGCCGTACCCTGCCTGATCTTTGTCGCGCTGATGAAGACCGAGATTCCGGGCGGCGATCTCAGCCGCTTCAGCCTCGCCTCGGCGCTGGCGATTCTGGCGCTGACCATGGTGTTCGGATTGATCGTGCGGGTCAGCGGGCTGGACCGGCGAACCTATCTGCCGCCGCTGTTGTTCGGAAACACCGGCAATCTGGGCCTGCCGCTGTGCATGTTCGCCTTCGGGGTCGAGGGGCTGAGCTATGCGGTGGTGTTCTTTTCGCTCAGCGCCCTGTGGTCGTTTTCTTATGGCATCCACGTGGTTGCTGGACAGGGGTCGCTGACCAAGGTCGTTCGCGAGCCGATGGTCTGGGCAACGCTGCTCGGGGCGCTGTTCCTGACCCAGGATTGGCAGACCCCGCGCTTTCTGACCAATGCGCTCGAACTGATCGGCCAGATGGCAGTGCCGCTGATGCTGATCACTTTAGGCGTGGCCATCGCCCGCCTGTCGATCCGTCGCCTAGGCCAGGCGGTCGGTCTGTCGATGCTAAAACTCGCTGTCTGCTTTCCAGTCGGCTGGCTGGTGGCGCAAGGGTTCGGGCTGAGCGGCCCGGCGCTTGGGGTGCTGGTGGTGCAGATGTCGGTCCCTGCGGCGGTCTCAGCCTATCTGCTGGCCGAACGATTCGGCGCTGATGCAGATGCCGTGGCCGGGATGGTGATGGTCTCGACCCTGCTGGCGGTCGGCGCTTTGCCTCTGATTCTGGCCGCAGTTCTCTAGCGAATGTGATTCCATCATTTCGCAGAATGCGTTACACTGCCCAAAAAAAGGCAAGAGGCAGATGAGCAGATCTCTTTGCGCGCTGGTTGCGGTGCTGTTGATGGTATCGTGCAGCGGTGGGTCGAAAAATCCGCCGCGCAATCTTGATGATGCTTGCAGTATTGCGGGCGAGCGCCCCGAATACATCAAGGCGTTCAAGCAGACGGAACGCAAATGGGGCGTGCCCGTGCATGTCCAGATGTCGACCATTTATTACGAAAGCCGTTATCGTTCCGACGCGCGTACACCTCACCAGTTCGTGCTGGGCGTGATTCCGGTGGGTCGGCAAAGCAGCGCTTTCGGCTATAGTCAGGCGCTGGACGGAACCTGGGACCAGTATCGCAAGGAAACCGGGCGGCGCGGCGCCAAACGCGACCGGATCAAGGACGCCTCGGATTTCATCGGCTGGTACATGAACAAGACGCGAGAGAAAAACGGCATTTCGCTTGGCGATGCGCGCAACCAGTATTTGGCTTATCACGAGGGGCATGCAGGATATGCCCGTGGCAGCCATAGCGGAAAGTCCTGGTTGCTGCGTACTGCCGATGATGTAGCGGCACGGGCAAACATGTATCAGCGGCAGCTTTCAAGCTGCCGCCGCTATCGGAATTGACTCTGGATTCCGGGGGCCTGCTCAGCGGTTGACCGAGACGCCCGGTTGACCGTCGATGAACAGGTTCTGATTCAGGCTGTTACCCTTGGTCAGTTGCCCGAGGATCACCGTGGTGCGCGACCCGGCGCCATCATGGACCACCCATTTGCGCAATTCGACCGGATCATCGGTAAAGCTGAGGTCGATACGCCCGTAATCGGGGTTCTCTGGGTCCTGCGCGGTGACCACGGTGGCGGTACCGTCAAAGGTATGCCCCACCACCATATTGGCCCGATCCAGGTCCACCGTTCGCGCCAGAACGATCGACAAGGGCGTCCGGTTCAGCGGATACTGCTCGGGCGGCTGGTTCGATTTGGGATCGTGGATGATCACGGTGCCGCCCTTGGCCAGCACCACCGAGCGGTCGGGCGGGTCGTATTCGAACCGCATCCGGCCAGGCCGTTGCAGCCACAGTTTGCCAGTACTCAGCGAGCCGTCATCGTTGATCTGGGTGAACGTGGTCTGAACGGTTTTCAGACCGTTCAGATAGGTCGATATTTCAGCCAAAGGCAGCTTGTCCGCCGCCCAGGCCACAGGCGCGACCAGGGTCAGCGCAAGTGCGAGTGCAATCCGTTTCATGTCACCCCAGATAAGCATTCGCCCGGCGCCGGAAAAGATCACCCCTGCTCCGGCACCAGGATTTCGCGTTTGCCGACGTGATTTGCCGAAGAAACAACGCCTTCGTCCTCCATCTGCTCGACCAGCCGGGCGGCCTTGTTATAGCCGATGGCGAGTTTCCGCTGAATGTAGGAGGTCGAACATTTGCGGTCCTTGATGACGATGGCCACCGCCTGATCATACAGCGCATCCTCGCCATCGGTGTTGCCGCCGGTGTTCAGCCCGAGCACCGCGTCGATATTATCTGCCTTGTCATCGTCCGGGCCTTCGACCACGCCACCGATATAATCGGGCGGGCCGAACTGTTTCAGGTGGTTGACGATCTCCTCGACCTCTTCGTCGCTGACAAAGGGGCCATGGCAGCGCGTGATCTTGGCCCCGCCCGCCATGTAAAGCATGTCGCCCTGGCCCAAGAGCTGTTCGGCGCCCATCTCGCCCAGGATGGTGCGGCTGTCGATCTTTGACGTCACCTGGAAGCTGATCCGCGTGGGGAAGTTGGCCTTGATGGTACCGGTGATCACATCGACCGAGGGGCGCTGGGTCGCCATGATCAGGTGAATACCCGAGGCGCGCGCCATTTGGGCCAGACGCTGGATACAGGCCTCGATCTCCTTGCCCGCGACCATCATCAGGTCGGCCATCTCGTCGACGATGACGACGATATAGGGCAGCGGGATGGGCTGGAATTCCTCGGTCTCGAACACGGGTTCGCCGGTCTCGTCGTCAAAGCCGGTCTGCACCGTGCGGCTGAACATCTCGCCCTTGGCCAGTGCCTCGCGGACGCGACCGTTGAAGCCCTCGATGTTGCGGACGCCCATCTTGGACATCTTGCGATAGCGGTCCTCCATCTCGCCCACCACCCATTTCAGGGCAACGACGGCCTTTTTCGGGTCGGTCACCACCGGAGAGAGGAGATGCGGAATGCCGTCATAAACCGAGAGTTCCAGCATCTTGGGATCGATCATGATCAGCCGGCATTCGGCGGGCGTCAGCTTGTAGAGCAGGCTGAGGATCATGGTGTTGATCGCCACCGATTTACCCGAACCGGTGGTGCCCGCGATCAGCAGGTGGGGCATCTTGGCGAGGTTGGCCACCACCGAGTCACCACCAATATCCTTGCCCAGCGCCAGCGGCAGACTCATGTTGCTGTCGCCAAAATCACGGCTGGCCAAGATTTCGCGCAACACTACCTTTTCACGATTCTCGTTTGGCAGTTCGATTCCGATTACCGAGCGACCCGGCACGGTCGAGACACGCGCCGACAGGGCCGACATCGAGCGCGCGATATCGTCGGCCAGACCGATGACGCGGCTGGCCTTGAGGCCCGGTGCCGGTTCCAGCTCGTACATGGTGACGACCGGACCGGGGCGAACCGAGACGATCTCACCCTTGACGCCATAGTCGTCCAGCACGTTCTCCAGCATGCGCGCATTTTCCTCGAGCGCCTCGTCGCTGAGATGGTGACGCTGGATGTTGGTGGGGTTGGAAAGCAGGTTCAGCGGCGGCAGTTCGAAGGCGACAGCGGGTTCTTCGAAGGCAAGCGCGGGCTGCGCCTCCGCTTGCGCGCGGCGCGAGGGCACAGGGTTGCGCCGCACCGGCTGCTCGACCACCGGCTTGCGCGGTTGAGCGGCCGGGATGTTGGACATCGGTTGCGGTTGTGGCGTCGGGACGGCCTGATACGGCGAGGCGTCGTCTGACGGCAGCGTGCCGGATTCGAACCGGTCTTCCGTCTTCCAGTCCTCATAATGCTCCTCAGTCGGCATCGGCTGGAAACCCGAAGCCTGGGTCATGTCCGGGAAGACCGAGGATACGGCGGTAACTGTCTCAGAAACCGCCGCGGCCTGCTGCGGCGCTCGCTGCGCGGCGGTCACCGGTGGTTCGGCGGGCAGATCGCCCCGGCGGCGAGTATCCAGCACCAACGGATCGGGACCGCGTCCGCGCCCCTTGGTCAGCGGGCGTTGCGGATCGGGCGTTGGAGCAACTACGCCCGCCGCCTCTTTGCGACTGCGCACGACGGCGGCGATCCTTGAGGCGATATGATCGGCTCCCGGCATCTTGTCATAGCCCTGAACCGGTTCGGGTTCGACAAGTTCCAGCTGGGGCATGGGTTCGGGTCGACGGATCAGCGCCGGCATCCGTGCCAGCAGGCCGGATTTCGGTTGCGGTGCCGATCTGGGGAGATCGTCGTCCTCGAGCAGAGCCTCGGCATTGGCCGCCTCTTCGGCCATTCTGGCCTCTTCGGCGGCAAGCCTGGCCGCTTCGCGCCGCTCGGCGCGCAGCGCCTGTCGCGCCCGAGCCGCCGCAACCCCGGCCGATGCGCCACGGCCCAGCAGGGTCATCACCCCGCCATAGACCAGGATCGCGCCTACCATCGCATGGCGCAGACCGCGCCGGATCTCGGACGAGGTAAAGCCCAGTACAAAGGCCGCCATCGTCAGCATGATCACGGCCATGGCCAGCGAGGTCAGCTTGACCATCAGATGCGACCCCAGCGGAACCAGCGTCAGCAGCGCCCCCATCACGGTATCGCCAAACAGACCGCCCAGACCGAAGCTGTGGGTTGCGCGCCAGGCCTCGCCGGGAACAAGAGTGGCGGCATAGACCGACACGACCGCGATCCAGATCGGCATGAAGACCAGCCGGCCAATGGCTCGGTCCTCACCTGAATGCAGGGCAAAGCGCAGACCCCAGGCGATCAGCACCAACGGGATGCCCCAGGCGCCGCCACCGACGATCATGAACAGCGGCGCCGCGATCGACGCACCAATCCGCCCGGTCCAGTTCTGCACCGGCGCATCGGTCGACACCATCCAGTTGGGATCGTCGGGCGTATAGGTGCCCACCATCGCCGCTGCGAGCAGGCCCAGCACGATCAGCGCCAGTCCCAGCAATTCCTTCCCGCGCCGCTCGATCGCGGCCTGCATGTTGCTGTCCAGAAGTGGATCGCGACTGCGTGCGTGATATGATGCCATGCTACCCTCGAACCTCAGCGATAGATGCAGTCGCGAAGGGCGATCAGCCCGCGCTGCAAGTCTTGTTTTGGGGCCACCATCGCGACCCTGATATATGTCTCTCCAGGGTTCTGCCCCGGTTTTCCCTGTGCCAGATAGGCGCCGGGCAGCACCCGGACGCCGGTTTCGCGCCATGCCTTGAGCGATGCTGCCTCGCCATCATCGACGGGCAACCAGAGAAAGAAGCCAGCCTCGGGCGGCTGATAGCCCTGCACCCCGGTAAAGACCTGATCGGCCAGCGCGTATTTCTCCTGATAAAGCGCGCGATTTTCGGCGACATGCGCTTCGTCCGCCCAGACCCGCGCGGCGGCTGCCTGCAACGGCCCCGGCAGTGGCGCTCCGGAATAGTTGCGCAACTGCTTGACATGTTTCAGCGTTTCCGGCCCACCCGCGATCAAGCCCGAGCGCAGGCCCGCCAGGTTCGAGCGTTTCGACAGAGAGTTGAACAGCACCACCCGCTCGGGATCGGCGCCCATCTCTTGGGCGACGGTCAGCGCGCCCGTGGGCGCTGTGTCACGGTAGATCTCGGAGTAACACTCGTCGGCGAAAACGCGGAAATCGTATTGTTCGGCCAGACCGATCAGTTCCATCCAATATGCACGGCTGGCGACTGCGCCCTGCGGGTTGGCGGGCGAACAGATATAGGCCACGGCGGTGCGGTTCAGAACCTCGGTGGGCAGGCTGGCGTAGTCGGGCAGATGTCCGGTGGCGGCGGTCGCGGGCACGAAATGCGGCTCGGCGCCCACCGAAATCGCAGCCACCATATAGACCTGATAGAACGGGTTCGGACACAGCACGATTGGTCGCTGTCCGTTCTTCTGCTCGGGGCAGAGCGCCATGGCGGCGTTGTAGAGACCCTCGCGCGTGCCATTCAGCGCCATCACGTTTTTCTCGGGGTCGAGCGTCACGCCATAGCGGCGCGCGATCCAGTCCGTGATCGCGCCGCGCAGTTCGGGTGAGCCCTCGTTCGGCGGATAACTTTGGAACAGATGGGCATTCTCGACGATCACTTCGGTAACCCAGGCCGGGAAATCGTGCTTGGGCTCTCCGATGGTCATATGCACGACTTCGCCGCCCGCCGGATGGTGGTCGAGCAACGCACGCAGGCGCGGGAATGCATAGGCCGGTAGGTTCGAAAACCGCTCGGGGAAGTTCATCTGGTCTGCCTCGTGTCGGGATCGTCAACGCCCCGTTTGCAAACCAAAGTACAGACGATCCCCGCGTGCGTCCAGACAAAGCGTTGCCTGCGCAGGGAATTGTGGCATTCAGGTCAGCGCCTGCTCTGCCGCCGCGCCTACGCGCAACAGCGCCTCTTCGCCGTCCGGGCGCCCCAGCATCATCAGACCGCAGGCCGGCATGCCCGTGGGCAGGCTCAGCCCGCTGAGGCCCATCAGGTTGCCGATGCGGGTATTGCGCAGCGCCAGCAGGTTTTCGGACACGTAATAGTCGTGGTCGCTGAGCAGCCGGTCACGGTCGGGCGGCAGGATTGGTGCGGTGGGCATCAGCACCGCATCGAACCCGGCAACCGCGCCATCCCAGGCCGCGCGGCAGGTTTCCAGCCGCGCCCAGGCGGCCACGTAGTCAGGGCCGGAGAAACCAGCACCGGCGCGGAACCGTTCCAGGATCTGGTCATACATGGCACTGGGATTGGCCTCGATCACGTCACGCCACAGGCCATAGGCCTCGGCGGTATAGAGAACACCCGACAGGGCCATCGCATCGACCAGTTCCGGCACATCAAGCGGCACGATCTCGGCCCCTGCGGCGGACAGACGCGTCAGCGAGGACTCGAACCCCGCGCCCGGCGCCTCACGCAGATCATCCAGCGCCACGGTTTGCAACACGGCCAGACGGCACCCTTTGAGCGATACGCCCCGCAGGTCAGCGGCGCGTCCCCCCTCCAGCAGGGCCAGCGCCTCGGCCGCATCCTCAACCGAGCGGGCCAGCGGGCCGACCGTGTCGAACTTCAGGCAGAGCGGCACCACCCCTTCGAGGCTGAGCCGCCCCGACGTGGTCTTGAGCCCGACCAGATCGTGCCATACCGAGGGGATGCGGACAGACCCACCGGTATCCGAGCCGATGCCACAGGCGGCAAGGCCGAACGAGACCGAGGCCGCCGCCCCCGAAGAGGACCCGCCCGGCACCCAGGCCGGATCATGCGGGTTGGGCGGGGTTGCGGTCACCGGGTTGAGGCCAAGACCGGAAAAGGCCAGCTCGCTCATATGGGTCTTGCCCAGGCAGACGGCGCCCGCAGCGGTGGCATTGCGCAGCACCAGGGCGTCCGCCTCGGGCACGCGTCCCGCGAGCAGGGCCGAGCCGGATTCGGTGGCCACGCCCGCGCTGTCGAACAGGTCCTTCCAGCTGAGCGGTACGCCATCGAACAGCGACCGGCGCAGGCCCAGCCTGGCGCGTTCGGCGGCGGCGCGCGCCTCGGCCCGCGCACGGTCGGCGGTGACGCGGGCATAGATGCGGTCGCGGTCTGGATGGGCATCGATAGCGTCCAGATAGCATTCGGTCAGTTCGACAGGATCGATCTTCCCCGCCGCGATACCGCGCCCCAGATCGCTTGCCGTCATCGTCAGCCAATCGCTCATCTTACCCTCCCGCTTGCTTTTGCCGCGACGGTAGCGACAGGACTGCGCATGGACAATCCCGAACCGGCGCGCATATTGCGACTCATGGAACACAGAGCCGATATCGCAATCGTGGGTGGCGGGCTGAACGGTCCGGTGCTGGCCCTGGCGCTGGCCCAGAGCGGGCAAAGCGTCACCCTGGTGGATGCCCTGCCCGACCCGCTGCGCACCGACGCCGCATTCGATGGCCGCGCCTATGCGCTGGCGCTGGCCTCGCAACGGCTGCTGGCCGCTATGGGCGTCTGGGATCATGTGGCGGGTAACGCCCAACCGATGCTGGAAATCAAGGTCAGCGACGGCCATGCCGGCGCAGGCCCCTCCCCCTTCTTCCTGCATTTCGACCATGCCGAGATCGAAGAAGGGCCAATGGGCTATATGGTCGAGGACCGCTATCTCCGGCGCGCGCTGCTGGCCGCGATGGAGGCGGCGCCGGGCATCACCCGGCTGAACGGCACCGCCGTTAACGCGCAACAAACCGATGCCACCGGCGTTACGCTGACCTTGGCGGATGGCTCGCAGTTGCGTGCCGGGTTGGTGGTGGGCTGTGACGGACGCAAGAGCGGCACCGCCGCGCGCGCGGGCATCAAGCGGACCGGTTGGGACTATGGCCAGACCGCGCTGGTCTGCGCCATCGCGCATGAGCGGCCGCATCATGGCATTGCGCATCAGTTCTTCATGCCGCCGGGGCCGCTGGCGATCCTGCCGCTGCCCGGCAATCGCAGCTCGATCGTCTGGAGCGAGCGGACCGAGGCCGCCGCCCGCATCAATGCCCTGCCCGAGGCGGAATACCTGGAAATCCTGCGGCCCCGGTTCGGCGATTTCCTGGGCGAGATCCGGCTGGAGGGTGCCCGCTTCACCTATCCGCTGAACCTGACCGTGGCCAATGCCTTTGTCGGCGAACGGTTGGCGCTGGTGGGAGATGCCGCGCATGGCATGCATCCTATTGCCGGTCAGGGGCTGAACGCGGGCCTGCGCGACGTGGGCGCGCTGGCCGAGGTTCTGATTTTGGCCTCCCGCCGGGGCGAGGATATCGGCTCGGTATCCGTACTGGAGCGGTATCAGCAATGGCGCCGGTTCGACACGGCGACGCTGGCACTGGCGACCGATGCCTTTAACCGGCTGTTTTCCAACGACAACCCGATCCTGCGGCTGGGTCGCGATGTCGGCATGGGCGTGATCGGCGCCTTCCCCGGATTGCGGCGCGGCTTCGTGCGCGAGGCGGCCGGGCTGACCGGTGACCTGCCGAAACTGATGCAGGGCCGCGCGATCTGAGCGCGGCTCCTCCGCCCTGGCGGGCGTCCTCGCCTCAGGCGTGACCCGCGCACTGTGCCCGATAGCGCCGCACCCAGTCCCGGCTTTCTGCGCCAGAGAGTTTGGCAACCGCCGGGGTCAGGCCTTGCGCCCGGTCCGGATCTTGCTCCAGATGCGCAAGAATGTCCGAGACCACCTCTATCGGCGTGTCCGCGAGGTCTTCGTAGTCGATGACGAGCGGCGTGATGCCCTGAGCAGCGAACCATTTGGTCCAGCCCGCTTCATAAGTCTCAAGCGCGCGCACTTGGGTGTCTATCGCGGCGAAATCGTAGACCGGGTCGCGATGGGGAGCGAGCCGTTCGATCTCGCGCCCGTCGGGCGCGATATGCCAGAGGCCCGATTGCTCGGCCCGTACCCGCGACACCGCTTGCGCCACCTTGTCCCGGCGGCGCAGATGCAGATAGCGCGTCGGCCCGAATGCCGCCTCGATCAAGGCCGTATCGCCGGGCAATCCGGGATAGAGATGGTGAAGCATGCCCAGCATGTCGCCCAGATTCTCGCGCATCAGGCGCAGCCCGAACACAGGCGTCCCGCCTCGCCCCTCGATCAGCGCCGCATCCAGATACGCACGGTCAAATCCGGCCGCGCCCGGGCGCAGCGCCTCGGGCAGGCCCCAATACCCCGCCCACCAGTCGACGGATTGTGTACGAAAGAATGAATCCGGGGCGCCGGCCACACCGGTGGCCGCCAGATAACCGCACAACAGCGTGCTGCCGCTGCGCGGCGTCCCGCAGAGGATATAGGCCGTAGGCCGGTCAGTCATCCAGCGGGCGCGCCTCGTCCACCAGCATCACCGGGATCCCGTTGCGGATCGGAAAGGCCAGCTTGGCCCCCTTCGAGATCAGTTCCTGCGCCTCGGCATCGTATTCCAGCGTGGCATGGGTGAGCGGGCAGACCAGCGCCTCGAGCATGCGGCGGTCAAAGGCTGCGGGGGTTTCACTCATTGCAGGGGGTCCTTGCCGCTATTGCCGCAGAGGGCGAATTCGATCAGGGTGACCAGCGTCTCGCGCCGGGTCTTGAGGCAGGGCGCTTCGAGCAGGGCCTGTTTGTCCTCGGGTGTGAAATCCAGCAGCATCGACAGCGAATTGACCAGCAGCTCATCATCGGCCTGGGTCAGGCTGTCCCAGTCGGTGCACATGTCGCGCGCCTCAAAAAACCGTTGCAGCAGTCGCAAGAAGGCATCGCGATCGAACCGGGGATCGGGCGCGCAAGCGGCGGCTAGATCGTGATCGAAGCTTTTCCAGCAGACGGTGCAGCGGCGATAGGGTGCAAACCCGTCGACCTCGGACTTTATCCGAAAGCGCGACACACCGGTCAGGGTGATCATGTAGCGCCCGTCCTCGGTCTCGGAGAACTGGGTGACCCGCCCGGCACAACCGATCTGATGCAGCTTGCCGCCATCCTGACGACAGGGATTGGGCTGTACCATACCGATCAGCCGCTGCGGCGTGCGCAGCGCATCATCCAGCATCTGAAGGTAACGCGGTTCGAACACATGCAGCGGTAGCCGAGACCGGGGCAGCAGCAGCGCTCCGGGCAGCGGAAAAACCGCCAACGTGTCGGGAAGGTCAGCGGATTGCATCATGCCTTCAACTGTAGCTCTATCGCGCGATTAGGCAAATATCATCGAGCTGAGTTTGCGACGGCCATTGAGCACGATCGGATCGTTGGGCTTGAGCGCATCGAAGATGGTGAAAAGCTGCGCCTTGGCGGCGCCCTCGTTCCACTCGCGGTCACGGCGGAAAAGGTCGAGCAGTTCGGTAACCGCCTCTTCGGTCCGGCCGGCGGCATGCAAAGCCTGGGCCAGATCAAACCGGGCCTGATGGTTGTTCGGATCGGCCTCGACCGCGGCGGCAAGTTCGGCGACCGGACCGGCATTCGACGCCTGACGCGCCAGTTCCAGCTGGGCATGGGCGGCTTCCAGCTCGGGCTTGGTCGAGATCGCGGCGGGTGCACCGTTCAAAATGGCTTCGGCCTGGTCCAGATCGCCCAGCGCGATATGGGCACGCACCAGCCCGCCATAGGCGGCGGCATGGTCGGGCTCTTCGCCGAGGATCGCGGCAAAGGTTTCTGCCGCATCGGCAGCGGCGCCTTGCTCCAGCATCTCCTCGGCGGCGGCTACCGCCTCGTCGAGCTGGGCGCCGGGCGCCTCGCCACCGGCGGCGGCGACCACCCGGTCGATGAAGCCCTTGATTTCGGACGCGGGCAACGCCCCCTGGAACCCGTCGACCGGCTGGCCTTGGTAAAAGGCATAGACGGTCGGGATCGACTGGATCCGCATCTGGCCTGCGATCATCTGGTTTTCATCGACATTGACCTTGACCATCTTCACCGCGCCCTTGGCGGCGGTCACGGCGGCCTCAAGCGCGGGGCCAAGCGTCTTGCACGGGCCGCACCACGGCGCCCAGAAATCGACGATCACCGGAACCGTCTGGCTGGCCTCGACCACGTCGGCCATGAAGGTGGCTTCGCTTGTGTCCTTGATCAGATCGCCTGCGGGGGTCGCACCCGCGCCATTCAGAAGTTCCATCGTCTCTTTTCTCCGGTTCGGATTTGGCCCCTATATGCGCCTGACATGCAGGGAAACCAAGGCCTCAGTTCTCTCCTGGGGCCGGATTCTATTCGATCAAAGGTCGAAACTGGCAAAGACCGGGGCGTGGTCGCTGGGTTTCTCCCACCCGCGCGCGTCGCGCAGGATGCGGCTGGAATGGCCCGCGTTCGAGATATCGGGCGTGGCCCAGACATGGTCCAGCCGGCGGCCCTTGTCGGCGGCATCCCAATCCTTGGCCCGGTAGGACCACCAGGAATACAAGAGCCCCTCGGGGATATCCTGACGGGTGATGTCGACCCATTTGCCCGCGTCCATCACCTGGCCCAGATGGTCGACCTCGATCGGCGTGTGCGACACGATCTTGAGGAGCTGCTTGTGGCTCCAGACATCGTCCTCGCGCGGGGCGATGTTGAGATCACCCACCAGAATGGATTTCTCGGGACTGTTGGCGTGGAACCAGTCGCGCATCTCGGTCAGGTAGTCGAGCTTCTGGCCGAACTTCTCGTTCACCTCGCGGTCGGGCACATCGCCCCCGGCGGGGACATAGAAGTTGTGGATCGTCACCCCGTTTTCCAGCCGCGCCGCGACATGGCGGGCATGGCCGAGGGTGGCGAAATCCTCGCGCGCGACTTCCTCGATCGGCAGGCGCGACAGGATGGCTACTCCGTTATAGCCCTTTTGACCATGCGCCACGACATGCCGGTATCCCAGCTCGGCAAAGCTTTCGACCGGCATCTTGTCGACCGGCGACTTGATCTCTTGCAGGCACAGGATGTCAGGCCCCTCTTCAGCCAAAAGCTTGCACACGATGGGTTCGCGCAGGCGGACCGAGTTGATGTTCCAGGTGGCAAGGGTAAAGGGCATGGCGCGTCTCGCTTTCGTCGGGTCCGGCGAAACCTATCGCCTTGTCCGTCGATGTCCATGGCCTGTACAAAAAAAGGGCCGGGCACTAGGCCCGGCCAGTCCAACAGGGAGGTGCATGTCATGACCCGGACATGCGCGGGTTGGGGTCAGGCTAAAGGTACCACAAAGATTCCACTTTGACCTGAATCAATATCACAAATTACGCCACCAGCCTGTATCCGCCGGATTCGGTGACCAGCAGGCGCGCATTTGACGGGTCTGGCTCGATCTTCTGGCGCAGGCGATAGATATGGGTTTCCAGCGTGTGGGTGGTGACCCCGGCATTGTAACCCCAGACCTCGTGCAGCAGCACGTCGCGCGGCACCACGCCGTCGGTCGAGCGATAGAGATATTTGAGAATGTTGGTTTCCTTTTCGGTCAGGCGGATCTTGCGATCATCCTCGGTGATCAGCATCTTCATCGCCGGCTTGAACGTATAGGGCCCCAGCTGGAACACAGCGTCCTCGGATTGTTCGTGTTGGCGCAGTTGCGAGCGGATGCGGGCCAGAAGAACCGGGAACTTGAACGGCTTGGTCACATAATCGTTGGCGCCGGCATCGAGGCCCAGAATGGTGTCGGCGTCGCTGTCATGGCCGGTCAGCATGATGATCGGACTTTTGACGCCCTGCTTGCGCATCAGGCGGCACAACTCGCGCCCATCGGTATCGGGCAGGCCCACATCCAGAATCACCAGATCATAGATCGCCTCTTTGGTCCGCTCCGATGCCGCATGACCGGTCTCGGCCTCGAAGACATCGAAATCCTCGGTCATGACCAGCTGTTCGCTCAGCGCCTCGCGCAGGTCGTCGTCATCATCTACCAGCAGGATTTTTTTCAGCTGCGCCATACCCGCATCCTCCAGATTTCGTTTCCCAACAGGTGAGGGCGCAGCACGAATTCGGCAAGTTTTGCTGCATATCTCTCACGCGGTCGTGTTTTACTTGCGAGATTTATTTCACATTTCCGCCGACAGCGACTAGGTAAAAGCCGTGAACGTTATAGGATAACACCCGATGAGTCTGATCCCGGATATCACCGAGCTTTTGGCCCGCGCCCGTGCCGACCTGCGCATGGGGGTGCCGGTCGTGTTGCGGGACGAGGACGGGGATTGCACTCTGGCGCTTGCGGCCGAGACGCTGACAGCGGAGCGGCTGGCGGATATGCGGCAGTTGGGCGATCCGGTCATCGCTATCACCGGGCGCAGGGCGGAAACGCTCAAGGCGCGGGCCTATGATGGCGATCTGGCGCGGGTAAGCCTGCCTGCCGGGGCCGATCTGCGCTGGGTCCAGGCGGTGGCCGATCCATCGGACGATTTGAATACGCCGATGAAGGGGCCGCTGACGACATTGCGACAAGGCAAGGCCGGCTTGCACCGCCTGGCGATCAACCTGACCAAATCCGCCCGTCTGCTGCCAGCGGCGGTGCTGGTGTCGCTGCCCGAAGGACGCGATTTCGCCGCCGCGCACGCGCTGACCACGATTGACCACGCTTCGGCCGCGCCGCATCTTTCCGAGCGCAGCCCGCTGCACGTGGTCTCGGCCGCGCGCTTGCCGATGGAGGTTTCCGAGGCCGGGCGCCTGCATGTGTTCCGTCCCGAGGATGGCGGCGAAGAGCATTACGCGGTCGAGATCGGCCGCCCTGATCGGGACAAGCCGGTTCTTGCCCGGCTGCATTCGGCCTGTTTCACCGGCGACCTGATGGGCAGCCTGAAATGCGATTGCGGCCCGCAGTTGCGCGGCGCGCTGGCGCAGATGGGCGCCGAGGGTGCCGGGGTTCTGCTGTATCTCAACCAAGAGGGTCGCGGCATTGGGCTGGCCAACAAGATGCGCGCCTATTTCCTGCAAGATCAAGGGTTTGACACGGTCGAGGCCAACCACAGGCTGGGGTTCGAGGATGACGAGCGCGATTTCCGGCTGGGCTCGGACATCCTGAAATCGCTGGGCTTCAAATCGGTGCGGCTGCTCACCAACAACCCCGCCAAGATCGCCATGATGGAACGCACCGGCATCGCGGTGACGGAACGGGTGCCGCTCAAGGTAGGCGAGACCGCGCATAACCGGGGCTATCTGGCGACCAAGGCGGCCAAATCGGGCCATATGTTGTGAGCCCGCAGGATTTGGTCCTGACTCCGCGCGGGGTGCGGTTCTGGGGCCGCTATCTTCCCTGCTCCATCGGCAAGGGCGGCATCCGGGCCGACAAGCGCGAGGGTGACGGGGCGACCCCCGTCGGCATCCATCGCATCGTCGGCATGCTGTATCGCGCTGACCGGATCGCACCGCCTGCCCCATGGGCACGGCCCATCGGTCCGGGCGATCTGTGGTCGGACGATATGGGCGACGCGGCCTATAATCATCTCGTGCACGCGCCATACGGGCATAGCCACGAACGCCTGCGCCGCGGCGATCCTCTTTACGATCTGGTATTGGTGACCGACTGGAACTGGCCCGAGGCGGAACCGGGGCGCGGCTCGGCCATTTTTGTCCATCAATGGCGAAGGCCCGGCTATCCCACCGAGGGCTGCGTGGCCTTCAGCCGCCCCGATCTGCACTGGCTCGCGCGTCGGGTGCGGCCCGGAACGCGGCTGATCATACCGCCGCTTTGACCCGGTCGCCGAAAATGGCAGAGCCGACCCGGACATGGGTTGCCCCCAGCGCGATGGCGCTTTCGAAATCGCCGCTCATGCCCATGCTCAGGCCCTCTAGCCCGTTGCGCGCGGCGATCCTGGCCAGCAACGCGAAATGCAGCGCGGGTTCCTCTTCGACCGGGGGGATGCACATCAGCCCGCGCACCGGCAGGTCAAGCGCGCGGCATTCGGCGATGAACCCGTCCGCTTCCATTGGCAGAACACCCGCCTTCTGATCCTCTTCGCCGGTGTTGACCTGAATGAACAGGTCGGGACACTTGCCCATTTCCTGCGCCAGCCGGGCAAGTGCCGTGGCCAGCTTGGGGCGATCGACCGAATGGATGGCGTGCACCAACTCCATCGCCTGACGTGTCTTGTTGGTCTGGAGCGGGCCGATCAAATGCAGCTCCACACCCTCGTACCGCTCCATGAAGGCAGGCCATTTTCCTGCCGCCTCCTGCACGCGATTCTCGCCGAAGATGCGATGCCCCTGTTCCAGCACCGCCTCGACGCGTTCGTTGGGTTGTACCTTGGACACCGCGATCAGCTTGACCGACCCCTCGGGGCGGCCTGCGGCCTGTTCGGCCCTTGCGATGCGGTTCGTAATCTCTTGCAGCGACATGTCGTCCCCCGATCTGGCTTGCCGCAGAAAAACACCATGTCGACGCAAAAGAAAAGGGCAGGTCCGAAGACCTGCCCCCATTCGATACCGTCAAGCGGTGTACAGCTTAGAAGCTGAAGTACACACCGGCCTGGAAGGTGTCGTTGTCGTTCGACGCACGACGGTAGCCTGCTTCGAAGGAAGCGCCGCCGCCCAGGTCGTACGAGTAGTGGATACCGTAGGAACCACCTTCGTTCATGTTCGAACCGACGATTGCATCGCGGTTGTCGCCACGGCCGGCCAGAACGTCAGCTGCGCTGACTGCTTCTTCGTCGGTGTAGAAGACCAGCAGGTTCGAAGCCGAGCCGATGTCCATGTTGCCATAGATGCCGAACTTCGAGATGCCGTCGTTGTCAGCATATGCAACGCGTGCGCCGAACTGGCCACCGTCCCATGCGACCGACACCAGGGTCTTGTCTTCCCACAGGGCGTCCGACGACTGGTGAGCAGCTGCGACAGTCCAGTCACCGAAGTTGTAGGCAACCATCACGCCGATACGGTCCGAAGCAACGACGCCGTTACGGGTCGAGTACGACAGGTGGCCGGTGAAGCCGCCGGTCGAGTACAGAGCTTCGATGCCGTTCACACCAACGCCAGCCGACGAGTATGCATCCCAGTTGAAGAACTCGTTGTTCACGTTACCAACGTGCGAGTAGAAGCTGGCGCCGTCGATACCGATACCTGCGGTACGGGTCTCGAGGTAGGTGCCGGGCATGTTTTCAATTGCGCCGATGATGTTGCCGACGTTCACGCGGAAGCCCTGGTACGACACACCAAAACGGGCACCGTTGAAGACTGCGCCGCCGGGGGTGTTGTCACGGCTTTCGGCCTGTGCACGGAAGCGAGCGTCGAACGCAACACCGGCGTCGGTTTCTGCCGACATGTCGAACTGCAGACGCAGACGGCTGGTGATGGTGGTCTTCGAGACACCGTTCACGGCGCGGTCGTTGGCGTCGTTGTAGTCCAGACCGAAGCGGCCGTAACCGCTGAGACGAACGTCTGCTGCTGCGACGCTTGCGGTAGCGATCAGCGCAGTCGTTGCGAAGAGAACTTTTTTCATCGTGTTTCCCTCGGTTTTCATTCATACGCCCAAACCAGTGAATCTGGCGTGGGTATGGACAGGGGTTTCGCTCTTTCGCCCCCCTGTTTGCAAGTCTTGGCGGCAAGCCCGGCGCAAAGTCGTCACGGATGGTGCAGCTTTGCCACAGTCCGGTGACCTGCCGAGGGAATTTCCCCCTCGCACCCGTCACAAAGCAGACAAAACCGCCTCGCACGCGTGCGTTCCCCCTATAGAGGCTTGCCGACCCCACGCGGCTTGGGTAGGACATTTGCCAACAGAAAGAAGCAGGACCGTCCAATGACCTTGCAGAACGCGTTCAAACCCACCCTCGTCCTTGCCCTGTGCCTGGGCTTGGCCGCTTGCGGCAATCGGGGCGGCGGTGTGCGTATCGCCGATGCGCCTCCGGCGGACGATTCCTATATCACCAACAACCGCGAGAGCGCGCCCACCAACTACGAGAAATCCTCGATCTGGGATGTGTTCGGTCCGTCCAAGGCCGAACAAACCGTTCAGGTAAACCGCTATCTCTGGGCGGCATCGCTGGATGTGCTCAGCTTCCTGCCGATCCAGTCGGTCGATCCCTTTACCGGGGTGATCGTCACCGGCTACGGCACCCCGCCGGGGGGCGGACGCTCGTACCGGGCCACCGTGCACATCAAGGATCCGGCGCTTGAAGCCCGCGCGCTGAAAGTGTCGCTGCAAACCAGCGGCGGCGCCCCGGTCAATGCCGCCACCGCCCGCGCGGTCGAGGATGCGATTCTATCGCGCGCGCGCCAGCTGCGCATCGGCGACGACAAACTCTAGAACCTCGCGCCAATTCGCTTTATCACCACGCCGGGTTCACGCCCGGCGTTTGCATTCATCAAGGACCAGAACCGCCATGTCGCGCTATTCCGCCACCGAAATCGAAGCCAAATGGCAAGAGGCCTGGGACAAGGCCGGTATCTTCAGGGCCGCGCGCACGGCGGACAAGCCGAAATACTATGTGCTCGAGATGTTCCCCTATCCCTCGGGGCGCATCCATATCGGCCATGTGCGCAACTACACGATGGGTGACGTGATCGCGCGTTACAAACTGTCGAACGGGTTCAATGTGCTGCACCCGATGGGGTTCGACGCCTTTGGCATGCCAGCCGAAAACGCCGCCATGGCCAGCGGCGGCCACCCCAAGGACTGGACCTACACCAACATCGACACGATGGTCGCGCAGATGAAGCCCTTGGGCTTTGGCCTCGACTGGTCGCGGATGTTCGCCACCTGTGACCCGGAATATTACGGTCAGCAACAGGCACTGTTCCTCGATTTCCTCGAAAAGGGGCTGGTTTATCGCAAGAACGCGGTGGTGAACTGGGACCCCGTTGACATGACCGTTCTGGCCAATGAACAGGTCGAGGACGGGCGCGGCTGGCGGTCTGGCGCGCTGGTCGAGCGACGCGAACTGACGCAATGGTTCTTCAAGATCTCGGACATGTCGGGCGAGTTGCTGGATGCGCTCGACACGCTGGATGACTGGCCCGCCAAGGTGAAGCTGATGCAGGCCAACTGGATCGGCAAGTCGCGCGGGCTGCAATTCTCGTGGGCGCTGACCGCACCCGCCCATGGCATCGACTCGCTCGATGTGTATACCACACGGCCCGACACGCTGATGGGGGCCAGCTTCCTCGGCATCTCGCCCGATCACCCGCTGACCAAGGCGCTGGAGGCCGAGAACCCGGAACTCGCCGCCAAGGTGGCCGAGATGCGCAAGGGCGGCACCACCGAGGAAGCCATCGAAAAGGCCGAGAAGCTGGGGGCCGATACCGGGCTGCGCGTGCGCCATCCGCTGAACCCCGACTGGGAGCTGCCGGTCTGGGTCGCCAACTTCATCCTGATGGATTACGGCACCGGCGCGATCTTTGCCTGCCCCGCGCATGACCAGCGCGACCTTGATTTCTGCCGCAAATACGACCTGCCGGTGATCGACACCTTTGTGGCGCTCGACGATCCAAAGCCGGTCGAGACCGAGGCCTTTGTGCCCCTGAAGACCGAAAAGGTGAAATGGATCGACCATTTCGCCGGGCTGGATGTGGCCACCGGACAAGAGGCGATCGACGCCACCATCGACTGGATGGAGGCAAAGGGCCTGGGCACTGGCGTGACCAAGTTCCGCCTGCGCGACTGGGGCCTGTCGCGACAGCGCTATTGGGGCTGCCCGATTCCCGTGGTCCACTGCGATAGCTGCGGCGTGGTGCCCGAGAAAAAGGAAAACCTGCCCATCCGGCTGCCCGACGATGTCACCTTTGACGTGCCCGGCAATCCGCTGGACCGCCATCCGACCTGGCGCAACTGCGCCTGCCCGTCCTGCGGTCAGCCCGCCCGGCGTGAAACCGACACGATGGACACGTTTGTTGACAGCTCTTGGTATTTCGCGCGCTTCACCGCCCCGCGCGCCGAAACGCCCACCGATATGGCCGAGGCCGAATACTGGATGAATGTCGACCAGTATATCGGCGGTATCGAGCATGCGATCCTGCACCTGCTCTATTCGCGCTTCTTCGCCCGCGCGATGCATATCTGCGGCCACCTGCCCGAGAAGTCGAAAGAGCCGTTCAACGCGCTCTTTACCCAGGGCATGGTGACCCATGCGATCTACAAGACCACCGGCGCCGATGGCCGCCCTGTCTATCACTACCCCGAGGCTGTGCGTCTCGAAGGCGGCAAGGGCTATCTGGAGGATGGTACCGAGGTCGAGATCATCCCCTCGGCCAAGATGTCGAAATCCAAGAACAACGTGGTGGACCCGGTGGCCATCATCGACCGTTTCGGCGCCGACACCGCGCGCTGGTTCGTACTGTCCGACAGCCCGCCGGAACGCGACGTGGAATGGACCGATGCCGGCGCCGAAGCCGCGCACAAGCACCTGAACCGGGTCTGGAACCTGTGCGACAGGATCGCCGCGATGGACCCCGCCACCCCCGGCGAAGGTGACGACGACCTGCTGCGCGAGATGCACAAATGCATCCGCGACGTGACCAACGGGATCGAAAGCTTTGGCTTCAACGCCTCGATCGCCAAGCTCTATGCCTTTACCAACACCCTGGCGAAATCCAAGGCCGGGGCGGCGGCACAGAAACAGGCGATCATGACGCTGGCGCAACTGATGTCGCCGATGACCCCGCACCTGGCCGAGGACATCTGGGCCCATCAGGGCGGCAAAGGCCTGATCGCGGCAGCCCCTTGGCCAGTCGCGGACGAGGCGATGCTGGTCGATGCGCTGGTTACACTGCCGGTGCAGATCAACGGCAAGCGCCGCGCGGAAATCAGCGTGCCCGCCGATATGGACAAGACCGAGGTTGAAAAACTGGCACTCTCCACCGATGCTGTGCAAAAGGCGCTGGATGGCGCCGCACCGAAAAAGGTGATCGTCGTGCCGGGCCGGATCGTCAATGTGGTCGTTTAATCGCAGAACCCTGCTGATGCTGCCGCTGGCGCTGGCCGCCTGCGGCTTTCAGCCGGTCTATGGCCCTGGCGGAGCGGGCGATGCGCTGCGCGGCCGGGTCGAGGTTTCGGCCCCCGATGATGTCGAAAGCTATTGGCTGGTGCAGAATCTGGAACAGAGCCTGGGCCGGACCGCTGCCGCCGGCACCGACTATCTGCTGGACGTCAAGGTGCGCACCGCCTCGCAGGGGCAGGCAATCACCGCCTCGAACGATACCACCCGCTATTCCATCGTCGGCACCGCCGCCTATACCTTGACCAACAAGGAAAGCGGCGCAGTGATGGCCTCGGGCGAGGTCCGCAATTTCACCGGCTATTCCGCCACCGGATCGACCGTCGACACGCTGGCGGGGGAACGGGACGCGCGCCAGCGCCTTATGGTGATTCTCTCGGATCAACTGGTCACCCAGCTTTACGCAACGCTGGACCAACCGGCATGAAGCTGTCCCCGCGCGAGGCGGATGGCTATTTCGCCCGACCCGACGCGGGCAAGACGGGCATCCTGATCCACGGGGCCGATGCCATGCGCATCGCGCTGAAACGCCAGCAGATCATCGCGGCACTGATTGGTCCGGGGGGCGAGGAAGAGATGCGCCTGACCCGAATGCCGGGGGCTGAATTGCGCAAGGACGCGGCCCAGCTTTTGGACGCGGTCAAGGCGGTTGGGTTCTTTCCCGGCCCGCGCGTTGTCTTTGTCGAGGATTGCCCCGAAACCTCGGCCCCCGCAGTTCTGGCGGCGCTTGAGGACTGGCAGCCGGGCGATGCGCAGATCGTGGTGACCGCCGGTCAGTTGAAGCCGAGTTCCAAGATCCGCAAGGCCTTCGAAACCCATCCCAACGCCTATGCCGCCGGCATCTATGACGATCCGCCCTCGCGGGCCGAAATCGAACGGATGCTGACCGCCGCCGGCATCCGCGACGTCCCGCCCGAGCCGATGACGGTTCTGTCCGATCTGGCGCGCGATCTGGGGCCGGGCGATTTCGCGCAGACGATGGAAAAGCTGGCGCTTTACAAGCTGGGAGACGCGGCACCTTTGGGGCTCGAGGACATTGCGGCCTGTGCCCCCCGCTCGACCGAGGCGGCGCTGGACGACGTGCTGAACGTGGTGGCCGAGGGCAAGGAGGGCGAGATCGGACCATTGATCCGTCGTCTGCAAGCCCAGGGCACCACACCGGTCAGCCTGTGCATCGGGGCGACCCGGCATTTCCGCACGCTCTATGCCTGTGCCTCGGCCCCCGGTGGCCCGGCGCAGGGCATCGGCACATTGCGCCCGCCGGTCTTTGGCCCACGCCGCGACCGCATCCTGAGCCAGGCCAAGCGTTGGGGCGCAAGGCGACTGGAGGCAGCTTTGACGGTGCTGACCGATACCGACCTCGCCTTGCGCTCGGCCGGGCAATCGGCGCCCCAGATGGCGCTGGTCGAGCGGGCGATGATCCGGCTGGCGTGGTTGTCCCGGTCACGGTGACGTTACGGCCTCGCACGCAGGGCTTGACCCCGCGCGCGCCGACACCATCCTGCAACGGGATCATCAGAATGGGAGAGGATCATGTACAAGGTCTATGGGCGGGTCAAAAGCCGTGCTTCGCGTGTTTTGTGGCTGCTCGAAGAGTTGGGGCAACCCTACGAATTCGTCGATGTCGGCCCGCATGACCCACAGGTCAAGGCCCTGAACGGCAGCGGCAAGATCCCGGTGCTGGTCGATGGAGAGCACGTGATCACCGACAGCTCTGCCATCATGACCTATCTTACCGACAAGCATGGCGACCTGACCTATCCCGCTGGCACGCCCGAACGCGCCAAGCAGGACGCCTTGTTCCACACGATCCTTGACGAGATCGACGGGGTGCTGTGGGTCGCCGCCCGCCACGGATTCATCCTGCCCGAGGACAAGCGCGTGCCCGCCGTCATCGACTGTGCCAAATGGGAGTTCGAGCGCAACCTGGCGCGTCTGGAATCCCGTCTGGGCGACCCGTTCGCAATGGGAGACAAGATGACGATCGTCGATATCCTGTTGGTACATTGCCTCAACTGGGCCTTTGGTGCCGGTTTCCCGATCACTTCGGACCGGATCAAGGCCTATGGCAAGGCGGTACGCGCGCGCCCCGCGTTTCAGCGCATGGGTGCATTGACCCCGGCCTGAACCCAAGCCGCCGCCGCGCGGCCGGCCCAACGGCCGGTCGCCAGGCACCCGGTCAGGAGGTAGCCGCCGGTCGGCGCCTCCCAATCCAGCATCTCGCCCGCGCAGAACGTGCCGGGCATCTGCTTTAGCATCAGTCCCTCATCCAGCGTCGTGCGCGGCACCCCGCCTGCGGTCGAAATCGCCTCGTCCATCGGGCGCAGGCCAGCATGGTGCACCGGCAATCGCTTGAGCAGCGCCGCCAATGCCTCGGGCGCCTGCGGCAACGGGCGGGCGAATTCCATCAGCAATGCCCGACATTCCGGAGCCAGTTTCAGCACCTTGCGCAGATGCGACGACAGGCTGGCCTTACCCCGCGGACGCGCCAATCGAGCGGCCACCTCTTCCAGCGGCAGGTCGGGCAACAGATCGACAAACAGGGGGGCGCCCTGCCGGACCGCCGCCGAAACCGCATAAATACCGCCGCCCTCAAGCCCACGGGCAGAAATCACCGCCTCGCCCCGGCTGCTCAGCGCCCCCGCCTGCCAGGCCACGCCCTTGACCGGGTGACCGGCCAGCGGCGCCATATGCGCGGACCAATCGACCAGCAACCCGGCATTGGCAGGCGCAAAGGGTGTCAACTCCACCCCGCGCGCCTCGAGCAACGCGGCCCACGCCCCGTCCGAGCCGAGCCGGGCCCAACTGGCCCCGCCCAGCGCAAGCACGGTGACCAAAGGTTCGATCCGTTGCGCCCCCTCGGGCGTGTCGAAACAGAGCGCTTCGGCCTGCCAACCGGTCCAACGCCAGCGAGTGCGAATCTCGACCCCTAGCCCCGCCAGTTCCGCCAACCAGGACCGCAACAGCGGAGAGGCCTTCATCGCGGTCGGAAACACCCGCCCCGTCGAACCGGTAAACAGGTCCTGCCCCAGGTCGCGCGCCCAATCCTGAACCGCATGGGCATCAAAGGCCGCCAGCATCGGGCGCAGCCAGTCGGCCGCATCGCCATAGGCGGCAAGCAGCTGCTCTAGCGGTTCGTCCTTGGTCAGGTTCAGACCCGACTTGCCCGCCATCAGGAACTTGCGCGCAACCGAGGTCTTGGCCTCGGCCACCAGCACCGGCAGGCCGGCGCGGGCCAACTCGCCCGCGGCCATCAGACCCGCAGGCCCCGCCCCTATGACGACCGCCGGTTTCATGCCTGCCGCGTCTCGATACTGCCGGAAAGTTCCACCACCCGATGCGGATAGGGGATTTCGATGCCGTTCTCCTTGAGCGCGTTCCAGATCAGGAAAAGCACATCTGACATGAACTTGTTCTTGCCGTCATCGATCCCCTCGACCCAGAATTCGACCGCGAAATCGACCCCGCTCTCGCCGAAACCGCGCAGCTCGCAATCGGGTGGAAAGGGGCTTGCCAGCACACCAGGATGTGTCGCCACCGCCGCTTCGATGATCGCGGGCACCCGGTTGATATCCGTGTCATAGCTCACCGAAAACGGTGCCTCGTACCGGTTGGCGCTTCCCTGATCCGAGAAGTTCACCACCCGCGTGGTGATGAAATCCTCGTTCGGGACCACGATCCAGCGCCCGTCGAATGTCTCGAGGATGGTGGCGCGCGCGGTCATCTTGACGATGGTGCCGGCCTCACCCCCGTCGAGTTCAACGTAATCGCCGACGGTTGCCTGCCCTTCGAGCAGCAGGATGACGCCCGAGATGAAATTCGAGGCGATCTTTTGCAGGCCAAAGCCGAGGCCGACACCGATGACACCACCCAGAACGGCCAGCGAGGTCAGGCTGATCCCCATGATGTTCATCACCAGCAGGAAGGCGATGCCGAAGATACCGATCTCGACCGTCTTGGCAGTCAGTTCGCGCATCGCCGGGCGCATTTCACGCTGTTGCTTGATGAATTGCGCCGACTGGTCGTTGGACCAGCGCCCGAGCCAGAAAATGGCGCCGCCCACGACAAGGAAACGCAACGCGAAGAGCAGCGAAAAGGACAGGTTGCCCAGCGGCACCACGGTCTGGTCCAGCCTGGCCATGGCCGGTTCCAGAAGGCCCAGCGCATAGAGCGCCGCCACCGGGATCAACACGTAACGGCCCAGCAGCTTCATCAGCGGATCGTCGAGGATTTCGCGCACCAGAATGCGGGCGGCCAGGAACAGGAACACCCGCTTGCCAAAGGCAATCACCGCGCCCGAGCCGAACAGCGAGCGGGTGACACTCTCGCCGATGCCGGTAAAGACATAGGCCAGGAGCGGCAGCAGCAGCGGCACGAAGATCAACACGAAACGGCGGGTCCGCGACAGCGGATCCATCTGTCCCGAGGGTGGGGTCAGCAGGCGCGACAGTGGCTCACGCAACCGGCGCGCGGCATAGAGCGCCACCAGATAGGCCACCATCAACAGGGCGAATTGCGACCAGGCGGCCGGGCTCGACAGCCAGCCCAGCGCAATTGTCCAGAGACGCTCGCCCTGTTCGATCAGGCTGTTCAGCAGCTCGGTCTGGGCCTGTGTTCCGAATTCCATGGGTCTCTCCACTTGCGCCGTTTGCACGGTGGTGCATCCTCTTGCCCATGACAGACAAGGAAAACAAGTGCCCGGATCTCCCCCCACCCGAAGGGGTCTGCCCGTTATGCGAACGGCCGATACCCGAAGGCGACGGCAGCCAGCACCACCTGATCCCCCGGCTGAAGGGTGGCAAGGGAGGACCGACGGTCCTGTTGCATGTCATCTGCCACAAGGAGGTCCATGCCACCCTGACCGAGGCGGAACTGGCGCGCAGCTTTCACACGGTAGAGGCTCTGCGCGCCCATCCCCGGTTGGCGAAGTTTCTCGCCTGGGTGCGCAAACGACCCCCCGGGTTTCGCTCGAAAGTGCCGGGCGGGCGGCGCAAACGCTAGCAACTCAGAGCCTTGACGCGCGACGGCGACCGGAAACCTGCAAGGTTTCCGGCCCGGTTTCGTTGCACGAAACCGGCGCTGTCCTGAAGGGCTGGTCAGGAACAGAGCCGGGAAATACCTGCCGCAACCGCCGGATCGGCGGCCAGGGAATCGGCCACCAGCGCGCGGGCGGTCTCCATCAGCTGTTCGGCGGGTACGATCCGGTCGATCAGGCCGAAGTCATAGGCCTCCTGCGCGGTGATCTTTTGGCCCGCCATCAGGATCAGCCGGGTCCGCGCCGGGCCGATCAGCGCCGCCATGCGGGCCGGATCGGAAGGTTGCGGCAGAAAGCCAAGCTTCATCACCGGATAGAACACCTTGGCCTCGGGCACCGCGATGCGCAGGTCGCAGGCCAGTGCCATGCCGTTGGCGCCACCCGCCAGTGTGCCGTTCAGGGCCGCGACCGTCAGGCAAGGCAGCGCCGCGATCGCGCCTGACAGCCGCTCCCACAGGTCCGAGGTCGCCAGCCCCGCCCGCGCGGCCTCGAGATCGGCGCCGGCGCTGAACACCTTGCCACGCCCGGTCAGGATCAACGCCCGCGCCTCGCCCGCCGTCTCGGCGATCTCGACCAGCCGTTCCAGCATGGCCGCCGTCAGCGAATTGGCCTTGTCAGGGCGGTTCAGGGTGACGGTCCACAGACCGCCCTCCTTTTCGAGTTCGATCATGCCAGCCCCACACGCTTGCGAATTTCTTCGTCCCTGAGCGAGATCTCGGTGCCCAGGAACGGGTCCGCCTCGGCCCCGCACATCCACAAGAGCGCACGCGCCGGCCAGTCGGCGGGGATATGCGCCGACCAGTCGAGCTGGCTGACCGGGTTGATGCCCGACCCCTTGATCTCGCGCTGCATCTGGGTGGCAACCGTACCCGGCGACAGGCCCATGGCGCGGATGCCGTGATGGCCCTCTTCCAGATGCAGGCAGGCGGTCAGCATCGCCGCACCCGCCTTGGACGCGCAATAGTGGCTCCAGGCCTCGACCGGGTTATGGGCGGCGCCTGAACTGACGGTCAAGATGGTTCCGCCCCCCGCTCTACGCATCACCGGCAGTGCCGCGCGCATGCCGTAATAGACACCCTTGAGGTTGATATCGATGGCGTGGCCCCATCCAGCCGGGTCCGAGCTGGCCAGATGCGAGATCGGCTCGATCACACCTGCGTTATTGATCAGCACGTCGAGCCCGCCGAACCGCGACACCGCCGCGTTCACCGCACCCGCCACCTGCGCCGCGTCGGCCACGTCGCAAGCCAGTGCCAGCGCGGTCTCGCCGATCTCGGATGCTTGCTCGGCCAGCGCCTCGGCGCTGCGTGCCAACAAGACGACATTGGCCCCGGCCGCGGCAAAGACGCGCCCGGCCTCGGCCCCGATCCCCCGGCTTGCGCCTGTGATCAGAACGGTTTTTCCCTGCATCCCGGTCATGCATCTTCCTCCCATGTCTGCTGTGCCAAGTCCTACGCCGGGACAGGGGAAGGATCCAGTGCCTGCCCCCCTTGACGCCCGTTGCCCACCGAAACACGATAGGGACGAAATTGATCCAGAGAGGTTCTTGTGATGCCCGTTTTCCTCCGCCGCACGTCCGGCGCCGTACTCGCCTATGCCATTGCAACCCAGGGCGCCTGGGCCGATCTGACCGCCGAGCAGATCTGGGCCGACTGGAGCGCCTATCTGGGCGGCATGGGCTATGACGTCGCAGGCACGGAAAGCCGATCGGGCAACACGCTGACGATCACCGATTTCAGCATGTCCATGGGCATTCCCGAGCAGGACAGCGCGATGTCGTTCTCGATGCCACAGATCACCATGACCGATCAGGGCGACGGATCGGTGCGGATCGGCCTGCCCGAAGAATTCCCGCTGACCTTCGTTTTCTCTGTCGAGGACGAGGCACCGGTAACCGGTACTCTCACCTATACCAACCGCAACATGTCCATGGTCGCGACCGGCGACCCGGATGACATGACCTATGATTACAGCGCCGATCAGGTCAGCCTGCGGCTCGCCTCGCTGGAGGCCGATGGCGAGACGATGCCCGCCGATGCGCTGAGTTTCCTGCTGGAGATGACGGCCATCTCCGGCACCTCGGAAATGAAACTGGGCGAGATGCGCGACCTAGTGCAAAGCTTCACCGCCTCCGGCCTGACATATGCGCTGTCTTTCGACGATCCTGACTCGGACGATGCGGGGAACTTCTCGGGCACGCTTTCGGATGTACGCTATTCCGGCACCGGCAGCCTGCCGACCAGTTTTGACGCGACCAACTTCTCGGACATGCTGAAATCGGGTTTCGCCTTTGACGCGCTGATGAGCTATGGCGCTGGCAGCGGCAATATGGCGGCCAAGGGTGATGGCGACGATTTTGCCATGACATCCTCGTCACAGGGTGGTGATTTCCGGATCGCCATGGATGCCAGCCATGTGGTCTACGATCTCAAGGGCCGCCAGTCGCAGATTTCCATGACGACACAGGACCTGCCCTTTCCCATTGATCTAGCGATGGCGGAATCGGGGTTCAAGCTGGATATCCCCACCCAGGCGGGCGACGATCCGCAACCCTTCAGCTTTGGCATGAACCTGACCGATTTCACCATGTCGGACATGATCTGGGGCATGTTCGACCCCGCCGGTGCCCTGCCGCGCGATCCGGCGACCGTGGCGCTTGACCTGTCGGGCCTGGCGACGGTTCTGGTCGATTTTCTCGACCCGACCGTGGCAGAAACGCTCGAAGCGACCGGCGGTGCGCCGGGCGAGTTGAACGAGTTGACCATCAACCAGCTGCTGGTCTCGCTGGTGGGGGCCAAGCTGACCGGTACTGGCGCCTTCACCTTTGACAATTCCGACTACGAATCCTTTGACGGCATTCCGGCGCCTTCGGGCGTGGCCAACCTGACCCTGTCCGGGGCAAATGCGCTGCTCGACAAGCTGATCGCCATGGGTTTCGTGTCCGAGGATGACGCCATGGGCGCACGGATGATGATGGGCATGCTGGCCATACCCGGCGATGCGCCCGACACGCTGAACTCGAAGATCGAGATCAACGAACAGGGCCATATCCTCGCAAACGGTCAGCGTATCAAGTAACGGCTCCAGCGGGGTGCGCGCATCGGCTGCGCGCCCTGCTGACACCTTGGTCACCCGAACCGCGCCCTGCGGGGCTTGCAGCGGGCGGCGGCGGGGGCTACCTCCCTGACAACAGCCAAAGGACAGCCCATGCCGCACAAGGCCGAAGACCTCAGCCACGCTCTCTTGCACGCCGCCCGTCAGGCTGGCGCCGAAGCCGCCGATGCGTTGGTGGTCGAGGGTACCTCGGTCTCGGTCGAGGTGCGCGGCGGTGCCCTGGAACATGCCGAACGTTCCGAAGGGACCGATCTGGGCCTGCGGGTGTTTGTCGGCAAACGGCAGGCGATCGTGTCCAGTTCGGACAGCCGCCCCGAGGCGATGGCCGCGATGGCCGAACGCGCGGTGGCGATGGCGCGTGAAGCGCCCGAGGACCCTTACGCCGGGCTGGCCGACCCCGATCAGCTGGCGCGGAACTGGGACCTTGCCGCGCTTGATCTGCGCGACCCCGCCGCCGAACCGGAGCCCGAGGCGCTGATGCAGGACGCGCTGGCCACCGAGGCCGCCGCCGCGGCGGTAACCGGTGTTACCCAGGTGTCGGACGCCGCCGCGTCTTATGGACAGCATCATGTGCATCTGGCCGCCAGCAACGGGTTTTCCGGCGGCTACGGGCGCAGTGTGCGCTCGTTGTCCTGTGTTGCCATATCGGGCAGCGGAACAGGGATGGAACGGGACGCCGATGGCGACAGCCGCACCTATCAATCCGACCTGCGCAGCCCCGAAGAGATCGGCCGCAGCGCCGGTGAACGGGCGGTGGCCCTGCAAGGCGCGCGCAAACCAGCAACCGGCAGCTATCCGGTGCTGTTCGATGAACGCATCTCCTCTTCGCTGATCGGGCATCTGCTGGCGGCCGCCAATGGCGCCTCGGTCGCGCGCGGCTCATCCTGGCTCAAGGACCATCTGGGCGAACAGATCCTGCCTGCTACCTTGTCCCTGGTCGAGGATCCGCACCGCCCTCGTATCTCGGGCTCACGTCCCTTCGATGCCGAAGGATTGCCCACACGGGCGCGCGCCATCGTGCAAGACGGAATGCTGACCGGCTGGACGCTGGATCTGGCCAGCGCCCGCAAGCTGGGGTTGGCCTCGACCGGCAATGCCACCCGTGGCGTGTCGGGTCCGCCCTCGCCCAGCAACTGGAACCTGACGCTGACCCCCGGCACGGCGTCGCGTGACGATCTGATCCGTGACATGGGGACAGGGCTGCTGGTGACCTCGCTGATCGGGTCGACGATCAACCCCAACACGGGCGACTATTCGCGAGGGGCCTCGGGCTTCTGGATCGAAAACGGCCAGATCGCCTATCCGGTCAACGAATGCACCATCGCGGGCAATCTGCGCGACATGTTGCTGCGGATGATCCCGGCAAACGATGCCCGCCCCTGGCTGTCGCGGGTGGTACCGTCGATCCTGATCGAGGGGATGACGCTTGCCGGAAACTGACCTCGACCTGTTGATCCGCGCCGCACGCGAGGCCGGGCGCATCGCCACCCGCTACTCAGGCCGCGATGCCCAGAGCTGGGACAAGCCCGATGGCGCCGGCCCGGTGACCGAGGCCGATCTGGCGGTGAACGCGATGCTGGCCCAGATGCTGCCCGCTGCCCGCCCCGGCTATGGCTGGCTTAGCGAAGAGACCGAGGATACCGCCGCTCGGCTGGATCACGACCGTGTTTTCATCATCGACCCGATCGACGGCACCCGCAGCTTTGCCGAAGGGTCGCGCACCTGGGCGCATGCGCTGGCGGTGGCGGATCGGGGCGTTGTTACCGCCGCCGCCGTCTATCTGCCACAGCGTGACCTGCTGTTCACCGCCGCGGCGGGCGGTGGTGCCTTTCTGAACGGCGAACCGATCCGGGTCTCGGCACCCACCGACCTGGCGCAGGCGCATATTCTGGCCGCGCGACCAAATCTGCGCCCCGAACACTGGACCGGGGGACAGGCGCCTGAGTTCCACCGCGACTATCGTCCTTCGCTTGCCTATCGCCTTGCACTGGTGGCGCAGGGCCGGTTCGACGGGATGCTGACCCTGCGACCCAGCTGGGAATGGGATATCGCCGCTGGCGATCTGATCCTGCGCGAAGCGGGCGGGCTTTGCACCGACCGGAGCGGTGCGGCCTTGCGCTTCAACAATCCCAAACCCCGGCTGGACGGGGTCATCGCCGGTGGGGATATCGTGCATCGCGGCCTGTTCGGCGCCCTCGATCCCGCCGGTACGGGCATTACGGCGCATTGACCGCGGCGGTCCTTGGCGCCCGATGACTTGACCCGGGCCGCCAAACCCGTAGGGTGCCGCCGATTTCAACCCCTCTCCGTCAGGAGCGCCGCATGGCATCCACTGCCCAGACCGACCGGCGATCCGGCGCCCCTGAAGGCATTGCGCCACGAGGGCAGGACTAAGCCATGGCACGGTCTCTCAGCCTTGCGGCCTATCGCGTGCTCAATTGGCGGGGTGTGACCCCCCCGGGCCGGGACATGCCGGATCGCCCCGAGGGCGAACTGGTCTGGATACATGTGAACAACCGCAGCCGGTTCCCCGCGCTTTGCGATCTGTCGCAGCGGCTGGTCGCCCTGCGCCCCGAGCTAAGCCTGCTGTTCACAATCCCGGCGGATATGCGGATCGATGACTGGATCGCGCCCTGTGGCCTGATCTCGGTGCTACCCGACGATCATCCCGCCCCGGCGCGCCGGTTTCTGGATCACTGGCGTCCGGATCTGTGCCTGTGGTCGGGTGGCGCACTGAAACCCAACCTGATCGACGAGACAGACAGCGCCGGCATTCCGATGCTGCTGATCGACGTCTCTGAACGCGAGCTACAGGCCCGCCGCCACCGCTGGCTGCCAGATCTGACACGCACCATGTTGGATTGTTTCGACATGATCCTGACCGATGGCGAGGCAACCGCGCGCTATGTGCGACGGGCCGGCATCTCGCCAACCAAGGTCCGCGCATCGAGCCCGCTGCAAATCAGCGCAAACCCCACGCCTTGGCCCGAAGAGGAACTGGTCGAGACCAACGCAACCCTGGGTGGCAGGCCGGTCTGGCTGTCGGCCTGGACCCAGCCCAAAGAGTTCATCTCGGTTTTGACCGCGCATCGCCACGCGCTACGGCTGTTGCACCGGCTCTTGCTAATCGTGCATGTAGTCGACCCGAGCGAGGCTGGACCGCTGCGCACACGGCTCGAGGCGATGGATTTGCGTTGCGCCGACTGGGATGCGGGCGACCGGATCGAGGATTCAACTCAGGTTGTGATCAGCGCCCATGCCGAGGATCTGGGCCTTTGGTACCGGATTTCACCGCTGACCTTCATGGGCAGCTCTCTGGAATTCGGCACTGGCGGGCGCGATCCGCTGACCGCGGTGGCGCTGGGTTCGGCGCTGCTTTACGGTCCGAATGTGCGTGCTCACATGGAGACATATATACGGCTGGCCTCGGCCGGTGCCGCGCGCTCGGTGCGCGATGCCGAGGCGCTGGGGCGCGAGGTCGTCGACCTGCTGGCCCCGGACGCGGCGGCCCGCATGGCCCTTGCGGGCTGGCAGGTTGCCACGGAAACCGCCCATCTGACCGACGAATTGATCGACATGGTGCAGGACCGGCTGGACCGGCGAAAGGCGGTTCATGCGAGCACCTGAATTCTGGCAGAACGATCCGGCACATCCGGGCTGGCAGTCGCGGCTGCTGGCGCCGCTGGGCGCGCTCTATGCCCGCGCCACCGCACGGCGACTGGCGGGCGGTGATCCGATCAAGGTGCCAGTACCGGTGATCTGCATCGGCAACCTGAACGCGGGCGGCACCGGCAAGACCCCCAGCGCGATCTGGGTGGCCGAGCGGCTGCGCGACGCCGGACACGAACCACATGTGGTCACGCGTGGTTATGGCGGCAGGCTGGAAGGCCCCGTGCAGGTCGATCCACGCCGCCACCGCGCCGAGCAGGTGGGTGACGAGCCCTTGCTGCTGGCGGCCTTTGCCGAGGTCTGGGTGGCCAAGGACCGCGCCGCAGGCGCCCGCGCGGCGGCAGCGGCGGGGGCCAGCGTGATCATCCTGGATGACGGGTTCCAGAATCCCGCAGTGGCCAAGGATCTCTCGATCGTCGTTGTGGATGCGGCCCAGGGGTTTGGCAACGGGCGCTGCATTCCCGCCGGCCCCTTGCGGGAACCGGTGGCAACAGGTCTTGCCCGTGCCGAGCTTGTTCTGGCCCTGGGAGATGCGCAGGCACAGGACCAGTTTCGCGACACCTGGGGCGCCGCGCTGACCGTGCCGCTGATCACTTCCGAGCTGAAGCCGCTGCGCACCGGGATGGACTGGACCGCGACCCCGGTGCTGGCCTTTGCCGGGATCGGCAACCCGGCCAAGTTCTTTCGCACGCTTCGGGCCGAGGGCGCCGATCTGCGCCGGGCCGAGGCGCTGGACGATCACCAGCCGCTGACACCGGCCCTGATGACCCGGCTGGAAAACGAAGCGCGGCTTTTGGGCGCCCAGATGGTGACGACCGAGAAGGATGCCGTGCGGCTGCCACCCGCGTTCCGGTCCAAGGTCATCACCCTGCCGGTGCGGCTGGAGGTCACGGACGAGGACAGATTGCGCGGTATCCTGCTGGCCGCCGCGCCGCCCCCGCCCTGAGGTCAGCTACCCAGTTCGGCCTCGATCAGGGCCTTGAACCCTTCATAAGCCTGGTTCTCGACCTTCTTGCCATTGATCATGAAGCTGGGGGTCGAGTTGATCTCGTCCCGGGTCGCGTGCTCCTGATACCAGGCCACCAGCGTCTGTGCCATGGTGGCATCGCCCAGACAAGCCTCCAGCTTGTCATTCTCGATCCCGGCCAGTCGACCTATCTTGCGCAGCTCCTCGGCGATCTCGGCCGGGCCACCGGCGCGCGACCATTCGGCTTGCCCCTTGTAGATCAGGTCGGAAATGCCAAAGAACTTCTCGGGGCCCGCACAGCGTGCCACCATCGAGGCCCAAAGACCGTAACGGTCGAAATACACCTCGCGATAGACAAAGCGCACCTTGCCGGTGTCGATGAAATCGGCCTTGAGCTGCTTGTAGGGGCCCTGGTGAAACGCCGCGCAATGCGGGCAGGTATACGAGGCATATTCGATGATTTCGACAGGCGCGTCCTCGGCCCCTTGCACCATCTCGACAATGGTCGAGGTGTCGATTTCGGCCTGCTGCGCCTCGGCACCGCCGATAAACGGGTTGGCGGGCAGGTTGCCCTGTGACGGCAGGGTCAGCCAGTAGGCCCCCGCCACGACAGCCACACCGGCAAACACCAGGGTTCCCAAACGGTTCATCTTTCTGCCCTTCCTCAAGATTTCTGTCTCGATAAAACGTTCTGCGCCAACCTTTCAAGGGCTGCGCGCAAATCTTCATCTTTGGCGCCATCGGCCACCCGCGCCGCTTCGGCCACGATCTCGGGGCGCGGGACGCTGGTGGCGGTCTTGGGGCGATGCTCGAATGTGGCCTGACCTTCGGCAAAGCCGACGGGCGCGGTCTGGGTGATGCGGACCCGGCTGATGGCGTTATAGCCATAGGCGGCGTTCACCCGTTCGCGCAGCTGTTCCTTCTGCATTTCCAGCATCGGTGCCTGGGCCCCGGTGGTCAGCACCGTCAGCGTCGCGCCAAAGCCACCCTTGCCATAGCCGATGTTGACCGGGCGGGCGATGGCGGCCAGATCCTGTCCGACGATCTCGGCCCAGTGGGTCAGCACCCGGCCCACGGCAAAGCCGCGTGTTTCGCCAGCGCGGCGAATCTGGTCCCCCAGCACGCTGGCGGTGCGCTTGAAACCACGGGTCGAGGAACGTCTGCTTGCCATCTGGAATCCGACTCTGTTGCCGCTATTCTAAAGCCCACGCACAGCGGCACCAGTGAAACCGATAGAAGCAAGGGAATTTTCGTGCGCGACCTCCAACACTTTGACGTGAGCGGTGCGCTGCTCGACTGGTACGACCGCCACGCGCGCGAAATGCCGTGGCGGGTGGGGCCAGCGGCGCGCGCGGCAGGCACGCGCCCCGACCCCTATCGCGTCTGGCTGTCAGAAGTGATGCTGCAACAGACCACCGTGGCGGCAGTGCGCGACTATTTCCACCGCTTCACCACCCGCTGGCCAACGGTTGCGGCGCTGGCCGCCGCACCGGACGAGGCGGTAATGGGAGAATGGGCGGGCCTTGGCTATTACGCCCGCGCCCGCAACCTGCTGAAATGTGCGCGCGCGGTAAGTGAGGAGCACGGCGGCCAGTTCCCCGACAGCTACGAGGGGTTGATCGCCCTGCCCGGCATCGGCCCCTATACCGCCGCTGCCATCGCCGCCATCGCCTTTGACCGGGCCGAGACGGTGCTGGACGGCAATGTGGAACGGGTGATGGCGCGGCTACACGACGTGCAAGAGCCGCTTCCGGGCGTGAAGCCGGTGCTGAAGGAGCACGCCGCCGCGATAACCCCGGCCAAGCGGCCCGGCGATCACGCCCAGGCGGTGATGGATCTGGGCGCGACGATCTGCACCCCGCGCTCGCCCGCCTGCGGTATCTGTCCGCTGCGCCCCCCCTGCCTGGCCCGCCAGCGCGGCACCGCCGCCGACCTGCCCCGCAAAAGCCCCAAAAAGCCCAAGCCGATCCGCCATGGGCATGTCTATCTGGCGCAGCATTCCGACGGTGGCTGGCTGATGGAGCGTCGCCCGGACAAGGGCCTGTTGGGGGGCATGCTGGGCTGGCCCGGCTCGGACTGGTCCGAGGCGCCTGCCCCCTCGCCCCCGTTCGAGGCCCAATGGCGCGAACTGCCCGCAGAGGTGCGCCACACCTTTACCCATTTCCACCTGATCCTGCGCATTCATACGGCGCCGCTGGAGGTCGACACCGCGCCCGAGGGGCTGGTCATCATCGACAAACACGCCTTTCGCCCATCAGACCTGCCCACGGTGATGCGCAAGGCCTTCGACCTCTGGCGCGGCCAATAGCGTCATGGGCAGAACCGGAAAAAACGGTTATGTTTCAGGCATTCGGATGTGGAGCCTGCAATGATCCCCACGGAAACCCTGGCCCGTTGGCAAAGCGCTATGCCGTTCTGGCTGTCCTTCCTTCTGATCCCGCTGGTCTGGATCGTGGCCAGCCAGGGCGGATGGTGGCTGTTGGCGGTCCCGCTTTCGACCTGGTGGGCGTTTGCGGTTTACGATCAGGTAACGGGCCTCAACGAGGAAAACGCCGACCCCCAGACCGGTGACGAGGCGTTGGGCTGGTACATCCTGCTGCCCAAGCTTTGGGTGCCGCTGCAATTCGTCACGCTTTACGGGCTGATCTGGTACGCCACCCGCGCCGATCACCTGTCAACCGGTGAAAAGATCGCGCTGTTCTTTGGGGTCGGGGTGATTACCGGGACCATCGGCATCAACTATTCCCACGAATTGATGCATCAGAAGAACCGGTTCGAGCGCTGGCTGGGCGATATCCTGCTGGCCATGGTGCTTTACTCGCATTTCCGGTCCGAGCACCTTCTGGTGCATCACCGCCATGTGGGCACCCCGCGCGACCCTGTCACCGCGCGTTACAACGAAGGGTTCCATCGCTTCTATCCGCGCGTCCTGGTGCAATGCCTGCGCTCGGCCTTTCGCGCCGAACGCGAGATGCTGGACCGCAAGGACCGGCGCTGGACCGATCCGGCCAATCCGTTCTGGCGCTATTGGGCCTTGCAGGGGTTGATGCTGGCGCTGGCCGGGCTGCTGGGCGGTTGGGCCGGGATCGGCCTGTTCCTGGTGCAGGCAGGCACCGCGATCTGGCAGTTGGAACTGGTGAACTATGTCGAGCATTACGGCCTGACCCGCAAATACCTGGGCGACGGCAAATACGAACATGTGATGCCGCGCCATTCCTGGAACGCGGCGCAAAAGGCCTCGAACTGGCTGCTGATCAACCTGCAACGCCATTCGGACCATCACTACAAGCCCGACCGTCGGTTTCCCCTGTTGCAAAACCATACCGAGGCGGATGCGCCGCAGCTGCCCTATGGCTATCCGGTGATGACGGTGGCGGCGATGATCCCACCGCTCTGGCGGCGAGTGATGAACCCGCGCGTGCGGGCTTGGCGGCACCGGTATTACCCCGAGATCACCGACTGGAAGCCCTATAACAAGGCGCTGAACCCGACCCCGCGTTGAGTTCTGTTACAGAACCCAGACCGCCATCGGATCCGCCATGCCCGGGATCATCTCGTCCCGGCGTTCGTCGAACCCATCCATCAGGATCGCCCCACCCTCTGCCTCCACCTGGCGGCGCAGATCGTCGCTGATCACAATGCCGGCGTCATAGACCCGCGACTGGGCTTCCAGCTTGGCGGCAACGTTCACCGTGTTTCCGATCACGGCGAATTCCAGCCGATTGGCACCGATATCACCCAGAACCGCAGGGCCGTAATGCACACCGATCCCGGCCCGGATCTCGGGCTCGCCCTGGCGGCGGCGCTCGCGGTTCCAATCACCGATCACCTTGGCCATGGCGCGGGCGCAGGCCAGCGCGTTGCTGCCATCGGTCTCGCCGGCCACCGGGGTGCCGAATGTCGCCATCAGCCCGTCCCCCAGGTATTTGTCGAGTGTGCCGTTATGGCGGAACACTTCACCCTCCATCCGGGCGTGAAAACCACGCAGCACCTCGATCACCTCATAGGGGTCGCGCCCTGCGGCAAAACGGGTAAAGCCGATTATGTCGATGAACAAAACGGCGATATCCTGTTGCCGCACCTGTTTCAGCGGCTCGTCATTCTGGCTGAGCGCATCGACCACATTGGGCGAGAAATAGCGCGACAGGTTGGCGCGTTCGCGTTCCAGCCCGGCATTGGTGGTCAAGAGCCGGTTGAAACGCCGCACAGTCACCCCGAGCGTGACCGCAACGATCAGGAACACCACCACCTCTTGCACGCGGAGTTGAACCATGAAGCTGTTGGGCTCCATCACTTCGGCCACGTCGGGGAAACCCGCGAATGCCGCCTGCGCGCGGGCGCTTAGCTCGGCAATAGGTTCGGACTGCCACCGGGCGACAACCCAGCCAAGCGTCCACAGGATCGCGGTCCATGTGCCGATTGTAATCACCGTACGCCAGGAATAGGCCAGCGTCCCCGCCGCCAGGATGACAAAGAAGTACTGGAAATTGTCGAACCGGTACTGCATCGCCAGCGGTCGCACGTCGTCGGACAGCGGGTTGGGTATCACCATGCCCAACGTCATGATCAGCAGATCGGCGAGGATCAGCAAGAGCTCCAGCCGCGATTGCCCGACACGCCCCGCCCGCCGGATGAACCAGCCATTGACAGCGAGCAGCGCCAGAATGCCGTGGTAATAGATCACGTCCCAATGCGGGTTCACAAAGATGAGCAGCACCGAGATCACTGCCATCGCGACCCAGCGCGCGCGCACCGCCAGTTCCAGCCCTTCGCGCTTGTGCTTGCTCAGCGCCGCCTGAGTAAACCGGTTGTCGAAATCGAACTCGTCGGGCTGGGTAAAAAAGAACCGCTCACGGCGCGGAGGCGCTGCTGTGCTGTCGGTCATGGGTAGTTTCCTTCGTTCCTGCCCTATCAGATAGTCACAATAGGCCGGGGCGGGTACCGGGTGCGACAAAGAAAAAACCCCGCCGACATGCGGCGGGGCAAGGTGTAGTGCCATGTGTCAGGCCACAGGCACCGGCGGTATTCTTGGGATCTTACGAGGTCAGTTTTCCAGTTCCGCCCGGATTTGCTGGCGCAGAACATCGATCGGCACCGTCTTGCCGTCACGCTTGAAGCACCAGTAGGTCCAGCCATTGCACGACGGCGCATTTTCCAGATGCGCGCCCACCTGGTGGATGGAACCCTTGATATTCTGGCCGATCAGCGTGCCATCGGCGCGCACCTTGGCCTTGTGCCGCTGGTTCATGCTGTAAAGCTCTTCGCCCGGACGCAGCATGCCGCGCTCGACCAACTGGCCAAAGGGAATGCGGGGCTCGGACCGTTTGCTGGCGCTGACTTCCAGCGCCTCGCGGTCGAACTTGCGCACCTTGGCGATACGTTTTTCGGCGACCTTGCGATAGGCTTCCTCACGCTCGATGCCGATGAACTCGCGGCCCAGCATCTTGGCCACTGCACCGGTGGTGCCGGTGCCAAAGAACGGGTCCAGCACCACGTCACCCGGATTGGTCGAGCTGACCAGAACCCGGTGCAGCAGCGCCTCGGGCTTTTGCGTGGGATGCGCCTTGTCGCCGTTTTCGTCCTTGAGCCGCTCATGCCCGGTGCAGATCGGCATGACCCAGTCGCTGCGCATCTGCACACCTTCGTTCAGCGCCTTGAGCGCCTCATAGTTGAAGGTGTACTTGGCGCCTTCGGCCTTGGACGCCCAGATCATCGTCTCATGGGCATTGGTGAACCGCTTGCCACGGAAATTCGGCATCGGGTTCGATTTGCGCCATACCACGTCGTTTAGGATCCAGTACCCCGCATCCTGAAGCGCCGAGCCGACCCGGAAGATGTTGTGATAGGACCCGATCACCCAGATCGCGCCATTGGGTTTCAACAGTCTCCGGGCGGCCTTCAGCCAGTCGCGCGTGAACTGGTCATAGGCGGCAAAGCTGGAAAACTGGTCCCAGTGGTCATCGACCGCGTCCACTTGGCTGTTGTCGGGACGATGCAGCTGGCCCTTGAGTTGCAGGTTATATGGCGGATCGGCAAAGATCAGATCCACCGACGCCTCTGGCATCGCGTTCATCACGTCGATGCAGTCGCCGGCTATAATCGTGTTTAAAGGGAGCGCTGTTGCGCCCTTTGTCTTGGTCGTCGTCATAGTCTGCCTCAAGTTCCACGGCGCTTTTTGCGCTCATTTGGTTGATGACAGGATGAGTCAAACCGGATTCGCGGTCAATTTCTTTTTTGAATCAGCGAGTTACGATTTACTCTTGATACAATATCTTGTGCACTGTCTTGAAAGAACGCCTATGGTGTGGGGTTGCACCAAGATCTTGCAAAGCGGCACGATGCTCTTTTGTCGGGTATCCGGCGTTGCGTTCCCAACCATAGCCGGGATGCTGTTGCGCCAAATCCACCATCACCCGATCGCGCCATGTTTTTGCCACAATCGAGGCCGCCGCAATCGACACCGACCGCCCGTCGCCTTTGATCACCGCCTGCGACGGGATGCTGAGACCGGCGGGAATCAGGTTGCCGTCGATCAGCAGGAAATCGGGTGCGGGGTCCAGAGCGGCCACAGCACGCTCCATAGCCAGATGCGAGGCGCGCAGGATGTTGAGGGCGTCGATCTCCTCGACGCTGGCTTCGGCGATGCTCACCTGGGCACTGGCATGCAGGATATCGTACAACCGCTCGCGCCGGGCGGCCGTCAGTTTCTTGGAATCGTTTAGCCCCGCGGGAATGGCCGCAGGGTCCAGCACCACCGCCGCTGCAACCACCGGGCCGGCCAATGGGCCGCGCCCAACCTCGTCAACGCCGGCGATACGAATGCGGCCTTGCTCTGTCAGGGCCGCTTCGAGCTGGTAATCAGGCTGTGTCATGCCCCTTGGTTGACCTGAATTCACGTCTCGGAACAAGCAAAAAGGCAGGGAGCCATGCCCCCTGCCCCACGGCCCCTTACAGGCCTCCTGCTCGACCTCAGTTGGAATAGGCGACGCGATAGCCGAACTGGCGCAGGCAGTTGGGCTCGTAAGCATTGCGGGTCCGCTCGCCATTCCAATAGGACACCTTGCATTGCTGCGGCAGGCTGTTGGCATGGCCATAATGCCGCGTCAGGCAACGTGCACCCAGCACCGGACCATGACCGCGATAGCCATCCGCCTCGCGCAAGCAGCGCGACGGCAGGTTATAACGTGCCACATCGGTCGGCAGCGGCTTGGCGCGGCGATGCGGGTCATGCGTCGGATACGGGTTGTGTTGGTTGCGGGTGGCGTGCTCTTGCTGACGGCGGCGATCCTTCTTCTTGTCATAGTGATGAACGGCGGCACCCAGGATGGCGATGGCCGCCAGACCACCCAGAATGTCATGTGCATCGGCGGCACGAGCCTGGCTGACAGAGACACCGGTGACGGCGATGGCGGTGGACAGGACAAGGGCGATGAACTTGCGGTGCATGAGAGGGATCCTTTCGGTTGTCTGTTCTCTGGCCCGCATCGTCACGGGCGGTGGTGATGTGCCAAACCTGCGCCCGCCCCGTCCGGACAAGCAATATCGCCCCTCTGTTATCCGATATCAGCCCCGCTATCGCCCTGCGGTTATTGAATATCCTCGCCTCAGGGCGCAGGATAATGGCCATGAAACAGTTCTCCCAAATCCTGGCCCTTCTGGCCCTGATCGCGGCCCCCGCCAGCGCCGGCGCCGCGGAATGCTATGCCGATTACAAGGCCAAGCAGGAACAGCCGTTGCGGCTGCATTACGGTGTCATGCAGGTCTCCGGCTGTTCCGCCGGACAGGCCGCACCCGAGGTCGCCGCCCGCCTGCAAGCCGCCGGCTGGACCCTGCTCAACGTGCTTTCGGTCTTTGGACCCGAGGGACTGGACCAGAGGAAGGCCGATGCCGGACCCTATTTTCTCCGTTTCTGAGGCACGCCGGTCAGGTACCCGGCTGATCGGGTTCGGCATCGGCGCCATCGTCGTCATCCTGGCGACGGCGGCCACCTTTCTGCTGCTGACCCTGCCCGACGCCAACGCGTTCAACGCGCGGGTCGAGCGGGTTTTCATCGAAAACGATCTGACCACCCAGGCCGAGATCCGGCTGCTGGAAATCCTGGCCCAATCGGGCACCGCCTTTGCCGACACCCTGTCGAGCTATCGCATGGTAATTTTCGTGCTGCTGGTCTTTGCCAGTGCCATGATGATCGCAGCACTGGCCTTTCTGGCGATGCTGGTGCTGCTCAACCGTCGCATGGCCCAGATCGAGCGCACCGGCATTCAGGTGACCTCGCTGCTGATCAGCCGTGAAGAGAATACCGTCTACCTCAACAACATGGAGTTCCAGCTGACCCCCGCCGCCATCGAGACCCTCGCCGTGCTGGCCGAGGCGCGGATGGATGACGAGGTGCTATCGGGGTCGCAGATCGAATCCGTGATCTCGGGCCGGGCTGCCGCCGATTGTGACGAGGCCGCTGGGGCCACCCGGATCAAGCGGCTGCGCGACACGCTGGGCAACCAGATGATCAGCGCCCTGCTGGTCAAGAACATCGCCAAACGCGGTTATATGCTGGCGATCGAGAAAAGCGTGATCCAGATGGTCTGATGCATCAGTGATTGGGCGACTCGCGTCCCGGCGCGGGTCGCGACTGCGCTTGCGCGGGCGGCCAGGCCGGGCAGGCGCAGGTGGCGCGATTGTCGATAATCAGCTCATCCCGGATATGCGGGCATGTCGGCGGCGGCCCCGAGACCCAGGCAGGACGGTTGGTCGCCTGACAGACGGCGATACAGATGCATTGATCGCGCGTCGGCTGGGGTATCCGGCTGTGCTGCGCCTCTAGCGGTGCAATTGGGGCAATGACAAGAGCTGTCATCAGAAGAGATCGCATCAGCTGCCTCACCGATAATTTCAGTTTCGTGCCCTTGGCATTCACCCCCCCTGCCCCCATCCTATGACCTGACGGGCAAAAAGGAGGTTGTCGATGAACGTCCATGCCACCCCACGGGCCCAGAGCTATGGCATCAGTATCGAGCCGCTCGACGGAAAGGTCGAGGTGTATCGCAACGATGTGCTGCTGGCGGCAACGACCCGCGCATTGGTGATGTACGAAACCCGCCTGGCGCCGGCAGTCTACATCCCGCGCGACGACGTACTGGTGCCGCTGGGAGATCCGACCGAGCTTCAGACCTTTTGCCCGTTCAAGGGAACGGCCAGTTACCGCGACATGTATGTCGGCGAGGAGAAGGTGGCCAATGCGGTCTGGTCCTACGACACGCCTTTGCCCGAGAGCGCCGGCATACGCGGTTATGTCGGATTCATGCCGCAGGCGCATACGCGGATCGAACTGGGCGACAACAGCCTGAACGAGGGGGCGGATGGCCATGTCAGCGGCCCGCTTGTCGACTGGCTGTTGCGCGGTGCGGCTTCGTTCCGTACGGCCGAGGAATTCACCCGCGCGCTGGCCGAAAAGATGCTGGATCACGGGATCGCGGTCTCGCGGCTGAGCGTTCTGGCCTGGTCGCTGCATCCGCTGATCGCAGGCAAGCATTACATCTGGGAAAAGGGGAAGGCCGAGATCTCGACCTATGCGCCGACCTATGAGATCCACGATCATCCGGCCTTCAACAACAGCCCGCTGCGGCATGTATCAAACGGCCTGGGCGGCATCCGTCAGCGGTTGACAGACGGGCCGACCGATACAGAATTCCCGATCATGCAGGAGTTGCGCGCGCAGGGCGCCACCGACTATGTCGCGATGCCGATGCCGTTTTCCGATGGGCGCATCAACGTCTTGACCATGAGCTGCGATCACCCGGACGGGTTCACCACCGCCAACCTGGGCCTGATCTTTGAATGCTCCGCCGTGATCGGCCGCTACTACGAGGTGTTCATGCAGCGCGAGAATGCGCAGTCACTGCTGGAGACCTATGTCGGCAAGCGCAGCGGGGCCCGGGTTCTGGGTGGCGAAATCCGCCGTGGTGACGGCGACGAGATCGACGCCGCGATCATGTTCTGCGATCTGCGCGGATCGACCCGGCTAGAAGAGGAGTTGGGGCGCGCCAGCTATATCGGCACGTTGAACCGGTTCTTCGAGACGGTGTCCGAAATCGTGCATGCCAATGAGGGCGAGGTCCTGAAGTTCATCGGCGACGCGGTGCTTGCGGTATTTCCTGCCGGTGCCGATGCCCAGACCGCCCATCGTCAGGCCATGACCTCGGCAACCGAGATCGTTACGAAGCTGGCCGAAACACCCGAGGGGGACGTGGCGCTGGATTGCGCCATCGGGCTGGCCTATGGTCGGGTCACCTATGGCAATGTCGGATCAAAGGAACGTCTCGATTTTACCGTGATCGGTCAGGCTGCGAATATCGCGGCGCGGCTGGGCGACTATGGCAAGGCCACCGGACACAGAATTGTCGTCTCGGAAGAGGTCGAAAGCGCCTGCGGCAATTGCCTGCCGCTGGGTGAAGTCGCGTTGCACAATGTCTCGCACCCCGTGACCTGTTATGCGGTCGAGATCGACCGGACAGTGTTTCGGGCGCAACAGCCAGAGAGCTGACCGCCCCACCGATCACCGCAGATTGCCCAACAGCGTCAAAGCATTCTGGGCCGCTGACGCTGCCTGCGATTGGCTGTTGATCTGTGATCGCGCCAGATAGGCAATGGTCACCTTGTCCAGCATTTCCGGATCGGTGAACTGAGACACTTTGGACGAGCCGGTCAGCGCCTGCAATTTGTCTTCGAATATCTCCAGTTGTTGGTCGATGTCGATACGCCCAAGGCCCGAAGGCAGGCCCAGCGCGGTTTCCATCATCTTGCGCAGCGGCGGAACTCCCATCAGGCTGAACCATTTGGCATTGTCGCTTGAGCGGTCTTCGGCAAGGGCCTTCAACTCGTGCTGCGCATAGAGAGCGATCCGCATGGTTTCGTCCTGTTCGCCGATCGCCTGTTCGAACCCTGCCGCCTCGTTCTTGGCGACGATATCCTCCATGAAGGTGACCAGACCGGTTGTCCGCACCTCACCCGGCCCCAGTCCGAACGCCTTGGAGAACTCGCGATAGCGTTTGTCCGAAAGCTTGTTGGCCAGAGCATCGGACGCGGTTGTCCCGTCTTCGAGGATTTTGCGAACAAAGTAAGTATTGTTCAGATCATTCTCGAGACCGAACGCCCCCAAAGCCACCTGCAAAAGCCGCCGGTCCGACACCAGGTCCTTGGCGTTTTTCACCTGGCCGATCTTCTCCATGAAGTAAGAGCTTTCGCGATTGCGAACAGCGGAATTGGAGAAGCTTTGCGCCTGAGCGTCATAGGTGCGCTGCAGGAACCGCCAGCCGGCAATGCCGCCCGATATCAGAACCGGCTGGTAACTCATTGCGGTCGCAGCGCCAGAATGCGCTCCTCGCGAGGAAGAAGAGTACGCAGCGCCTTGAGGCATTTATAGGGATGATCCGCGACCAGTGCCTCGGTCGCTTGCGCCAGCGCCTTGCGGCTGTCGGGATCGGTGAAAACTTGGCTGAGTTCCTCGATCCGGCGCAACAGCGACATTCTGGCCTGCTCGGGGTCGCTGTCGCCGGACAAAACCAGTTGTGCGGCATAGCAGACCCGACGCACCGGAGTCGTTGCTTCTTCGGGATGAATCGCATCGCGCAGACGCAGGATATTGGCATCGGGGGTCATGATCGACAGCCTGCCGCGGCGGTCACCATTCTCGATCACCGCGCCATTGATCAGAACTCGTTCTTTGGGTGCCAGTTTCAGGACCAAACCGCTCATTCCGTTGCGCTCCCTTGACGCAGACCGCGCAGGACGGCCGTGTTGATTTCAAGCAAGGGGCGCGGGGAAGCCTCGCGTCGCAACACCTTGCTGGTATGCACCTGAGTGAACTCGGCCAGATAGAACAGCCGGGCTCGCAGATCGGGTGGCAGAGCGTTGTCAGCCTCAGCCACATTGGTCGCCAGGACCCCCCACAACCGGTTGTTTTCGTGCAACGCCTCGACCAGTTCCCCGAACCCCGCGCGCCCCCGCTTGGCGGCGCTGTGCATGCGGTGAGTGATCCGGGACAGGACTTCGTATTCCATGTTCCGTGGCGTCCTGGTCGGAGCCGAAGCGGCCGAATAGGCCTGTCGTGCCTGAAGAAGCGCGTTCACGTGATGTCCTTACTGTTGGGAAATGTCGGCAGGAGGGACCGGGGCGCGAACGCCCCGGCCATACTGCTTAGCGGAACAGCGACAGGATCGACTGCGGCGCTTGGTTGGCGATGGACAGCGACTGAACCGCCAGCTGCTGCTGCACTTGCAGCGCTTGCAGGCGGGCCGAGGTCTCTTCCATATCCGCATCCACCATCGAACCGATGCCCGACTTCAGCGAGTCGGTGAGGTTCGAGATGAAGGTCTTCTGGGTTTCGATCCGTCCCTGAACCGAGCCAAAGGCTGCCGCGGCATCAATCGATGTGTCGATCAGAGTTTCGATCGAGCCCAGAGCGGCGGCTGCACCAGCGGAGTTCGACACGTCAATTGCCGCCAGCGCACCCAAACCGCCAGAGTTGGCGTTGGAGAACTGGCCCGACACGTGCAGACTGTCGGTACCACCGTTGGTGATCACCAGCCGACCCGAGTTTGCCGCGTTGTAGTCGACGGTCACATTGGCGCCCGAGGCCTCGATCGCCGCCTTCATGCCGACCGCGATCACATCCGCTTGGGAAGTCGACGCGATGTCTTCGGCAGTGACAGTGTAGCTCACCTCTGTATCGCCAAGACGAATGGTGAAGCTGTCACCGGCCGCATAAGCGGCTGTGCCCTGCGGCTCGAACTCGATCTGGCCGTTATCGTCGGTGCCACCATTCGCATCCAGCGAGAAGCCGAAGCTGTCCTGGCCATCCGCCGACACACCGTCAGTGTTGGTCGCATCGAACACGGCCTTGGCAGTATAGCCGCCGGTCGACAGGTTCTGCCCGGTAACCGTGATCGACGAGGCGGTCACGTTACCCGCGTTGTCACGATCGAGCGACGACAAAATCGAAGCCGAAGCGGCACTTCCATCAACCAGGTTCAGCCCGTTGAACTGGGCGGCGCCCACAACTGCCGAAATCTGGTCTTTCAGCGCGGTGACGTCGGCGTTGATCTTGTTGCGATCAACGTTGTCCTCCTGTGCGGCAACGATCTTGCCTTTCATCTGGGTCAGCAGATCGGTCACGGTCTCGGCCGCGTTTCGGGCAACTGCAACAGTCGATTCACCCAGGCTCAGGCTGTCTTTGATCGCCTTGAAACCCTTCACATCCGATTCCATCACTTTCGAAATGGCCCAGATGGCCGAGTTGTCCTTTGCGGTGGCCACGTTCTTACCGGTCGAAATGGCGTTTTGGGTCTGACCCAGGTTCATATTCACCGACTTGAGGGTCTGCAGCGCCACCATTGCGCCATTGTTCGTCAGAATGCTGGACATAACATCATCCTTTGATCTTGTGGGCCTTTGGCCCGGGTTTGCATCCGCCCCTTCAGGCGTTCGGAAACGTCTTTCTGACGAATGCGAAAGTCCGAGAACCGGTCTCGCGCCACACTCATTCCGAGGTGCGACGCTAGATTTGCCCCCGATCTCCTAACGGTTTGCTAAAGCGGGCCCGCTGCATTCCACAAATTTGACTCAACTGTTCTTTCATGCCCGTTTCTCTAGCTGAGTCTTTCCGAATGCTGCGTACCGATGCTTGTGACCATCACGGTCATAGGTTTCGAGCCCCTGTCGCACCTTGCGAAGTTCGGACATACGGTTGGACACTGCCCGAATCCCCTCAAGCGCGCTGTTCAACAAGATCTGGTTGCGGGTCACTTTCTGGTGCAGCGGCCTAAGCTGCTCATGTAGAAGATCGGGAGTCGCGTTGATACGCTGAACCAGTCTTTCCTTTTCGTCGGTCATCCGCCCGAGTTGTTCCAGTTCGCCCCGCACCAGCGCGGCGCGCTCCATCTCCAGCAGTTCATCAAGCGACGAGAGCAGATCATCAAGATCAGTATTGTCCATCTCGGGAGTCCTTCAATGCGTTGAAGAGTGATTCGGCCAATCCCATTCCACCGGATCGGGCCAGCTGATCCGCCTGTTGACGAACCAAAAATGAATTGAACTGTTCTTCGCCGGCACCGCCGCCAAAGGCGCTGCGAGCCTTACCAAGACCCGCAGATTTCAGCATCTCAGCAAGAAAAGTCGCTTCCAGTTCAACCGCGACTTTTTGCAAAGCGCTGTCTGCCGTTTGCCTTTCGCCCGATAGAATAGTGGCCAGATATGTCTGAGATACGTCCATTGATCGCCTCGAAATTGTTTCGAACTTTTCCGATCAGACAGATAAGCGGTTAAAAAAACCGTAACCGGTTTGCGACAATGCTTGGTCTCACAACGAAAGAAATTCGCATGACCGGACTGACCAGCCCCAGCAACCTGCCGCTTGCCGGCCAGACAACAAATTCGCGCATAGAAACCCTTGCTCCTGGCCAGCACACCGGCAGCACTCGCTCCGATTTTGGTGACGTGTTTCATGCATGGACCGGCTCAACAGCAAAGCAGGGGCGCGTCCCGTTGGAAGAAAACGAACCCACGCCGACAGATGACGAAGCTTTGGCTGTCGAACAAGCTGACGAGATTGAAGAGGCAACCGCGCAGATCGGAACGAACCGATTTGATCAACAGCCAAAAGACTCGCCTATTCGAGAATCCGGCGTTCAGGAAATCACCACCCAGGATGAGATAGGTACCGCTGGCGACAAGCCCGTCTTGTCGGATGGTCCGGATGAAGCGCAACAAATTGGCAGCGCTCTCAGAGAGACGCGCTCTGGCGAAAATGGCCTGACCATCAATTCGGCGCGACTGAGTGCAGCCGTCCAACGCACGGATGACCGACAGAAGCTATCAGATTTCAGGCTCTCATCCTTTACTTCGCCTACTATCGAAACCAACCGCCCAACCCAGAGTACGAGGCAACAACAATACCTGAATCGGGTTGGAACACCTTCCTTCAAAGTCGGAGAGGTCGAGACAGCCGGGTCCACCCGCCTGATCTGGGAGCCTCCGGCAAAACCCATCCAAGTAGAAAAGCAGCTTCGGATATCTCCGTATTCCGCCTTGTCCAGGGACGGACTGCTTTCACAACCGCGCGTATTACATTCGGCAACAAGCGACTCGGAAACGGTTTCCGCCGCGAACGACCAAACGGCCAAATCGGTTGACAAAGAGCGGATCGCTTCGGCCATCGAGATCTCGGCCAACATGAAAGGGGGCGAAGAAGCAACCCAGCGCCCTACACAGGAAAAGGTGCGGGTAACTGGCGCACTGGAAAGTACCGTTCCGGAAACTGACCTGCCTCGAGCCGATCGGGCCATGATAAAACAACGGGTCGCGGTGAGCGCCGCCAAAGCTCAAGAGTTCGCATCAACTCCCCTCCAACCGTTTGCGAACTTATCCACGGCCCGGTTTCCGATCAGCGCCGACTTGTTGATGGAGCATGGGGGCGAGCGACTCTTGGACATGTCATTTGCCACGCCCGCCGCTTCCGGCACTCAATCCTTAGTTCACACGACAGCAATCACCGCAGAGGCGGTGCGAAATATTGGTGGGCAACTAGCTGCTGCGGTCGCCAACCGACCCGATGCGGGCAGCGTCGAAATCGCGCTTGATCCCGAAGAGCTGGGACGCGTGCAGATGACTCTAAAAACCCGCGGTGACATTCTGACACTGACGATCTTTGCGGACAGGCCCGAAACGCTCGACCTAATGCGGCGCCATATCGACGAGTTATCCGCGGATTTCCGCGATATGGGATTCGCCGATGTCTCCTTCAGTTTCGGTGGGTCGCAAAGCGAAACAGGCGACGATACCGAGCAAAGATCAAACGGCGGGGAACCGAAGATGCATACGCCCGAATCACTCCCATCAATCGAACCTGACAACAGACTACGTATCGCTACCAGCGGCTTGGACATAAGGCTTTGAACCATGGTCACAGCGGTAAACCCTGTCACGGCGGCAACTCAACAGAAATCGTCGCCCTCCAACGCCCAGGATTCGCGCGTTCTTAGTTCTGATTTCAACACATTCATTCGAATGCTTACAACCCAAGCAAAATACCAGAACCCGCTCGAACCTCTTGATTCTTCAGAATACGCCGCTCAGCTGGCGCAATTCTCGATGGTCGAACAACAGACAAAAACCAACGACACCCTAGCCGCCTTGGTGGAGAAGATGGGTGCCACCAATATGGCGGAATTGTCAAACTGGATCGGCAAAGACGCCCGCGCAATTGCCCCGGTACACTTCAGTGGTTCTCCCGTTACCGTATCGCCCGCTCCACTCGCTGCTGCCGACAAAGCCTACCTGGTTGTGCGCGACGCACAGGGCGAAATCATAGACCGCTACGAGATACCGGTTTCCGCAGAGCCTGTTACCTGGTCCGGGTTGGAAAGCGACGGGTCGCAACGAGCCCACGGTCTTTATAGTATTGCGATCCAAAGCTACAAGTCAGACGAATTGCTGCTGGACGAGGCCGCCTCCGTTTATCACCCGGTGACCGAAGCCCAGATCGAGAATGGCGAAGTGATCTTGATCCTTGAGGGCGGTCAGGCGATTTTGGCCAATATGGTAACCGGCGTGCGCGCGAACGGCTGATCCGCTCGTCGCCCCGGGTTGCCAAGGCGGGCGGGACTGCCCGCGCCAAGAACCTGAGGCCGAGTTGGAACAGACAGAGCATATCCCGCCCCCGGGTCTTGTCGCGCAGCTGCGCGAACGTGGCCTGTTGCAGAATGGTGACCGGTTCGAAACGCTTTATGGCGGGCGCACCAACAGGGTCTGGCGGTTGCTTGGCCCGGCCGACGATCTGGTGGTGAAGCTCTATCGCAGGGATTTCGATAACCCTCTGTTCGGCAACGATGCACAGCTTGAGGCGCTCTGCCTGAACCAGCTGCAGGGCACCGGGCTGGCTCCGCAACTGCGGGCTTCGGGCACGCTGGCGCAAGAGGCATGGGTCGTCTACGACCATGCCCCAGGCGACCCATGGCAATCTGACCCGACGGTCGCTGCCCGAATTCTGGCTATTCTGCACCGGCGGGCGCTCAACATCCCGGCGCCAGTGGGCTGCAACGGCAGCGCCGCCATAGGTGCGCATGCCGAGGCCATTCTGGCGCGCTGCACTCACGCCGACCGCGAATTGCTCCAGAAAGCGCGGCCGCAGGCAGCGACGATCGATCCGGGGCCTACCTGTCTGATCCATGGCGACCCGGTTGCTGGAAACCTGTTGGTTTCCGGCAACCAGGCGATCCTGATCGACTGGCAATGCCCTGCCATCGGCGACCCGGCCGAGGATCTGGCGATGTTCCTGTCGCCGGCCATGCAGCAGGTCTATCGGGGCGCTCCTCTGACAGCAGCAGAGGAGCAGCAGTTTCTTGGCGCCTATGAAGACACCGGCACGGTGGCGCGTTACCTGTCGCTGAAGCCGTGGTTTCACTGGCGCATGGCGGCCTATTGCCTTTGGCGGACCCGGAATGGGGCGCCCGATTATGCCCCGGCCTTTGAGCTTGAGAGCGCGGCACTGGCAGCCTGCTGAGCGATCAAAGATCGCCCAGCCCAAGCACCAGATAGACCGGCGGCATGATCGCACGGCGGAACCGGCCAAGGGGAAAACGCGCCAAGGGTGTTTTCATCGCGTGCGGCAAACCAGGGTCCGAGCCCAGCGCCAGCCGCGCCAATGCGCGCCCAGAATAGGTTCCCATCGCCACCCCGTTACCGTGATAGGCAAGCCCGGCAAACAGGCCCGGCGTCCCCGGCACCGGGCCGACATAGGGCATCAACCCCCGGGTCAGACAGACCATCCCGGACCACAAGTTGGTTGCCTCGACCCCCGTCCATGCCGGGAACATCGCATTGAAATGCCGACGCAACCGGGCGTGGATACTGGCCTCGGCACGGGGAGAGGAAAGCAGCCCACCACGCATACCGAACAGAAACCTCCGGTCCGGCATCAGGCGAAAATAGTGGAGCAGGTTGCGCGTGTCATAGGCCATCTGGTCCGAGGTCCAACCCTGCGCTTGCAGTTCTGCTTCGGACAGGGGGCGGGTGACCATGACGCTCGACTGCGCGGGCATGTAACGGCCAGCGAGCCAGGGCGGCATGTCCTCGCTGGAATAGCCGTTGGTGCAGATCAGTACGGTCTCTGCCTTGATCCGGGCCTTTGGCGTATGCAGGATATGGCCCCGCGCGCCCTGCTCGATCCGGTTGACAGGGCTGTTTTGGAACAGGCGCGCACCCGACGCCGCAGCAGCAGCGGCCAGGCCGAACAGGTATTTGCGCGGATTCAAGGCAAAACCGACATCGCTGGTCAGCCCGCCAAGGAACTCTCCGTTCAGACCTTCGGTCGCCAGCTCGTGTTTCTCGTGCACACGACCATGCCCCGCGTCTGCCTGACGGCGCAGCGCGTCCATGGCGCGGGCGTTATGCGCCAATTGTGTTTCGCCATGCGAATGGGTGTCAGCACTGATCAGGTGCCGTTCGATCAGGCTGGCGACAAGAGCAACCGCCTCTCTCTCGGCGTCATCGAACGCGTGCGCGCCCTCGGCGCCATAACGTCTGCGTTTCTGGGCATCGCTCAGCTTGGAACCGCCCAGACAGCAGAACCCGCCATTGCGGCCCGAAGCGCCCCAACCGGGGGCCTTGGCCTCGAACACCGCAACCGATACCCCGCTTTCGGCAAGGTGCAACGCGGCCGACATGCCGGTGAAACCACCGCCGATAATCGCGACGTCCGCTCGAATGTCGCCCGCCACAACGGGCCAGTCCGGCGCGGCGATGGTCTCGTCCCACCAGCAGCCCGCGCGCGGCCCGTCACCATAGGCATACTCGGAAAAGATCCGACGCATCAGCCGCGGGCCGCCGCCTGTTCATCCCGTTTCTGGCGCACCAACGCCTGTTTCGAGATCAACGAGGCGCTGATCACGCCAACGGTGACGATGCCAATCATGATCGTGCTAAGCGCGTTGATCTCGGGGCTGACCCCAAGACGCACCGCCGAGAAGATCTTGATCGGCAGGGTGGTCGCCGCAGGACCCGAGGTAAAGGAGGCGATCACCAGATCGTCCAGCGACAGGGTAAAGGCCAAAAGCCAGCCCGAGATCACCGCAGGCGCGATGATGGGCAGGGTAACCAACCGAAAGGCCTCGGCCGGGGAGCAGCCCAAATCCAGCGCCGCCTCTTCCAGCGAACGGTCGAAAGTAACCAGCCGCGAGGACACCACCACCGAGACATAACACATGGCAAAGGTCGTATGCGCCAATACGATGGTCATCACGCCGCGATCCAGACCTATCCCGATGAAGAGCAGCAAGAGCGACAGGCCGGTGATCACCTCGGGCATCACCAGCGGCGCATAGATCATGCCCGAGAACAGGGTACGGCCCATGAACCGTCCTGCCCGCACCAGCACCAGCGCCGCCATCGTGCCCAGGATGGTGGCCAGGGTCGAGGACATCACGGCAACCTTGAGTGTGACCCAGGCCGCGTTCAGGAACGCATCATTCTGGAACAGCTCGCCATACCATTTGGTCGAGAACCCGGCCCAGACCGTCACCAGCTTGCTCTCGTTGAAGCTGTAGACGATCAGGATCAGCATCGGGATATAGAGAAACGCAAACCCCAGTGTCAGCGACACGGTGTTGAACCAGCTCATCCTGCTCATTTCTCGGCCTCCGCCTGTTTCTGCTGGTTACGCTGGAACAGCACGATGGGCACCACGAGGATCAACAGCAGCACCACGGCCACCGCCGAGGCAACCGGCCAGTCGCGGTTCGAGAAGAACTCTTCCCACAGAACCTTGCCGATCATCAGCGTGCCGGACCCGCCCAACAGCGAGGGGATCACAAACTCACCCAAAACCGGAATGAAGACCAGAAAACAGCCCGCGATGATACCAGGCCGGGACAGCGGGATGGTGACTAGCCAAAAGGCCTGCGCCCGCGAACAGCCCAGATCCTCGGCGGCCTCGATCAGCGACCCGTCCAGCCGGTCAAGCGCCGAATAGATTGGCAGGATCATGAAGGGCAGATAGGTATAGACGATACCGATATAGACCGCCGTATTGGTGTTCAGAATGGTCAGCGGCTCTGAGATGATCCCGGTCCAGAGCAGGATCTGGTTCAGGTAACCTTCGTTCGACAGGATACCCATCCACGCATAGACGCGGATCAGGAACGACGTCCAGAACGGCAGGATCACCAGCATCATCAGGGTCGGGCGCCATTCCTCGGGCGCGCGCGCCATGGCATAGGCAATGGGATAGCCCGCCACCAATGTCAGCACCGTCGCTGTAAGCGCGATCTTGAGACTGCTCAGATAGGCTTTCCAATACAGGTCATCTTCGGTCAGAAAGATGAAATTCTCGAAATCCAATTCCCGGACAAAGGCCATGATACCTTCGGCCCAGTCGAATTGCGGGAAATAGGGCGGCCGGGCGATGGCCGCATCCGACAGCGAGATTTTCAGCACGATGGCGAAGGGCACCAGGAACAGCACCAGCAGCCAGGCATAGGGAATGGCGATCAGCAGGAACCGGCGCATCAGTTTGCCAGCAGCACACCCGCCGTGGCTGTCCATGACAGCCAGACGGTGTCTTCCCAGGTAAAGCTGCGGCGCGAGATGCGGCGCGTGTTCGAGGTCTGCGCCTTGATGATCGAACCGTCCGCAAGTTCGACGTAATAGGTGGACAGATTGCCCAGATAGGCAATGTCATGCACCCTTCCCTGCACCGCATTGGCGGCATCGGCGGGGCGTTCGGCGCTGATCGCCACTTTTTCGGGGCGGATGGCCAGATGGCATTTCTGCCCCTTGTCGAACTTGGCAGAGGATTTCGCGGTCAGCGCCGGCTGCCCCTCGGCCCAGTCGATGTGATAGCCGTCTTCGCCCTCGGGCGTGGCGCGGCCCTCGATGATGTTCACGTCGCCGATGAAGTCGGCCACATAGACGGAATTGGGGGTTTCATAGATGCGGTCAGGCGTGGCGACCTGCATCAGCTGGCCCTGATCCATGACCGCGACACGGCTGGCCACGGTCATTGCCTCTTCCTGATCGTGGGTCACGATCACGAATGTGGTGCCCGTCTTCTCCTGGATATCCATCAGTTCGAACTGGGTATCCTGGCGCAGTTTCTTGTCCAGCGCGCCCAGCGGCTCGTCCAACAGCAACAGTTTCGGTGCCTTGGCCAGCGATCGGGCCAGTGCCACCCGCTGCCGTTGACCGCCCGAGATCTGGTGCGGTTTGCGATGGGCGAATTTCTCCAGCCGGACCAGACGCAGCATCTCTTCGACGCGGGCCTTGATCTCGTCCTTGGACTTGCTGTCGCGACGCAGGCCAAAGGCTATGTTGTCCCAGACGCTGAGATGCGGGAACAAGGCATAGGACTGAAACATCATGTTCACCGCGCGCTTGTTCGGCGGAACCGGCGCAATGTCCTGTCCCGCCAACTCGATGACGCCCTCGGTGGCGGTTTCAAATCCGGCCAGCATGCGCATCATCGTGGTCTTGCCACAGCCGGACGGGCCAAGCAGGGCAAAGAACTCGCGCTCGAAAATATCCAGCGTAAGGTTGTCGATGGCGGTGAATTCGCCAAACCGCTTGGTCACGTTCTTGAAACGGATCAGCGGTTTCGCATCGGGGTCTTCCCAAGGCGCGAAGGTCGATGATTGCAAGGCTGGCCCCCGTATTCGGCTAAATGGGGTTGAGACTGGGGCAGGCCGTCAGGCCCGCCCCTCATAAGGTCCGGACCGGATCAGGTGCCCGATTTGACCTTGGTCCACAGACGGGTGACCGTCCGCTGGATTTTCGCCGGATAAGGCGTGGTGGTATAGAGGTTGTCCATGGTTTCCGCGTCCGGATAGATCGCGGTGTCGCCGATCACGTCCTCGACCAGGAACTCCTGGCTCGCCTTGTTGCCATTGGCGTAATAGACATAGTTCGACGCAGCGGCCATGTTCTGGGCGTCCATGATGAAGTTCAGGAACACATGCGCCGCATCCGGGTTCGGTGCGTCGACCGGAATGGCCATCTGGTCGAACCACATCAGCGAGCCCTGCCTGAAGGCGTGATACTCGATCTCGACGCCATTGTCGGCCTCGGCCGCGCGGTCACGCGCCTGAAGGATATCGCCCGACCAGCCGATCGCCACGCAGATGTCGCCATTGGCCAGCGCGTTGATGTATTCCGAGCTGTGGAACTTCTGGATGTAGGGGCGCACCGCCATCAGCACCGGTTCGGTCTTGGCGATCACATCGGCGTCGTGGCTGTCGGGGTTCTCACCCAGATATTTCAGTGTCGCCGGGATGATCTCGGTCGGTGCATCCAGGAAATGCACGCCGCAGGCGGCCAGCTTTTCCATGTTCTCGGGCTTGAACACCAGATCCATGCTGTTCATCGGCGCGTCTTCGCCCAGCACTTCCTTGACCTTGCCGACGTTCACACCCAGGCCGGTGGTGCCCCACATGTAGTTGATCGAATACTCGTTGCCCGGATCGTATTGCGCGGTACGGGATTCGATCTGGTCCCACATGTTTGCGTGGTTGGGCAGCTTGGACATGTCCAGCTTCTGGAAGGCGCCTGCCTGAATCTGACGTTGCAGGAAAGTTCCGGTCGGCACCACCACGTCATAGCCGGACCCGCCGGCGAGCATCTTGGTCTCCAGCACCTCGTTGCTGTCGAACACGTCATAGATCAGCGTGATGCCGGTCTCGGCCTCGAACTTGGCCAGCAACTCCTCGTCGATATAGTCCGACCAGTTGTAGACGCGCACTTCGTCCGCAAAGGCCGTCGAGCTTGCCAGCGCAACCACCGCCGTGAGTGTCAGCGATTTGAATGTCATTGAGTGTCTCCCTGCAAGGTGGCGGGTATCTTCCCACCTCGGTAGATTTGATCAAGTTTTGCCTTCTGCGGCAACAGTGTTTATGTTTTCACCTAGTCGCAAGTCTGACAAGTCGTCATGACGAAATAGGGGCAACTCCTTTGAATATGATCAAAAAAGCTGCATCCGGGCCCACTCCGAGTGAAGGAAAACAGCCTGTTCACGAACAGGTTTATCAGATGTTGCGGGCCCGAATCCTGTTCGGAGAGCTGGCTCCGGGGCAGGCCGTGACCATCCAGGGGCTGACTGATTCGCTGGGTGTCGGGATGACTCCGGTACGCGAGGCGATCCGCCGCCTGATGTCCGAAGGCGCGCTGTCATTTCAGGGCAACCGGCGGGTTAGCGTACCGGTGCTGACCCAGAACGATTTGCAGCAGGTTATTTTCGTAAGAAAATCAATCGAGGCCGAACTCGCCCGCCGCGCGGCCGAGAGGATGACACCCGAAGCCGTTGCTCGGCTGGTGGAGTTGGATTCTGCACTGGATCAGGCGATCGAGAGTGGCGATGTGGGCGGATATCTGCGCTCGAACTATGATTTTCACGCTCTGCTCTATCAGGTGGCGGACGCGCCGATCCTCACCGAAATGGCAGAACGGCTATGGCTGCGATTCGGCCCGTCGCTCAGGGTGGTCTGCGGTCGGTTCGGCACCCAGAACCTTCCGGACCGGCACAAGGAAATGCTCGATGCCTTGCGCGCAGGCGATGTCGACGGGGTCGCTCTTGCCATGGAACAGGACGTCGAACAGGGCATGGAACAGATGGCCGGAGTACTGGCGGAAAACGTCTGAGATCACGATTCGATTTGACACGATCAAATTTGATCATATTCTGCCATCAAGACCGTTTTTGCAGGAGACTCACCCGATGGCGACCATCACAAATCACATGCCCACCGCCGAGTTGCAGGCGCTGGATGCGGCCCATCACCTGCATCCGTTCTCGGCAAACAACGCGCTGGGCGAAGAAGGCACCCGTGTCATCACCCGCGCCCGCGGCGTCTGGCTGAACGACAGCGAGGGCGAAGAGATCCTCGATGCGATGGCCGGGCTGTGGTGCGTCAATATCGGCTATGGCCGTGACGAACTGGCCGAGGTCGCGGCCCGCCAGATGCGTGAGCTGCCCTATTACAACACCTTCTTCAAGACCACCCATGTGCCGGCCATCGCGCTGGCGCAGAAACTGGCCGAGCTGGCGCCCGGCGACCTGAACCATGTGTTCTTTGCCGGTGGCGGGTCCGAGGCCAACGACACCAATATTCGCATGGTCCGCACCTATTGGCAGAACAAGGGCAAGCCCGAAAAGAACGTCATCATCAGCCGCAAGAATGCCTATCACGGCTCGACCGTGGGGTCGTCGGCACTGGGCGGCATGGCTGGCATGCATGCGCAAAGCGGCATGATCCCGGGTGTTCACCATATCAATCAGCCCAACTGGTGGGCCGAAGGCGGCGACATGGACCCCGAAGAATTCGGCCTGGCCCGCGCCCGCGAGTTGGAAGAAGCCATTCAGGAACTGGGTGAGGACCGCGTCGCGGCCTTTATCGCCGAGCCGGTTCAAGGGGCTGGCGGCGTTATTGTCGCCCCCGACAGCTACTGGCCCGAAATTCAGCGGATCTGCGACAAATACGATATCCTGCTGATCGCGGACGAGGTGATCTGCGGCTTTGGCCGGACCGGCAACTGGTTCGGGATCCAGACCCTGGGTATCCGCCCCCATATCATGACCATCGCCAAGGGGCTCAGCTCAGGCTATGCACCCATCGGAGGCTCGATCGTCTGTGACGAGGTCGCCCATGTGATCGGTATGGACGAGTTCAATCACGGTTACACCTATTCCGGTCACCCGGTCGCCGCCGCCGTCGCGCTTGAGAACCTGCGCATCCTTGAAGAAGAGAACATCATCGACCACGTCCGCAACGTGGCCGCGCCCTATCTCAAGGAAAAATGGGAAGCGCTGACCGACCATCCGCTGGTGGGCGAAGCCAAGATCGTTGGCATGATGGCCTCGATCGCACTGACCCCGGACAAGGCCAGCCGCGCCAAGTTCGCGTCGGAACCCGGCACTATCGGTTATATCTGCCGCGAACGGTGCTTCCGCAACAACCTGATCATGCGCCACGTGGGCGACCGGATGATCATCTCGCCGCCGCTGGTGATCACTCCGGCCGAGATCGACGAGATGTTCGTGCGCATCCGTAAATCGCTCGACGAGGCGCAGGCTGAAATCGAGAAACAGGGCCTGATGAAATCCGCTTCCTGATCGGCGGACAATCGGTACAGAATCTCAAGCCGGTCCCGATGGGGCCGGCTTTGCTTATTCCGACAGCATTAGCGGTCACAGCTTAGCAATGCGTCGCATCCGTCGCTAAACTGTCGCAAATCGGTTGCAACTCCCCCCAGTGCGCGCTTAACCTCAGGGCAATAGCGGCCAAGATCGCAGTGTAAGTGTACGGGGAGCTGGCATTGACCACACGCACCAGCAACGATGCGTTCGTTGAATTCGAACGCGTCCAGAAGAGCTATGACGGCGAAACGCTTGTCGTAAAAGATCTCAATCTGACCATGCCCAAGGGAGAGTTTCTGACAATGCTCGGCCCGTCGGGTTCCGGCAAGACAACCTGCCTGATGATGTTGGCCGGGTTTGAAACCGCCACACATGGCGAAATCAAGCTGGATGGGCGTCCGATCAACAATATCCCACCGCACAAGCGCGGCATCGGCATGGTGTTCCAGAACTATGCCCTGTTCCCGCATATGACGATTGCCGAAAACCTGTCGTTTCCGCTGGAAGTGCGCAATATCGGCAAATCCGACCGCGAGGCCAAGATCAAGCGCGCGCTCGACATGGTCGAGATGGGCGCCTTTGGCGGCCGTCGTCCGGCACAGCTTTCGGGCGGCCAGCAGCAGCGCGTCGCCTTGGCCCGCGCACTGGTCTTCGAACCGGAGCTGGTGTTGATGGACGAACCGCTGGGCGCGCTGGACAAGCAGTTGCGCGAAAAGATGCAGTTCGAAATCACCCGCCTTGCCCATGATCTGGGAATCACCGTGGTCTATGTGACCCACGACCAGACCGAGGCGCTGACCATGTCCGACCGCGTCGCGGTGTTCAACGACGGTGTGATCCAGCAGCTGGCGCCGCCCGACGAGCTCTATGAGCAGCCTGCCAACAGCTTCGTTGCCCAGTTCATCGGTGAGAACAACACGCTCGAGGGCGAAGTGCAGGAAATTCGCGACGGTATCGCGGTGGTCCGTCTCGACGACGGCGAGTTGATCGACTGCAAACCGGTCAATGTCAGCCGCCCGGGCGAGCGTACCCGTGTCTCGATCCGCCCCGAGCGTGTCGAGTTCAACAAAAGCCGCCTGAAAGCGGGTGCGCACACGCTTAAGGCCGAGGTGATGGAATTCATCTACATGGGTGACATCTTCCGCACCCGTGTCCGCGTTGCCGGCAACGATGAATTCATCATCAAGACACGGAACGCGCCCGATCAGGTGCGACTGGAACCCGGCGCCCAGATCGAAATCGGCTGGCTGCCCGAAGATTGCCGCGCGCTGGACGCCTGATCCAGCGCCGGAAACGCTCGCCTCGTGAACCGGGGCGGATGCAACCGGACCTGGCCGCAGCGCCCGTCGCGGCCGGTCCCGTGAAAAAAACCAAACGGGTCAACAAGGGAGCAATCCATGAAACTTAAGACAGCTTTGCTGGCAACCGCGCTGACCTCGGCAGCCTTTGCCGTTTCCGCGCAGGAAGTCACCGTGATGTCCTGGGGCGGCGCCTATACCAAGAGCCAGGTAGAAGCCTATCACAAGCCCTTCACCGCCGAGACCGGCATCAAGGTGAATTCGGTCGACGCCGACAACCCGGCAACCCCGATCAAGGCCCAGGTCGAGGCCGGCAACGTGTCGGTTGACGTCGCCGACGTCGAATTCTCGGACGCCGTGCGCCTGTGCGACGAGGGCCTGCTGGAAGAGATCGACCCGTCGATCCTGTCCGCGGCGCCCGATGGCACCGCCGCGACCGACGACTTCATCGATGGCGCGCTGCAGGATTGTGCCGTCGCGAACATCGTCTGGTCGACCTCGGTTGCCTACAACACCGCAAACGTGTCGATGGCCCCCAGCTCGATCGCCGATTTCTTTAACACCGACAAGATCCCCGGCAAGCGCGGCCTGCGCAAATCCGCCAAGGCCACGCTGGAAATGGCGCTGATGGGTGACGGTGTTCCCGCTGGCGACGTCTATGAGATGCTGGAAACCGATGAAGGCGTTGATCGCGCATTCGCGGTTCTGGATCGGATCAAGGACGACATCGTCTGGTGGGAAGCTGGTGCACAGCCGCCGCAGCTGCTGGCAGACGGCGAAGTCGTGATGTCGACCGCCTATAACGGCCGTATCTTCAACGCCGCCGTGGCCGAAGGTCAGCCCTTCGAGATCATGTGGGACGGCCAGATCCTCGACTTCGACCTGTTCGTGGTCCCCAAAGGCGCACCGAACAAGGACGCTGCCATGCAGTTCATCGCCTTCTCGACCAGCACCCAGGCGCTGGCGGATCAGGCCAAGTGGATCAGCTATGGCCCGGCACGTAAGTCCTCGGGCGCGCTGGTCGGCCTCTACCAGGACGGCAAGACCGAGATGGCACCGCACATGCCGACCTCGGAAGCAGCCCTGAAGAACGCGCTGGTCAACAACTTCGAGTTCTGGGTCGACAAGGACGCCGAGCTGAACGAGCGCTTCAACGCCTGGCTGGCGAACTGATCTGACACTACCGGGCCGCCCCTTTCCGGGGCGGCTCTTTCCCACACAAGTTTCCCAGGACGAAGCCCCGATGACCGATATCGCTCAGCCGCTGACCACTGCGGACGGCAAACCGCTCAAGGGCGCGCTGCTCAGGGCGCAGGCCCGTGCGCGGCGCCGCGCCTTTCTTCTTGTTCTGCCGCTTCTGGCCTTCATCCTGATCACCTTCGTGTTCCCGATCGGACAGATGCTCTATCGCTCGGTCTATAACGACGGGTTCACCTGGCACGAGGACGTGACTTCGGGCGACCGAACCCCGATCATGACCAACCTTGCCACCTGGTTCGAGGCCAACCCGCCGGGCACCGAGCCCGACGAGGCCGCCTTTGCCGCGCTGGCCGCCGATCTGGTGACGCTGCGCGATCTGAAAGCACCCGGTCAGGCCGGAACCCGGATCAATTATGAACTGTCGGGCTCGCGTTCGATGTTCACCAAGGCCGCCCGTAGCGCCAAAAAGCTGGAACCGCCCTACAAGGAGGCGATTCTTGAGCTGGACAAGGATTGGGGTAATCCCGAACTTTGGCAGGCGATGCGCGGGGCCTCGTCCTCGTACACGACAAACTTCTACCTTGCCGCCATCGACCGCGAACGCGATGCAAGTGGCTCAGTGACGATGGTGCCGGAAAACCGGCAGGTCTATGTCAAGCTTTTCACCCGCACGCTTAGCTTGTCGCTGCTGATCACTTTCCTGACCTTCATATTGGCTTATCCGATCGCACATCTGCTGGCGACGCTTCCGCTGCGCCATTCCAACCTGCTGATGATCCTGGTTCTGCTGCCCTTCTGGACCTCGCTGCTGGTGCGGACCACCAGTTGGATGGTGCTGCTGCAAAGTCAGGGTGTGCTGAACGACACGCTGGTCGGCCTGGGCATCCTTGGCGACGATGGCCGCTTGCAGCTGATGTATAACCGGGCAGGCACCGTGATCTCGATGACGCATATCCTGCTGCCCTTCATGGTTCTGCCGCTTTATTCGGTGATGCGGATGATCAACCCGTCCTATGTGCGCGCCGCGCGCTCGCTGGGCGCCACCAGCTGGACCGCGTTCCGCCGCATCTACTTTCCGCAGACCGTGCCGGGGATCGGCGCCGGGGCGCTGCTCGTCTTTATCCTGGCGGTCGGGTATTACATCACGCCCGCACTGGTCGGTGGTGCGGATGGTCAGCTGATCTCGAACCTGATCGCATTCCACATGCAGAAATCGCTGAACTGGTCGCTCGCCGCCGCCTTGGCAGCACTGCTGCTGGCCGGCGTTCTGCTTCTCTACTGGCTGTACGATCGCCTGATCGGCATCGACAATCTGAAACTGGGGTAATCGGACATGGCACTTCCCAAACACGCATCGCCCCTGGAACGGGTCTGGCACTATGCCTATCTCGTGATCTGCGCACTGATCTTTCTGTTCCTGATCGCGCCGATCCTGGTGATCATTCCGCTCAGCTTCAACGCCGAGCCCTATTTCACCTTTACCGACAAGATGCTGTCCTTTGACGCCGAGGGGTTTTCGACCCGCTGGTATGATCTGCTGCTGACCTTTGGCATGCTGGAGCCCGAGGCACCGCGCGACAGTTCATGGTGGGCTGACGCATGGGCGAACGCACAGTGGATCCAGGCCACCAAGAACTCGATCATCATCGGTTTCTTCTCGACCATCCTGGCCACCACGCTGGGCACCATCGCGGCGCTGGGTCTGTCCCGGCCCGAGATGCCGGGACGGCGCGCGGTCATGGCGATCCTGATCTCTCCGATGATCGTGCCGATCATCATCACCGCGACGGGTCTGTTCTTCTTCTACTCGTCGATCGGCATTCAGGACTGGGGCATACCCTATCTGGGCATCATCCTCGCCCATGCGACGCTTGGCATCCCCTTCGTGATCATCACCGTGACGGCAACGCTGGTGGGGTTCGACCATTCGCTGACACGGGCGGCGGCGAATATGGGGGCCGATCCCGTCACCACCTTCTTCAAGGTGCAGATGCCGCTGATCCTGCCCGGTGTGATCTCGGGCGCGCTTTTTGCCTTTGTCACCTCGTTTGACGAGGTTGTGGTGGTGCTCTTTGTCGGCGGTCTGGACGAACAGACCATCCCGCGCCAGATGTGGAACGGTATCCGCGAACAGATCAGCCCGGCAATCCTGTCGGTGGCCACGATCCTCGTGGTGATCTCGATCGCGCTGCTGACCGTGGTGGAACTGCTGCGTCGCCGCTCCGAAAAGCTGCGCGGCATGTCTCCGGGCTGAGACGACACTCGATTCTCAAAGCAACACGAGGGGCCGGGCAACCGGCCCCTTTGCATTTCCGCGGCGGCAATCAGATCAAGGCAGGTCGATCACCAGCCGCTGCGGCGCCCAGCCATCCACGTTGCAACGCGCCTCGATCTGTACCTGCGTCGTGCCCTCTGGAATGACGACCCCACCCAGCGAGCGGGTAAAGGGCTGCTCGGTCTCATGCGGATGGAACAAGGTACGCATCCCTAGTTCCCGCCCCTGCATGTCCAGCACCCGCCAGCCATCGGCATAGTGGTCCCACCCGGTATCGGGGTGGCGCAGGGTGACATCGAATCGCCAGCCATCGCCGCTTCGATGCACGGTGACTTTCTCTATAGCGGGCGGGTCAGCAAGGATCGGCGTCGCCAAGAAAAGAAACGGAATCAGGTATCGCATGCGATCAGCCTAGCCCGGCCCGACAGTCGATGGGCTCACGATGCCGTGTCCAGCCCGCCTTCGGCGGGTAGGGACAGCAGAACCGTCCGCGAGTGGGAGGCGAATTCGCGTCGGTAGAGCACCGCAACCGTCAGCCCCCCTGCCCCGATCAGCGCCAGTGGCCCTACCAACCAGGCCACCGAAGCGAGCGCGAAATAGGTCGAGCGCAGCCCCTTGTTGAAGCTGCGCGCAGCGGTGATGCAGATCTCGGCCGCCTGGGCCGCGCGCGGCAGACAGCGCGCGTCCTCGGGCTCGTTCGGAACCGCGGCCATCAGCACCGCGCAGTACCCGAACAGCCGATTGGCCCAGACGAATTTCAGGAAGGCATTGGACAGGAACAGCAGCACGATCAGGATCTTGACCTCCCACACCAGCGCGGGTGCGCTGGTCAGCGCCAGATCCTGCGCGATGTCCGACAACCGGTCGGTATTGCCGATCAGCGCCAACCCACCGCCCACCGCGATCACCGCCGTCGAGGCAAAGAAGGATGTGCCCTGCCGCATGATCGAGATCAGCTGCGCATCGAAGACGCGCGGTTGACGGGTCACCATCTGGCGCATCCAGTCGCGCCGGAAATCTGCCATCAAAGCCGAGACCGAAGGCTTGCCCGGTGCCGGGTTCTCGATACGCCAGCCGATCCATAACCACCCCGCCAGCAAGACGGCAACGGCAAGGTAATCCATCGGGGCAAAAGCAAGGGCACGGTCGATCCAGGTCATGGGCGCGACAGTACGTCTTACCGCTTTGCCTTGCCAGATCGTAAAATTGGTAATATTAATTTACCAGATGGAGGTTCCCCGATGGATATGCCCACCCCGAATCCAACCGTTCTGGCCAAGAAGCCGCGCCTTGTGCAGCGACTACGGCAGGTCTTGCCCGCCGACGCGGTGATCGACGACCTGTCCGAGACCCGCGCCTATGAATGCGACGCGCTGACCGCCTATCGCTGCCCGCCGCTGCTGGCCGTCCTGCCCGCCTCGACACAGGAAGTCTCGGACGTGCTGCGCATCTGCCATGAAGAGGGCGTGCCGGTGGTCCCGCGCGGTTCGGGCACCTCGCTGGCCGGGGGCGCTTTGCCCACCGCCGACAGCGTGATCCTGGGCGTCGCTCGGATGAACGAGGTTTTGGAGACCGACTATGACAACCGCATCATCCGGGTGCAATCGGGTCGCACCAACCTGAGCGTCACCGGCGCGGTCGAGGCCGAGGATTTCTTTTACGCCCCCGACCCCTCGTCGCAGCTGGCCTGCGCCATCGCGGGCAATATCGCGATGAACTCGGGCGGGGCGCATTGCCTGAAATACGGGGTGACCACCAACAACCTGCTGGGTGTCACCATGGTGCTGATGGACGGCACCGTGGTCGAGATCGGCGGCGCCCATCTGGATGCGGGCGGGCTGGACCTGCTGGGCGTCATCTGCGGCAGCGAGGGGCAATTGGGCGTAGTCACCGAAGCCACACTGCGCATCCTGCGCAAGCCCGAGGGCGCGCGTCCGGTGCTGATGGCGTTCGACAGCAACGAGGTCGCGGGCGCCTGCGTCAGCGACATCATCAAGGCGGGCGTTCTGCCAGTGGCGATCGAGTTCATGGACCGGCTCTGTATCGAGGCCTGCGAAGCCTTTGCGAAGGCGGGCTATCCGCAATGCGAGGCGTTATTGATTGTTGAGGTCGAGGGGTCCGAGGCCGAAATCGACGACCAATTGACCCGCATCCTGGAAATCGCCCGCAGGCACGACCCGCTGGAACTGCGCGAAAGCCAGTCAGCCGAGGAGAGTGCCAAGATCTGGCTGGGCCGTAAATCGGCCTTTGGCGCCATGGGGCAGATCAACGATTACATGTGCCTCGACGGCACTATCCCCGTCTCCGCCCTGCCAATGGTGCTGCGCCGGATTGGCGAGCTGAGCCAGGAATATGGGCTGAAGGTGGGCAACGTGTTCCACGCCGGCGATGGCAACATGCACCCGCTGATCCTGTTCGATGCCAACAAACCGGGTGATCTGGAAAAATGCGAGGCCTTTGGCGCCGATATTCTGAAACTCTGCGTCGATGCGGGCGGCTGCCTGACCGGCGAGCACGGGGTAGGGATCGAGAAGCGCGACCTGATGCTGCACCAATACGCAGCCGTCGATCTTGAGGCGCAGATGGCGGTCAAGGACGTGTTCGACCCGCAGTGGTTGTTGAACCCGGCCAAGGTGTTTCCGCTGTCGGTCTCGGAAAGCCGACGCGCGGTACAGGTGGCGGCAGAGTAGCCGGGGGCGCTGCCCCCCTTGGCCTGCGGCCAATTCCCCCCGGAGTATTTGGAGCAAAGTGAAGAGATGAGACCCCAGACAGAGGCCGAACTGGCTCAGATCGTGGCCGGGCTGACTGCGCCGGTTCGGATACGGGGCGGCGGGACGCGGGGCGTGCCGGGGCCGGAGGCCGAGTTGGATATCTCGGGGCTGAGCGGCATCACGCTCTATGAGCCCGGCGCGCTGACGCTGGTCGCCAAAGCCGGAACGCCGGTGGCCGAGATTGAGGCTGCACTGGCGGCTGAGGGGCAACGGCTGGCCTTTGAGCCGATGGATCATCGCGGGTTGATGGGGACCGAGGGCACGCCCACCATCGGTGGCGTGGTGGCTGGCAATATCTCGGGCCCCCGCCGGATACAGACGGGCGCAGCGCGCGATTTCCTTCTGGGCGTGCGCTATGTTGACGGCATGGGCCAGGTGATCAGCAATGGCGGGCGGGTGATGAAGAATGTCACCGGCTATGACCTAGTCAAGCTGATGGCCGGGTCCTGGGGCACTTTGGGGGTGCTGAGCGAAGTGTCGCTAAAGGTGCTGCCAAAGGCCGAGACGCAAACCACGCTGGCGATTTCCGTTCCCGATGCGGCAACCGCGGTGCGCGCGCTGTCGGTCGGGCTGGGCTCGCCCTATGAGGTGACCGGCGCGGCCTATGATCCGGCCTCAGGCCAGGCGCTGGTTCGGATCGAGGGGTTCGAGGCCTCCGTCGCCTATCGGGCAGAGGCGCTGATCCGGCTGTTTGCGCCATTCGGAACGGTGGCGCAGGTGGAGGACGATCCCTGGCCCGGCATTCGCGATGTGGCGCCATTTCACGGGCGCGAAGGCGATGTCTGGCGGATCTCGGTGAAACCGGGCGACGCGCCAGAGCTGGCCGCGCGCTGCAAGGCCGAGGCGCTGCTGTTCGACTGGGGTGGCGGGTTGATCTGGGCGCTGATGCCCACAGGCACCGACCTGCGCGCGCGGCTGGGCGAATTTGCGGGCCATGCGACCCTGATCCGGGGGGATCGGACGCAGCACGCCATGTTCCAGCCGGAACCGGCCCCGCTCGCCGCCCTGTCGCGCGGGTTGCGGCAGCGGTTCGACCCGAAAGGGCTCTTCAATCCGGGACTGATGGGGTAAGCGATGCAGACGAATTTCACCGCCGAACAGCTGGCCGATCCCGGCATCCAGCGCGCCAACGAGATCCTGCGTTCCTGCGTGCATTGCGGGTTCTGTACCGCCACCTGCCCGACCTATCAGGTGCTGGGCGACGAGCTCGACAGCCCGCGCGGGCGCATCTACCTGATCAAGGACATGCTGGAAAACAGCCGGGTTCCCGATGCAAAGACGGTCAAACACATCGACCGTTGCCTCAGCTGTCTGGCCTGCATGACCACCTGCCCCTCGGGCGTGCATTATATGCATCTGGTCGATCAGGCGCGCGAATATATCGAGCAGAAATATCGCCGCCCGTTCAGCGACCGGGCGCTGCGCTGGATCCTGGCGCGCATCCTGCCCTATCCCACGCGGTTCCGGCTGGCGCTCTTGGGGGCCAAGATCGGCCGTCCGTTCCGTGGGCTGATGCCCGATGCGCGGCTGCGCGCGATGCTCGACATGGCGCCGAAACATATCCCACCCGTCAGCCGCAACGACGATCCGCAGAGCTTTGCCCCGGCTGGCGCGCGCAAGAAACGCGTCGCGCTGATGACCGGCTGCGCGCAAAAGGCGCTGAACACCGATATCAACGATGCCACCATCCGCCTGCTGACACGCCTGGGATGCGAGGTGGTGGTGGCCGAGGGCGCGGGCTGCTGCGGCGCGCTGACCCATCACATGGGGCGCACGGGCGAGAGCCACGCGACGGCGGCCAGGAACATCCGCGCCTGGGTGCGCGAAATGGATGGCGACGGGCTGGATGCCATCGTGATCAACACCAGCGGCTGCGGCACCACGGTCAAGGATTACGGCCACATGTTCCGCAACGAACCGCTGGCGGCCGAGGCCGCCCGAGTGTCGGCCATAGCCATGGACATAAGCGAGCTGTTGATGCAACTCGATCTGCCCGAAGGCACCGACAAAGGGCTGACCGTGGCCTATCACGCCGCCTGTTCGCTGCAACACGGGCAAAAGATCAAGACCTATCCCAAGGACCTGCTGAAACGCGCGGGCTTCAAGGTGGTGGAACCCGCCGACAGCCATCTGTGCTGCGGCTCGGCCGGGACCTATAACCTGATGCAGCCCGAGATCTCGAGCAAGCTCAAGGCACGCAAGATCCGCACGCTTGAGGCCAAGAAACCCGACCTGATCGCGGCGGGCAATATCGGCTGTTTGATGCAGATCGGGTCGGGGACCGAACTGCCGATCATGCACACGGTCGAACTCTTGGATTGGGCCACGGGCGGGCCGCAGCCTCCGGCGATGACGGCACCGGGCAAACGCGCACCAGAGGTGCCGATCCTGCGTTAGAGCGGTTTCTGCCGCGATGCAATCGCCGCCCCGGCCAGCAAGAGGCCGGCGGCGACCAGAAGGCTGACGCCGATATCGCCGACCAGATCGCCAACCAACCCGGCCCCATAGGGGCCGAGCGTCTGGGCAACGGCAAACACCACCGTGAACAGGCTGATCGCCCGGCCCCAGCTTTCCGGCGGCAGGTTCTGGCGCGCGAAATTGGTCACCGCCCCCGGCGCCATGAAGACCGACAGACCAAAGACCACCGCCGAGACCAGCAGGGCCGGGCCATTGGGCAACACAACCGGTAGCGCCGAGCCGACGGCGATACCGGTCAGGATCATCGCCAGCGGCAGGCCTGAGGCATGGCGTGCCAGCACCGGCCGCCACACCAGCGGCGAGACCGAGATGCATAGCCCCAGGATCACCCAGACCAGCGCAATGAAGGGCGCGCTGGCCGCCTGCTCGGTCATCCAGGCGGACAAAAAGGTCAGGTAGACGATATAGCCCAGACCGAACCCGGCATAACCCGCCAGTTCCGGCAACATCCGGCGCAGCGGCAAGGGGGCATGCCCGGCCTGCGACTGGACAGGTGCGCGTTGTTGCACCGCCGCCCACAGGGCCAGCGGCAGGAAGGTCAGGCTGGCGCCCCCGATCAGATACCAGGCCAGCGGCCAGGCCTCCGGGCCATAGGCCTCCAGAAACAGCGGCAGCGCGGCGCCGGCCAGCACGATGCCCAAGCCCCCGCCCGACCCGAACAGGATCGCAATGGCCAGCGCATTGCGCCGCGGATCGTCGCGAAACAACCCGGCCGTCAGCGTTCCGGCGGTGGAAAAGGACATCGCGCCAAAGAACCCGGCCAGAAAGCGCCATGAGGTCTGCCACCACAGCTCGGCATTCGCTCCGGTAGCCAGCAGCGCCAGCGTTGTGGCAATCAGCCCGGTGATGAACAGGCGCACCGGGCCGATGCTGCGGATTGTCGCCATGGTCAGCACCGCACCCGCGATATAGCCCAGCGCATTGGCCGTATTCAGCCAGCCCGCCTGCGCATAGTTCCACTGCATTTCCGATTTCATCGCCGGCAGCAACAGACCATAGGCAAAGCGGGCAAACCCGTTGGTCACCGTCACGCCCAGCGCGAGCCCTGCCAGCACCAGCCACGACCGTGTAGCAGATAATGTCATTGCTCGACCGATAGATGCAGAGACAATTCGGAACCCTCGTTATGTCGGTGCGTCAGCCGCGCGACAACTGACGCGACCCTGCCAAGCCTACCGCTTTGGCGCAAGCCGCTGCATGGCATAGGTTCGCCAAGAAGCCCCGACCGCGCCCCATTTTCGCCCAATGCGCCCCCTACCTCTGTCCCCGACAACAGGTGCGGAGGACCGCGTGCGCAAATCCATACTGGCATTCGTTCTTGCCACCGCGGCGACCATCGCGGGCGCGCAGGACAGCGGGCTGACCAGCCTTGAGACCACCGATGCCGGGCGCAGCTGGCTTGCAGTCGGGCGGCTGGATATCGACGGGACCGGGTTCTGTACCGGTGCCCTGATCGCACCCGATCTGGTGCTGACCGCCGCCCATTGTCTTTACGACAAAACCACCGGACAGCGGATCGACCCGGCCCGGATCGAGTTTCTGGCAGGTTGGCGGCGCGGGCGCGCCTCGGCCTATCGCCGGGTTGCGCGGGCGGTTCATCACCCCGACTATCTCTACGAAGGTAAGGTCACCGCCGACCGGGTACGCAACGACCTGGCGCTCTTGAAGCTGAGCCAGCCGATCCGCAACACCACCGTCATCCCGTTTGAGACCGGCAGCCACCCTATGCGGGGCGATGCGGTTCAGGTGGTGTCCTATGCCCATGACCGGGCCGAGGCGCCCTCGCTGCAAAGGGCCTGCGCCGTCATGGCCCGGCAGCAGGGCGTGCTGGTCATGACCTGCGATGTGGACTTCGGCGCCTCGGGCTCGCCGGTCTTCAGCCTGTCGGACAGCACGCCGCGCATCGTCTCGGTGGTTTCGGCCAAGGCCGAGGTCGATGGCGCGCGCGTGGCGCTTGGCACCTCGCTCGATGAAACCCTGACCTATCTGATGGGAGAGCTGGACAGTCGCAAACGGGTTGCCAATCCGACGGTACCGCGCGTCAACCGCCTGTCCGTCAGCAATCGGGGCAGCGCATCGGGCGCCAAGTTTGTCAAACCATGAAGGCACTGTGCGCCCTTGCACTCTCGGCCCTGCTGGCCCTGCCTGCCCTGGCACAGAATTCCGGGCTCCGCCGCCTGACCGACCGCGACGACCTGTTCGGGTGGGAGGCGGTCGGACGCCTTGATATAGCCGAACAGGGCTTTTGCACCGGTACCCTGATCGCCCCCGATCTGGTTCTGACCGCCGCCCATTGCGCCTTTGACGGGCGCACCGGCGCGCATTACCGCGCGGGCGAGATCACCTTTCGCGCCGGGTTCCGCGATGGCACCTCGGTGGCCGACCGCCGCGTCGTGCAAATCGTGACACCTTCCGAATTCCAGCCCGCGGGCGCTGTCTCGGCCGAGCGTATACGGGTCGATGTGGCGCTGATGCGGCTGGACAATCCGGTGCCGACCGCGCTGGCCGACCCCTTCGCCCTCCATTCGGGCGACGTGACCGGCAGCGAAATCAGCGTCTCGTCCTACGGGCGTGGTCGGGCCGAGGCGATATCGCGCCAGCGCGCCTGCCAGATGCTCTGGCGCCAACAGGGCCTCATCGCCTTTGATTGCGACGTGACCTTTGGCTCGTCCGGCGCCGCCATCCTTGCGCGCGAAGGCAGCCGGGGCCGGGTGCTGTCGCTGGTTTCCGCCGGTGCCGTGATCGAGGGCCGCTCTATCGGCTATGGCATGGAGCTGGCCGATACCGTCGCCGCCCTGAAACAGAAGCTGCGCGCCAATGCTCCGGCGCCAACAGCGAACATCCGCCGTCTGCAAGTGGGCGGCGGCCTGTCGTCGGGTGCCTCGGGGGCCAAGTTCCTGCGCCCCGGCGGCTCTTGAAAACAGTTCTGCGCTTTCCCATTTCAGTTTGACCGGGCCGCCGCAATGCGGGGTCCGGGCCTGCAACCGCCCGTCCGTGACGGAGGGCTTTGACATCAATCGCTCGAAAAAGAGGATTACGACATATGCGCAGTTTCGATTTCGCCCCGCTGCACCGCGCCAGCATCGGTTTCGACCAGATCGCCGATCTGATGGACAGGGTCATGTCCAGCGACGTGGGGCAGCCCAGCTATCCGCCATATAACATCGAGAAAACCGCCGCAGACGCCTATCGCATCTCGATCGCCGTGGCCGGTTTCGCCGATAGCGACCTGTCGGTCGAGGTCAAGGAAAATGCCCTGGTGGTTTCCGCCCGCAAGGCTGCAGACGAGGCCGAGCGGACCTATCTGCATCGCGGCATCGCCACCCGCGCGTTCGAGCGCCGCTTTACGCTGGCCGATCACGTGCGCGTCACTGGCGCCAGCCACGAAAACGGCATGCTGCATATCGACCTGAAACGCGAGATTCCCGAGGCGCTGAAACCGCGCCGTATCGAGATCGCGTCGGCGCAACCTGCCGACATGCCCGAACGGATCGAGGCAAAGTCGGTCAACTAACCTCAGATCCGCGCGCCCTTGCGGTTTGATGGGCGCGTGGGTCCTCTGCGATAAACCGGACCTCCCTCGGTTGTCGCACCCAGTGCGCGCCTCATGTTCCTCCAGGCATGGGGCGCGCCGTTCGTTTCGAGCAGTGATCCGGGGTCGGCGCAACAGATGGCCAGCCAGCGCGCGCAGGTTGACCAGACCCGCGCTGTGCGGTCGGACAGGCCGCAAACCGAAACAACCGTTGAATCCATTGGGTCGGTCATGTCAGGAGCAGGGTCTCGTCCATCCTGTCGATATACTCGGACAGAATACGATCCTCGGCAATGCGACGCTGCAAAGGCGTGGCAACGGGTGTTGCCCGCATCGCGGCCAGCATCGGCGCCACCGACAGGTCTGCGGTGGTCGGATACTCGCCAAACAGATAAGGTTTCTGCCACAAGAGCGCGGTCAGCGCCTCCAAGCTCCGCTCGACCCGATCCCGCCTTTCGACATCAGAGAACCGGGCGGCGCCCTGAAAGTCGAGCCCGCGCAGCACCTGCGCCCGGATCCGATTGGTGACTGGCTTGCGCAACAGGCGCGGGACATCGGCAAAGAACGTTTTGCGTATGACGGGCCAGACTGCATCATTCTCCCAACGGTCCAGAACCAGAAAGGGATAGAGGTGATCTTCGGCCATGTGGACCAGCGCGCAGGCATGGGCGCGTTGCGCATCTGAGAGGCCCCGGTCGAAATCCGCGCCCTGCGCCTCGAGCCAGGCCCGGATACCCTCACTGTCGGGCACAAGCCGTTCCGGGGTCCGCAGGACCGGCAGTTTGCGATGGGGCATCTGGCGCGGATCGTTCAGGTCCTGCCGCCGCCAAGGCTGTCCGGCCAACTGCATAAGATAGGCCGCTTTCACGCAGAACGGGCTGGCAGAATAAAGCCCGAAGGCCTTGGGAAACATCATCAGGGTCAACATCTGTCCGGTCCTTGGTTTCAACTGCCGACTGGATAGGGCAGCATGATGTCAATTCCTGTCATCAGGCCCGGGTTACCCTGCACCATGTCGAAAACTGCAAGATTGTTCCAACTGATGCAGGCCCTGCGCTCGGGCCCGGCGCCGCATACCTCGACGGCGCTGGCGCAGGATCTGGGTGTCTCGCCGCGCACCATTCATCGCGACATCGACGCGCTGCGCGGTCTTGGCGCCGTGATCGACGGCGAGGCAGGGTTTGGCTTTACCCTGATCGAAGACGCCACCCTGCCCCCGCTCGGCTTTACCGATGACGAGTTGGAGGCGCTGGTTCTGGGTCTGCGCGAGGCGGAACTGATCGGCGACCCGGCACTGAGCCAGGCCGCCAGCGCCGCGCTGCGCAAGCTTCAGGGCCGCCTGCCGCCGCGCCAGTCGCACCGCCTGTCCCATGCGGTGCTGACCGCGACCCGGTTTGACCGCCCCCAGCCGCCAACAATCCCGGTGGCCCAGCTGCGCGCCGCCGCCTGGGACGAAATGGCGGTCAGTTTCGACTATACCGACATGCATGGCGCGGCCACCTCGCGCACCGTCTATCCGCTGTCCATCGTCTATATGGATCGCTCAAGCGTGCTGATCGCCTGGTGCCTGTTGCGAAAGGATGTGCGGGTATTCCGGCTTGATCGGATGCGCGATCTGGTGGTTACCGGGCAGAGCTTTCGCCCGCGCCGGGTGCCGATGCTACGCGATGCGCTGGCACAGATCCGCGCGCAACAGGTGTGAGTGCTTTGTCCACCGCCGCTTTCGCGCTACTCTGGGGCCGAGCAGCAAAACAGGGCGCGACCCATGATCCGGTATCTGACATGTCTGGCGATTTGCCTGGGCGGCAGCGTTGTGGCAGAGACCCCCGCCACGCTGATTCCCGCGGTGGCGCAATCGCTGCGTCCGGTATTGCGGCCGTTTACACTCACGCCTGCCTCTCAGGATCTCGAAGCGCAGTTTCAAACCTGGTTGGCCGGGTTTCGGAACCGTGCGCTGACCCTCGGCATCACCCCGGCCACGCTGGATGCCGCCCTGCCCGGCCTCAGCTATGACGCCGAAGTGGTCCGGCGTGACCGCAACCAGGCGGAATTCACCAAGACGATCTGGGACTATCTCGACACCGCCGTGTCCGAGGCCCGCATCGCCAATGGCCGCAAGGCCGTCGCGCGCCACGCCGACCTGCTGACCCGGGTCGAGGCGCAATGGGGCGTCGACCGCCATGTGGTCGCCGCCATCTGGGGGCTGGAAAGTGCCTATGGCGCGGTGCGTGGGGGCGACAGCACCCTGCGTTCGCTGGCTTCGCTGGCCTTTGACACCCGCCGCGCCGCGTTCTTCGAAGACCAGCTGATCGCCGCCCTTCGCATCCTTGACAGCGGCGACGCACGGCTGCGCGACCTGCGCGGCAGCTGGGCGGGCGCCATGGGCCATACCCAGTTCATGCCGACCTCGTATCAGGAGCACGCGGTGGATTTCACCGGCGACGGGCGCCGCGACATCTGGTCCGACGACCCCAGCGACGCACTGGCCTCGACCGCCGCCTATCTCAAGGCCAATGGCTGGGTGACCGGCCAGCCCTGGGGGGTCGAGGTGCAGCTGCCCAAGGGGTTCGACCTGACCAGCGCCCGGCGCGAGTTGACGCGGATGCCATCGGAGTGGGCCGCTCTGGGCGTGCACGGCGTTCAGGGCCACGCAGTGCCCGACCATGGCCCCGCCAGCATATTGCTGCCCGCCGGACACAGCGGCGCGGCCTTCATGATCTTTGACAATTTCGCGGTGATCGAGACCTATAACACCGCCGATGCCTATGTGATCGGGGTCGGCCATCTGGCCGACCGCATCGCGGGTGGAGGGCCGATCCGGGGCAACTGGCCGCGCGCTGACCGGGCGCTGACCCTGGACGAGCGGATCGAACTGCAAGAGCGCCTGACCGCCGCCGGGTTCGATACGCAAAAGATCGACGGCAAGATCGGACCGTTGACCATCAACGCGGTGCGCGACTATCAGCTGGATCAGGGCCTGGCGCCTGACGGCTATGCCTCGTTGCGGGTGCTGGAACGGCTGCGCAACGCAAGCTGACAGCCCGCACATATGCGGTCCACTCTTTTCCATCCTGACCTAATCCGCTAAAGCCGGTCTGACCAAAACGAACCTTGGCAGCAGCGTACCGGAACCGGCGACGGGCTGACCCGCATCAAGGACAGGACGACGACATGAAATTCACCCTCTCCTGGCTGAAGGACCACCTCGACACCACCGCCAGCGTGGACGAGATCGCCGAGGCGCTGACCGATCTAGGGCTCGAAGTCGAAGGCATCGAGAACCCCGCCGCGCGTCTGGCCGGGTTCACTCTGGCCCATGTCAAATCAGCCAGCCAACACCCCGATGCCGACCGCCTGCGCGTCTGCGTGGTGGAAACCAACGAGGGCGAGAAACAGATCGTCTGCGGCGCCCCCAATGCGCGCGAAGGCATCACCGTGGTTTTGGCAAAACCGGGCGATTATGTGCCGGGTATCGACGTGACCCTGTCGGTCGGCAACATCCGGGGCGTCGAAAGCCACGGCATGATGTGTTCCGAACGCGAGCTGGAACTGTCCGAGGAACATGACGGCATCATCGAACTGCCCTCGGGCGAGGTGGGCGAGCTGTTCATCGACTGGCTGGCCGAAAACGACCCGGCCAAGGTCGACCCGGTGATCGAGATCGCGATCACCCCCAACCGTCCCGACGCGCTGGGCGTGGCGGGCATCGCCCGCGACCTGGCCGCGCGTGGCCTTGGCACGCTGAAAACCCGCGCCTATGCGCCGGTGCCGGGCGATTTCGACTGTCCGATCAAGGTGACCATCGACGAGGATACCCGCGACGGCTGCCCGCTGTTCACCGGCCGCCTGATCCGCGATGTGCGCAATGGCCCCAGCCCGCAATGGTTGCAGGACCAGCTGCGCGCCATCGGCCTGCGCCCGATCTCGGCACTGGTCGATATCACCAACTACATGACCTATGACCACAACCGCCCGCTGCACGTCTTTGACGCGGACAAGGTCAAGGGCAACCTGCGCATCCACCGCGCGGCAGGGGGCGAAACGCTCAAGGCGCTGGACGAGAAGGAATACACCTTCCAGCCCGGTATGATGGTGATCTCGGACGACGAAGGCCCCGAGAGCATCGCCGGTATCATGGGCGGCGAGGCCACCGGCTGCACCGAAGAGACGGTGAATGTCTTCCTCGAAAGCGCCTATTGGGACAATGTGCAGATCGCACTTGCGGGCCGCGCGCTGAAAATCAACTCGGACGCACGCTATCGTTTCGAGCGCGGGGTCGATCCGGAATACACGCTCGAAGGGCTGGAACACGCGACCCAGATGATCCTCGATATCTGCGGCGGCGAGGCCTCTAACGTGGTGATCGCGGGCGCGGTTCCCGACCATTCCCGCGCCTATAAGCTGGACGCCGAACGCGTGCGGTCGCTGGTCGGCATGGACATCCCCGAAAGCGAGCAGCGCCAGACGCTGACGCGCCTCGGCTTCCGGCTCGAAGGCAACATGGCGCATGTGCCCAGCTGGCGCCCCGATTTGCAGGGCGAGGCCGATCTGGTCGAGGAAGTGGCCCGCATCGCCTCGCTGACCAAGCTGGTGGGCAAACCCCTGCCACGTCTGACCTCTGGCGTGCCGAAACCGGTGATGACCCCGCAACAGCGCCGCCTGTCGATGGCCCGCCGCACGGCGGCCTCGCTGGGGTACAACGAATGCGTCAGCTACACCTTCATCGACCAGGCCGCCGCGGCCCTGTTCGGCGGTGGCACCGACGCCACCATGCTGGAAAACCCGATCTCGTCGGAAATGAGCCATATGCGCCCCGACCTGCTGCCGGGCCTCTTGGCCGCCGCTGCCCGCAACCAGGCGCGCGGATATGCCGATCTCGCCCTGTTCGAGGCGGGGCCGGTGTTCCACGGCGGCGAACCGGGCGAACAGCGGGCGCAGATCGCGGGCCTGTTGGTGGGCCGCACCGGCCCCAAGGACGTTCATGGCGCCGCGCGCGCTGTCGACCTCTACTATGCCAAGGCCGATGCCGAGGCGGTGCTGGCCGCCATGGGCGCTCCTGCCAAGGTGCAGATCCTGCGTGGGGCCGACGGCTGGTGGCATCCGGGCCGCCATGGCCGCATCTGTCTGGGCCCGAAAAAGGTGCTGGGCGTGTTTGGCGAGCTGCATCCCCGCGTGCTCCAGGCGATGGATGTCAAGGGACCTGCGGTCGCCTTCGTGCTCTGGCCCGAAGAAGTGCCGCTGCCCCGTAAATCGGGCACCACGCGCGAGGCGCTGGCGCTGCGCGACCTGCAAGCGGTCGAGCGCGATTTCGCCTTTGTCGTTGATGCGAATGTCGAGGCGCTAACGCTGGTCAATGCCGCCGCCGGGGCCGACAAGGCGCTGATCGAGGATGTGCGCGTCTTTGACGAGTTCATCGGCGGTTCGCTGGGCGAGGGCAAGAAATCGCTGGCCATCACCGTGCGCCTGCAACCAACCGAGACCACGCTCAAGGAAAAGGATATCGAGGCCGTCAGCGCCAAGATCGTCGAGAAGGTCGCCAAGGCCACCGGCGGCACCCTGCGCGGCTGATCCGGCTCTCGTCACACGGTACAAGGGCGCGCCTCCCGGCGTGCCCTTTTGCATTTCAAGCGGCCAGGAAATCGGCCAATATGTCGAACACCAGCCGGATGCGCCGGCTGGTATGCACCTCGCGATGCGCAGTCAGCCAGACCGGGAACAGCAGCGGCTCCATCTCTGGCAATAACCGCTCCACACCTTCGGTCAACGCGGCCACATCATCGCCCATCGGCGCGATACCGAACCCCTGCCGCACGTAATCCCAGGCCACCACCCCGCTTTGCGAGCCGAGGCGAAAGTTGGCGCGGGTCAACGGCAATCCCAGCGGCGTCAGATGGCCGAGCATCTCGGTGACATCGCCAAAGGCGATGAAGTCATGCGTCGCCAGATCAGCCTTGGTCACCGGACGCCCGCGCCGGTCGAGATAGGCGGAGGCAGCGTAGAAATGCGCTGTCGCTTCGCGCACCAATCGGGCGATCAGATCGGACTGTTCGGGGCGCACATGGCGGATTGCGATATCCGCCTCGCGCCGCATCAGATCGCGGATATCGTTGGCGGCAATCACCTCGATCTCCAGACGGGGCGCCTGCGCGCGGATGCGGCGCAGCGCCTCGGGCAGCACATAGGCCGACATCACGTCGCTGGCGGTGATCCTGACGCGCCCCTCGATGGATTGCGCCTGGCCCGAAGCTGCCAGCGCCACCCGCTCCGCTGCCGCCCCCATGGCGCGCGTATGTTCCAGCAGGTCGGCCCCCGCCTCGGTCAGCACCAGCGCCCGCCCGATCCGCTCGAACAGCAAGACGCCCAGATCCTGCTCCAGCGCCGCGACCTGGCGGCTGAGCGTCGGCTGTGTCAGGTTCAATCGCCGCGCTGCCGCCGACAGCGATCCCGCCTCGGCGGTTTTCAGAAAGGCGCGGATGTGGTTCCAGTCCAGCCTGGTCAGATCATTCATGCATTTCTATATAAGCAAACTGCGAATTTCGGCAATTACTAATGGCTCTGCGCATATCTATTCTGCCGCCAAAAGGAGACACCCATGGTTGACAGCGTCACATTCTGGAACCGGATCGCCGAGAAATACGCCCGCACCCCGATCGCGGACATGGCATCCTATGACTATACACTCGAACGCACCGCCGCCCACCTGAAGCCCGGCGACCGGGTTCTGGAACTGGGCTGCGGCACCGGCACCACCGCCTTGCGGCTGGCGCCGAAGGTGGCTGGGATCGTCGCCACCGACATAGCGCCTGCAATGCTGGCCGTGGGGCGACGCAAGGCGGCGGAACAGGGGGTGGAGAACGTCGAGTTTGTAGAAGCCCGGGCCGAGACCCCGCCGGAAGGGACGTTCGATGCGGTACTGGCCTTCAACCTGCTGCATCTGGTCGATGATCTCGATGCCAGCCTGGCCGCGATCCATGACCGGCTAAAACCTGGCGGGCTGTTCATCTCCAAGACTTTCTGCTTGAGCAAGGGCCGCAACAGCCTGAAGCTCACCCTGATCCGCCTGGCCCTGCCGGTGATGCAACTGCTGGGCAAGGCACCCCCGGTTACCTTTTCGACAGAGGCGCAACTGGAACGCGCCATCACCCGCGCGGGCTTTGACCTGGTCGAGCAAGAGAGCTTTCCCGCCAAGGACCCGCGCCGCTTCCTCGTTGCCCGCCGTCGCTGAAGCGTCGGGTTGCTCCCCGCCCTCCCGCGCCTTAGGCTCCACCCGGAACAAGGCAAGGAGAGCGGCATGACCCTGAACGTCTATCTGTCCGGAGAGATTCACACCGACTGGCGCGAACAGATCGTGACCGGAGCGCAGGGTTTGGATGTGAGTTTCTCGGGCCCGGTCACCGACCATGCCGCCAGCGACGATTGTGGCGTGGCGATCCTGGGCGCCGAACCTGACAAGTACTGGCACGACCACAAGGGCGCCATGGTGAACGCGATCCGCACCCGCAAGGGCATATCCGATGCGGATGTTGTCGTGGTCCGCTTTGGCGACAAGTACAAGCAGTGGAACGCCGCCTTCGACGCGGGCTATGCCGCGGCACTGGGCAAGTCGATCATCGTCCTCAGCCCGCCCGAACATCAGCATGCTCTGAAAGAGGTGCACGCCGCCGCCCTTGCCGTGGCTGAGGAGCCCGCGCAGGTGGTCTCCCTCCTGCGCTATGTGCTGACCGGGGCCTTGCCCGGCTGAGGCGTCAGTCGCGCGAGGGGGTGTTCATGCCACGCTGCACCGCAGGGCGCGCCAAGAACCGCTCTAGGTAGGCGACCGCGTTGGGATGGTTCTGCCAGCCCACCAGATCCTGCGCACCATAGAACGCCAGCGTGTTGAGCCAGGGCGCGATAGCTATATCGGCGATGGAATACTCCCCGGCGATCCAGTCGCGCCCCTCCAGCTGCGCATCGATCACTGCCAGCAGTCGCTTGACCTCGGCCACATAGCGGGTGCGCGGGCGCGGGTCCTCGATCTCGGCACCGGCGAATTTGTAGAAGAACCCGAGCTGCCCGAACATCGGCCCCACACCACCCATCTGGAACATCAGCCATTGGGTAATGCGGGCGCGGTCGGCTGCGGTTTCACCGATCAGCTTGCCGCTCTTGTCAGCCAGATATAGCAGGATCGCCCCGCTTTCGAACAGCGCCAGCGGCTGCCCGTCCGGCCCATCCGGGTCAATGATCGCGGGGATCTTGTTGTTGGGGTTCAGCGACAGAAACTCGGGGCTTTTTACATCGGCATCCGACAGAGTGACCCGATGCGCCTCATACGGCAGGCCTATCTCCTCGAGCATGATCGACACCTTAACCCCATTGGGCGTGGGAAAGGAGTAGAGTTGCAGGAGATCGGGATTCGTGGCGGGCCAGCGGCGGCTGACAGGGTATTCTACAAGATCAAACATGGCGTATCTCCGGTTGTGGTGTCGGATACAATCTAAGACCCATGAGCGCGTAGATAAGACACCCGGCTGTGCGCCACTGGCTATGCGCCTGTGTGGCACTGAACAGGCAAAATCGGCGATTTGGTGCCGGATAGGCCCGAAAGCGGCCGTAAAGGTGCAGAAATCCGTATTTCGTTTGGTTTTTTCCCCGTGCAGATCAACAACTCCCTGCTATTCCTAGAATCAAGCCGGACCGACCTCGAAGCCCGCCGAAACAGCAGCCAACAAAACTTGAAGGGACACAACATGCTACAGGAATTCAAATCCTTCATCGCCAAGGGCAACGTCATGGACATGGCCGTAGGGATCATCATCGGCGCCGCCTTTACCGCGATCGTGAAATCTCTGGTCGACGACCTGATCAATCCGATTGTCGGGCTGTTCACGGGCGGTGCGGATTTTACCAACAAATTTATCGTCCTGGGTGGCGACGGCACCGCCTTTGCCTCGCTTGCCGCTGCGCGCGAGGCCGGAGCCTCGGTCTTTGCCTATGGCGCCTTCCTCATGGCCGTCTTCAACTTCCTGATCATCGCCTGGGTGGTGTTCATGCTGGTAAAGGCGGTTAATCGCGCCAAGGAGTCCGCCGTAAGGGAAGAGGCCGCCGCCGAGCCGGCCGCGCCCGCAGGCCCGTCGGAACTCGACGTGCTGCTGGAAATCCGCGACTCGCTGAAACGCTGAGCAACCCGCTTGTCGTTTCGACCGCTCCGGAATGCCAGGGGCGATTCATTCATTCAAGGCAACCCGCATCAACAGGAGCTAGCAAGGCCATGCAGGACTATCTGAACCAGGCCGAGGTCATCTGGCCGCTCATCGCAAGCGCGGGCAAAGCGCTGGTTGTGCTGATCCTGGGTTGGACCGTTGCCGGTATGATCGCCGGCCTGGTCCGCCGACGCATCAACGCGACCCCGCAAATCGACCCGACACTCGGCAACTTCACTGCCAGCCTCGTGAGATGGGCGATCCTCGCCATGGTTCTGGTCGCCGTTCTGGGCATCTTCGGGATCGAGGCAACCAGCATCGTCGCCGTATTGGGCGCCGCCTCGCTCGCCATCGGTCTGGCGCTGCAGGGGTCGCTCAGCGACCTGGCAGCGGGGGTAATGCTGGTGGTGTTCCGGCCCTACAAGCTCGGTCAATTCGTCGATATCGGCGGAACCTCGGGAACCGTGCGTGATCTCAACCTCTTCACCACCGAGTTGGTGACACCGGACAATGTGCAGATCATCGTACCCAACGGTCAGGCCTGGGGTGCGATCATCACCAACTACTCGGCGCATGACACCCGCCGTGTCGACCTGACATTCGGCATCGACTATGGCGACGATGCGGGAAAAGCGATGGAGATTGTCGAAAGAACCGCCCGGGCAGACAACCGTGTTCTGGCCGATCCCGCCCCTTGGGTCCGGGTCACCAATCTGGGCGACAGCTCGGTCGATCTGACCGCGCGGATATGGTGTCGGGCCGAGGACTACTGGGAGCTGAAATTCGAACTGACGCGCCGGGTCAAGGAAGCCTTCGATGCCGGCGGCATCTCGATCCCCTATCCCCACAGCGTCGAGATCCACAAAGAGGCTTGAGCCCCTTTTCATTCCGCCCGAAGCGCTCCAGGGGAGTCGCCCCGCGCGGCGATAGGGGCAGCGCCCCCTCCCCCGTTTGAGGCCGCAAAAAAACGGCGACAAAGGGCCGGAATCCGTTTGACACCGCCGCGGGCCTTAGGTAGTCACCGCGCGTGGTTGCGGCGTGATAGCTCAGTTGGTTAGAGCACAGCACTCATAATGCTGGGGTCGGCGGTTCAAGTCCGCCTCACGCTACCACTCTTCTCCCGATTTTTCCCACATATGAAGCAGACCGCTGGTCGTTCGCTGCCTTGGCCCTCGGCTTGGTTCGAGATTATTCGTCGAATAATCTCGGTTATCGGATCGTTTGAGGACATGAAAAAGGCCGCTCCGGGGGAGCGGCCTTTTCTGTTTGTCGCCCTTGTTACACTTGGCAGATTTTCCGGGGGAAAATCTCCTGGAGCAACCAGGCGTGTCTCGGGATCACCGATTACTCGATGATCTTCGACACATCCCTCACGGCGTGTCTCGGGATCACCGATTACTCGATGATCTTCGACACATCCCTCACGGCGTGTCTCGGGATCACCGATTACTCGATGATCTTCGACACGACGCCGGCGCCGACGGTACGGCCGCCTTCGCGGATGGCGAAGCGCAGGCCGTCTTCCATCGCGATCGGCGCGATCAGCTCGACGGTGAAGCCGACGTTATCGCCCGGCATCACCATCTCGGTGCCTTCGGCCAGCGTCACGGTGCCGGTCACGTCGGTAGTCCGGAAGTAGAACTGCGGACGGTAGTTCGCAAAGAACGGGGTGTGACGGCCGCCCTCTTCCTTGGTCAGGATATAGGCCTCGGCTTCGAACTTGGTGTGCGGGGTCACCGAACCCGGCTTGCACAGCACCTGGCCGCGCTCGACCTTCTCGCGGTCGATACCACGCAGCAGCGCGCCGATGTTGTCGCCGGCTTCACCGCGATCCAGCAGCTTGCGGAACATTTCCACACCGGTACAGGTGGTGGTCTGGGTGTCCTTGATGCCCACGATCTCGATCGAGTCGCCGACATTGATCACGCCGCGTTCCACACGACCGGTCACCACGGTGCCGCGGCCCGAGATCGAGAACACGTCTTCGATCGGCATCAGGAAGGGCTGGTCGACAGCGCGCTCCGGGGTCGGGATGTACTCGTCAACCGCGGCCAGCAGTTCACGGATCTTGTTCTCGCCGATTTCCGGATCACGGCCTTCCATCGCGGCCAGGGCCGAGCCCGCAACGATCGGAATATCGTCGCCGGGGAAGTCGTACGAGCTCAGCAGCTCGCGGATTTCCATTTCCACCAGCTCCAGCAGTTCCTCGTCATCGACCTGGTCGACCTTGTTCATGAACACCACCAGCGCGGGCACGCCGACCTGGCGGGCCAGCAGGATGTGCTCGCGGGTCTGCGGCATCGGGCCATCAGCAGCGTTCACAACCAGGATCGCGCCGTCCATCTGCGCCGCACCGGTGATCATGTTCTTCACATAGTCGGCGTGGCCGGGGCAGTCGACGTGGGCGTAGTGACGCGCTTCGGTCTCGTATTCCACGTGGGCGGTCGAGATGGTGATCCCGCGTGCTTTCTCTTCCGGCGCGCCGTCAATCTGGTCATACGCCTTGAAGTCGCCGAAATACTTCGTGATCGCTGCGGTCAGCGTCGTCTTGCCGTGGTCAACGTGGCCAATCGTGCCAATGTTGACGTGCGGTTTATTACGCTCAAACTTTTCCTTTGCCATTGCAAAGCTCCTTTTTTCTCTTGCCGGTACGTGCAGGCACGCACCCTAGGGGTTGACAGGGTGCGTGGTTTCCCACGCACCACCGATTACGCGTATTTCGCCTGGATCTCGTCCGAGATGTTCTGCGGGACCGGATCGTAGTGGTCGAACAGCATGGTGAACTGGGCACGGCCCGACGACATCGAACGCAGGGTGTTGATGTAGCCGAACATGTTGGCCAGCGGCACGAAGGCGTTGATCGCGATCGCGTTGCCACGGCTTTCCTGCCCGGACACCTGACCCCGACGCGACGTCAGGTCACCGATGATGCCACCAGTGTATTCCTCGGGCGTGATCACCTCGACCTTCATGATCGGTTCCAGCAGCTTGGCGCCGGCTTTCTTCATACCTTCGCGCATACCCATGCGGGCCGCGATTTCGAAGGCCAGAACGCTGGAGTCAACGTCGTGGAACTTACCGTCGATCAGGGCGACCTTGAAGTCGATCACGGGGAAACCGGCCAGCGGACCGCTATCCATGACGGACTTGATGCCCTTTTCCACACCCGGAATGTATTCCTTGGGCACGGCACCGCCGACGATCCGGCTCTCGAAGGAGTAACCTTCGCCCGGCTCGGTCGGGGTGATGACCAGCTTGACCTCGGCGAACTGACCCGAACCACCCGACTGTTTCTTGTGGGTGTAGGTATGCTCGACCTCTTTCGAGATGGTCTCGCGATAAGCCACCTGCGGCGCACCGATGTTGGCCTCGACCTTGAACTCGCGCTTGAGACGGTCCACCAGGATGTCCAGGTGAAGTTCGCCCATGCCCTTCATGATGGTCTGACCCGATTCCAGGTCGGTTTCCACGCGGAACGACGGGTCTTCGGCGGCCAGACGGGCCAGACCCTGGGACATCTTTTCCTGGTCGCCCTTGGTCTTGGGCTCGACCGCGATCTCGATCACCGGATCGGGGAAAGTCATGGTTTCCAGAACCACCGGATCCTTGGCGTCGCAAAGCGTGTCACCGGTGGTGGTGTCCTTCAGACCGGCCAGCGCGATGATGTCGCCTGCAAAGGCTTCATCGATTTCCTCGCGGTTGTTCGAGTGCATCATCATCATCCGACCAACGCGCTCTTTCTTGCCCTTGGTCGAGTTCAGCATGGTGTCGCCCTTTTTCAGGACGCCCGAGTAAACGCGGGTAAAGGTCAGCGAGCCGACAAACGGGTCGTTCATGATTTTGAACGCCAGGCCCGAGAAGGCCATGTTGTCATCGGCGCGGCGCGCGATGTTCCGCACTTCTTCCTCGTCGCCGGGCTTGAAGCCCATGTAGTCGACAACGTCCAGCGGGCTGGGCAGATAGTCGATCACGGCGTTGAGCAGCGGCTGAACACCCTTGTTCTTGAATGCGGAGCCACCCAGAACCGGCACGAAGTGCAGCGCCAGCGTGCCCTTGCGCAGCAGTTTGCGCAGGGTCGGCACGTCAGGCTCTTCGCCTTCGAGATAGGCCATCATCGCGTCGTCGTCTTCTTCGACGGCCGCTTCGATCATCTTGCCGCGCCATTCGTCAGCCATGTCCTTCAGGCTGTCGCGGATCGGGGCCTTGACCCAGCTTGCGCCGAGGTCTTCGCCCTGCCACAGCCATTCTTCCATGGTGACCAGGTCAACCAGGCCTTCCAGCTCGTTTTCCGCGCCGATCGGGATACCGACCGGAACCGCGCGGGCGCCGGTACGATCTTCGATCATGCGCACGCAGTTGAAGAAGTCGGCGCCGATCTTGTCCATCTTGTTGACGAACACCATGCGCGGCACCTTGTAGCGGTCAGCCTGACGCCACACGGTTTCGGTCTGGGGTTCGACACCGGCGTTGGCGTCGAGCACGCAGACGGCACCGTCGAGCACGGCCAGCGAACGCTCGACTTCGATGGTGAAGTCAACGTGGCCGGGGGTGTCGATGATGTTCAGGCGGTGCTTGGGCGTGTCGGCGGTCTGGCCGTCCTCGGTGCGCTCCCAGAAGGTGGTGGTCGCAGCCGAGGTGATGGTGATGCCGCGTTCCTGCTCCTGCTCCATCCAGTCCATGGTGGCGGCGCCGTCATGCACCTCACCAATGTTGTGGGATTTGCCGGTGTAATACAGGATACGTTCCGAGCAGGTCGTTTTGCCTGCGTCGATGTGAGCCATGATACCGAAGTTCCGGTACAGGTTCAGCGGATATTCGCGTGCCATTGGTCTGAGCCTCTAGAATTACCAGCGGTAATGGCTGAAGGCTTTGTTCGCCTCGGCCATCTTGTGGGTGTCTTCGCGCTTCTTCACGGCGGTTCCGCGCGACTGGACAGCGTCCAGCAGCTCGCCGGCGAGGCGTTCTTCCATGGTGTTTTCGTTGCGGTTGCGCGCGGCGGCGATCAGCCAGCGGATGGCCAGCGCTTCGCGGCGCTCGGGGCGCACTTCGACCGGAACCTGATAGGTGGCACCACCCACACGGCGCGAGCGGACCTCGACCGAGGGTTTGATGTTGTCGAGTGCTTCGTGGAACACTTCGACGGGGGCGCGCTTGATCTTGTTCTCAACGCGATCGAAGGCGTTGTAGACGATGCGCTCTGCGACCGACTTCTTGCCGTCGATCATCAGGTTGTTCATGAACTTGGTCAGAACCTTGTCGCCAAATTTGGCGTCGGGCAGGACTTCGCGTTTTTCTGCGGCGTGACGACGGGACATCTCGGCCTCTCCTTCTTATTTGGGACGCTTCGCGCCGTATTTCGAACGACGCTGCTTACGGTCTTTGACGCCCTGGGTATCCAGAACACCGCGCAGGATGTGGTAACGCACGCCGGGAAGGTCTTTTACACGGCCGCCACGGATCAGAACAACCGAGTGCTCTTGCAGGTTGTGGCTTTCACCGGGGATGTAGGAGATCACTTCGTAACCGTTGGTCAGGCGGACCTTGGCAACTTTACGCATTGCCGAGTTCGGTTTCTTCGGAGTGGTGGTGTAGACCCGGGTGCAGACGCCGCGTTTCTGCGGGCACTGTTCCAGGTGCTGGGACTTCGAGCGTTTTACTTTCGGCTGCCGCGGCTTGCGGATCAGCTGTTGGATCGTTGGCATTCCGGTCTTTTCCCCGTTTTGCAACACACATGTCATGCACGCGCGCTGCGTGCGGCTTAGTTTGGCGCACCTGCATCATATGCAAGCGCAAAACCCGCGAGCGTTCCCATTCCGAGGTGAACGTCGCGGTTGGTTATCAGAGGATCGGGACGATAAAGGTGTCCGGACCTTGACCACGTCTATTTGAAATCGGTCGTGGGGCGACCCACGGTTTCCGAGATAGCGGGCGTAATAGGGGGAGTCGGCCAGAGTGTCAACAGCCCACCCCGGTTGCCAAGGCTGTAGCACCCTGCCAAAGTCGCGACGCAGTGTCGAGAAGGTTTTTTTCATGGACAGCAGAGACATGCAGGCCATCGGCCTGTGCCGGTTCTCTTACCCTGCGATCGGCGGGTTCCAGGTCGAACACGAGACCATCGAGAAGCGTATCTCCTATCTCTATGCCGAAGATCGGCTGGAGGAACGGTTTCAGCTTCTGGAAACCGTCGCACTGCCCTGTTTGCGAGAGCAGACGGATCAGAATTTCGAGCTGATCGTAGTGATCGGCGACACCCTGCCAAAGCGGCATGGCGACCGGCTGCACGACCTGACCTCGAACATGCCGCAGGTTCGGATCGTGGTCGAACCGCCGCGTCCGCAACGCGAGTTGATGAAAAAGCTGCTGAACAGCGCCCGCACAGACCCATCCAAGCCCTGCCTGCAATTCCGTTATGATGACGATGATGCCGTGTCGGTCGATTTCATCGAACGGTTCCGCAATACGCTGAACGACTGTCGCGGCCTTGTGACCACGAACCGTACCGTGGCCGTCGATTTCAATCGGGGTTACGTGGCCGAACTTGGCGCCGACGGGATTGCCGCCACCGAAACGGTGCGCAACCTCTATGTCGCTTCGCTGGGAATGTATGTGAAAGGCGGCTGCAAGCTGACGATCATGAACTTCGCGCATGAGAAGATCGGGCGCTTCATGCCTGTCATCAGCGTAACCGATGCGCCCATGTGGGTCCGCAGTCACAACGGGTTTAACGACTCGCGCCAGAAAAAGGTCAAACCGGTGCCGGTCGAACCGTTGACCGAAGATCAGAAAGCGGAATTTGCCGCCCGCTTCGCGATCCGCGAGGATCACGTCAAACGCGTCTTTTCGGGGGGCTGAGCATGCAGGTTCTGGGTCTTTGCCGGTTCAGCTATCTTGGCCATGGCGGGTTCAAGGTGATGCACGAAACGCTGGACGAACGGCGCGCCTATCTCTATGCGCCTGCCCGGATGGAGGACCGGTTCCGCCAGTTCGAGGCGATCACCCTGCCCTCGGTCGCGGGACAGACCGACCCGGATTTCGAGTTTCTGGTGGTGATCGGCGAATGCTTTCCCGACAGCTACCGGGCCCGGCTGGAGGGTCTGGTGCGGGACGTCCCGCAGGTCCGGATCCGCGCCTATCCGCCGCTGCGCCACCGTACCGCCATGGCGCAGGCGCTCGACGATCACCGCCACGACATCGATGCGCCCTGCCTGCAATTCCGGTTGGATGACGATGACGGCATGGCCCGCGATTTCGTCGCCCGCTATCGCGAGGTCGCCGCAGATACCGAAGCGCTCTGGCGCAAACACCCGGCGGTGGCGGTCGATTTCAATACCGGCTACGTGTTTCGCTGTGGCCAACGCGGGATCGAGGTCAGCCCGTTCCAGTTCGCCTACAGCGCCATCGCGCTTGGGGTGATCGTTGCCCCCGGTCATCGTGAGGGCATCATGCATTTCGGTCATCACAAACTATGGACCGTCATGCCCACGATCACGGTCCCCGGCGAGGACATGTTGCTGCGCGGCCATAACGACTTTAACGATTCCCGCGCCAAGCCGGGTGCCAAACAGTTCCGCTATCAACCCCTTGATGCGGATGAAGAGGCTTATTTCAAGGCCCGCTTCAATATCGACAATGCCCGCGTGCGCGAGATCTTCTCAGCTCCGCCGCCGTGACGCCCGTTCGCGGAACAGGGTAAACAGCCCAGTCGCCACCACCAGCGCCACCCCGGCCATGGTCAGCGGATCGGGCCAGTCGCCAAAGACGAGCCACCCCAGAACCAGCGCCCAGATCAGGCTCGAATAGCGAAACGGCGCGACAAAGCCGACCTCACCGATCCGCATCACCATCACGCTGAACAGATAACCGCCCAGAACCAGCAGCGAGGCCGCCAGCAGTCCCAGGGACAGGTCCGTTCTCAAGGGAATCCAATCCACTGTCAGCGACCCTACGAGCCCGAAGCACATCACCGACACGGCCGTGGCCAGCGTGACCGTCAGCGAAGGCACCTGCGACGACATCCGCCGCGTTACCAGGTCACGCGCGGTGACGCAGATCACCGCCGCCATCGCATAGATCGCATGAAGCGTGAACCCGTCCGGCCCCGGTCGCACGATCAGCAGCATGCCACAAAAACCAAGACCGATCGCCAGCATCCGCCGCCATCCAACCTGTTCGCCAAAGAACAGGGCCGCCCCGAGTGTCACGGTCAACGGCAACATTTGCAGCACCGCCGTCACATTCGCCAGCGGCATGTTCAGCAGCGCGGTAAGAAAGAAGTAGGTGGCGCCGATCTCGGACAGGCAGCGCAATGCCACCAGCATCCTGTCGCGGCGCCCAAACCGCAGGTGGAGCGCCCCCAGATGCCGCGCCATGAAATAGATCCAGACCGCCGACAAACCGCTGCGCAGGACCAGAATCTGGAACAGCGGCATCTCGGCGCCCAGCAGTTTCACAACCGTGTCGTTGCAGGTGAATGCCGCCATGCTCGCCATCATCAGAAGCGCGCCGCGCATATTGGGTGACATAACCTGGCCTCGCCAAATGGAATAGGCCGGTACCGGTCTCCGAGGCCGCGCACTGGCTGCGTTTCATTTCTGGCGAGGCCAGAACGAAATGGCAAGTCGCCACATTTCGGGCCCGCGCCTATTCGCGTCGGCGGCGCCACCATAACCAGAGATGCAGTGAGATACCCGCCAGATAGATCAGGATCACCGCCGCCAGCAACGCTCCGGTTCCCCAAGCGGCCAGCACCAGCAACAGCAGCGGTGTGCCCAGCGTGTTGCCCAGATTGCCCATCTGCGCCAGCGCCCCATTCGCCAGCGCCCGATCCTGCGCCGAGGTGTTAAGCGCGGGAATCGCGGCAAAGCTCGCCCCCTGGACCAGGCCCAGTGTCGCAAAGAGCGCCACGCACAGAACCGGCGTGGCCACCCCCAGCCAGAACCCCGACAGCACCAGCGCCGACAGGCCAAAGCCCGCGATCACAACGCCAGTAGCCGGCCAGCGTCGCAACAGCGGGGTCACCACCAACAGCGCCACCGCAATACTGGTCAAGGGCATCACGCCCACGATGGTCGCCCGCAGATTTTCCGGCAACAGCGGCGGCAGGATCGCCACCAGCGAAACGAAGGTCAGCGTATAGAACAGCCAGCCCGCCGCCGGCGCGGCAATGCGCGGCGAACCATAGGCCGAGAGGTGCCGGGCAAGCAGGTCACGCGGGCGCAGGCTGTTTTCCGCGTCGGCGGCGGTCTCGTCGGCAGGCAGCAGTCTCCAGACCGCAACCGCCAGCATCACCATCGCGCCCCCGTGACACAGGAACAGGCCCGCCACCCCATGCGTCTGCGCCCAGGGCAGGCCGATCCAGGCGACCAGCGCAAAGGCGACGCCAAAAAAGGTACTCCACAAGGTCATGGCAAAGTTGCGCAGCGGCTCGGGGGCAATCTGCGCAATCAGGGTGGGTGCGGCCACTACGATGGCCAGATGGGAAAGCCCCTCGATCATGCGGCTGGCCAGCATCAGTGCAAATGCGGGCTGTGTGGCCTGCCACAGCGACATGAGCGCGCCCAAGGCAAGACCCGCCACCAGCAACCGGCGACAGCCATAACGCGCGGTCAGAAGGCCCGCCACCATGCCAAAGAGAATACCAAAGAGGCTGATCACGGAGAGCAGCCAGCCCTGCCCCGCGCCCGCATCGGGATAGAGTTGCCTGACCAAGTCAAAGGGTACCGCGATCTTGGCAAATTGCCCCGCAGCACCCAGCCCTGCCAGCCAAAGCAGCAGGATCAGGGGCAACGGGGGCAAGGTCAGTTTCGGGCGCATGATCCCGCGATACCCCGCCAGGGCATCACGCGCCACGTATTAATTATGCGGGCTTTGCGCCTGCGAGCAGAGCCGGACCGGCGTGCCGTCGGAAAGATAGAGCCGCTCCCACAAGAGACCGCCCTCGACCACGGTCAGCGCGTCATAAACCCGGCGGCTGGTATGGAACAGCCGGGGGTTCGGCGTCTGGCTCTCCCACCAGTCCGATCCGTCCAGAGCCGCCTCGGCGGCCTGGATCTCGACCGTGGCATAAGGCCAGAGCGATTGTCCCAGCAGGGCCCGCTGCGATTGCCGCCATTGCCGCGCGCGGGACGGGGAATAGGCCAGACAGACATGATTGGCCTCGTCCACAAGATGCAGGCAGTCCGATGAATGCTCGACCAGTCGACGCAGCACAGCATCGTCGCAGACATCCCGTGTCAACAACTCCAGCGCGCGGCGGCGGGTTGCCCCGTCTGGCAGCTGCGTCCCCGCCTCCCAGCGCGAAACGGTGGCTTGGCTGGTATCCAGCGCCTCGGCCAGCGCCGCCTGTTTCATCGACCGCGCCCGCCGCAAACGGCGCAACCGGGGGCCAAAGCCGGGCAAATCCCGGAGCATGGGTTCGGGCATGTCACACCTCCTGCACCACCCATTCTACGACCGCTTGCACAAAGAAAAACCCCCGTGCGCGGCACGGGGGTTTTTCTCGTTCACATGCGATTGGATCAATCGCGGCTTTCCGGCGTGTCCACCAGCGTGTCGAAATCGTCGTCCACGATATCCGCATCCATGATCGGTGCGGCCAGCGCGGCGGCGGCTTCGGCCTCTTCGCGACGCGCAGCGATGACCACGTTGTCGCGCTGGGTTGCGATGTGACGCATCTGCTGCGTCGCGCCACCGGTCCCCGCCGGGATCAGACGACCGACGATCACGTTTTCCTTGAGGCCGACCAGCTTGTCCTTCTTGCCCTGGACCGAGGCTTCGGTCAGCACGCGGGTGGTCTCCTGGAAGGAGGCCGCCGAGATGAACGAGCGGGTCTGCAACGAGGCCTTGGTGATCCCCAGCAGGATCGGTTCGCCCGAGGCCGGACGACCGCCACGCGCGATGGTCTTTTCGTTGGCCGCGTCGAATTCCTGCTTGTCGACATGTTCGCCCTTGAGCAGCGTGGTGTCGCCCGAGTCCGAGATCTCCCACTTCTGCAGCATCTGGCGCACGATGACTTCGATGTGCTTGTCGTTGATCTTCACGCCCTGCAGACGATAGACCTCCTGCACCTCTTTCACCATGTAGTTGGCCAGAGCCTCGACACCCAGGATCGACAGGATGTCGTGCGGCGCCGGGTTGCCGTCCATGATATAGTCACCCTTCTGCACGAAGTCGCCTTCCTGCACCGGGATGTGCTTGCCCTTGGGCACCATGTATTCGACGGGTTCCATGGCCTCGTTCGACGGCTCGATCGAGATGCGACGCTTGTTCTTGTAGTCGCGGCCAAACCGGACATACCCGTCGATCTCGGCGATGATCGCGTGATCCTTGGGACGACGGGCCTCGAACAGTTCCGCCACGCGGGGCAGACCCCCGGTGATGTCCTTGGTCTTGGCGCCTTCGCGCGGGATACGGGCGATGACGTCGCCGGCCTCGATGACCTGACCGTCCTCGACCGACAGGATCGCGTCCACCGACATCGGATAGTGAACCGGGTTGCCCGCGTCGTTGCGGACCGGTTCGCCATCGCTGTCCACCAGGATGATCTCGGGCTTGAGGTCGCTGCCCTTGGGCGCGGCCCGCCAGTCGATCACGATCTTCTGGGTCATGCCGGTGGCCTCGTCGGTCTCGTCGCGGACAGCGATGCCCGAAACCAGGTCGACATATTTGGCGGTACCGGCCTTCTCGGCGATGATCGGCAGGGTGTAGGGATCCCATTCGAACAGCTTGTCGCCGCGCTTGATCTGGGCGCCGTCCTTGACGAACAGCTTGGAACCATAGCCCAGCTTGAAGCTGGCGCGTTCCTCGCCCTGCGCGTCCTTGATCAACAGCTTCATGTTGCGGCCCATGACCAGGCTTTCGCCTGCGGCGTTGACCAGCAGCTGCGGGTTCTCGAACGCGATAGTGCCGTCCTGGTTGGCTTCCTGGAAAGACTGCTGGCCACCCTGGGCCACGCCGCCGATGTGGAAGGTCCGCATGGTCAGCTGGGTGCCCGGTTCACCAATCGACTGTGCCGCGATGATGCCAACGGCCTCGCCCTGGTTCACCATGGTGCCGCGCGCCAGGTCACGACCATAGCACATGGCGCAGACGCCCTCCTCGCTCTCGCAGGTCAGCGGCGAGCGCACGCGGGCGGTCTGAACACCGGCCTCGTGAATGGCATCGGCCATCCGCTCGTCGATCAGTTGACCGGCAGCCACCAGCACTTCTTCGGTGCCCGGACGCAGAATGTCGTCGGCAGCAACACGGCCCAGCACGCGCTCGGCCAGCGAGGCGACGACTTCACCGTCGTTGACCGCCGCTTCGGCGGTCACGCCGCGATCGGTGCCGCAGTCATGCTCGCGCACGATGCAGTCTTGCGCCACGTCCACCAGACGGCGGGTCAGGTAACCCGAGTTCGCGGTTTTCAGAGCGGTGTCCGACAGACCCTTACGGGCGCCGTGGGTCGAGTTGAAGTATTCAAGAACGGTCAGACCTTCCTTGAAGTTCGAGATGATCGGCGTCTCGATGATGTCGCCGTTCGGCTTGGCCATCAGGCCGCGCATGCCGCCCAGCTGTTTCATCTGCGTAACCGAGCCCCGCGCGCCCGAGTGGGCCATCATGTAAACCGAGTTCGGTTCCTTTTCGGCACCGTTCTCGTCACGCGCCGAGGCCGAGATGGTGTTCATCATCGCCTCGGTGACGCGGTCGTTACATTTCGACCAGGCATCGACAACCTTGTTGTACTTTTCACCCTGAGTGATCAGGCCGTCCATGTACTGCTGTTCGAAATCCTTCACCTGGTCGCGGGTCTCGTCCACGATGCCCCACTTGTCATCGGGGATCACCATGTCGTCCTTGCCGAAGGAAATCCCGGCCTTGAACGCCTCGCGGAAGCCCATGGTCATGATCTGGTCGCAGAAGATCACCGACTCTTTCTGGCCGCAATAGCGGTAGACGGTGTCGATCACCTGCTGCACCTCTTTCTTGCGCAGAAGACGATTGACCAGTTCGAACGGGGCCTTGTTGTTCATCGGCAGCAGCGCGCCCAGGCGCACACGACCCGGAGTGGTCTCGAAGCGCTTGAGCACCTCGTTGCCCTCGTCGTCGATCTGCGCGATGCGCGCCGTGATCTTGGTGTGCAGATGCACCTCGCCCGCGTCCAGCGCGTGCTGAACCTCGTCGATCGAGCCAAAGATTTTGCCTTCGCCGACCATGCCTTCGCGTTCCAGGGTCAGATAGTAGAGACCCAGGATCATGTCCTGCGAGGGAACAATGATCGGTGCGCCGTTGGCGGGCGACAGAACGTTGTTCGTCGACATCATCAGCACGCGGGCTTCCAACTGGGCCTCAAGGCTCAGCGGCACGTGCACGGCCATCTGGTCACCGTCAAAGTCGGCGTTGAAGGCCGAACAGACAAGCGGATGCAGCTGAATGGCCTTGCCTTCGATCAGGATCGGCTCGAACGCCTGGATGCCCAGACGGTGCAGCGTCGGTGCTCGGTTCAGCAGAACCGGATGCTCGCGGATCACCTCGTCCAGGATATCCCAAACCTCGGGACGCTCCTTTTCGACCAGCTTCTTGGCCTGTTTCACGGTGCTCGACAGGCCCTTGGCCTCGAGCCGCGAATAGATGAAGGGCTTGAACAGTTCGAGCGCCATCTTCTTGGGCAGGCCGCACTGGTGCAGCTTGAGTTCGGGGCCGGTCACGATGACCGAACGGCCCGAGAAGTCGACCCGTTTCCCCAGAAGGTTCTGGCGGAAGCGGCCCTGCTTGCCCTTGAGCATGTCAGACAGCGATTTCAGCGGGCGCTTGTTGGCACCGGTGATCACGCGTCCGCGGCGGCCGTTGTCGAAGAGCGCGTCGACCGATTCCTGCAGCATCCGCTTTTCGTTGCGGACGATGATGTCGGGCGCGCGCAGTTCGATCAGACGCTTCAGACGGTTGTTGCGGTTGATGACGCGGCGATAAAGATCGTTCAGATCCGAGGTGGCAAAGCGGCCCCCGTCCAGCGGCACCAGCGGGCGCAGTTCCGGCGGGATGACCGGGATCACGGTCAGCACCATCCATTCCGGGCGGTTGCCGGATTCCAGGAAGCTCTCGACCACCTTGAGGCGCTTGATGATCTTCTTGGGCTTCAGTTCGCCGGTGGCCTCGGCCAGATCGGCACGCAGCTGTTCGGCTTCGGCTTCAAGGTCGATCTGGGACAGCATCTCACGGATCGCCTCGGCGCCGATATTGGCGGTGAAGGCGTCCATGCCATACTGGTCCTGGGCGTCCATGAACTCTTCTTCGGTCATCAGCTGACCGTAGGTGAGATCGGTCAGACCCGGCTCGGTGACCACGTAGTTCTCAAAATAGAGGATGCGTTCCAGATCGCGCAGCGTCATGTCCAGCATCAGGCCGATCCGGCTGGGCAGCGATTTAAGGAACCAGATATGCGCAACGGGCGCGGCCAGTTCGATATGGCCCATGCGTTCGCGGCGCACCTTTTGCAGCGTCACCTCGACACCGCATTTCTCGCAGACGACGCCGCGATACTTCATGCGCTTGTACTTGCCGCACAGGCATTCGTAATCCTTGATCGGGCCAAAGATACGGGCGCAGAACAGGCCGTCACGCTCGGGCTTGAACGTGCGATAGTTGATGGTCTCGGGCTTCTTGATCTCGCCATAGGACCACGAGAGGATCCGCTCGGGCGATGCCAGAGAGACCTTGATCTCGTCAAACACCTTGGGCGGTGTCAGCGGATTGAACGGGTTGTTGGTCAGTTCCTGGTTCATTTGTGTACCTCAAATTCGTGCGGATGATGGGGGGAGGCCCCACATTTTTCGACGAAAAATGTGGGGTCGAGAATTTTCGACGAAAATTCTCAGTCCTCCACCTCCGCATCCAGGAGTTCCATGTTCAGGCCGAGGCCGCGGACTTCTTTCACCAGAACGTTGAAGCTCTCGGGAATACCCGCCTCGAAATTGTCCTCGCCCTTGACGATCGACTCGTAGACCTTGGTCCGGCCGGCCACGTCGTCCGACTTCACCGTCAGCATTTCCTGCAGGGTGTAGGCGGCGCCATAAGCTTCCAGAGCCCAGACCTCCATCTCCCCGAAACGCTGACCGCCGAACTGCGCCTTGCCGCCCAGCGGCTGCTGGGTAACCAGGCTGTAGGGGCCGGTGGAACGTGCGTGGATCTTGTCGTCGACCAGGTGGTGCAGCTTGAGCAGATACTTGATACCCACGGTCACCGGGCGCGCGAACTGTTCGCCGGTACGTCCGTCGAACAGAACCGACTGGCCCGAGGTATCGAAACCGGCGCGTGCCAGCGCATCGTTCACATCTGCCTCTTTTGCACCGTCAAAGACGGGCGTCGCGATCGGCACGCCACGGGTGACGTTGCCTGCCGCCTCGACCAGCGTGTCCTCGTCCATGCCCGAGATGCCCTCGGCATAGACATCCTCGCCATAGGCGTGCTTCATCGCGTCCCGCACCGGGGTCAGGTCGCCCGAACGGCGATATTCCTGCAGCGCCTCGTCCACATTCAGGCCCAGACCGCGCGCGGCCCAGCCCATATGGGTTTCGAGGATCTGACCGACGTTCATCCGCGACGGCACACCAAGCGGGTTGAGGCAGAAATCGACCGGGGTACCGTCCGCGAGGAACGGCATGTCCTCCATCGGCACCACTTTCGAAATCACACCCTTGTTGCCGTGACGGCCGGCCATCTTGTCGCCCGGCTGCAGCTTGCGCTTCACCGCGATGAACACCTTGACCATCTTCATCACGCCCGGGGGCAGATCGTCGCCGCGACGCACCTTTTCGACCTTGTCTTCGAAACGGGCATCCAGGGCGCGCTTTTGCAGTTCGTACTGCTCGTTCAGCGCCTCGACGATCTGGGCATCCTGCTCACCCTCCAGCGCCAGCATCCACCACTGACCACGGGTCAGGGTTTCCAGCAGCTCTTCGGTGATCTCGGAGCCGGGCTTGACACCCTTGGGGCCCTTGACCGCGGTCTTGCCCAGGATCAGCGACTTCAGACGCGCATAGATGTTGCGGTCGAGGATCGCCAGCTCGTCGTCCCGGTCACGGGCCAGACGCTCGACTTCCTCGCGCTCGATCTGCAGCGCACGCTCGTCCTTGTCGACGCCGTGGCGGTTGAACACGCGCACCTCGACCACGGTGCCGTAATCGCCCGGCTTGACGCGCAGCGAGGTGTCGCGCACATCGCTGGCCTTTTCGCCGAAGATGGCGCGCAGCAGCTTTTCTTCCGGGGTCATCGGGCTTTCGCCCTTGGGCGTGATCTTGCCCACCAGAATGTCGCCCGGCTGCACCTCGGCACCGATATAGACGATACCCGCCTCGTCGAGGTTGCGCAGCGCTTCCTCGCCGACGTTCGGGATGTCGCGGGTGATCTCTTCCGGCCCCAGCTTGGTGTCGCGGGCGGCAACTTCGAATTCCTCGATATGGATCGAGGTAAAGACGTCGTCACGCGCGATGCGTTCCGAGATCAGGATCGAGTCCTCGTAGTTGTAGCCGTTCCACGGCATGAAGGCGACGACCACGTTCTTGCCCAGAGCCAGTTCGCCCATGTCGGTCGACGGACCGTCGGCGATGACCTCGCCCTTGGAGACCTGCTGACCCACCTTCACCAGCGGACGCTGGTTGATACAGGTGTTCTGGTTCGAGCGCTGGAACTTGCGCATGCGGTAGATGTCGACGCCCGCATCGCCCAGTTCCAGATCCTCGGTGGCGCGGATCACGATCCGCTGCGCGTCGATCTGGTCGATGATGCCCGCACGCTTGGCCTGGATGGCCGCGCCCGAGTCGATGGCGACCTTTTCCTCGATCCCGGTGCCGACCAGCGGCGCCTCGGCCCGCAGAAGCGGAACCGCCTGACGCTGCATGTTCGAGCCCATCAGAGCGCGGTTGGCGTCGTCGTTTTCGAGGAACGGAATGAGCGAGGCTGCGACCGAAACCAGCTGTTTCGGCGACACGTCGATCAGGTCGACACTTTCCATCGGGGCCAGCGTATAGTCGCCGGCCTGACGGGTGTTGACCAGCTCGTTCACGAACTTGCCATTCTCGTCCAGGGTGGCGTTGGCCTGCGCCACGGTGTGGCGCATTTCCTCGGTCGCGGACATATAGTGCACCTCATCGGTGACCTGCCCGTCCTTGACGACGCGATAGGGGGTCTCGATGAAGCCGTATTTGTTCACGCGGGCAAAGGTGGCCAGCGAGTTGATCAGACCGATGTTCGGACCTTCGGGCGTTTCAATGGGGCACATCCGGCCATAGTGCGTCGGGTGCACGTCGCGCACCTCGAACCCGGCACGCTCGCGGGTCAGACCGCCCGGCCCAAGCGCTGACAGGCGGCGCTTGTGGGTCACTTCCGACAGCGGGTTGGTCTGGTCCATGAACTGGCTGAGCTGCGAGGAGCCGAAGAACTCGCGCACGGCGGCAGCGGCAGGCTTGGCGTTGATCAGGTCCTGCGGCATCACGGTGTCGATCTCGACCGAGGACATGCGCTCCTTGATCGCGCGTTCCATACGCAGCAGACCCACGCGGTACTGGTTCTCCATCAGCTCGCCAACCGAGCGCACCCGGCGGTTGCCGAGGTGGTCGATGTCGTCCACGTCGCCCTTGCCGTCGCGCAGCTCCACCAGCGCCTTGATACAGGCGATGATGTCTTCGCGGCGCAGGGTGCGCTGGGTATCGGCGGCATCCAGATCGAGACGCATGTTCATCTTGACCCGGCCCACGGCAGAGAGATCATAACGCTCGCTGTCAAAGAACAGGGTGTCGAACAGGGCCGAAGCGGCCTCGACGGTGGGCGGCTCGCCCGGACGCATGACGCGGTAGATGTCCATGAGCGCGGTTTCCCGGTTCATGTTCTTGTCCTGCGCCATGGTGTTGCGGATGTAGGGACCGACATTGATGTTGTCGATGTCCAGCACCGGGATGTCGGTGATACCGTTGTCGATCAGCTCCTTGACAGTGCCGCCGATCAGATCGCCATCCTTGTCATATTCCAGCGTCAGCTCGTCGCCGGCCTCGACATAGATCGCGCCGGTCTCCTCGTTGATGATGTCCTTGGCCGCGAACTTGCCGACGATATGGTCGAACGGGACCAGCAGATCGGTCACGTTGCCTTCTTCGATCAGCTTCTTCACTGCGCGCGGGGTGACCTTCTTGCCGGCTTCGGCGATCACCTCGCCCGAGGCGGCGTCGATCAGGTCATAGGTCGGACGGGTGCCGCGCACACGCTCGGGGAAGAACGGAGTGACCCAACCGCGCCTCTTCTCCAGACGATAGGAAACGGTCTTGAAATAGGCATCCATGATGCCTTCCTGATCCAGGCCCAGCGCATAGAGCAGGGTCGTCACCGGCAGTTTGCGGCGACGATCGATACGGGCAAAGACGATGTCCTTGGCGTCGAATTCGAAATCCAGCCACGAGCCGCGATACGGGATGATGCGGCAGGCAAAGAGCAACTTGCCCGAAGAGTGGGTCTTGCCCTTGTCATGGTCGAAGAACACACCGGGCGAGCGGTGCATCTGGGACACGATCACGCGCTCGGTGCCGTTGACGATGAAGGTGCCGTTGGGCGTCATCAGGGGCATGTCGCCCATGAACACGTCCTGCTCCTTGATATCCTTGACGGATTTGGCGCCGGTATCCTCATCCACATCGAACACGATCAGGCGCAGCGTGACCTTCAGCGGGGCGCTGTAGGTCATGTCGCGCTGCATGCATTCCTCGACATCGTATTTCGGCTTTTCCAGCTCGTATTTCACGAATTCCAGCACGCTGGTTTCGTTGAAATCCTTGATCGGGAAGACCGACTGGAACACGCCCATGATGCCTTCGCCATCCAGCGGCTGAGGCGCGTCGCCGGAGTTCAGGAACAGGTCGTAGGAGGATTTCTGGACCTCGATGAGGTTCGGCATCTCCAGCACTTCGCGGATTTTGCCGTAATATTTGCGAAGACGTTTCTGGCCAAGGAACGTTTGAGCCATGTCAGATGTCACCTTTCAGTTTCTCACCGGTCAAGGGCACCGCCGGGCCCCGGCGCCTTGACCATTCGAGACGGAGCGTTTCGGATCAATTCATGGCCACCGTCCCGAGTGGCGGCCTCCCGATCCGTGAACCGCGCCTTAGAAAACACCCTGCCGCAAGGGTCCTTTCTAAGACAGGTTCGGCTGGGCCCGGATTTCCCGGGTCCAGCCTCGTAGTTTCGGAGCGCAACCGGAATTTTGCAAAAATTCCGGCCCGTTTTCCGTGTCGGAAAACGGCTCCTGACCGATCGGCCTTAGGCCAGCTCGACCTCGGCGCCAGCTGCTTCCAGCTTTGCCTTGATCTCTTCGGCTTCTGCCTTGGCAACGCCTTCTTTGATCTTGCCGCCGGCTTCGACCAGGTCCTTGGCTTCTTTCAGGCCCAGACCGGTGATGCCGCGAACTTCTTTGATCACGTTGATTTTCGAAGCGCCGGCGTTCTTCAGAACGACGTCGAATTCGGTCTTTTCTTCTTCGGCCGCTGCGCCGGCGTCGCCGCCTGCCGCTGCCATCATCACGGCGCCGCCAGCTGCGGGCTCAATGCCGTATTCATCCTTCAGGATGGTTTTCAGTTCCTGTGCTTCCAGCAGGGTCAGACCCACGATGCTTTCTGCGAGTGCTTTCAGATCAGCCATTTTATCAGCTCTTTCCGTTTACAGTGTGTGTTCCAACGTCAGGGCATATGCCCCACGCAGATCATTCAGTGCCAACCGCTTACGCAGCTTCCGCCTTCTCGATGATGGTGGAAAGGATGCCAGCGATATTGCTTGCAGGTGCGCCAATCGCGCCAGCGATGTTCGAAGCAGGTGCGCCAATGCAGGACACGATCTGAGCAATGAGCTCTTCACGCGACGGCATTTTCGACACGGCTTCGACGCCGGCACGGTCCAGAGCGTTCTCGCCCATTGCACCGCCGAGGATCTCAAATTTCTTGTTATCCTTGGCGAAGCCCTCGGCCACCTTGGCTGCTGCCACGGGGTCCTCGGAATAGGTCAGAACGGTCATACCCGTCAGCAGGTCGGCCATGTTTGCACACGGCTTACCCTCAAGGGCGATTTTGGCGAGCCTGTTCTTGGCAACACGCACAGACCCACCCGCTTCGCGCGCACGCGCGCGCAGGTCCTGCATCTCGGCAACTGTCAGACCGGCGTAGTGAGCAACCACCACGACGCCAGAGCTTTCGAAGATCTGGCCGAGTTCCTCGACCACTTTCTCTTTCTGGGCTCTATCCACAGTTCTCTCCAAATTTGGGATGGTGAACATCCCGGCTCATATTTGCCGGGCTCGCACCCGGCGTTCATGTCCGTTTTACGGGGTGGAGCCAAATAATCGCCCGAGGGTCGAGCCCCCGATCTCTTTGGTCTTTACCCGTCTCAGGCAGGAAATTAAGGCTACGGATGCAGCCACCCACCGTCTTGGACGAAACAAAATAAAGCGCACGACGAATCGCACGCTTTACCTCGCCCCTCCTCTTAGGCCAGAGCGGCGGGGTTTCCAAGGGGTAAAACGACCGTTCGCGCGGGGTCAGGCGGTGGCAAACGTCGCGCCAAAGACCCGGGCCGCGACCCCGTCCACATCGACCCGCGACTCCAGGCAGGCACCTTCGGCCCGCAACCGGTCTAGACGCTCCGGATCGACCGCATGCAGATCGCTGTGCAGCGCCTGCAGACGGCTCTCGGCGTCGGGTTCCACCAACAGCGCCCGGATTCGCTCGGTCAGAGGTACGGTAAAGCCGCTCGACACCAGCCGCCAGTCGAGCTTGGCCCGCCAGATGTCGTAGTCGAGCCCGATGTGATGCAGAAGCGCTGCTGTGCCCACGCGCACCGGCACAAAGGTTTCGGCCATCTCGGCGCCACGTTGCCGCTGCGCCCAATGCTGACGCAGGACCACATCCTTCAGCCCACAACGGATGAAGGATTTACCTTGCGGATGGCCGATCAGCCCCTTGCGCCGAGGCCCGAACAACGCCGCGCTGTCGCCATAGACCCGGCGCGCGGCGTCGCGCTCCATCGGCAGGCGATAGACCGGGCCCGCAGCCCCGTCGGGCGCCGCCACGATCTCGGCGGTCTCGACCCGAATTGCCTCGGCTTCGGCCGGTTGCGCGGCCAGGAATGCCCCGATACCCTCCCCGGGCGCCCACATGAACTCGTCGGCGTCGACATTCAGCAACCATCCATCGGCCTGCCGCCGATAGACCCAGGTTAGCGCCACGTTCTGCCGCTTTGTGAACCGGGTTTCGGGGGTCAGCCCTAGATCCGCCCAGAATTCGGGCGTACACGGCACACAGGTAAGGCGCGGATGCCCGTCGAGGATCGCGATCGCCGGGTCCTGCGGATTGTCGAACAGCAGGGTCACCGCCTCAGCGCCGGCCTCAAGATACCAGGCGGCGAAGCGGAGTGTATCGGCCAGGGTTTCGTTCAGAATGGCGCCAACATGCCAAGGCACCGTCATGCCGCGTTCCGATCGTTCATCACTGCCTGCCTCGTTGATATGCCGCTCTTTTCCGCCGCGTAGCCTATACCGCCGCCCGGCGGCAAGTCAAAGCGGGCCTGGCGCGCGTTGACCCCGGCAAAGGCCGTTGCTAGCATCCCGTCACGCAACGGGCAGCCCCGCCCAAGGCAGCGCAACGCAAAGGGCGGAGGCCGATGACCGAAGCAAACGGTTTCTCACTTCTGACCTTTGTCCTGCAACCGACGCATTGCACTATACTGCGCGACTGGATGGGGTTTTTCGACCAGCCGCCGGATCGCCTTATCGTACATATCGGCCAGGACCCGGCCATCGCCGAGGAATTGACCGACCTCGCAAGCGCGTTTGGCGCCGAATTGGTGATTGCGGGCCAAACCGATCCCGCCGAGACGACCGAGAACGAAACCGGCCTCTTGTGGCAGCAATTCAATCTGATCGGTGACGATCTAGCTTGTATCGTACGGCTCGACACCCTGCCCTATCGCCAGTCCAATCTACCCTGGCAAGCCGAGGCAATGGAAGCAATGGCCCGCCATGGTGCCCTTTTCCTGACAGGCTCGACCCTGCCGTTTCGCGCCGACACATCCGTGTCCGAAACGGGCCTGATGCGAACGCAACGGTTCAGCAACTGCTTCGCGATCCTGCCTGCACAAGTGTGGCGCGAGGCACAGCAGGCCCAGGAAAGCGGCGCCGATGCCTTTGGCCGGTTTGGCTCCGAAGCGGCGGTGGAACTCTACTGCTCGGAAACCGGGGCCTTTGGTCTGCGCCTGATCAATCGTCCCGACCTGCGTGTGTTTCATTGCCAGGAATGGGGACCGCGCATGGCTGAGGTGCGCGCAGCCTTTCAGGCAGGCCGGGGCATCGCCCCCTTTCTGAAGGGGTATCAGGATGATTTCATGGGCGCCCGGGCTCGGTTCTACATGGAGAAACGCCCCCCCCTGCATCGGCGCGCGCGCATCCTGCTGGGGCGGTGGAAACGCAGCTTGCTGGGGCGGGCGGGCTGAACCGGAAAAAGAAAACCCGGCACTGCGAGAAACAGGCCGGGTTCCCTTGTCTGTATATGGCGGCCAGAACCGCCAGTCTGACCGCTTAGTTGCCCGAGGCGCTCGCCACGTCAACCGACACGCCCGGACCCATGGTCGAGCTGATCGCGATCTTTTTCAGGTAGGTGCCCTTGGCACCTGCCGGCTTGGCCTTGGCCACAGCATCCACAAAGGCGCGGACGTTTTCGACCAGTTTGGCCTCGTCGAACGACACCTTGCCGACACCGGCATGGATGACGCCGGCTTTTTCGACCTTGAACTGAACTTCACCGCCCTTGGCGTTCTGCACGGCCTGGGCGACATCCATGGTCACGGTGCCGACCTTGGGGTTCGGCATCAGGTTGCGCGGGCCCAGGATTTTACCCAGACGACCGACAACCGGCATCATGTCCGGGGTCGCGATGCAGCGGTCGAACTCGATCTTGCCGGACTGGATGGTTTCCATCAGGTCCTCGGCACCGACGATATCCGCGCCTGCGGCTTGGGCTTCTTCAGCCTTGGGGCCACGGGCGAACACGGCGACGCGCACGGTCTTGCCGGTGCCGTTGGGCAGGCCGACAACGCCGCGGACCATCTGGTCGGCGTGACGCGGGTCAACACCCAGGTTCATCGCGATTTCGACGGTCTCGTCGAACTTGGCCGAGGCGGCCGACTTGACCAGCGCAACGGCTTCTTCGACCGACAGTTCTTCCTTGCCGGCAAAGGCTTCGCGGGCAGCGCGGGTGCGTTTTCCAAGCTTTGCCATCTTACTTCACCTCGATGCCCATGGACCGGGCAGAGCCCAGGATGATCTGCATTGCGCCGTCGATATCGTTGGCGTTCAGATCCTTCATCTTCGCTTCGGCGATCTCGCGGACCTGGGCAACGGTGACGGTGCCGGCGGTCGCGCGCGAGGGGGTCTTGGAACCCGACTGGATCTTGGCGGCTTTCTTCAGGAAATAGGACGCGGGCGGCGTCTTGATGTCCATGGTAAAGGACTTGTCCTGATAATAGGAAATCACGGTCGGGCAGGGTGCGCCCACTTCCATGTCTGCGGTCTTGGCATTGAACGCCTTGCAGAATTCCATGATGTTGATGCCGCGCTGACCCAGCGCCGGACCAACTGGCGGCGACGGGTTCGCCTTGCCTGCGGGCACCTGAAGCTTCAGCGTGCCGATCAGTTTCTTGGCCATTGGCCTTCTCCTTTTCAACTCCACCGGAACGCGATCCGGCAGATGCTATTGATGTGGTCCGACATCCGGGGCGCGCCCCCTCCGTCTCCCACGGGATTCGCCGCCCAAGGGCGGCATCGGGTGCCGATAGACCGGATCGCCCGGCAATGCAAGGGCCGCGCGCGGTAAAGGTCCAAGGCGCCGATGGTTTGAAGGGCAGCGCAGCCTTGCCGCGATCAGCCCTGTTTCGAAACCTGGGTAAAGTCGAGCTCGACAGGGGTTTCGCGACCGAAGATCGACACCGAGACGCGCAGTTTCTGGCTGTCGTCATCGACACCCTCGACCATGCCATCGAAGCCTTCGAACGGGCCGTCATTGACCTTGACGCGCTCGCCGATCTCGAACGAGATCAGGGTGCGCGGCGCCTCTTCGCCTTCCTGCACGCGGTTGAGGATCTGGTTGACCTCGGCATCGCGCATCGGCATCGGGCGACCCTGCGGGCCCAGGAAACCGGTGACCCGGTTGATCGTGTTGATCAGGTGATAGCCCTGGTCGGACATTTCCATGTGCACCAGCACATAGCCGGGCATGAACCGGCGCTCGGTCGAGACCTTCTTGCCGCGGCGCACCTCTATGACCTCTTCGGTCGGCACCAGCACCTCGTCGATCTGATCTTCAAGCCCGTGTTCGGCGACCGAGGCGCGGATCGTCTCGGCGACCTTCTTTTCGAAGTTCGAAAGCACGCTGACCGAATACCACCGTTTCGCCATGACCCTGTCGTCCTCGTCTTCTGGCCGGTCCGCGGGCGCGTCCCGGAGCATTTCTGAATTGTGGCCACCCATTGAGCGGCCCGCCGGAACAAAAAGCGGCGCGCAGCTCGAATCGCCGCACGCCCGTCCCGAAGGTACTGCGTGACCTAGCCCCTGATCCGGCGATGTGCAAGGCCGGATTGCGCCGCAGCGCCAGCCCTGGTCAGTTGAACATGCCCAGCAACAGTTGCAGCCCGCCCCGGATCGACAGGTCGACCAGCGCGAAGAAAACAGCCGTCAACGCCGCCATGATGAACACCATCACCGTGGTCAGCAGCACCTCGCGGCGGGTCGGCCAGACGACCTTGGACACTTCGGCGCGGACCTGCTGGATGAACTGGATCGGGTTGATGGTGGCCATATGCCTGACTTCTCTCTGCTTGCGGACTATCGGCACATAACTGGACCGGGGGCCGAATTCAAGGCCGGTTCGGCACCGTCTGGGGCGGGGTCAGATAGTCGGCGTCGCTCACCTTCTCCAGCCAGTTGGCGACCTGGCCGTCTTCGGCCTCCTGAATAGCCAGGTGCACCATGCCGGTTTCCGGCCCGGCGCCGTGCCAGTGCTCCTCGCCGGGCGGGATCCAGACCGTATCGCCCGCGCGGATCACGCGCGGGGCGGCCTCGCGCAGGCCGACCAGACCGGTGCCGGACAGCACATACAACGTCTGGCCCAGCGGATGAGTATGCCATGCAGTACGCGCACCCGGTTCGAACCCGACCCGCAGCGCCCGCACCCGCGCGGGCGCCGGCGCCTCGATCACCGGATCCTGCCAGACGGTACCGGTGAACCAATCCGGCCGCGCTTTGCGCGTCGGGCGACTGCCATTCTCATGGATATCCATCTTATCCCTCCCCTTCGGTTCCAACTCTGGCGCAGGGCGCGGCGGGGTCAAGGCTTGGGCTTGTCGTCCCAGTCCCCCGACAGGATACGGCGCGCGTCGCCCTCGGGGTCGTCATACTGGTCGGATCGAACCGTATAGACAAAAGCCAGCAGGCCCACCGCCCCCAGGATCAGCGATATCGGGATCAGGATCGTCAGGACTTCCATCAACTCACCTCAGGCGCAGGGCATTCAGGGACACGGTAATCGACGAGGTCGACATCGCCAAGGCCGCGATCAGCGGCGAGCAGAGACCAACAACCGCCAGCGGCACCGCGATCACGTTATAGACAGTGGCGATGCGGAAGTTTTCGCGGATACGTCTGGTCGCGCGGACGGCTGTGTCGCAGGCCCCCGCAATCGGTGACAGGTCGGTACCCAGCAGCACGATATCAGACGCCACGCGCGCGGCGTCCAGCGCCGAGGCCGGCGAGATCGACACATGGGCGGCGGCCAGAGCGGCGGTGTCGTTCAGCCCGTCACCCACCATCAGCACCCGCTTGCCCGCATTGGCCAATGCCTGCACCCGGTCGGCCTTGTCCTGCGGCAGCGCCTCGGCCATCCAGGTCTCGATCCCCAGACGGCGGGCCAGCGCCTCGACCGCGCCTGTGGTATCGCCCGAAATCAGCAGAACCTCCTTGCCCGCGGCCTTGAGGCCCGAGACGGTTTCCTCGGCCCCCTGGCGTAGCGCGTCGGAGAACAGAAAGGCCACCGGCGCCCGGTCGCCGACCGCCAGCCAGGCCGAGGTCTGCGCGGCCTGTTCAGCGCCCACCCAGGCGGCACGGCCCAGCCGCACCCGTTGCCCCTGCCAGATACCTTCGGTGCCGAAGCCCGGCACCTCGGTCACATCGTCGATCCGGGCCGGATGCAGCCCCGCAGCCCGCGCCGCGCGGGTGATCGCAACGGAAAGCGGATGCGAGGATGCCTCGGCCAGGGCCAGCGCGACCTCCATGTCGGCACGGCGGTGATCGCCCAGATTGGTCAGTTCGGGCGTGCCCGCCGTCAGCGTGCCGGTCTTGTCGAACACCACCGTGTCCACTTCGGCCAGACGTTCCAGCGCGGTGGCATGCTTGATCAGCATTCCCCGCTTGAACAGCCGCCCCGAGGCGGCCGTGGTCACCGCCGGCACCGCAAGGCCCAGCGCACAGGGACAAGTGATGATCAGAACAGCGGCGGCGATGTTGAGCGCGGTGCGCACATCCCAGCTGTAGAGATACCAGCCGACAAAACTGAGCGCCGAAAGGATATGCACCCCCGGCGCATAGAGTTTCGCGGCGCTGTCGGCCAGTGAGGTATAGCGCGAGCGCCCGCTTTCGGCGATGGCCACCAGATCGGCCATGCGGTGCAGCGAGGTATCCTGTCCCACCGCGCTGGCGCGGATCACCAGCGGGCCGGTCAGGTTGACCTCGCCCGCGCTGACCACAAGCCCCGGTTCGGCAAAGATCGGCAGCGTTTCGCCGGTGAGCAGCGAGCGGTCCAGTTCCGAACGCCCCTCGACAATCTCGCCATCGACGGGCATCCGCCCGCCGGGGCGCACCAGGATCAGGTCGCCCACCGCCAGCTGCGCAACGGCGACCTCGGTTTCGACCCCGTCTTGCAGCCGGATCGCGCGCGGCACCTCCAGCGCGGCCAGTTCCTCGGCTGCGGATCGGGCCACGGCGCGGGTACGGTAATCTAGGTAGCGACCTGCAAGCAGGAAAAAGGTCAGCGTCAACGCCGCATCAAAATAGGCATGTTCGCCGCTCAGGGAGGTTTCCCAAAGCGAGGTGACCAGCGCCAGAACGATGGCCAACACGATGGGTACATCCATGTTGAGCCGCTTTGCCTTGAGCGCCCCCCAGGCGCTGACAAAGAAAGGTTGGCCGGAAAAGGCGATGGCAGGCATCGCGATGGCGGCGGAGATCCAGTGGAACATGTCCCGCGTCGCATCCGAGGCACCGGACCACACCGAGACCGACAGCAGCATCACGTTCATCGAGGCAAAGCCCGCCACCGCCAGCCGCATCAGCAGGTCGCGCCCCGCCCGGTCGGTGCGGGTGGCGTTGAGCGTGCCGGGATCCAGCTCGTGCGCCTCGTATCCGACACGCTCCAGCACCGGGATCAGATCGGCGGCGCGCAACTCGGGCCCGGCCTTGATCAGGGCCCGTTTCAGCGTCAGGTTCACCCGCGCATCCTCGACCCCCGGATGCGCCTGCAAGGCGCGCTCGACCGTCGAGATACAGGCCGAACAGTGGATGCCCGGCAAAGACAGCGCGATCTGCACATCCTCGGGCACCGGGCGGGCCGGCTGGGCCGGGACCGCAACACAGGCCGGACAGGCCGCGGGCGAGGGGCGAAGTTGCGCCGTCATCGGGTCAACCCTTCACATGCAAAACGACGCGTTGGATAAATTCGGTGCCGTCCTCGGCCCGCGCCACCATGCGGATGTTCCAATTGCCATCACCCAGTTCCGCCTTGGCCACATAGGCCGTGCCGTCAAAGGCGAAATCGGGTGCGAAATCCTCTTGCACATGGGTGGCGCGACCCAACACCGCCTTCAGTTCGGAAACCTCGACCGGCTTGCCCGCCTGATCGGTGATCGACAGGACCACCAGACCACCGGTCGCATCGGCGCGCACATGCCAGCCCAGCGCCTCTTGCGCGTCGCGGCGCGTGTCGAATTCCTGGCTGGCGACATAGGAGTTCTTAACCTCCAGACCCGGAAAGGTCTTGATCGCGCTATAAGCCAGCAGGATGTTCACCCCGATGATGATACCGAATGCGCCGACAAAGACCATGGCCGCATGTTTGCCGGTGAAGGTGCGCTCAGCCATCTTCAGTTTCCCCGTCCGTTGAATGTCGTGTCCTTATAGGCGCGCTCGCCGTTGCTCTGATCCTCGACCCAGATACGGACATCTGTGCTGGCCGCTTGCGATGGGGCCGCGTCCTTGGGTGTCACGATATAGACCCGCTGCAAAAAGGCGGTATCGGCAGGAACGGCGACCTTGTTATCGGGCAGGCCTTCGAGCTCGATCCGCATCGCCGGATCGCCGACCAAGGACAGCTGGAACGGGCGTTCCTCACCATGCTTGTTGCGCAGTCGCACGTCATAGGTGTTGCGGATCGACCCGTCCGAAAGGGTAACAAAGGTCGGGTTGCGAACCGGGGCCACCGTCAGGTCGATGTCGGACCGGATGAACAGCGCGAACAGCAACGCGAAACCGACCAGCGACCAGAGGCTGGTATACATGATGGTGCGCGGCCGCAGGATATGTTTCCAGATGTTCTTGGGCGGGTGACCGGCGCGCTCGGCCTCTTCGTCCTTGAGCGCCATATAGTCGATCAGTCCGCGCGGCTTGCCGATCTTCTCCATCATGTCGTCACAGGCGTCGATACACAGCGCGCAGGTGATGCATTCCAGCTGCTGGCCATCTCGGATGTCGATCCCGACCGGGCAGACGTTGACGCAGGCCATGCAGTCGATGCAGTCGCCCAGTTCAGAATCCTCGGTGCGCTTGCCCTTGCCGCGCGGCTCGCCCCGCCATTCGCGGTAGCCCACGACCAGTGTATCCTCGTCCATCATGGCGGCCTGAATACGCGGCCAGGGGCAGGCGTAGATACAGATCTGCTCGCGCGCGAAACCACCGAAGAAGAAGGTGGTAAAGGTCAGCACGGCCATCGTCGTATAGGCGATGGGATGGGCGTTGCCGGTCACCAGATCCCGCAGCAGCGTCGGCGCATCGGCGAAGTAGAAAATCCACGCCCCACCGGTGGCGAGACCGATCAGCAGCCAGGTGGTCCATTTTGTGATCCTGAGCCGCGCCTTGCGGAAATCGAGCTTTTTCTGGCGGTGAAGGCGCAGACGGGCGTTGCGGTCGCCCTCGATCCAGCGTTCGACCAGAATGAAGAGGTCGGTCCACACTGTCTGCGGACAGGCATAACCGCACCAGACCCGGCCCAGCGCCGACGTGAACAGGAACAGGCCAAGCCCCGCCATGATCAGCAGACCCGCGACAAAATAGAATTCGTGCGGCCAGATCTCGATCCAGAAGAAGTAAAAGCGCCGGTTGGCCATATCCAGCAAAACCGCCTGATCCGGCAGGCTGGGTCCACGATCCCAGCGAATCCAAGGTGTCAGATAGTAAATCCCCAGCGTTACCGCCATGATGAACCATTTGAGATTGCGGAACGTGCCCGATACGCGCCGCGGGAATATGGGCTCTCGGGCAGCATAAAGGCTGGGTTCTGGGGTCGACTCGCTCACGGACTCACTCCGGTTTTGGCTATTCTACAGCGCGACTTCTTCCAGATGCGCGCGCGACAGACTTTGACATGGGTCAAAAAGCGTATCTGTGGCGCAGCTTTTGATGCTGCAATTGCATCGGGCGTTACGTCGCACGCGGCCAAAACGACCGAAAACATTGTACAAATGGCGTATCCATTCGCTGAGCATCACGAAATAGTGATTACATCCCAAGCCATTAACTGTTCCGCGCCCCTGTCACAAAAAAGATCCGCCGACCGGATTGGTCGGCGGATGCTTTGTCATTATGACTAAAGGCGCCGGCTGTTCAGGAAACGCGCGAACAGATCGAACAGCCGACGCCACCCTCCGGGCCGCGATAGCAGCCCGGAGGTATCCTTATGCTACTCGCCACCGCCCAGCTGGTGGACATAGACCGAAACCGCGCGGATCTGCGCTTCGGTCAGGCGGCTGTCCCACGGAGGCATCACGCCAAAGCGGGCGTTGTTCACCGACTCTGCGATCGCAGCGTAATCGCCACCATAGAGCCAGATGGCATCCGCCAGGTTGGGGGCACCCTGGGCGCGGTCGCCAGTGGCGTCCTCGGCATGGCAGGATGAGCAGTTGTCCTCGAAGACCACTGCACCGGCCGCTACCTGAGAGGCATCCTGCGGCTCACCCGACAGTGACATCACGAAATTGACCACCTGGTCGATCTCGGCAGCTTCCAGCAACTCGTCACGGCCAAAGGCGGGCATCTCGGAATAGCGCGCATCGTCGTTTTCCGTGTTCCGGATACCGACAGTGACGGTTTCGTGGATCTCCTCGACTGAACCACCCCACAGCCAATCGTCATCCAGCAGGTTGGGATAACCCACCGCACCGGCGGCGCCCGACCCGTGACACTGGGCGCACCAGGTCTTGAACACCGCAGACCCCGCCGACACGGCATAGGAGTTCAGATCCGCATCCGATGCGATCGCGGTCAGTTCGACTGACTCCAGCTTGGCATTGATCGGGGCGTTTGCCTCTTCCACTGCGGCGATATCGTTCGCCACATTGGCCCGCGTCGACCAGCCCATCACCCCGGCGGTGGCCGAGTTGATCATGGGCCAGGCCGGATAGGCAATGGTATAGCCGATGCCCCAGATGATGCAGAGATAGAAGGTCCACAGCCACCAGCGAGGAAGCGGGTTGTTGTATTCCTCGATCCCGTCCCAGCTGTGGCCGGTGGTTTCGACCTCTTGTTTCTGAACAGGTTTCTTGCTCATTGCCGCGCCTCCTTGAATGTGGCGGGTTTGTCGTTGCCTCGCAGGGGCGCTGCCGTAACGCCCTGACGGGGCGCAGGTGCGTCCGCATGCCGGAACGGGATGTTGGCGGTATCGTCATAGGTTCTGGTCGATCCCGGGCGGAACACCCAGACCACCACACCGATGAAGAACGCGAACAGTGCAAGCAGCATCCAGCTGTCCGCGAACTGCCGCAGAAGGGTATATTCTTCCATATCCCCCTCCTCAGCGGCTCGCGTCCGGCGTGAAGGTCGAGAAATCGACCAACGTACCCAGCATTTGCAGATAGGCGATCAGCGCATCGGCCTCGGAGACACCCGGCTGACCGTCGAAGTTGCGCACATTGACCTTGTCGCCATAACGCTCCAGCAGCCCGTCATAGTCGCTGTCGGGATCGGCCTGGGCGGCAAAATCGGCTTGGGCGGCTTCGATCATCTCGTCCGTGTAAGGCACGCCGACGATCGCGTTGGCGGCCATGAGATCACCGATATACTTGCCGTCGATCATGGTGCGTTCCAGGTAGCCATATTTGGGCATCACCGATTCCGGCACCACCGATTGCGGGTCGCGCATGTGATCCACGTGCCAATCATCCGAGTAGCGACCGCCCACCCGGGCCAGGTCGGGCCCGGTCCGCTTGGACCCCCACTGGAACGGGTGATCGTACATTGATTCCGCCGCCAGCGAGTAATGGCCATAGCGTTCGACCTCGTCCCGCATGGGGCGGATCATCTGGCTGTGGCACACATAGCAGCCTTCGCGAATGTAGACTTCGCGCCCCGCCATCTCGAGAGGGGTGTAGGGCCGCATGCCCTCCACCTTCTCGATGGTGTTTTCCAGCCAGAACAGCGGTGCGATCTGCACGATGCCACCGATGGTCACGACCAGAAAGCTGAAGATCAGCAGGAGGGTCGCGTTGGTCTCGAGGATTTTATGTTTGTCGAGAATTGCCATTGCTCCGGCCCTCCTTATTCAGCCGGGACCGCGACGGACAGGCTGGCCTCTTTGGCCGGTGCCTTCCGAACGGTCATCCACAGGTTGTAGCACATGATGATGGCACCGGTGAGGTACAGGACCCCGCCCAGACCACGCACCACATACATCGGGAACTTGGCGGCCACGGTGTCGGCGAACGAGTTCACCAGGAAGCCGTTTGCATCCACTTCGCGCCACATCAGGCCTTCCATGATCCCGGTCACCCACATCGAGGCGGCGTAGAGCACGATGCCGATGGTGGCGAGCCAGAAGTGGTAGTTCACCAGTTTCAGCGAGTAGAGGCGATCCCGCTTCCACAGCACCGGCACAAGGAAGTAGAGCGCGCCGAAGGTGATCATGCCGTTCCAGCCCAGCGCACCCGAGTGCACGTGACCGATGGTCCAGTCGGTGTAGTGGCTCAGCGAGTTCACCGCGCGGATCGACATCATCGGGCCTTCGAAGGTGGACATGCCGTAGAAACCGACCGAGATCACCATCATCCGGATGATGGGGTCGGTGCGCAGCTTGTCCCAGGCGCCCGAGAGCGTCATCAGACCGTTGATCATGCCACCCCAGGACGGCATCCACAGCACGACCGAGAACACCATGCCCAGCGTCGAGGCCCAGTCAGGCAGCGCGGTATAGTGCAGGTGGTGCGGACCGGCCCAGATATAGATGAAGATCAGCGCCCAGAAGTGGATGATCGACAGCTTGTAGCTGAACACCGGACGTTCGGCCTGTTTCGGGATGAAATAATACATCATGCCGAGGAAGCCGGCGGTCAGGAAAAAGCCCACGGCGTTGTGGCCATACCACCATTGCACCATGGCGTCCTGCACGCCCGGCCACACGATGACCGATTTCGAACCCCAGATGCTGACGGGGATGGTCAGGTTGTTGACCACATGCAGCATGGCGACGGTGACGATGAAGCTCAGATAGAACCAGTTGGCCACATAGATATGGGGTTCCTTGCGCTTGATGATCGTGCCCAGGAACACGGCCAGATAGGCCACCCAGACCACCGTCAGCCACAGGTCCACATACCATTCGGGCTCGGCATATTCCTTGGACTGGGTACCGCCCAGCAGATAGCCGGTTGCCGCCAGCACGATGAACAGCTGGTAACCCCAGAACACGAACCACGCCAGATTGCCGCCCCAGAGCCGCGCGGCGCTGGTGCGCTGAACCACATAGAACGAGGTCGCGATCAGCGCGTTACCGCCAAATGCGAAAATCACCGCCGAGGTGTGCAGCGGGCGCAGACGACCAAAATTGGCATAACCCTGGGCCCATTCGAAATTCAGCCCCGGAAAGGCAAGTTGAAATGCGATGAACGTCCCGGCCAGAAAGCCGACGACGCCCCAGAATGCGGTTGCGATGACACCGTAACGGACGACATCGTCCATGTATTCGCCCGACAGGTCGAGCAGACCGCCGGCCTCGTCGGTCTTGCGCAGCGTCCAGATGAACAGCCCACCGGAGACAAGCAGCACGATGACTGCATGCACCATGTAAGCCACGTCGCGCGCATAGTTGATCCCCATCGCCGCGAACAGTGCGATGAGACCAAGCGCGATGAGCTTGATATAGTTCGACATATTGCGTCCCTTTGCCTTGTCCCGCGCGATTCTCACGCCACGCCAGACGGATTAGACTGGTCGCTTAATTGAAGAGTTGAGCAAAAACCCGCTTTGATCTGCATCAAGACGCGACCCTGAAATGTGTGACACGCATATCTCAATTGAAACGCCCGGGCCGATCCGGGCAAAAATGCAGTCACGAGGTTCATGATGGCCTATAAATCCCTGTTGACCGTTCTGACCGATCCCAAGCTCGCCCCCGCGGCCTTGGCACAATTGGTCGCCCTGGCCGAGGCTCAGGACGCCCATGCCGAGGCGCTATGCCTTGGCGTCGACCGGAGTCAGACCGGCTATTACTATGCCGGCGCCAACGCGCTGATCCTGCAAGAAACGCTGAACCGGGCCAATGCCGAGGCCGAAGAGGTGCTGAAACTGGCTCAGGATACACTGGGCAAGTCCGGCGTGCGCTGGTCCGCCGAAAGCGGCGTCGCCCAGATTGCCGATCTGGGACGGCATGTGGCTCATCGCGCCCGTTTCTCGGACCTGGTGGTGCTGTCGCGCCCCTATGGCGAGGATCGCGGCAGCGAGGCCGAGCCCATCGTCGAAGCCGCCATGTTCGAGGGGCACGCCCCGGTTCTGGTGGTGCCCGACAACGCCCCGGCGTTGAAACAGCCGCGCACTGTCCTGCTGGGGTGGAATGAAAGCGTCGAGGCGATGCGCGCGATCCGGCTGGCGATGCCGTTCCTTCGGGCCGCCGATCTGGTTCGGATCGTGGTAATCGACCCGCCGCGCCACGGCCCCGACCGCTCGGACCCGGGTGGCCTGCTCAGCCAGATGCTGGCCCGCCATGGCGTCAAGGTGGAAATCGACGTGCTCAGCAAGACGATGACGCGGGTGTCGGACATCCTCAATCGCCACGCCACCGACACCAGCGCCGACATGCTGGTAATGGGCGCCTATGGTCATTCGCGGTTCCGCGAGGCGATTCTCGGCGGCGCCACCCGCAACATGCTGGAACAGGCCACCGTTCCCGTTTTCATGGCGCATTGAACTGGCGCTGGGCTACTCCGGTAGCCCCATCGCCCTGAGCAAGCGCGTATTCTGCGCGGTGTGCAATGCAGTGCGAAAATACTTGTGGTGGTCCTGAAACCGGGACACCGAGAATTCGGGTGACAGGTCCAAGAGCCTGTTAGCCAGAACTTTTGCTTCGTCCATCCTGTCCAATTCGCACAGTGAACAAATCGAATGGACATAAAGCACCACGACATTGGGATTGAGCCGCAATCCCTCTTGAGCGGCCTCCAGCGCCTCTTCAAACCGTCCGGCATCCCGATGAACGGCGGCGATGGCGACAAGTGCGCGAAACCACAAAGGATCTTTGGGGTTGAGTTGACGCGCGCGCGCCGCAAGCTCCAGCACCTTGTCGCTGTCGCCCTGCAACGCTTCGAGCATCGCGAGCGAGGTCCATGCCCAGGCAAAGCTTGGACAGCCTTCACATGCTTGCCGGACCAGCCCCATGCCCCGTTCTATCTCCAGGCCAAAAAAGGCCAGTGCGTACCCAGCATAAGCTGCCACCTCGAGATCGCCCGGGGCAAGATCAAGCGCTGCATCGGCGAGCTCTCCGCCTCTGGTCCGGTCGGTCTCTTGGGCATAACCGACACGCCACGCCACGTTCAGAGTGTGGCACCACGCCCTGATCGCCATCGCCTTGGCATAGTCCGGCGAAGCCTTGATCGCTGCATCTAACAGATCGGCCGCCTTGGCCACCTGCGCCCGGTTCAGCGCGGCCAGCCCCTGCAGATAGTAATCATATGCGCTGGCATTGCCCGGCGCGCTCTGGGCAGCGCGCTGCATCTCGGCCATCTGCACGGTGGGCGCCACAGCGGCGACCACGGCGGCGGTCACCTTGTCCTGCAAATCGAATATGTCCTCGTCGGTGCCATCGAACCGCTCTGACCAGACCTGTGCACCTGATGACGTGTCGGCAAGTTGGCCACTGACCCGGATCCGGTTGCCCTGGATGCGCATGCTGCCTTCCAGAACATATTTGACCCCCAGTTCCCGGCCGATCTGTCGGACGTCCATCGGGGTGCCTTTGTAGGCAAAGGAAGAGTTCCGGGCGATCACGAACAGCCACGGAACCCGTGCCAGTGCGGAAATGATATCTTCGGTCAGGCCATCGGCAATGTACTCCGTTTCCGGATTAGCCGACCAGTTCGTCAGGGGAAGAACGGCCAGCGACGGTTTGTCGGCGATTGCGTTTACCCGTTCTACCGGCGCATCGGCCTGCTTCTGTGGCCGCCACTCGAAGAGACGGATGCTGCGCGAGATGTTCTTCAGGGCGGGCGTGCCAGCATCCTGAAAAGCCATGTCCAACCGCCCCGAGATCTCCTCGTGGACCCTGCCCGAGACAACCACGCCGCCTTCCGGCGAAAACGCCTCGATCCGGGCCGCTATGTTAACTTCCTCACCAAAGATGTCGCCATTCTCTGCCAGGATCTCACCGGAATGAACGCCAACCCGCAGATACATGCTTTCTTCTGCATCCAGCGGCGCATTTCGCTCCACCATCCGGTTCTGAATCGCTACGGCACAGCCCACTGCATCCCGGGACGAGGTGAACTCGGCTAGCAAACCGTCGCCCATAGTCTTGACCAGCCTCCCCCGGTGTAGGCCGATCACCAGTTCGATGGCATCCAGATGCCCGCGCGCCGCGCGAACAGCCAACTCCTCGTTGCGTCCGACATGGGCACTGTAACCCGCAAAATCCGCGACCAGCACGGCCGCCAACCGTCTCTCCATAGGGCGGTTTCCCCGCTTCAAGACAGAAACATCATGCCTTGCGGACCAGCCCGATCAGGAACAACAGGATCACCGCCCCGATCGTGGCATGGATAACCGATGCAATGAAACCGCCACCGACGGCAAAGCCCAAAGCGGGAAAGATCAACCCCGCAAGGAACGCGCCAACAATCCCGACTATAATGTTTCCGATCAATCCGAATCCGCGTCCCGCCATGATCCGCCCGGACAACCACCCGGCCAGAACACCCACGATAAGCATCACGAACAGGCTTTCGAACTGCATGATCCCTGTCTCCCGAAATCTGAGGCCTCGAGCAGAGTAGAGCACGGATCACCGAACCGGTCACGACCTGATGTAATGCATCCCCTGGAACCGCGCCCGCATCTCGCGGGTGCGCAATGCGACTGCATCGGGGTCGTTACCGGTAAGTCCTTGGGTGATCAGCCAGCCCAGTTCGGCAGCATGATCGGGCGTTACCCCGCGCCGCACCAGTTCCGGCGTGCCGATCCGGAGGCCGTTCATATCCCCCGAAACCGGTGCGATAGGCAGGCCGATACCGCAAGCCAGGAACCCCGCCCGGCGCAGCATCTTCGATGCGGCCTGACCGCCCCCGAACCGCGCCGCCTCGACCGCGAACTGGTGCGAGGCGGTAGCCCCTCCTGCCCCATGGAAGACCGGCAGGCCCAGCGCCGCCAGTTCGGCGGCCAGCGCCTGCGCCAGATCGACCATCGCCTGACCATAAGTGGCCCCATGATCGACCCAGTCCAGCAGCGAGATCGCCAGCGCCGCCGATTTCGCCGCGTCGAAATTGGCGGTCATGCCGGGAAAGGCGATGGCATCCAGCCGCTCGGCAATCTCGGCCTCGTTGGTCACGATAAGCCCGCCCGCAGGCCCGCCCAGGCTCTTGTAGGTGCTCATCGTCATCAGATGCGCCCCCTCGTCCAGCGGGTTGGCCCAGACGCCACCGGCGATGATCCCGCATTGATGTGCCGCGTCGAACAGAACCTTGGCACCGACCCGGTCGGCGATCTCGCGCACGGCCGCCACCGGATGCGGAAACAGGTTCAACGAGCCGCCCACGGTAATCAGCTTGGGCCGGTGCCGCTCGGCCAGTTCGGCAAGCGCCGTCAGATCCAGGCTGTAACCATCCGCATCTACCGGCGCCTCGATGGTGCTCAGACCGTAAAGCCCCGCACAACCCGCCTTGTGATGGGTCACATGGCCGCCAATGCTGGCCGGTGGCGCGATGATCGTGTCACCGGGCCGGGCCAACGCCATGAACCCATAGAGATTGGCCAGCGCGCCCGAGCCAACCCGGATCTCGGCATAGCGCGCGTTGAACACCTTTGCGGCCAGTTCTGCGGCGATGACCTCGATCTCTTCGATCGCCTCAAGCCCCATCTCGTATTTGTCGCCCGGATAGCCCAGCGAGGGACGGCTGCCCAATCCCCGCGCCAGCGCGGCCTCGGCGCGCGGGTTCATCACGTTGGTCGCGGGGTTCAGGTTGAAACACTCTTCGTCATGAATCGCGCGATTTTCTTCGATCAGCGCCTCCAGTCGGGCATCGATCGACGCGCTGTCGGCACGCGCAGTCACGTCCGCGATCTGCTGGACGCGGGTTTCGCAATGGGCGGGCACCCAGGGTCGGGCGGCAAGCTGTGGCATGGGAACCTCCGTATCTCTGCCCGCAGGATCACCAAACCACCCCTTGCGCACAAATCAGTTTCCCGAAAAATTAGGGCCAGAAAATCTAAGGCTTTCTCATGCCCGTCGCCCCGCCCCGCCCACGCCCTCTTCCGCTGAACGCCCTGCGCGCCTTCGAGGCCGCCGCGCGACTGGGCGGTTTCGCCGCTGCCGCCGAGGAACTGGGCGTCAGTCCCGGCGCGGTCTCGGCTCAGATCAAGCAGCTCGAGGATATGCTGGGCGCGCCACTCTTCGACCGCAGCGCCCGGGGCGTCACCCTCACCGCTCTCGCGGCCGATGTTCTGCCCGATCTGACCGGCGCTTTCGACCGGCTGGCCACGGTCAGCCATGACCTGCGCACCGGCGCCAAGCCGCAGGTGGTACATGTGGCGGCCCTGCCCTCGGTCGCCCAGCTCTGGCTGTCGCCGCGCCTGCCTGGTCTGCGCGCCGCGGCCCCCGAGATCGAGATCTCGGTTACCGCGATGGAACAGCCGCCCGATCTGAAACGCGCGCCCTTCGATCTTTGCCTGTTCTTTGGCGACGGTCCGGGCGAGGCGCTGGCCGCAGATACGATTACCCCCGTCTGCGCACCCGCACTGGCAGATCGGTTGAACCGGCCCGAGGATCTGCGCCACCTGCCCTGTCTCATCGACACCACATGGCATGGCGACTGGTCGCTCTGGATGGCGGCTGCGCTACCCGGCCAGACCTTTGTGCCGCGCGGCCCCGAATTCTCGCTCTATGCGCTGGCGGTCGAGGAAACGGTGAACGGGGCCGGGGTACTGATGGGGCACGAGGCATTGGTTGCACCCTATCTGGCGCGCGGCCAACTTGTGGCACCCTTTTCCACCCGGATTAATCTGTCGCACGCCTTGCGACTCTGGGCCCCGCGGCCGCTGGCGCCCGGCTCAGCCGCCCGGCGCGTGGCCGACTGGCTGCGGCGCCAGAGGTGAGCCGCCGCCCACCCCCTTCATTTCGCCATAAATACTCCGGAGCGCGAGGCAGAGCCTCGCAAATACCTGGTATCAGACCAGGAACCCGCCATCGGTGTCATCGCCCGCTTCCTCCATCAACCGGCCCATATCCGGGATGGTGACGTGGCGCTTGCCTTCCAGGTGGATGACCCCGTCCTTTTTCAGCGCCGAGATCTGGCGGCTAACCGTTTCCAGCGTCAGACCCAGATAGTCAGCCATCGCCTCGCGGGTCAGCGGCAGGTCGAACACCATCGGCCCGCTCATGCCCCGCTTGGTCAGCGAGGCATCACGGCGGGCGATGATCGACAACAGGCTCGCGATCTTCTCGCGCGCGGTCTTGCGGCCCAGCACCAGCATCCATTCGCGCGCGGCATCCAGCTCGTCCAGCGTCATTTCCAGCAGCCGATGCGCGATATGCGGGGTGCGCGCCATCAGCTCTTCGAACGGTTTCTTGCGGAAACAGCACATGACCAGATCCGTGGTCGCCACCACGTCATAGGGCGCCCCTTCGCGCCCTGGGCGGCCGACGAAATCCGACGGCAACAGCAGCCCCACCATCTGAGTGCGGCCATCCTCCATCGTCTGGGTCAGCGTGGCGATGCCGGAAACGACGGACCCAACGAAACTCATCTGATCGCCTGACCAGATCACGGTCTGCCCGGCCTCGAAGCTGCGATAGTACTTGATCTCCTCAAGCTCTTCCAACTCGTCCTTGTCGCAATGCGCGCATACGGCGCGATGCCGGATCGGGCAATCGTCACAGTTGGAATGGCAAAGCTGAGGCTGGGTGCTCATGGAATTCGGCCCTACTTGATCTGAGTCAAGGTCCTTCACGGACCGCTCTCATAACGGTACTCGCATGATAGCGAAATCACAATTGGCCCGGCTCGGACTTTTTGACGCGAAAGTGCCGAGATATACGAGCTACCCGACCGCCCCCCATTTCAGCAATGACGTGGGGCCTGATCGTTTCGGTGACTGGATTTCGGGAATCGCTCCGGGCAGCGCGATTTCGCTATACGTGCATGTGCCTTTCTGCCGGAGGCTGTGCTGGTTCTGTGCCTGCCGCACCCAGGGCACCCAGACCGACAATCCGGTCATCGCCTATGTGGACACGCTCAAGGCGGAATTGGCCCTATTGGCCGAGCGTCTGCCCGAAGGCGTGCACCTGTCACGCCTGCATTGGGGCGGCGGCACGCCGACCCTGCTCAACCCCGACCTGATGCGCGATCTGGCGCGCAGCATCTTCGACGCGGTGCCGCTGGGCCCCGAGGCCGAATTCTCGGTCGAGATCGACCCCAACGAGATAGACCCGGCCCGGCTGGATGCGCTGGCAGAGGCGGGGATGAATCGCGCCTCGATCGGGGTGCAGGATTTCGACGACGAGATCCAGAAAACCATCGGCCGCATTCAGGGCTATGACGTCACCCGCGACGCGGTCGAGATGATTCGCGCTCGCGGCATCTATAGCCTGAACGCAGATATCCTTTATGGCCTGCCCCATCAGACCCGCGCGCGCATGACCGAAAGCGTGCAGAAGCTCTTGTCCCTCAACCCGGACCGGGTCGCTCTCTACGGCTATGCCCACGTACCTTGGATGGCCAAGCGGCAGCAGTTGATTCCCTCGGACGCGCTGCCGACGCCGGAACAGCGGCTCGACCTGTTCGATACCGCGCGGCGCCTGTTCATGTGGGACAATTACGCCGAGATCGGCATCGACCATTTCGCCACCCAGGACGATGGTCTGACCCGCGCGCTGAAGGCGGGCAAGCTGCGCCGAAACTTCCAAGGATATACCGACGATCAGGCCGACGTGCTGATCGGCGTGGGTGCCAGTTCGATCTCGCGATTCCCACAGGGTTACGCGCAGAACGCACCGGCCACCTCTGCCCATACCGGCGCCATCCGGGCCGGGCGCTTTTCAACCGCGCGCGGCCACCTGTTCAAGGGGCAGGACGTGATGCGCGCCCGCCTGATCGAGGCGCTGATGTGCGATTTCCGCATCGACCGGGCGGAGATCCTGCGCGATCACGAGATCTCCGCCGACGAGCTGGATCAAATGTTCCGCACAGCCAACGAGGCGTTCGATGGCCTGCTGCGCGTCACCTCGGACGGGCTGTTCATCCCGCAAGAGGCGCGGGCGCTGACCCGGATGGTGGCGCGGGTATTCGACGCCTATGACCTCAGCAAGGCCGGACACAGCTCGGCGATCTGACAGACCCGCACCAGCGCCGGTTTCCCGCCCATGGGCACCAAAGGGCTTGACGGCCAAGTGCCGGATTTCACACACTCGGGACAGGGCGGGTTGCCCTGCACCCGGCAAGGATTGCGCCGGTCAGCGTGGCGCCCTTGCCCCCGAGGCAGGCTATTGATGCACGACAGGCATGCGATGCGAGGGCATCCGCTTGAACCCCGATTGCGCAGCAGATGACAGGATTGCAACAAGAAAAGGGATAGCCTCCATGCGCGTATTCACCGTTCTCGGACCGAGCCAATCCGGCAAGTCCACGCTGGTCGAGGCCATCAGTCGCCTCGACAGCCGCCCGACCACATTCGACCTGTCCGAAACCGTGCATCTGCACGGTTTTTCTTATTTGGAGGAACCCTGGTGCGCAATCGACGTGGATGGTGGCAGCGATGCGCTGGCCTTTGCCGGGCCGGCCATGGCGATCTCGGACGCGGCCGTGATCGTGGTGCCACCCGACCCCGAGGCGGCGGTGCTGTGCGCACCCTACCTGCGGCTTGTCGAAGAGGCCGGCATCCCGGCCTTTCTGTTCATCAACCGGCTGGACAACCCCAATGGCCGCATCCGCGACATCGTCGCGGCGCTTCAGGCCTATTGTACTCACCACATCGCTCTGCGCCAGGTGCCGATCCGCGAGGGCGATCAGGTGGTGGGCGCGGTGGACCTGATCTCGGAGCGGGCCTGGAAATACCGCGAGGGCGAGCCCTCGGCCCTGATCGAACTGCCCGCTGCGGCGGTGGAGCGTGAACAGGAAGCGCGCGCCGAATTGCTCGAGGCGCTGTCGGATTTCGACGATCATCTTCTCGAACAGCTGATCGAGGACCGCCAGCCGCCCAGTGCCGAGGTATATGACCTGGCGGCCCGAGTGTCGCAGAATCACCAGTTGATCCCGGCCTATCTGGGCGCGGCGAGCCATGGCAACGGGCTGACCCGGATGATGAAGGCACTGCGCCACGAGGCCCCCGAATTCGATATTGCCGCCGGTCGCGATGCAGCCAGCGAACAGGCGCGCGCCATCGCGGGATTTGCCGATGTCAAGAAACACATGGGCAAGATCGTGGTGCTGCGGGGCCTCGGCGATGGGATAAAGGCGCATGAGGCGCTGGGAGGCGATACCGTCGGCAGCCTGATGGAACTGGACGCCCGCAGCCAGATCGGTGCGCTGGCGGCGGGTCAGATCGGGTTGGCGGTGAAATCCGAACACCTGCGGCCAGGCCATATCTATGACAGTGCCGGCGCGACGGAATTGCCCGATTGGGCGCGCAGCCATCCGCCCGGTCATCGTCAATTGGTCAGCCCCGCCCATGAGCGCGACGATGCCCGCCTGTCCGCCGCCCTGACCCGTATGGACGAGATCGACCCAGGTCTGCATCTGGGCGTGGACGAAGCGAGCGGCCACGCGGTGTTGGGTGTTCAGGGGCCACAGCACCTGCGCCGGATCGCAACCAAGCTGGCCGAGGACTTTGGCGTCGAGATCACCTCGGAACCGGTGGCGACGGCCTATCGCGAGACGATCCAGAAACCTGTTGAACACCATTATCGCCATCGCAAGCAATCCGGCGGCGCCGGGCAATTCGCCGATGTGCTGCTGACGGTCGAACCACTGCCGCGCGGGGCCGGGTTCCAATTCGACGAGGTGGTCAAAGGCGGCGCGGTGCCCAAGACCTATATTCCCTCGGTTGCGCAGGGGGCCGAAGAGGCGCTGGCGCGCGGTCCCGAAGGGTTCCCGGTGGTCGATGTGAAAGTGACACTGAAAGATGGCAAACATCACGCGGTAGACAGTTCCGATTACGCCTTCCGCACCGCCGGCAAGGCGGCGGTGCGCGAGGCGTTGCCGCAGGCAAAACCGGTGGTACTGCAACCGATCCTGCGGGCCGAGATGCACGTGCCGTCGATGTTTGTGGGAGATCTGGTGCCCGCGATCAGCGGGCTCCAGGGCCAGGTTCTGGGGTTCGAGGCGCATCCCACGGCCGCAGGCTGGGAAATCTTCAACGCCCTGCTGCCAGCAGTCGCAGAGGACGAGCTGCACCGGATGCTGGCCAGTTCCAGCCGGGGCACCGGCTGGGTCAGGTTGAGCTTCGATCATTACGAGGAATTGCGCGGCCCGGTCCCGAAACCGTCCCGCGAAACCGCAGCCGCAGGCTAACCGGAATTCTGCAAGAATTCCGGCCCGGAAAACACCTGTTTTCCGGGCCGTTTTCCGTGTCGGAAAACGGCGACCTACCCTGCCGCCGCGATCAAGCTGCGGGTATAGTCGGTCTGTGCGTTGGAAAACAGCGCCTCGGTCTCGCCCATTTCGATCACGTCGCCCTGACGCATCACGATCACCTTGTGCGACATCGCCCGCACCACCTTCAGGTCATGACTGATGAACAGATAGGCCAGACCGTATTTGCGCTGCAACTCGCGCAGCAGCGCCACGATCTGCACCTGCACCGTCATGTCCAGTGCCGAGGTGGGCTCATCCAGCACCAGCAACCTGGGCCGCAGCACCATGGCCCGTGCGATAGCGATACGCTGCCGTTGACCGCCCGAGAACTCATGCGGATAGCGGTCCATCGTTGCCGGGTCCAGCCCCACTTCCCGCATCACTTCGGCCACCAGCTCGCGCGGCGCACGATGGGGGTCGACCTTGTGAATCGCCAACCCCTCCGAGATGATCTGGGCGCAGGTCATCCGTGGGCTCAGACTGCCGAATGGATCCTGGAACACGATCTGCATGTCCTTGCGAAGCCGGCGCAGCTCGCGCGTGGACCAGCCGCGCACATCCTCGCCGCGAAAGGTGATGCCGCCCTCGGAGCCGATCAGCCGCATGATCGCCAGCGCCAGCGTGGTCTTGCCCGACCCGCTTTCGCCCACGATACCGAGCGTCTCACCCGCCCGCACCGAAATCGAGGCGTCGTTCACCGCCTTCACATGCCCCACCGTGCGTCGCAGGAAACCGCGCTGTATCGGGAACCAGACCCGCAGGTGATCGGTGCGCGCCACCTCTTCGGCTCCGGCCGGCACAGGGTCAGGTCGGCCCTTGGGTTCGGCCGCCAAAAGCTTGCGTGTATACGGATGCCGGGGATTGGCAAAAATCTCTTCGGTCCTGCCGCTCTCGACGATCTCTCCCGCCTTCATCACGCAGACCCGGTCGGCGATCCGCCGCACGATACCCAGGTCATGGGTGATGAACAGCATCCCCATGTTCTCCTCGCGCTGGAGATCGGCCAGCAATTCGAGTATCTGGGCCTGTATGGTCACATCCAGCGCCGTGGTCGGTTCGTCCGCGATCAGGATGTCGGGTTTGTTGGCCAGCGCCATGGCGATCATGACCCTTTGCCGCTGCCCGCCGCTCAGCTGGTGCGGATAGGCGTCGAGCCGGGTTTCCGGGTCGCGGATGCCGACCTTGACCAGCAACTCCAGAATGCGCTCTTGTGCCGCCTCGCCCACCAGACCCTGATGCAAGGCCAGCGATTCCGCCATCTGCTTGCGGATCGTGTGCAGCGGGTTGAGCGAGGTCATCGGCTCCTGAAAGATAAAGCTTATGTCGTTGCCGCGCACATCCATCAGCCGCTGCTCACTGGCGCCGATCATCTCTTGCCCGTCGTAGGTGACCGAGCCTTCGACAATCGCGCTGTCACCCAAGAGAGAAACGGTGGACAGCGCCGAGACCGACTTGCCCGAGCCACTTTCACCGACCAGCGCAACGGTTTCGCCCCGGTTAACCGTGAAGGACACGCCGCGCACCGCCTGGCTGATCCGCCCATCCTGACGGAACGAGACACTCAGCCCTTTGACCTCGAGAAGCGCACTCATGAGAAGGTCTTTCTGGGGTCGAAGGCATCGCGCACGCCTTCGAAGATGAAGACCAGAAGCGACAGCATGATGGCAAAGGTGAAGAACGCGGTAAAGGCCAGCCAGGGCGCTTGCAGGTTCTGCTTGGCCTGCAAGGTCAGCTCGCCCAGCGATGGGGCCGAGGAGGGCAGGCCAAAGCCCAGAAAATCGAGCGAGGCCAGCCCGCCGATGGACCCCGTAACCAGGAATGGCAGGATGGTAACCGTCGCCACCATCGCGTTGGGCAGCATGTGGCGAAACATGATGGTCCAGTCGCTGACACCCAGCGCCCGCGCCGCGCGCACATATTCCAGGTTTCGGGCGCGCAGGAACTCGGCCCTCACGACGCCCACCAACGCGGTCCAGCCAAACAGGATCGAGATGATGACGAGCATCCAGAAACTGCGCTGAAAGATCGAGAACATGATGATGATCACGTATAGGCCCGGCGTGGCGCCCCAGATCTCGATCACCCGCTGCATGATCAGGTCGGTACGACCGCCAAAGAACCCCTGTATCGCGCCAGCGATCACCCCGATGATCGAGGCGGCAAAGGTCACGATCAGTGCAAACAGGATCGACAGGCGGAACCCGTAGATCACCCGCGCCAGCACGTCGCGCTTGGTGTCGTCGGTGCCCAGCAGGTTCTGCTCGTTTGGGGGCAGCGGTGCTGCGCCGGGGCGATCGACCGAGGTGCGATAGGAATAGGGGATCGGCGGCCAGATGGCCCAACCCTGTTCGAAACCCTCGGCCTGATAGGTGCCCGCCTTGATCTGTTCGATTACTCCTTCGGGATCGTCGAAACAGTCTTCGATGCCGCCGCTGGCGATCAGGCATTTCACCTCGGGGTCGCGATAGATCGCCTCGGTCTGGAAATCGCCACCAAAGGCGGTTTCGGGGTAGAAAGAGAAGATCGGCATCCGCAACTCGCCGCGATAGCTGACCAGGATCGGCTTGTCATTGGCCAGGAACTCGGCAAAGAGCGAAATCCCGAACAGGACCGAAAACACGATCAGCGACCAGAAGGCGCGGCGGTTTCGGCAAAAGTTGTTCCAGCGGCGCTGGTTCAGAGGCGACAGGCGCATGGCTCAGCCCTCCCGCCGCTCAAAGTCGATCCGGGGATCGACCAGCACATAGGTCAGGTCCGACAGGATGCCGACCAACAGGCCGATCAGGCCAAACACGAAGAGGGTTCCGAACATCACCGGATAATCGCGCGCCACCGTCGCCTCGAACCCCAGTCGGCCCAGCCCGTCGAGCGAGAAGATTGTCTCGATGATCAGCGAGCCGCCCAGAAAGACCGACAGGAACACGCCCGGAAAGCCCGAGATCACGATCAGCATCGCATTGCGGAACACGTGGCCATAGAGAACCCGGCTTTCGCTCAGCCCCTTGGCGCGGGCGGTGATCACGTATTGCTTCTTTATCTCGTCCAGAAAGCTGTTCTTGGTCAGCAGCGTCAGCGTGGTAAAGGCGCCGATGGTATAGGCGGTCAGCGGCAGGGCGATATGCCAGAAATAATCCAGCACCTTGCCCAGCAAAGACAGCTCCGAGAAATTGTCCGAGGTGAGGCCCCTCAGCGGAAAGATCTGCCAATAGCTGCCCCCGGCAAACAGAACCAAAAGCAGGATGGCGAACAGGAACCCGGGGATCGCATAGGCCGCGATGATCAGCCCGCTGGTCCAGGTGTCAAAACGCGAGCCATCGCGCACCGCCTTGCGGATGCCCAAGGGGATCGAGATCGCATAGGCAATCAGCGTCGACCACAGGCCCAGCGTGATCGACACCGGCATCTTCTCCAAAACCAGGTCGACAACGTCGATCTTGCGGAAATAGCTTTCGCCGAAATCCAGATGCAGATAGTTCCAAAGCATCAGCAGGAACCGTTCGTGCGCCGGCTTGTCGAGCCCGTAAAGCTCTTCCAATTCCTTGATGAATTCCGGCGGCAGGCCACGTGCACCGATATAGCGGTCGTTCACCGCGTTGGTCTGGCTGTTCAACTGCGCATCGTTGCCCTGGCCTGCAAAACCTTCGAATACATCGCCACCGCCCTGCAACTGTGCGATGGCCTGATCCACCGGGCCACCCGGCACGAATTGCACCAGCACGAAATTGACCAGCATGATCCCAAGCAGCGTCGGGATCACCAGCAGCAATCGTCTGAGGATATAGGCACCCATCGAGACCGGTTACCTCAACGCGCCCGAAGATTTCAGCGCTGCTGCACGGTCAGAATCGATCCACCACAAATCCTCGACCCCCAGCGCATAGGGAGGCAGGTTCTCGGGATAGGAATACTTGTCCCAATAAGCCACCCAGTATTTGCCCAGGTACCAAGTCGGCACCATGATCCGCTTGGCCCGCAAGACGCGATCGAGCGCGCGCACGTTGGCCTGCAACTCTTCGGTGGTCGAGGCTGCGACGATTCCGTCGATCAGCGGCTCGATATCCGGCCCATGGACGCCCGAAGGGTTGAACACGGAATAGGCCGCCGCCTCGCTTCCGAATTGCTGATAGAGCCCGGTCGACGGTTGCAGCGACATCGGGTAGCCGCCCATGATCATGTCGAAATCGCGGTCGCGCCGCCGCAGGGTGAATTGCGCATCGTCGACGCGGTTGTACCGGGCGTCGATGCCCATGACCTTGAGGTTATCGACAAAGGGCTGAATGATCCTGTCAAGCGTCGGTTCATCCGACAGGAACTCGATCCTCAGCGTTTCGCCCGCCGCATTACGCCGGATACCATCGCTGCCGACGGCCCAGCCCGCCTCATCCAACAGCTTCATCGCGCGGCGCAGGTTCTTGCGGTCGTTCTGACGGTCTGGGCTGGAACTATGGGCGCTGACCGGCTCTTCACTCAGAACCGCTGGATCGAGGGCGTCGCCCAGCGCCTCGAGCACCTCGCGCTCGCGGCCTTGGGGCAGCCCGGTCGCCTCCAGCGGCGTGCCCTGCCAGAAGGAATGGCGCTGCTGGAACAGACCATATTGCAGGCTGTCATTGGTCCATTCAAAGTTGAACGCCAACTGCACCGCCGCGCGTACGCGGATATCCTGGAACTGCGGCCGGTCCATGTTGATCACGAAACCGCTGGCACTGGGCACGTCGCCATCCAACAGCTCGGCCTTGACCACATGTCCCTTTTCGATGGCCGGAAAGTCATAGGCGGTGGCCCAGCTTTTCGAGTTGTTCTCCTGCCGCAGCGTGTAGTTCCCCGCCTTGAACCCCTCCATCGCGGCGATGGTGTCGGTGTAATACTCGACCCGGATACTGTCGTAGTTGTTGCGCCCGACATTCACGTTCAGATGCGCCCCCCAGTAATCGGGATTGCGGCGATATGTGATGCGCCGGTTGATGTCGAAGCTGTCCAGCACATAAGGCGCCGATCCGATGCCCTGCTCCAGACGCGGTTCGTCCAGACGGCGTTTCTCGGGGTCGGCCATGAACCAGGCCTTGGAAAAGATCGGCGTACCCCCGACCTGGGTGATCAGCGCACGGCGCGGGATGTCCGGGGCGAAATGGAATTTGACACGGTGATCATCCAGCGCCTCGGCCTTGGGAATGCGTTTCCTGACTGCCTCGGCATAGGATTTCAGCCCTTGCTCCAGCAGCAATTCGTGGCTGAACACCACATCTTCGGCGGTGATCGGCGTGCCATCGGAAAACCGCGCCTCGGGCCGAATGTTGAAAATCACCCAATCCTGGCTTTCGGGGTATTCCAGGCTTTCGGCTACCAAACCGTAGTAGGAAGCCGGTTCATCATATGACGGCGTCAGCAGAGATTCGTACTGGTCCGCCGATCGCGCCGCCGCCCGTCCCTTGCGGGTGAACGGGTTGAGGTTGTCGAAGGTCCCGATCGCGGCATAACTCAGTTCGCCGCCCTTTGGCGCATCAGGATTCACATAGTCGAAATGTGCGAACCCCGTGGGGTATTTCAGATCGCCGAATTCAGAGAACCCGTGGCTCTTGATGATCGTCTCTTCGGCGCGCGCAAGTCCAGCCAGCGCCAGCAGGACGATCCCTGCGACCAGCAGCATCACACCGGGCCGGATATCCAATGCTTTGGCACGGGTGGCGGCGCGCGGGCGTATAGTCAAGGCTCTTCCTCCGGGTTGGGTTGGCATATCCACCAATCTTGTTGCCGTTAGCTAATGGTCCAGCGTGGGGAGTTGCAAGTTTAGAATAGGTGAAGCAATCGTGAAGTCACCCCGACCGACGAAAAAGGCCGCTGCACGGGGCAGCGGCCTTTGGTCAAAACCGGTCTGTGTCGAGCGATCAGTTCGAAACGCTCTGCAGATAGGCAATCAGGTCAACCCGGTCGCCCTGTTTCTTGAGGCCCGAGAAGCTCATCGAGGTGCCCGGAACCGCCGCCGAAGGCTTGGCCAGGAATTCATTCAGCGCCTCGGGCGTCCAGTCTCCGCCGTGACCCTGCATGGCGCCGGAATAGCCAAAGCCGGCAACCGAGGCGACCGCACGGCCAACCACGCCATCCAGATGCGGGCCGGTGGCGTCTTCGCCATTGACCTTGTGGCAGGCGGCGCATTTCTTGAACACTTTTTCGCCCTTGGCGGCATCCGCCGAGGCCATCAGCTCTTCAAAGCTGACGGTTTCTTCTTCACCGGAGGCCTCTTCGGCTTCGGCTACTTCGATTGCATAGGCGGGCTCGTCGCCGTGGCCACCAACATGATAGACCGTCTCGGCCGCCCACTTGGCGAGAAGAAGCGCCAGGAAAGCGCCGAACAGGCCGGCAGCGGCCTTGGTAACTGTCATCGTGTCGAACATTGATCGCGAGTCCATTTCAGCTGTCTGGGCGGCTGTCTAAGGCTTCCCCTCGCAAGAGGCAAGGTATAGACACCGCGACCAAACGCCCAAAATGTAACTTGTTGCACGGAAACGACCCCATGACCCATCGCATCGCCTTTCAGGGAGAGCCCGGCGCCTATAGTCACGAGGCCTGTCGCAATGCGCGCCCGGACATGGAGGCGCTGCCCTGCCGCACCTTCGAGGACGTGATCGACGCGGTGCGCCGGGGCGAGGCCGAGCTGGCGATGCTGCCGGTCGAGAACACCACCTATGGCCGGGTCGCCGATATCCACCGCCTGCTACCCCATAGCGGGCTGCATATCATCGACGAGGCCTTTGTTCGCGTGCACATCAACCTGCTGGGTGTGCCGGGCGCGACACTGGACGATATCCGCGACGCCCATTCTCATCTGGTTCTGCTTCCGCAATGTGCGGGCTTTCTGAAACAGCACGGCATCACCGGCCGGGTCAGCCCAGACAACGCCCGCGCCGCGCGCGAAGTGGCCGAACGCGGCGACAAGACCCACGCGGCACTGGCCAGCGAACTGGCAGGCGAAATCTATGGGTTGAACGTGCTTGCCCGCCATATCGAGGATACCGACAACAACACAACGCGTTTCCTGGTGATGTCGCGCGAGACAGACGATTCGCGCCGCGGCGATTTCGGCATGATCACCAGCTTCGTGTTCGAGGTGCGCAGCATTCCCGCCGCCCTGTACAAGGCGCTGGGAGGATTTGCCACCAATGGCGTCAACATGACCAAGCTGGAAAGCTACATGCTGGATGGCTCGTTCTCGGCCACGCAGTTCTATGCCGATATCGTCGGTCACCCCGAGGACGACAATGTGCGCCTCGCGATGGACGAGCTGAACCATTTCACCAACAATGTCGAAATCCTGGGCGTTTATCCCGCTGCCCGGCCCCGCAGCTGAAACGACCGCCTGACTGTTCGATTCACAAAGGCGCCCGGTCAGCGGGCGCAGCGGCCCTCGATCTCTTTGGCGAATTCGGCCATACGCAGCTTGAACCGGCGGGTCATGTTCTTGCGGGCCAGTTTCAGCGATTGCAGGAACAGGCGCGCGGACAGCGTGTTTGCCTTCAGTTCGACCGAAAAGCTCAACCGGGTACGGCGCGGCGACAGTGCCAGCAATTCGATCACCACATCGCCGTTGATGCCCTTGCTGTGACTGGCAAAGCGCATCAGCGACGGCGCGTCATACTGTTTCAACACCACATGCATCTCGCGCGGTTTGCCGCGCAGGCGAAACCGGGTGTCCCAGGCCATGCCTGCCCCGATCGGGGCGCTGGCATCGACGCGCTGCACCTCGACCCCGCGGCGCATGGCAGAGCGTTCGAAGGTTTCGAATTCCGACAGGATGGCAAAGACCTGCGCCACAGGCGCCTCGATGTCTTCCTTGCTAACGAACTGCATGATCCCTCGTCGGTTGTGATTTTTGCGCGAGTTTCCCCTTAATCCAGCGTGTCCGCAAGCCAGTTCTGCAACAGGAAATGCGCAATCGCGCCCTTGCGCGCGGGAAGCAGGCGCGGATGCTCGCCGGCAAAGGCCAGCATCATGTCGCTGCGACTGACCCAGATCGCATCCTCGATTTCCACCGGGTCGATTTTCAGGTCGCGCGACAGGGCCTCGCCCGCGCAGCCGAACATCAGAGAGGCCGGAAACGGCCAGGGTTGACTGGACAGATAGGTGACCGAGCCGACGAGCACGCCCGCCTCTTCCAGCACCTCGCGGCGCACGGCGGCCTCCAGCGTCTCGCCCGGTTCGACAAAACCTGCCAGCAGCGAATACATCCCCTCGGGCCAACCCGGCGAGCGCCCCATCAACACGTGGTCGCCATGGGTGATCAGCATGATCACAACCGGATCGGTGCGTGGGAAGTGCTGGCCGCCACAAGCCGGGCAGCCGCGTTGCCACCCCGACTGGGCGATCTCACTGCGGGCGCCGCAACGGGCACAGAACCGGTGACTGGCGTGCCAGCCGATCACCGCCTTGGCGGTCGCGGCCAGTTCTGCGTCGCGCGGGCTGAGACGGGTCATGACCCGCCGCAATTCGGCAAACACCTGCCCCTCAGGCAAAGCGGGGTGCTGCTGTTCGGAGCGGTCCACGAACCCGCCAAGCCCGGTCAGGTCCTGTCCCTCGGCCTGCCACGCCGAAATGTCCTGCGCAAAAATCGGCGCGCCGTCCTCATCTAGGCCCAGGAAAATAGGCGTCTCGGCCTCACCGCCTGGTCCTTCGGTCACCAGAGCGTGGGTTGGCGCAACCCACGCCAGAAGCTCTAGCCGCTCACCTTCCACCAACAGCTTGCCGCGCCAAAGCAACAGACAACGAGCGCGCGGATCGGCCGACATACGCTCCTGTTCCGTTACGTCACCGCGTAGATGCGCCGCCCGGTCCAGACCCGACCCTCCGAATGTGACCTGTTCTGCGATTTTCATGACTGCCCCCAAATTTGTCGTTCACCGACCCACCGGTTGCTCAGGGCTGCCATGGCGGGTGGCGCAATTCAATCGCCATCTGCGTCAGATGACGCCAGACAGAGACAGAGTTGACACAAATCCTGAGCAACTAACCTCTTGCCATACAGCGATTTTGTATATTTGACAGTAGGGAACTCTACCCAGGGATGAATTGTGCGGCGACTGGATACCGGATTTTGAATAGCCCTTCTGAGAACCGCTCAGCCCACTCCCTTACCACATCCCGGCGCCCCGTGATGCGTCTGCGTCTACTCGCCACCACTGACCTGCATATGCAGCTGACAGGTTTTGATTATTACGCCGACCGCCGGGAAAGATCCGGAGGGTTGACTCGGATTGCCCCGCTGATCCACACCGCCCGCACAGAACCGGGTGTGGATCTGTCCCTGCTGCTGGACAACGGAGACAGCATTCAGGGTACCCAGATGGGCGATATCGCTGCCAAACGTCCCGAAGCCCCGCATCCGCTGATGCGGGCCTTTACCTATCTCGGATATGACGCTCTGGGGCTGGGAAATCACGATTTCAACTTCGGGCTTGAGGTGCTGGATCGAGTGTTGGAACAGGCACCCTGTCCGGTGGTTTGTTCTAACGCGCACAGGCTGGACGGCACGGCCCCCTGGCAGCGGATGGCTATCCTTGATCGAGAGGTTCGAAACGCCTCCGTTGCGACCCGGTTACGGATCGGCGTGTTAGCCGCATTGCCACCGCAGACGATGGAGTGGGATGCTCATATCCTGGCAGGCCGGATGCGCGTCGAGGGCATCGTCGATGCCGCGCGCGAGACAGTGTCGCGACTCAAAGCCGAAGGCTGCGATCTGATCGTCGCTTTGGCCCATTCCGGCCTGGCAGAGGCGGTAGCCGCTCCTGATCAGGAAAACGCTGTAATCCCTCTGGCGGCACTTGAAGGTATCGACGCGATAGTTGCTGGACATACGCATCTGCGGCTTCCGTCGCATGGCCCCAGCTCTTGTCCCGACAGGCGCGTATCCGAAGCGCTGATACGTGGCACGCCGGTTGTTATGCCGGGACACCACGGTTCCCATCTGGGGATCATCGACCTGGAACTGCAACAAGGCACAGATGGTCGCTGGCGCGTCGACCAGGCAAACGCTAGCCTGCGCCCGACCGACGACTGCGAGGATGCGGTACTGACCCACCTGCTTGCGGCGGATCATGCCGCCACGCGCGCCGCCGCTAATCAGCCTGCCGGACTTGCGCAAGAGCCGATGCACAGCTATTTTACCTTTGTCGCTCCGGATCGTGGGCTGGCCAAGGTTGCCGCCGCTCAGGCCGCCGCATTGCGCCCGTTTCTTGAAAGCACGGCTCTTGCCGAACTGCCTGTGCTTTCTTCGGTCTCACCACTCAAGGCAGGAGGTCGCGCCGGGCCGGACCACTATACCGACGTTCCCGCTGGACCATTGTCGATGCGCCATGTGGCCGACCTGCACATGTTTCCCAACGAGTTGCGGGCGCTGGTTCTAACCGGCGCCGAACTGCGCGAATGGCTGGAAATGGCCGCCGGCGTGTTCCTGACCCCGGCACCAGCCGGGGCCTGTGACATGTTGCTGGATACTTCCGTGCCCGGACATAATTTCGACAGCCTTTACGGGTTGACCTATGAGATCAATCCGAGCGCGCCAGCGCGCTACGATACCGGCGGTCACCTGATCGCGGAGGAGAACCGGCGGATCGGTTCCCTGCACCACAACGGAGCGCCGGTTAATGACCGACAAAAATTCGTGGTTGTACTCAACAACTACCGCACCAACGGCGGCGGCCATTTCCTGATGTTGAAGCGGGGTCAGCCCATTCCACTGCCAAGCCTGCGCATACAGAGCGCCCTGCATGACTACCTCTCCGGACGGCTGCCTGACGACCCACTGGAGCAGGCGCCGCATCCCTGGAGGTTGGCGCCCATGCCTGGGCAGAGCGCGATCCTTCGCACCGGACCGCGGGCCCGCGACCACCTGGACGAGCTTGCCGGGCGTGACGTCACCGATCTCGGTCTGGATGACGAGGGGTTTCTCTGCCTGCGCCTCGGGCTTTGAGATCTTGTCATCCCGGTCCGACCCGCCTATATCGGGTCGCGAGAGGTTGGCGCGGGCGAGCGCCTCGCCAACCTGGTCAGGTCCGGAAGGAAGCAGCCACAACGAGTCCCGCTTGGGTCGATGTCCAGCCTCTCACTTTCACCGCCGCGCCTGCGGCACCCGGAACCCTGTAGCCTGCGGAGGGATGTATGATTGTAGCAAAGACCCTTCGGGCAGCGCGGTTCTGACGACTCACACCCCTGCCTGAACCCGTTCCGGCCGGATGCGCGTGCGCCATCCGCCCGTCTTGCGTTCTTTCGCAACAGGCAGACCGATGTCTCTTACACTCCCGGACCTTGGATGGTCCTCTTTCTTTGCCGCGCAGACCGCGGCCCATTCCGGCTGCGCGCCCTATCGCCTGACAGCCATTCATCGCAGTACCCTGACCGGTTTGTCGCCCGAGAGCGACTGCACCCTGACAACCCCACCCGACCAGCCGACCAGCGCCTTTGCCGTGGGCGACTGGGTTCTGGCCGATCCCGAGCACCGGGTCCGGCACCTGCTCGACCGGCGCAGCCTGTTGAAACGGCGCGCCGCCGGTACCGGGGCCGAGGCGCAGCTGATCGCGGCCAATGTCGATGTTCTGTTCATCACCAGTTCCTGCAACGCCGATTTCAACCTGCCCCGGTTGGAGCGCTATTTGGCGCTGGCTCATCAGGCCGGGTGTTATCCCGTTGTGGTGCTGACCAAGGCTGACACCTGTGCCGATCCCAACGCCTTTGTCGCGCCGGCCGAGGCGCTGGCGCCGTTCCTGACGGTGCTGGCGGTCAACGCTCTTGACCCTGCCCATCTGGGTAGGGTCCTTTCATGGTGCCCATCCGGCCAGACCGGGGCGCTGGTAGGCTCGTCAGGCGTGGGCAAGACCACGTTGATGAATGGTCTCACCGGTACACAGGAGGCCACGGCCGGTATCCGCGAGGACGATGCCAAGGGCCGTCACACCACCACCGCCCGCGCCCTGCGGCGGATGGTCAACGGCGGCTGGCTGGTCGATACGCCGGGCATGCGGGCCCTGCGCCTGCTGGATGCGGGCGACGGGATCGACGAGGTATTCCAGGACCTCTCGGACCTCGCCACCGGCTGTCGTTTCTCGGATTGCGGACATGACAGCGAACCGGGCTGCGCCATCCAGGCCGCGATTGCGGCGGGAACGCTGGAACCCGCCCGCCTCGACCGCTGGCGCAAGCTGAAGCGCGAGGATGTGCGCAACTCGGAAAGCGTGGCCGAGGCACGCTCGCGCGACAAGGCGTTCGGCAAGATGGTCCGCGCGGTGATGCGCGACAAGCAGGGCCGGAACAAGGGCTGACCAGCCCCGGGGTCGCCCCCGGCTCAGGGGGCGATCAACCGGGGCCAAAGGGCGGCATTGCGCCGGGCAAAGGCGCCCAGATGGCCGATTTCGCGTACCCCGTGTTCCTTTGGCCGCAACAGGTGCCGCCGGGCGCTGTCGCCATAGAGATCGGCCAGACGCCAGACACATTTGGGGGGGATCGTTTCGTCATCTTCGCAGGCAAAGAGATCGACTTGCGCGCGCGACCGGCCCCAATCGGGTTTCGGCAGGCGGGTGCCTGTCTCGGGCAGATAGGCGCCGGGCGTGGTGCACCAGCGCCGCCATTCCCAATAGACGCCGGGCGGCAGGTCGGTGCCAAAACCGATCGCGCGGCCCGGCAGATAGCCCAAGGTCTTGACCAGCAGGGGCGCATGGCCGAACCAGAACAGCCGTGCCAGCACCTGATAGGGCCAGGGGTGGTCCGAGTGATGCACCAGCCCGGAACAGACGCAGATCATGCGCGCGATGGGCTCGATCCCCGGTTGCAGCGGCCCCAGCATGCCACCAACGGAATGGCCGATCACCCAGAGCGGCAGATCGGGAAACCGGCGCTGCATTTCGGCATAGGCGGCGGGCATGTCAAGGAGCGCCCAGTCCGACATGGTGGCGGTCGAGGCCGCAAGCGGCCCCCGCAACGAATGCCCGAAATCGCGATAATCATAGGTCAGGCAGGCCATGCCCTGCTCGGCCGCCAGCCAGGAGGCGAAATGCTGGTAGTAGTCGCGCGGCACCCCGGTGGCGCTGTTGATCACCACCGCAACCCGGGGCGTGCCCGCCGGGAGATAGAGCCGCGCCGAAAGCTGCGCCGACCCGGATGGAAAGCCAAAATCCTCGACTACGACGCTTGCTTGCATGTCCAGCATAACGACCCCAGATAGCCTAGACCGATTGGTCTATTCCTCATGTCTGGACCAATCGGTCTAGAGCTGTCAATATCCCCGGCACATGACCCAACGTCCGCTTCCGACCAAAGATCGCCTGATCCGTACCGCCGCGCAGCTGTTCCAGCGCCGGGGGTATCACGGTGTTGGATTGTCCGAGCTGCTGGCCGAGGCAGAGGCGCCCAAGGGCTCGCTGTATCACCACTTCCCGAACGGCAAGTCCGATCTCGCGTTGGCGTCGGCCACCTGGGCCTCGGATCAGATGCTGCGGTTGATCGCGGCCTCGTTCGAACCGGCCGAGAGCTTTCATGCCGGGATGGAGGCTCTGTGCGGCAAGGTCGCGAAACTATTCGACAAATCGGGCCAGTGGGATGGCTGCCCGATCTCGTCGACCCTGTTCGAAGGTCCGGACAATGCGACGTTCCGTGCCCATGCCCGCCATCTGTTCGAAGGCTGGATCACCGAGGGCGCGCATCACGCCAGGCGCTTTGGGCTGGCCGATCCGCAAAAGACCGCCGAGACCATGTTCATCCTGCTGCAAGGCGGCTGGATGCTGGCCCGTGCCCGGCAGTCCTCGGACGTGCTGCGCCGCCTGCCCGAGATGCTGCCGCGCGCGGATTAGAGCCGGTTGGTGCTGAACGTGTCGCAGCTTGCGACCCGGCCACTATCAAAGCCGCGTTCGAACCAGGCCGCCCGCTGCGCCGAGGTGCCGTGGGTGAATGTATGCGGTTGCGGCACCCGGCCCGCCTGCCGTTGCAGCCGGTCGTCGCCGATCATCCGGGCGGCGTTCAACGCCTCTTCCAGATCACCGCGTTCCATCAGACCCCGGACCGAGCGCGCCCAGACCCCGGACAGGCAATCGGCCTGCAATTCCAGCCGTACAGTCAGGGCGTTGGCCTCGACCTGTGAGGATTGCCGGCGCGCCTGATCCACTTGGCCCAGAATGCCCAGCTGGTTCTGCACGTGATGGGCCACCTCGTGTGCGATCACATAGGCGGCGGCGAAATCACCGCCTGCCTGAAGACGCCGGGCCAGCGTGGCAAAGAAATCTGTGTCCAGATAGGCCTTCTGGTCGGCCGGGCAGTAGAACGGCCCGGTCGCGCCCGAGGCGCCGCCACAGGGGCTGGAAGTGACCTGAGAGAACAGCACCAGCGTCGGCGGGATGTAGTCGCGGCCCAGCTGGTCGCGGAACACCGTGCCCCAGACATCCTCGGTCGTGGCCAAGACGCGCGAGACGAATTCGCCCGCCTGCCGCTCTTCGGCGGTCAGTTCCTTGGGCGCGCTCTGGCTCGGGCCCGGCTGTTCGGTCAGGAACGGGGTGACGTCGATGCCGGTAAAGGCGCCGATCACCAAAAGCAGCAGGACCCCGCCGATACCCAGCCCGCGCCCGCCGATGGCCATGCCTCCGCGGCCGCGCTGCGCGCGGCGATCCTCGACATTCCTGCTGCCGCGCACGCCTCTTAGCCGCATGACGATCACCCCTTGAAGCCTGACTATCCGATACGGGTATCCGCAACCGGTCGCAGGGGGAAAAATCCTGGACCGGATACCGTAGCTTGACACCTGCACCGTACAAACGCTACCGCTGGCGTGATGGTTCCCGGGCCGTAATCGACTCGGGATGAAAAGGGAACACGGTGCGGTCATCTGGCAACAGAAGACCAAAACCAGGACTGCCCCCGCAACTGTAGGCGGAGAGCGAAGCCGAAATGCCACTGGCCGCAAGGCCGGGAAGGTCGGCAAAGCTGCGACCCGCAAGTCAGGAGACCTGCCATCGCAACCGTAACTCGAACCCGGGCGGGGTGTCCGGACGGGATGCCTTGGCCCTGATCGGCCGGTCCCCGACACCCTGTTCCGCCGCGCGGAGGGCGCAGGATGATCTGGACTACAAGAACGCATGAATTTGCCGCAACGCTCTGTCGCCGAACCGGCAGGCCCTGCCCGGCGTTGTCGGCATTAGCCGAGAACCTCGCCCGCGCGCTGCGGCAGGCTGAACCGATGACCGATGCAGGTTTCGCGATAGAAGGGCATTGCGAGATGCCCCCGTGTGGAGCAGGTTGCATGGCCCGCTACGCCGCCTCGCACAGCCGGATCCGCGTGTTCTGCGGCGTCGACGAAGACACCGCCCTGTCGCATCTGAATCGCTTTGCCGATGCACTGATGACACCCGACGGAGCGGGATTTGCCGCCGGGCTAGGCCCGGTACCATGCGCCATGGCCGAGGCCCGCCCCCGCTGCGTCCACTCTGCTGCGACAGCGCAAGCAACGGCCTGAAGGATCAGTCCCGGATAGCACGGCCTGCCAGCGCCCAGTCCATCTGGGCGTCGGTTTCCACCGCACAGGAGCGGACCGACCGCAAATGCGCCAGCGCCGCCTTCGGCTCTTCGCCCGTCTCGATCATCAGGCGCAACGCCGCCATGCCCGACCGGCCACAGCCGCCCTTGCAATGGATCAATACGCGCCCGCCGCCGCGCAGCGCATGCCGGGCCGATTTGCTGATCGCCTTCCAACTGATCTCGGCATCACGGCCAGGCACTCCGAAATCATCGACCGGCAGATGAGCCCAGCGGCAGGCGCGACTCTGGATATCAGCACCAAAATTGCGTGCACCGTGCTGCAACATCTCGACCTCGGTCGTCATCGAGATCACCAGCCCGGGCGCCCAGGACCCGATCAGATCAATATCACTTGAATAGTTGCCAGACAGGCCCGGCAACTGGCAGATCGCCAGCGAGCCTCCCCCTACTTGCAGCGCATAGATCACCAATTGCGCCATCCGCAAAATTCCCTCTCCGATCGAGCCCACATCCAAGGCCGCAACACCTTGCCCAGCCGCAACATGACTCCGAAAGAAGCTTTGTCGCAAGTCACGATGCTGGTGAGTGCGCAAGGATTCGGGGCACAAAAGGGCAACCCGGCAACAGTGAATCCTACGCTTTAGGCCGTTCAGACCCCGCCTGAAGGGCAGCTAAGTTAAAGCTTACCGACAGGCGAGCCAAACCCTTGGCCAGAAATGCACGGAAGGGCCCGGTGCCATGTTTCCTACTTGGTCCCAACCCGGCTAGAGTGCGGGTAGTCTAGACCGGAACTGCAGGCTTTCCGACAGATATGTAAAAGGTATGCGCGCCCATGAATATCCTGTTCATCATGTTTGATCAGCTGCGCTGGGATTACCTCAGCTGTTACGGCCACAAGACCCTGAACACGCCCAATATCGACCAGTTGGCGGCAAAGGGGGTGCGGTTTGACCGTGCCTATATCCAGTCGCCGATTTGCGGTTCGTCCCGGATGAGCACCTATACCGGGCGCTATGTACATTCGCACGGGGCCAGCTGGAACGGCATCCCGCTCAAGGTGGGCGAGATGACCATGGGCGACCACCTGCGCGCCGCCGGGATGGCTTGCTGGCTGGTGGGCAAGACCCACATGCGCGCGGACGAGGAAGGCATGGCACGGCTGGGGCTTGAGCCGGATTCGCTGATCGGGGCGCGGGTGGCGGAATGCGGGTTCGACGTGTTCGAGCGCGACGACGGCATGCTGCCCGAGGGACCGGATGGCTATTACGACCCCGACGGCGCCAGGGAATACAACAAGTACCTGCGCGCCAAGGGCTATGAGAGCGACAACCCCTGGCACGACTTTGCCAATTCCGGGCTGGATGCCGAGGGTAATGTGCAATCGGGCTGGTTCCTCAAGAACGCGACCCGCCCCGCCAATATCGCCGAAGAGGACAGCGAGACCCCCTATCTGACCACCCGCGCGATGGAGTTCATCGAACAGCAGACCGGCCCATGGTGCTGTCACCTGAGCTATATCAAGCCGCACTGGCCCTATATCGTGCCCGAACCCTATGCCAGCATGTATGGCCCCGAACATGTGCAGGAGGTGGTGCGCAGCGACAGCGAACGGCAGAACGCCCATCCGCTGTTCAAGGCCTTCATGGACACCAAGGTGGGCGAGGCCTTTTCCCGGCAAGAGGTGCGCGATGCGGTGATCCCCGCCTATATGGGGCTGATCAAACAGGCCGACGACCAGATGGGGCGGCTCTTCACATGGCTCGAGGAGACCGGGCGCATGCAGGACACGATGATTGTCCTGACCTCGGATCATGGCGATTTCCTGGGCGATCACTGGATGGGGGAAAAGACCTTCTTTCACGATGCCGCGACGCGGGTTCCGCTGATCGTCTACGATCCGCGCCCCGAGGCCGACGCGACACGGGGCAGCGTCTGTGACGCATTGGTCGAAAGCATCGACCTGGCGCCGACATTCGTCGAGGCGGCGGGCGGCAAACCGGCGATGCATATCCTCGAAGGGGAAAGCCTGATCCCGATCCTGCACGGCGCGCGCGACCACACGCTGCGCGATCACGTGATCTGCGAATACGATTTCTCGGCCTCGCCGATTGCGCATCTGAACGACATCTCGGTGCGGCAGGCAGTGATGTTCATGGTGGCGGACAAGGACTGGAAGCTGATCCATTTCGAGGCAGACCCGCGCCCGATGCTGTTCGATCTGAAGAACGATCCGCAGGAACTCGTCGATCTGGGCGGCGACCCGGCCCATGCCGATGTGATCGCCGGGATGTATGACAAGCTGTTCCGCTGGACCCGCCGCCAGTCGCAGCGCACCACCCGCAGCGAGGAACAGCTGATCGCCATGCGCACCAAATCCCGCAAACGCGGGATCGTGTTGGGCATCTATGACGAGAACGAAACGCCGCTGGAGCTGACCGTGAAATATCGCGGCCGCAAGGCGCGGCCGTACAAGGACTATCTGAAGGGGTAAGAGCCGCGCGAGCGCCAGGCCGCGGGATGGCGAACCAACGGTTGAGCGGGGCAGTTTATGCCAGCCAAGTCCAAATAACTTTCGAAGGGTGCGCTGGCGGCCCCATATCGCCAGCCCGTGCGGGCGGTCTGGCGATTGCGCGGCGGCCTATCGGCCTTGATCCCGCGCTGGCGCTTTAGCTGCATCGACCTCGAGCCCCAGATCGGTCAGCGCCTCGGCAATCTCGTCCACGCTGGCGGTGGTGTCGAGGTGGTCCTACAGCCAGAAGCGGGAGGATTTTATTTCTTTGCCTCGTTTAATCCGAAATAGTTCATTATCAGAACCGTCAGTACAGAAACCAAAATTGGGAGGAAAACTGACGTCATTGCTTTGTCGATCCAACCACCGATGACTCTAGCAGCTTTTCGTATCAAAGTGTTCTTTCGGTGGACCTCAAGCCTGTCATGTCCAAGCAACGTCAATGAGTATGTAGACCACTCGGGAGTCTCGACGCTTGGGTTGACAAAGCCGTTTTCCGCCATTCTCTCCAGGTGGTAGCGTGAGTTTGCATCCAAGTCGTGGTTTGCAAGATACTTTTCTCTTTGCTCGGAGCTGTAGTTGTGACGGTTCAAATACGCGTGGTCGGAGAAATCAACGCCACTGCCGTGGTCCTGTTCCTCTAAGAGTTCCAGAAGAGCTTTTTCCCGACCTAGCTCATACTTCACCTACTCAAACCCCCATGCAGGTTCGGCATGTCCAGCGCGGCAAAGCCGTAGTGGCGCAGCCAGCGCAGGTCTGAATCGAAGAAGGCGCGCAGATCGGGGATGCCGTATTTCAGCATCGCCAGACGGTCGATACCGATGCCGAATGCAAAACCCTGGTACACATCCGGGTCGATGCCGCCGGCGGCGATCACCTTGGGGTGCACCATGCCGGAGCCGAGGATCTCCAGCCAGTCGTCGCCTTCGCCGATCTTCAGCTGGCCGCCTTCCCACGAACAGCGGATATCGACCTCGGCCGAGGGTTCGGTGAAGGGGAAATGCGAGGCGCGGAACCGCAGTTCGACATCGTCCACCTCGAAGAACGCCTTGACGAATTCCTCGAGCGTCCATTTCAGGTTCGCCATCGAGATATCGCGGTCCAGCGCCAGGCCTTCGACCTGGTGGAACATCGGCGTGTGGGTCTGGTCGTAATCTGCGCGATAGACACCGCCCGGACAGATCACGCGCAGGGGCGCGCCCATTTTCTCCATCGAGCGGATCTGCACCGGCGAGGTATGGGTCCGCAGCACATGCGGCGGGCGATTGTCGCCCTCGGCGCGGTGCATGTAGAACGTGTCCATCTCGGCCCGTGCGGGGTGGTGGCCGGGGATGTTGAGCGCGTCGAAATTGTACCAGTCGGTGTCGATGCGCGGCCCTTCGGCAACAGAAAAGCCCATTTCAGCAAAGATCGCGGTCAGTTCCTCGCGGGCCTGGCTGATCGGGTGCAGCGTGCCCTGGCGGCGGTTGCGCGCGGGCAGGGTCACGTCCAGCCATTCGCTGCGCAGACGCTCGTCAAGCGCGGCATCGGCCAGCGCCGCCTTCTTGGCAGCCAACGCAGAGTTGATCTCGTCTTTCAGCTCGTTCAGTGCCGGGCCCGCGGTCTGGCGTTCCTCGGGCGTCATCTTGCCCAGTTCACGCATTTTCAGCGCCACCTCGCCCTTCTTGCCCACGGCGGCAAGGCGGATCGCTTCGATCGCGGCCTCGTCGGCGGCCTCTGCGATCTGGCCCAGATATTTGGCTTTAAGATCGTCCATGACGGTCCCCTGAATTTGGTCCAGAACCTGCTATCGGCCAATGGGCGCGATTGCAAGACGGGCTGGGTGGTTTGACCCGGCTGTTTCCCGGATGCCGCGCCTGTCTCAGGTCATGCGCCGCATCATCGCCGCCATGGTATAGGCATTGGCATAGCCCAGATCGCTGGCGACCCGGGCGGCGGGCCTGCCCTGGGCCAGCCCTCGCAGCGCCGCCTGACAGCGCAGCCGTTGCGCCCACTTGCCGAAACTCACGCCGGTTTCCATCTGGAAATGTCGGCTGAAGGTGCGGCGGCTCATCCCCGCTTCGGCGGCCCAGCCGTCCAGGTCGCGCGGGCTGGCGGGTGTGGCGATCAGCGCGTCGCAGACCCGGCGCAAACGCGGATCGACGGGGTAAGGCAGTGCCAGGGGCGAGACCGGGGCGGCCAGCAGTTCGATCAGGATAAGCTGGCTCAGATGCAGGGCGCGGGGCGGCATCGGCCAGGGATTGTCCATCTCGCAGAGTGCCGCGATCAGCTGCGCCAGCAGCGGCGACACCGTGACCAGCCGGCATCGGGCCAGCGCATCCGCGCCGGGCAGGCCTGCGCGGACATAGAGCGATTGCAGGCGCACAGCGCCGATCATGCGGATCTCGTGCGGCTGCTCTGCCGGGACGATCAACCCATATCCGGGCGGGATGGCATAGGACATGGCCTCCGTCTCGGCCATCATCAGGCCCGAGACCGCATAGATCAGCTGATGCCGGGGATGCCGATGCCGGACCGAGACATAGCCGTCGCGATAGTCGCGCGCATAGCCGACCACATCATGTGGCAGGGACTGCACACGATCCGCCGAGGAGCCCGGCAATTGGAACTGATCGTCAATTTGGCCCATTTGCTAAATCTTTGGCCACATTTCTCTAAAAGGACAAGCTAGGACAGGGGCAATCTGGAAAGGATCTGCCGATGCGCCCCATAACCGACATGACCGAGCTTGAAACCCTTTACGACGCGGCGGTGCCCGCTTCGCTGACCAAGGTGCGTACAAGGCTGAGCCCGCTCTACCGTCAATGGATCGAGACAGCGCGGTTCTGCGTGCTGTCGACGGTGGGGCCTGAGGGCACCGATGCCAGCCCGCGCGGCGATGACGGCCCGGTGGTGCGCATCGTCGATGACAGCACCCTGTGGCTGCCGGACTGGCGCGGTAACAACCGGATCGATTCCCTGCGCAACATCGTCCGTGACAACCGGGTGAGCCTGATGTTCATGGTGCCCGGCTGTCAGAACGTGGTGCGGGTGAACGGTACCGCCTTTCTGACCCCTGACGCTCAGGCCCGCGCCAGTTTCGAGCGCAAGGGGCGCCAGCCCGCAACGGTCATCGTGATCCAGGTGGGCGAGATGTATTTCCAATGCGCCAAGGCACTGATGCGCTCGGGCCTCTGGACGCGGGGCGACGAAAGCGGGCTGGTCCCCACGGCGGGACAGTTCCTGCGTGAACAGGACGACGGGTTCGCCGCCGAGGACTATGACGCGGGCTATGCCGAATACGCCAAGTCGCGGATGTGGTGAGCGACTGCGCAGACCAAGAGTTGGAGGGGAGCAAAGACACGCGTCCCAAATGATGCTAGCATCGACCGAGGGCCGGATCTGCCCGTGCCTGTGAATGTGACAAATGGGCAGCCTCTCCATGACGACCGCATCGACCAGACGTCAGGTTCTCGCCGCCATCGGAGGATTGGGGGCGTTCGGCCTTGGGGCGCGGGGTGTGCTTGGTCAACCGCAGGGTCGCATTCTGGTTGTCGGCGCCGGGCTGGCGGGCTTGTCGGCGGCCCGCGTCCTGCGCGATGCCGGGCGGAACGTCACTGTTGTCGAGGCGCGATCGCGCATCGGCGGTCGCATTCACACCTCTCGCGTCTGGCCGGATTTGCCGATGGACCTTGGGGCAAGCTGGATCCACGGCCAGCGCGGCAATCCTCTGACCGCCCTGGCGCGCGAGGCGGGGGCACGGGTCGTGGCCACCCGCTACGATGCCGCCATCCTGAAGGATGCAAGCGGGCGCGATATTGACCCGGACTTGCGTGGTGCCGAACGCATTCTGCGCGGGGCGCTGGCAGAGGCCGATCGGAAGTCGCGTGACATGTCTGTCCTGGACGCGCTGGAGGCTTCCTCGGGCTGGCGAGGCGCGGATGCGGGGTTGCGCAGGCTTGTACTCTACCTCGTCAACAGCACGCTTGAGCAGGAATATGGCGCCCCCGCCAGGCAGCTTTCAGCCTGGTATGGCCAAGAGGATGCCGAATTCGGGGGACAGGATGCGCTGTTTCCGGGCGGGTTCGACCAGATTGCTGCTTATCTGGCGCGGGGTCTCGATATTCGGCTTTCCGCCGAAGTGACCGGGATCGCTCCGGGACACGTGCGCCTTGCGGATGGCGGCCGGATCGACGCCGATGTGATCGTTTGCACGCTGCCGCTGGGCGTGCTGCAATCCGGGCGTATCCGGTTTGCCGAACCACTGGCGCAGGATCGCGTTGCTGCGTCCCGCAGCCTGCGGATGGGTCTTTTGAACAAATGCTGGCTGCGCTTCGATGGCATCCATTGGCCAGACGATGTCGACTGGATCGGTTGGCTTGGCCCCAGGCCCGGCCTTTGGGGCGAATGGGTATCGCTTGCCCGGACACTAAGGGCACCTGTCCTGGTGGGTTTCAATGCTGCCGACGCGGCGGCCGAAATGGAAAGCCTGAGCGACCGCGATACCGTCGCGGCCGCTCTGGAGGCGCTCCGCTCGATGTTCGGGTCGGGTTTTCCGGCACCGCGCGCGGCCCAGGCCACAAGGTGGGGGCAGGACAGGCACACGTTCGGCAGCTACAGCTATAATGCCGTAGGTACGCGCCCCTCCACGCGCGCGGAACTGGCGGGACCGGATTGGGACGGAAAAATCTGGTTCGCGGGCGAGGCGACTTCAGCCCGCTATTTCGGCACGGCACATGGCGCCGTTTTGTCGGGGAGGGCGGTGGCCCGAGATATCCTGGCGACAGATTGATCGCTTCGGAACGACGAGGCTTGTGATCCAGTGTCCAAATCAGGGCGCCCGACCAACGGGGAAGATGCCGAAGGCCCATGCTGGTCTTTGCCGTAGAACGAAAAGACCGCCCCAAGGGGCGGCCTTTCCTTCACTGTCTCTCGTCTGATGCGAGGTATCAGGCGGCCAGCGCGGCCTGGGCCTTGGCGACGATGGCGCCAAAGGCTTCGGGCTCGTGCACGGCCAAGTCGGCCAGGACCTTGCGGTCCACTTCGATGCCGGCCAGGTTCAGGCCGTTGATGAAGCGCGAATAGGTCAGCGCCTCGTCGTGGCTGCGCACGGCGGCGTTGATCCGCTGGATCCACAGCGCGCGGAAGTTCCGCTTGCGGGCCTTGCGGTCACGGGTTGCATACTGGTTGGCCTTGTCGACGGCCTGGGTTGCCACCTTGAACGAGCTCTTGCGGCGGCCATAGTACCCTTTGGCGGCCTTGAGAACTTTCTTGTGACGGGCGTGGGTTACGGTTCCACCTTTAACGCGGGACATCTCTCAAATCTCCTCTTAGCGGTCGTAGGGCATGTAGCCCTTGACGATCTTGGCGTCGGGGGCGGACAGGGTGGTGGTGCCACGGGCGTCGCGGATGAACTTGGTCGTGCGCTTGATCATGCCGTGGCGTTTGCCGGCCTGACCTGCCTTGACCTTACCCGTTGCGGTCACCTTGAAGCGCTTCTTGGCGCTCGATTTGGTCTTCATCTTGGGCATTTCCGTCTCCTTTTTGGGTTCGGTTTGCGCGCGACTCGGCATGCCACACCGGCCGGTCGCGCGAATAGAGGCGCCGTTTACGCAGAAAGCGCGTCCGAGGCAAGCAGTAATTCAGTGTTTTCAAGGGATGAAACGGGCAAAAACGGAAAAGAACACATCAGGTATTTCCGCCAGCACATAGCCGCCGGGTTTAAGCCACGCGGCATAAAGCATCATCCCCGCGGCGATCACGAGCGTGAAAATGGCAGCAAATGGGCGGCGGACTTCGCTATAGGCCGACACCATCGCCGGGATCGACAAAGCGGCGATGACCATACTCACCACCAGGATCAGATCTGAGTCCATGTCTGCTCCCTTCTTTTGCGGTGCAGCTTAGCCAGGGTCGGTATTGTATATCAAACGCTCGTCACAAGGCGCGACCCGCAGGATATTGGTGGTACCCGGCACGTTGAAAGGCACACCAGCGGTGATCACAATCTGGTCCGTCTCAGTAGCAAAGCCAGCCGCCCGCGCGACACGCGCGGCATTGACCACCGCGCCCTTGAACCGCTCCAGCTCTGGCGTAATCACGCAATGGCAACCCCAGCTGAGACAGAGCCGTCGCGCGGTGTCCAGCAGCGAGGTCATCGCGATGATCGGCACACCGGGGCGCTCGCGCGCAGTCAGCAGCGCAGTGGTGCCGGACTGGGTAAAGCAGCAAATCGCCTTGATATCCGTCTTCTCCGCGATTTCGCGCGCTGCGGCAACAATCCCGTCGGCGATAGTGGTGCCCTTGGCAGTCCGCGATGCGGCGATGATCTGAGTATAGGTGGGGTCTGCCTCGACCTCGATGGCGACATTGTCCATCGTACGGACCGCCTCGATCGGATACTGACCGGCCGCGGACTCGGCGCTGAGCATGATGGCGTCTGTGCCCTCGTAAATGGCGGTGGCCACGTCCGACACCTCGGCCCGGGTTGGCATCGGGCTTTCGATCATGCTTTCCAGCATCTGGGTGGCCACGATCACCGGCTTGGCGGCGGCGCGGCAGCGGCGCACCAACCGTTTCTGGATGGGCGGTACCGCCGCGACCGGCAGTTCCACGCCGAGATCGCCGCGCGCCACCATGATCCCGTCCGAAGCATCCAGGATGGCATCGAATTCCTCGACCGCGGCGGGTTTTTCGATCTTCGACAGGATCGCGGCGCGTCCATCGGCCAGGCTGCGCGCCTCGAACACATCGCGTGCGCGTTGGACAAAGCTGAGCGCCAGCCAGTCAACACCCAGCTGGCACGCAAATTCAAGGTCGCCGCGATCCTTCTCCGACAGTGCCGCCAGGGGCAGCACGACGTCGGGCACGTTGACCCCCTTGCGGTTCGAGATGGTGCCGCCGGTGATTACGGTGCAATCGGCGAAGTCGGGGCCGCAATCGGTCACTTTCAGCCGGATCTTGCCATCGTTGACCAGCAGATGCGCGCCGGGTTCCAGCGCCTGGAAAATCTCGGGATGCGGCAGGCAGACACGTTTGGCATCGCCCGGGGCGGGGTCCAGATCAAGCCGGAACGCCGCGCCCTCAGCCAGGTCCTCGGCGTCGTTGGCAAAGGTGCCAACCCGCAACTTGGGGCCCTGAAGATCGGCAAGAATGGCGATCGGGCTGTCCAGATCCTTCTCCACCTGCCGGATGATCTGGTGCTTGGCGCGGATCTCGTCATGGGTGCCGTGGCTCATGTTCAGGCGGAACACGTCGGCCCCGGCCTCGTGCAGCGCACGGATCGTCTCATAGGTTTCCGACGCCGGTCCCAGCGTTGCCACGATTTTCACTTTTCTCAGGCGACGCATGACCGACCGCTCCCTTGCTCAAGCATTGTTACCGCAAACATCCATCGCGCTCGTTATGGCGCAATTCCCTTTTGTCGGCAACTGTCCTACACCTGCGGCAAACTAGATGACAGGCCCATGACATACACCCCGTTTTTTATCCACGGCGAGGATCGGCGTTCACGCTGGCTTATCACCTGCGACCATGCAACCAACACGGTACCGCCTGATATCTGCGGCGGCGACCTGGGTTTGGCGCGCGAGGACATGGAGCGCCATATCGCCTATGACGTGGGTGCCTACGAAGTGTCGCGCCTGCTGGGCGAGATGCTCGAGGCACCTGTGATTGCCGCGAATTTCTCGCGGCTGGTGATCGACCCGAACCGGGGCGAGGACGATCCGACGCTGCTGATGAAGCTCTATGACGGCTCGATCATTCCCGGCAACCGCCACGCGGATGCCGCCGAACGCGAACGCCGGCTGAACATGTGCTATCGGCCCTATCACAACGCGCTGGCACAGTTGGCATCACCGCCCGGTGTGGTGCTGGTGTCGATGCATTCGTTTACCCGTCAACTGCGCGGCCGGGAGCCGCGGCCCTGGCATGTTGGTGTGCTGCATACAGCGGATCGGCGTTTCTCCGATCCCCTGATTGCGCGCCTGCAAGCGGAACGGGACCTCTGCATCGGTGTGAACCAGCCCTATACAGGTGTGCTGCCGGGTGATGCCATCGACACCCACTGTACAGCTTTTGGTCGACCCAACGCACTGATCGAACTGCGTAACGACCTGATCGGGGATCATGCCGGGCAACATGCCTGGGCCGAACGACTGGTGCCGATCTTGCAGGGCGCGCTGGTCGATAGTGGTCTCTGACCTTGTGCGGGGGCCGGAAAACGATACGTTTTCCGGGCCGTTTTCCGAGACGGAAAACGGCGCTACCCTCCACACTAGAGACACCCAAGAAACGCGCATCGAACCACTCTGAACCGGAGCCACGACATGGACAAGCAAACCGAAATCGAAATCCAGGCAGCAGCCTTTCGCCGTCTGCAAAAACACCTGATGCAGGACCGGACCGATGTGCAGAATATCGACCTGATGAACATGGCCGGGTTCTGCCGCAACTGTCTGGCGCGCTGGTACCAGGAGGCGGCCAACGAACAGGGGATCGAGATGGGCAAGGACGAGGCTCGCGAGATCTATTACGGCATGACGATGGCCGAATGGAAAGCCAAGTATCAGACCGAGGCGAGTGCCGAGAAACAGGCCGCTTTCGAGGTGGCGTTCAAGGAAAACGTGACCGACCGGGGCTGAACCGCGCGCGTCATCCGGTGACGCCGCTGCGTCCGACCAGGGCCATCAGGGTTGCGGTCATGGTGGCGATCGCCCGCTCCTGACCATCCTGCTTCGCATAGGCGGTGGCTGTGGCCACCGTCAGGGTTCGGCCCGGTTTAACTACCTCGGCCCGGAAGACAAATGTTTTGCCCTGGGCCGGATTCAGAAAGTTGGCCTTGAACTCCACGGTCAGCACCGCCGCCTCTTTCTCCATCAGGGAAAAGGCCGCATAGCCGCAGGCGCTGTCCAGCACGGTCGAAACGATACCCGCGTGCAGAAATCCGTGCTGTTGGGCAAAAGCCGGATCATGGGGCATGCTCAGCTCGATCCGGCCCGACGACAGGGTGTCGATCCGGGCGCCCAGTGTCGCCATCACCGGTTGACGCGCAAAGCTGTCGCGCACCTTTTGTTCAAATCCGCCAAAACGTGGTTGGAACTCGCTCACTTCGGCCCTTTCCCGGTTGCCTCCGTCTTCGCGACGAACGGCTGTCCGATCAACCTTGCCCAGCGGTCGCAGAACCGCAAGTGGTGACGCTGTGGGCCGGCGGGTTACTCCGGAATATGCAAAAAGCCACCCGACAGGGTGGCTTTGGCAGGCTTCAGGCCGGAACCCTTTCAGATCGCGGTCTTTCGTGCTTCATCAATGTAGATCTCGCGCAGGCGGCGGGCGATCGGTCCGGGCGTTCCGTCACCCAATGTGGCGCCGTCGATCTCGACCACCGGCATCACGAAGGCGCTCGCCGAGGTGGTGAAGGCCTCATCCGCAGATTTCGCCTCGTCAATGGTGAAGAGCCGTTCCTCGACCTCCATCTGGGCCTCTTGCGCCAGCCGCAGCACCGCCTTGCGGGTGATGCCATGCAGGATGTCATTGGACAAAGGCCGGGTGACGATCTTGCCGTTCTTGACGAAATAGGCGTTGTTAGAGGTGCCCTCAGTCACATATCCATCCTCGATCATCCAAGCATCGTCGCATCCGGCCTTCTTGGCCATCATCTTGCCCATCGAGGGATAGAGCAGCTGCACTGTCTTGATGTCGCGGCGGCCCCAGCGAATATCCTCGATCGAGATGATCTTGGCCCCTTTTCTGGCCGCCGGACTGTCGGCCAGGCCAGGCTTGGACTGGGTAAACAGAACCAGCGAAGGCGGCGTGCCTGCCGCCGGGAAAACAAAGTCGCGATCCCCGTCCGAACCGCGCGAGACCTGAAGATAGACCAATCCCTCGACGATGCCGTTCAGATCGACCAGCTTGCGGTGGATTTCCAGAAGCTCCTCGCGCGAGCAGGGCTCGGCCATCTCCAGCTCGTCCAGCGAGCGCTTGAGACGAACCGCATGCCCGTCGAAATCAATAAGCTTGCCATCCAGCACGCTGGTCACCTCATAGACGGCATCCGCCATCAGGAATCCGCGATCAAAGATGGAAACCTTGGCTTCGGTCTCGGGAAGGTATTCGCCATTAACGTAAACGGTACGGGTCATGTGTGGCTCCTCTGGGACATGCAGTCTCTTGCGGCGATTGGCGGGCAGCGTCAAGTTCGAGCGGGCGGCGGAAACCGCAGACCGGTGACATCGACTATGAAAAACGGGAAATAGGCATCGGTCCCGAAGTGATTACCCGCCTCGACATGGGTCGGGATCCGGATACCAGCAAAACTTTGGGGGGCGGACAGGAAGGCGCCGAATGGCTGCAAACGCCACTGGCGTTCAGGATTGGCATTGCTCCAGCGCTCAAAGACGATTTTTTGTGGCGCGCCTTCGGCATCCACGGTCATCTCGATCGCCTGCTCCATTCCGTCATGCGCGATGATCACGCGCGCGGTCTCTGCGTCGATACCCTGCCATGTGATGCCCGGCCGCGGCAAAACCGCCGCTGGTGTCCACATCACCGCCTCAGCGGCATAGCGGCCAAAGGCCGAGCGGCGATGATCTTGTGTGCCGCCAAAGCGGGCGACAGGCACCAGCCCGGCCAGCCAGAACCGGGTCCAACTGCCGGAATCCGACCCTGACAGCTTACGCAGTCCCCGCCCGGCCCGCATTGACCAGATAAAGCCATGCGGGCTGGCAAGGGTCTGCCGGGCCCTCATCCGCATGTAGCCCGGGTGTTCCTTGTCGCCCATGCCGAACTTGCCCTGCATCTCCAATGCGGCGACAGTGAACAGCTTGGTGCCCGGCGTGATGGCCCAGAGGAAAAATCGGCGTGCAGGGTCGGGAAGATCAGCCACCATCCGAGGGTCGAAACGATCCGGTTCGACAGGCTGAAATCTGGCAAGCCGCCGTGCCTCTGTCAGGTCGGCGCGCAGGTCGCGCCAGCGCCAGAGCATCAGGGCAGCCAGACAGACAAGGCACGCGCCCGTCAAGAAGACCCACGCAGTCACCGCCCGCGACCTCCGACGCTCAGCCCCAGAGGGAGGCGCTGGGTGGATGCACGCCGGCGGCATCGAACACGAGGGGTGTCTCGCGATCCTCGGCCAGCAGAAGGGGTCCGTCGAGGTCAGTGACCAGCGCGCCCTGCGCCACCAGCGTCGCCGGCGCCATTGCCAGCGACGAGCCAACCATGCAGCCCACCATGATGTCATAGCCTTCGGCGAGGGCTGCACGGCGCAGCTCCAGCGCCTCGGTCAGCCCGCCGGTCTTGTCGAGCTTGATGTTGACCACGTCATACTTGCCCTTCAGCTTGGGAAGGCTGCTCCGGTCATGACAGCTTTCGTCGGCACAGACAGGCACCGGGCGCTCCATGCCGATCAGGGCGTCGTCCTGACCTGCGGGCAGGGGCTGCTCGACCAATGCCACCCCCAGGCGCACCAAGTGCGGTGCCAGGTCGGCATAGACCTCAGCAGACCAACCCTCGTTTGCGTCGACAATGATTTTCGCGCCAGGTGCCCCGGCGCGCACCGCCTCGAGGCGCTGCATGTCATCGGGAGTCCCCAGCTTGATCTTTAGCAAGGGGCGATGCGCGTTCTTCGCGGCCTGCGCCTGCATCGCCTCGGGGGTGTCGAGCGACAGGGTATAGGCCGTGATCTCGGGCCTTGGTTCGGGCAGCCCAGCCAGTTCCCACACCCGCTTGCCAGCGCGCTTGGCCTCGAGATCCCAGAGGGCGCAATCGACCGCGTTGCGCGCGGCTCCCGCAGGCAGCAGGTCCATCAGGGCAGTGCGGGTAATCTCGCACGGCAAGCCTACGATCTCGGTTTCGACCGACTCGAGCGTTTCATCGTAGCGGGCGTAGGGAACGCATTCGCCCCAGCCCTGATGCACACCGTCGGAGAGCCGCACCGTAAGAACCTTGGCTTCCGTCCGCGAGCCGCGTGAGATCGTGAACACCTGCGCCAAACGGAAAACGTCGCGCGTTACCTCGATCTTCATGCTGCCCGTTCCTTTCACTTTGCCTCAAATACTCCCGCCGGAGGCGAGATTTTTCGTCGAAAAATCTCTCGTGCCTCCGCCGGGGCGTTAGATCACATCGCAGCCAGGGCATCCACCAATTTACCCGGGCCAAAACGGAACGGATCGGTGGCGGGCAGGCCCATCTCGGCCTCGACGCTGGCCAGATGGGCGCGGGCGTCGTCTTCGCTCATGTGCTGGGTGTTGATCGAAACGCCGACCACCTGGCATGCGGGGTTGGCGACCTTGGCCAGCGACAGCGCCATATCGCGCACCGCCTCCAGCGTCGGCAACTGGTACCCCGGCAGTCCGCGCATATGCTCGCGGGTCGGTTCGTGACACAGGATCAGCGCATCGGGCTGGCCGCCATGGATCAGCGCCATCGTCACCCCGGAATAGGAGACGTGGAACAGGCTGCCTTGACCCTCGATCAGGTCCCAGTGGTCCTCGTCATTGTCAGGTGTCAGCCATTCCACCGAGCCGGCCATGAAATCGGCGATCACCGCGTCCAGCGGCACACCGTCGCCGGTGATCAGGATGCCTGTCTGGCCGGTGGCGCGAAAGGTCGATTTCATGCCCCGCTCGCGCATCTCGGCATCCATGGCCAGCGCGGTGTACATCTTGCCCACCGAACAGTCGGTGCCCACGGCCAGGCAACGCTTGCCCTTGCGCTTGACGCCATTGGCGATCGGGTATTTCACCGAGGGGATACGCACATCATGCAGCTTGCGCCCGCAAGCTTCGGCGACGGCAACCAGGTCGGGTTCGTCGCGCAGCAGGTTGTGCAGGCCCGAAGCCAGATCGAACCCCTCTTCCAGCGCCATCACCAGCACCTTTTTCCAGTCCTGGCTGATCACGCCGCCGCGGTTGGCGACACCAATCACCAACGTCTTGGCGCCGGCCTCGCGGGCCTGGGCCAGATCCATGTCGGTCAGCCCCAGATCGGCCTTGCACCCTTCCATCCGATACTGGCCCACGGCGTTCTCCGGGCGCCAGTCCTTGATGCCCACGGCGACCTTGGCCGCGAGTTGGTCGGGGGCATCGCCCAAAAACAGCAGATACGGTGTCTCGATCATCGCAGGTCTCCAGTTGAATACCGGCGAAGGCTAGTTGAAAGTCGTTCGAAAAATCACCGAATTCTGCACCACACCCCAAAATTTTTCGAAAGTTCTTCTAAGCAGGTAAACATGCGTGCAAGATTTTTGCGAAAACCTCTGATCGTCAGTAGATCAGGAAGGTCGGAACGAGTGCACCTTCTTTCAATCCCTCCAGCAGTTCTGCCAAGGGAATGAAGCTGAGAAATACCAGAGCATCAAAGAAGTTCCGTCGCAATGTTTCGACGTTGAAGGTGATCTCGGAGCGCGTGTGAAACAGCGAGGGGCGTGGCAGGATCCGGGGTGTTCGTGCGGCGTAGTCGTCGTATCTCTTTCCGAATTCGGTCCGCAGAAACGCTTCTTCACGCGCCGCGGTCGCCGAGAGAATGGAGAAAGTCGCGGCTCCGAGAACCGCAGTCAGCACAACGCTGCCCAGCATCAGGCCAAAGCCGACCGCACCCATGCAGGAAAAGAAATAGAGTGGATGGCGGCACATGCTGTAGGGACCATCCTGCATGACCTCTGAGTTCTTGCGTCCCCCGATGTATAGAATCGACCAGAACCGGCCCAGAACCGCAGCGATGACCAGAAAGACACCGGTAACCTCGAACAGATCAAACAGCCATTCAGGGTGGAGCCAGGCGGATTTGGAGAACACCAGCAAGGGGAGCATCGCAAAGAAAGCCAGGCGCAGCAGATTGATGCGAAGCCGTTGGTTCGCTGGCAGGGCAGTGGGTTTGTTCATGGAAGAAACTCCGAAAGTTGAGCGACCGTTATTGCCGAATGCGTTCTTGTCAACAGGGCGCTGCAGCGTTGCGCTACAACTCGCCGAGCGGTCAATGCTGCATGTGCAGAAAGAGCCTTGCGCGCGGAGGTGTAATTTAATACCCAACAGGGCAGAAAAATCGCAATTTCCTTACCTGGCGAAAGGTCTGCCCATGAGTTTCCGCATTCAGCCCGCCGCGCCTGCGCGCCCCAATCGTTGCCAGTTGTTCGGGCCCGGGTCGAACACCAAGCTGTTTGTGAAAATGGCGGCCTCGGCGGCGGATGTCATCAACCTCGACCTCGAGGATTCGGTGGCGCCCAGCGACAAGGACAGCGCGCGGGCCAATGTGATCGAGGCGCTGAACACGATCGACTGGGGCAACAAGTATATGTCCGTGCGGATCAACGGTCTGGACACGCCCTATTGGTATCGCGACGTGGTGGATGTGCTGGAACAGGCAGGTGACCGGCTCGACCAGATCATGATCCCCAAGGTCGGCTGTGCGGCTGATGTCTATGCCGTCGATGCGCTCGTGACCGCCATCGAGCGTGCCAAGGGCCGGACCAAGCCGATCAGCTTCGAGGTGATCATCGAATCCGCCGCCGGCATCGCCCATGTCGAAGAGATCGCGGCCAGCAGCCCCCGCTTGCAGGCGATGAGCCTGGGTGCGGCGGATTTCGCCGCCTCGATGGGCATGCAGACCACCGGTATCGGCGGCACGCAAGAGAACTATTACATGCTGCGCGAAGGGGCCAAGCATTGGTCCGACCCCTGGCACTGGGCCCAGGCCGCCATTGTCGCCGCCTGCCGTACCCATGGCGTACTGCCGGTGGACGGACCGTTCGGCGATTTCAGCGATGACGAGGGCTATATCGCGCAGGCCAAGCGCTCGGCGACGCTGGGCATGGTCGGCAAATGGGCCATCCATCCCAAGCAGATCGCGCTGGCCAACCAGGTCTTTACCCCTTCGGACGAGGCAGTGACCGAGGCGCGTGAAATCCTTACCGCGATGGAGCAGGCCAAGGCCAAGGGCGAAGGTGCCACCGTCTACAAGGGCCGTCTGGTCGATATCGCCTCGATCAAGCAGGCCGAGGTCATCGTGGCCCAGGCGGAACTGATCGCCGCAAACGGCTGACGCTCGACGATACATGTTGCAAAGGGCGTCCATCGGGCGCCCTTTGTCATTCGGAGAGGACCATATGGCTGACCTGACCCTGTTTCATACCGCCGAGGTGCATTGTGCCACCTTCGATGCGCTGGCCGCGCGGATCGCGCCGGGGGTGCGACTGACCCATGTGGTGCGCCCCGACTGGCTGGCGCGCGCGCAAAACGGGATCGACGTCGAACTGGCGGAAGAGATCACCGCCGCTCTGGCCGAGGCGCCGGTGGCGCTCTGCACCTGTACAACCATCGGCAGTGTGGCAGAGCGAGCTGGGGCCCTGCGCATTGACGCGCCTATGATGCAGGCCGCAGCGCGAAGCGGTGGGCCGGTCCTGCTGGTCTGCTGCCTTGAGAGTACCAGGGCGCCCTCGACCGAGCTGCTGGAGGCGGCGTTTGCGGCCGAAGGCCGTCCGGTGCGGATCGCGCATCTGGATCTGTCCGACCTCTGGCCGCTCTTCACCGCCGGCGACAGCGATGCCTTTGCTGACGCAATCGCGCGGCGGGTCGAAAGCGCTCTGGCCGCTCAGCCGGACCTGAGCGCCGTGGTGCTGGCCCAGGCCTCGATGGCCGGGGCGCAGGCGCGGGTGCGGGCGGATGTGCCGGTGCTGGCCTCGCCGGAACTGGCGCTGCGCGCCGCGCTTGAGCGGGCCGGAACATGAAAACGGGGCCGCGCGGCCCCGTTGTTCAGATCGCCCTGAAGCGCTGGCTCAATAACCGAACACGTCGTTCGGGACCCATTTCATGCCTTTGCCCTTTTGCCCCCAGCGCATCATCAGGCACGAGGTGTTGAGGCGGTTGAAATAAGTGATATCGACCTTGTACCAGCCGGCCTGCGGCACCTCGACCTCGGACACGATGGTGCTGTCGCATGTCTGGCGTCCGTCGAAATGGCCAACCCTCTGGCCGCCGATACGTGCGTCGATCCCGTCATTGGTAAAAAAGTCGATCTCGTAAACACCCGGAGAATCGAAACGAATATAACCCCTGATCGCGGCGGCCACGTTTTCCGCCCGCTTCGAGGTTAACGTGTTCTCGCCCTTGGCGGTGTCACGATAATCGAGCCCACGCAGTGCCTTGCCGCGCTGAGCGCCCGCCTTGAGCACGCTACGCGCCTCGGCCAGTTGGCGGATGTGCTCGCCCTCCCTGGCATATCCATAGCTGACAGACAGGCCACGCTTCAGCCCGCCGGGCTGCGGATTGGCCGGTTGCAGTTTGGCCGGTCCTGCCGACAACGCTCCTGCACAGATCATGGCAAGCCCTGCAAGCGCGCCGATCCAGATCGCTTTCATATGTTACACTCCCGGTTTTCTGCGCCGCGACCGGTCTTGGCGCCGGAGTTGGGCAACGCATTCGTGATCAGCCTAGGCATCAAATTTTCGTGCGGCAAGGGCCGATACGATCACTTTTTCCCCGCACCTCAGGCGCGCAGGTCCTTGGGAGAACCCATGACGACATAGGTCGTGATCGAATTCACATGCGGCAGGGTGCCCAGAACATCGGTGTGAAAGGTCTTGTAGCTGGGCAGATCGGCGCATTCGACCCGCAGCAGGTATTCGATGGTGCCGGTGATGTTATGGCATTCCACAACTTCGGGTGCGCGGGCGACGGCGCGCTCGAACCGCTCTTGCGCTGCCTTGGTATGCTCACCGAGGCCGACACCCATATAGGCGACAAATCCGATGCCCAGCGCCGCCGGGTTCAACACCGCGCGGTAGCCGGCGATAACGCCCGCCCGTTCCAGCTCCTGCACCCGGCGCAAACAGGCCGAGGGCGACAACCCCACTCGCGCCGCAAGGTCGAGATTGCTGATCCGACCGTCGCGGGACAATTCCTGCAATATCTTGCGGTTGATTTCATCGATCTTCGTCATTGATTGCGAATTTACAGCGAGCGGTCGCAAGAACGCAATTTCATTTGCCCTGAGCCGCGCAAGAGTTTGCGCATGACATACGATCTGCTCATCGCCCTTTTGCTCTTTGCCTTTGTCTCGTCGATCACGCCGGGGCCGAACAACCTGATGCTGATGGCATCGGGGGCCAATTTCGGTTTTCGCCGCTCGGTCCCGCATATGCTGGGGATCGGGCTGGGCTTTACCTTCATGGTGGTGATGGTTGGCGTTGGACTGGTGCAGGTCTTTGACGCCTGGCCGCCCAGCTATGCGCTGCTGAAATACGCTTCGGTCGTCTATCTGCTCTATCTTGCCTGGAAGATCGCCAATGCCGCCCCGGCCAAGCGGGGGGCCGAGGCTGGGCGCCCGATGACCTTTCTTCAGGCGGCGGCCTTTCAATGGGTCAACCCCAAGGCCTGGGCGATGGCGCTGACCGCGATCTCGGCCTATGCGCCGGGACAGACGCTGACGGCGGTGCTGGTGGTTGCCGCGATTTTCGGGGCGGTCAACCTGCCTTCGGTCAGCACCTGGACCGTGCTGGGTCAGCAGATGGCGCGGTTGCTGACCAATCCACGCCGCCTGACGGTATTCAACTGGACCATGGCCGGGTTGCTTGTCTTGTCGCTCTACCCGGTGCTCTGGCCCGGCTAGGGTCGCAGGGGAATGCACAGATCGGTGCGCAGCGCCTCGGGCGCCGTGTGTTCAGGATCGTCGTGATAGATCTCGAAAGGCGGCGCAAGATCGGGCCAGACCCGCAAACGCCGCAACTCGCGCTCGTAGAGGCTGCGGAACTTGTCCGGAATCTGGTCATAGGGTCCCACATGGCGATGTATGGCACAATGACAGGGCCTCTGGCGCCACGGTTCCAGACCCGAAACCTCGCCTGTGTCCCGGGGTACCGCGCATCCGGCAAGATAGACCTGATGGGATGGCGGGGTTCGGGTCGGGTCGGACAGGTAGAGCCCGACCACCGGCCCCCAGCCGCGTGTCCGCCAATCGGGCGGCAGGCAGGAGAGGAGTTGCGCAAATCCCGCGGCCTTCTGCGCATAGGGTCCGATATGGCGAAAGGCGCACAGATCGAAGCCCTCGAGATGGTCGATTGAGACATCCAGGTTTTCATTGGTCACGACCAAGGCCTCATTTCAAGGGCAGACAGATTTCGGTCAGCAGTTCTTCGGGTGGAACCGCGCGCGGATCGTTGAGGTAAATCTCGAAACAGGGGCTGTCCGCCGGCTCCTCGCCCGAAGTGGGCAACCATGTGCCGAACAGAGAATGATAGGCGGCGGCAAGCCCGGAATAGGGACCCTTGTAGGTCATGACCGCCGTCCTGCCGCCGGGCAGGTGGTGTTCTTCCATCCCTTGCGGGATATCATCGCCGCGCCATGTTCCGCCTGCAAAGGACCGCAGTTCCGCCTCGGGGACGCAGTCGGGGCTGTCGAGATAGACCGCAACCGAGTCCGCGATCTGCGGCCACAGGTTGCGGGACTGGCACAGGGCCGAAAAACTCTCGAAGCTGCGGCCAATGGTGGCATAGGCCCCTTTGTGGGCGATCCCAGCCAGACGCCGGGCAGGTTCATCGCGGATTTCCACGGGAAGCATCGGATAGTCTCCTGTCTTGAAGGGGGGCAGAGGCGGCAACAGCCGATTGGCCCGGCGAAAGGCCGACGGGCTTTGCCCATAGGCCTCGGCAAAGGCGCGCGCGAAGGAGACCGGGTTGGGATAACCGACCGAAGCGGCGATCTCGTCCACCCGCGTCCGGGTCTGCACCAGTGCGGTAGCTGCCCGGTGCAACCGCATCCGCCGCACCGTCTGGGCACAGGTCTCGCCCGTCAGCGCCCGGAACACCCGGTGCCAGTGAAACCGCGACATTGCCGCCACATCCGCCAACTGGTCCAGCGACAGGTCGCCGCCCGGATTGTCATGGATGTAGTTCAGCACCCGCAGGATGCGCCCTTCGTAATCTGTCATTGCCTGATGCCTGTTTCCTCTGCCCCGGCAGACTGCCATCGAAGCGTCCCACAAATCTTGCCGAGTTGCATCCTGCGCGACCTGAGGTCATATAGCGTGAAACTCCGCGACGTGAGGGCACCATGACCCAGTATCTGGATTTCGAGAAACCGCTGGCCGAAATCGAAGGCAAGGCCGAGGAACTGCGCGCTCTGGCCCGCGCCAACGAAGAGATGGACGTGGCAGAAGAGGCTGCGGCGCTCGATGCCAAAGCGGCCAAGCTTCTGGACGAGCTTTATCGCGATCTGACCCCCTGGCGGAAATGCCAGGTGGCCCGGCACCCCGAACGCCCGCATTGCCGCGATTATGTCGATGCGTTGTTCACCGAATACACGCCGCTGGCCGGCGACCGGAACTTTGCCGACGATCTGGCGGTAATGGGCGGGCTGGCACGGTTCAATGACCGCCCGGTCATGGTGATCGGCCACGAGAAGGGGTCCGACACCAAGTCCCGCATCGCCCACAATTTCGGCATGGCCCGGCCCGAAGGATATCGCAAGGCGGTGCGCCTGATCGAGATGGCCGGCCGGTTCGGTCTGCCGGTGGTGACTCTGGTCGATACCGCGGGCGCCTATCCCGGCAAGGGCGCCGAAGAGCGCGGCCAGTCCGAGGCCATCGCCCGTTCGACCGAGATGTGCCTGCGTGCCGGTGTGCCGCTGGTCTCGGTCATCATCGGCGAAGGCGGCTCGGGCGGCGCCGTCGCCTTTGCCACTGCCAACCGGGTGGCGATGCTGGAACATTCGATCTATTCGGTGATCTCGCCCGAGGGCTGCGCCTCGATCCTGTGGAAGAATGCCGAAAAGATGCGCGAGGCCGCCGAGGCGCTGCGCCTGACTGCGCAGGACCTGCTGAAACTGGGCGTGGTCGACCGCGTGATCCCCGAGCCGCGCGGTGGTGCCCATCGCGACAAGGCTGCCACGATGGAGGCGGTACGCACCGCCATCGCCGCCATGCTAAAGGAGCTTGAGGGCAAATCCGCCGAGGCGCTGATCAAGGATCGTCGCAAGAAATTCCTCGATATCGGATCCAAAGGGCTGGCCGCCTGAGAAAGGGCGCCGCGCGCCCCTTCATTTCGCCTGAAATACTCCGGGGGAGTCGCCCATCGGGCGACGGGGGCAGCGCCCCCGCCCCGCTCAACCCTGGCGCAGCATCCGCAACAGCTCGACCGAGGGCGTGCCGGTCACTGCCAGCCCACGCGCGCGCTGATAGTCGCTGATCGCAGCGGTGCTTTTCGAACCGATCACCCCGTCTGCACCGCCGGTATCATAGCCGGCCGCCGTCAGGCGGGTCTGCAACTCCTTGCGCTCTTCCAGCGTCAAACCGGTCTCGTCCGGCCCGAACGATGCCTTGAACGGCCCGCCGCCCTTGAGGCGGTCCGACAGGTGTCCCACGCCGATGGCGTAGCTGTCGGAGTTATTGTAGCGCTTGATCACGTTGAAATTCTTGAACACCGCGATCTTGGGTCCCGGCACCTGCGGTTGCAGCACGGCCAGCGGCGTGCCCGAATTGGCGGCGGCGGATCCCACTTCGCCACCCCAGGGCTGGCCGCGCACCCAGCCCGCATTGGCCAGATAGGCAGCGGTCGAGGCCAGCGCATCGGTCGGATCCTCGGACCAGATATCGCGCCGCCCGTCGCCGGTGAAATCCACCGCATAGGCCAGGTACGAGGTTGGGATGAATTGGGTATGGCCCATCGCACCCGCCCAGCTTCCGGTCATGTTTCGGGGTGACGTATCGCCGTTTTGCAGGATCTTCATCGCCGCGATCAGCTGTTTTTCAAAGAACGCGCCGCGCCGCCCGTCATAGGCCAGCGTCGACAGGGCCGACACGATCGGCACATCGCCGCGCCGGGTGCCATAGCGGCTCTCCAACCCCCAGATTGCGGTCACCACCGCCTTGTCGACCCCATAACGTTGCTCGATCCGGTCCAAGAGCGCGCCGTGCCGGGCCAGCATCTGCTTGCCGGTCGCGATCCGCTCGTCCGAGGCCGCGATGGCCAGGTAATCCTCCAGCGAGCGTTTGAACTCGGTCTGGTTGCGGTCCCGCTCGATCACCTTTGGGATGTAGCCCGCCCCGCGAAACGCGCTGTCGAGGGTCGAGGCCGAAATGCCCTGCGCCGAGGCCCGCCCCTTGAAAGAGGCGACCCAGGCGGTCCAGCCCGCGTTGGGCACGGTGGGCCAGTTTTCCGCCGGTGCGGCGGTGGGGGCGGTCGTAGCCCCGCCACAGGCCGAAAGCGTCAGCGCCCCCAAGCCGAAAGTAAAAAGCCGACGATCAATCATGGTGAATCCTGCTCGTTTGTTTTGCCGCAGGATACCGCGATCAGCCGCGCCAGACCAGCAAGCGTTTCTCGATTTTGCCGATGGCCCAGCTGGTCAGCACGCCGAGGCAGGACAGAATGACCACACCGGCAAAAAGCCGCTCAAGATCGTAGAGCGCGCCCGCTTGCAGGATATAGGCGCCGATCCCGTGTTCGGCGCCCAGCATCTCGGCCGCGACCAGCAGGATGATGCCGATGGCCAGCGACACCCGCAGCCCCGAAAGGATGCCGGGCAGCGCGCCGGGCAGCACGATCTTGCGCACGATCGACCACCAGCCCAGGCCAAAGCTCTGACCCATGCGAATGAGCCCCCGGTCGACATTGTCGACCGCGCCATAGGTGGCCACCACCGTGGGCGTGAAGGTCCCCAGCGCGATGAGCGCGTATTTCGACCCCTCGTCGATGCCGAACCAGATCACGAACAGCGGCAGCAGGGCGATTTTCGGGATCGGGAAGATCGCCGCCACCAGCGGCACCAGCCCGGCCCGGATGTAAGAGAAGAGCCCGATCAGCACGCCCACACCGATGCCCGCGCTGATGCCCAGCACCGAGCCCACCGCCAACCGGCTGAGCGAGGGTAACAGATGAGTCCAGAGCGCGCCGGACCGGGCCAGATCACCCAGCGTCGCGGCCACGTCCGAAGGGCGCGGCAGGGTCAGGTTGGAAATCCAGCCCGTCCGCGTGCCCCATTCGATCAGGAAGAGCAGCAGCAGAAACACCGCGATGCCGGTGCCGCGCCGCGCCTCGGGACGGAAACCGCCGCCACGAAAGGGAACCCGGATCTCAGGCATCCAGCAACTCCAGATCGGCGGCCACCGCCTCGTCCCGCATCAGTGCCCAGAGATGGGCCTGGATCGCCTCCAGCCCCGCGTCCCCTGCATGCCGTTCCGACAGCGTCCCCGGCACCTCGATCACCTCGCGCACGCGGCCCGGACGGCGCGACAGTACCGCGATGCGGTGTCCCAGGCGCACCGCCTCGGCCAGGTTGTGGGTGACATAGACGCCGGTAAAGGGCTGCCGCTCCCACAGGGCCACCAGATCCTCCATCAACAGCTCGCGCGTCTGCGCGTCCAGCGCCGAGAGCGGCTCGTCCAGCAGCATCACCGCCGGGTTCACCGCCAGCGCCCTGGCAATGGCGACCCGCTGTTTCATGCCCCCCGACAGTTGTCGGGGCAGGGCATCGTGGAAATCCGACAGCCGGGTGCGCGCCAGCACATCCTCGATGATCGCGCGCACCCGGTCACCCGGCAGGCGGTGATCTTCGAGCACCAGCGAGATATTGCCCGCCACGCTGCGCCAGGGCAGCAGGGCGAAATCCTGAAACACATAGGTCAGCGGGTTCAGACAGCCCTCGGGCGGGGTGCCGCCTTGCAGCACCTCGCCCCAATCGGGTTGTTCCAGCCCGCCCAGCATCCTGAGCAGCGTGGACTTGCCGCAGCCCGACGGACCGACCACGCACAGGATCTCGCCTGCCGGGATATGCAGCGAGACATCGTCCAGCACCACCATGTCGCCATAGCAATGGGTCAGACCGCGAACCGCGAGCTCCATGTGCCGTCAGATCATCGGTGCATAAGATCCGTCGACCAGCACCTCGGTGGTGATGCTGTCCTTGACCAGACCTTCGGACTTGAACCAGCCCAGCTGATCCTCGACCGAACCCATGTTCAGGCCCGCATCCTTGTTCAGGCGCATCGCGCCGTTGCGGATGGATTTCTCGGCCTTCTCGAAGGGTTGGTCTGCATAGACATATTTGTGCACCAGCTTGACCATTTCGACCCCGGCCTCGTCCCCGGCGGTCTTGTCCACCAGGGCCGCGTTGAAATCCGCCGCCCCGCGCGAGAAGGCGCGCAGGAACGCCTCGGTCTGCGCCCGTTCGCCGGAGGCATTGCTGGCCGAGGTAAACACGGTGGTGACCTGATAGTCGGGCAGATAATCCGCAACCATGCCGATGTGCTTGACCGCACCACCGCCCGACAGCGCCTTGCCGATATGGGGCACGATGGTCCAGGCGTCGACCTGTCCCGATTTCATCGCGCCGATGATCGCGCCCACCTTTTGCAGCGGCGTGAACTTGACCGAGGCACCCTCGGCCGCCGCGATCTTGGCGCCCATATAGTGGAAGGACGAGCCCGGCTGCGTCACCGCAAAGCTGCGCCCATCCAGCGCGGCGGCGCTGGTCAGCCCCGCATCATAGGCCGCGTTCGAGGCCAGGATCATCTGGCCGTCAATGCCCTTTTCCTCGCTCAGCGCGCCGCCGATCACCTTGGCTGCGCCTTTTTCGGCTAGGCTGATCAGGCCGCCGGTGATCGCGGTGACCGCATAATCGGCGTCACCGCTGGCGATTGCCACCGCCATCGGTTGGGCCGCCTCGAAAAACTTGAATTCGACGTCCAGCCCCTCGTCAGTGAAATAGCCGCGTTCAAAAGCGACGAATGACGCCGCGTGGCTGGTGAAGCGCAACGCGCCGACCGTCATCTTGGTATTTGCCAGGGCCGGTGTTCCCAGCATCGGCAAGGTGGCCGCGCCACCGATCAGCCCCAGCGCTCCGCGCCGCGAAAACCTGTTCATCATGTCACTCCCCGTTGAAATCCGGTCTCAGCTTAAGACCAAGGCAAAGCGGCGCGCAACCATGCAACGCGATCACGTCACCAACAGCCGCAGGCCCTGGGTCACGTCGGAACGCACCGCCAGCCGCAATCCGGGTTCATCGCCTGCCTTGAGCGCGGCGATGATCAGCTTGTGATATTGCGGCGGATCGGTGCGGCGTAGTCGGCCATAGAGCGCGCGCATCGTCGGCCCCAACTGCAGCCAGACGGTTTCCGCCATGGCCAGCATCGCCGGCGCCTGCGCCCGAAGGTAAAGGGTGCGGTGAAATTCCAGATTGGTGCGGATATACCCCACCGCATCGCGTTTCGAGACCATCTCGGCCACCGTGCCGTTGATCGCCTGCAACCGGTCGATCAGCGCCATATGGGCGCGGGGCAGGGCGCGGCTGGCCAGTTCCACCTCGAGAAGCGCACGCAGGGCGGCCAGTTCCTCGATCCGGTCGCTGCTCAACTCGGGGGTCGACACGCGGCCCGAACTGGACAGGAACAGCGCCCCCTCGGCCACAAGGCGACGGATCGCCTCGCGCGCGGGGGTCATCGAAACGTCGAATTCCTTGCCAATGCCGCGCAGGGTCAGTGCCTGACCCGGTGACATTTCGCCATGCATGATGCGGGTGCGCAGGCTGCGATAGACCCGGTCATGGGCGGCGGCTGTCTGGTCGGTCGGGCGCGGGTTCTGCATGTTTCCTTGTGATCACATCTGCGAGCAGCGTCAAGCCGACCGGATCATTCCGGCAAGCCGGCCGCGCGCAACGCCTGCTCCAGGCGCGCAAGCGTGCTACCTTCGCGATAGGGATAGATATCGGGCAGGTTGGCAATCGTGATGCCGGGTTGAAGCGCAAGTGCCTCGACCACTTCCCATTCGGCATCCTCGGTCTGGTCCATCTCGGTCAGGATCGCGCCTTGCAGCAGACGTTGGCGCAGTGCTTCGGGGTTTCTTTCCAGCGCTTCGGTACTCCACTCCAGCGCCGCTTCCAGGTTGCCAAGGCTGAAATGCACCTCGGCGATTGCATTCAGATAGGGGAACGGTGCCCGCGGGTTCAGGCGCATGGCATGTTCGAACCCGGTCAGGGCGCGCTCCGGCTCACCGGCGTAATGCCAGTTCCAGGCCTGCATTCCGAAACCATCGGCATAGTTCGGGTCAAGCTTGACCGCTTGTGCGAAAGAGGCATCGGCCTTGTCGTATTCCCGGCGAAACATGTGAACCAGTCCCAGCGAGGCATGGACGGCGGGCAACTCGGGGTCGATCGCCACCGCCTGACGGGCGAGCCGGTACGCGGTTTCCAGCGATTCGGCGCTAGCGGTCAGCGAGACGCCGGTGCGATTGGTATAGGTCGTTGCAAGGATGGCCTTTGCCAGCGCGAAATCCGGGTCCAGATCCAGCGTGGACCACAAGTAGGCCTGGGCCGCCTTGCGCGATTCATCGTTGAACCGCCAGATCTCCTCCCATGCGCGCAGGAACAGATCATAGGCCTCCAGATTGTCGGTATGGCGCTTTGACAACCGCCGCCGCTGATCCTGTGTCAATTCGATCTTTAGCGCGTCGATAATCTGCGAGGCGACCTGATCCTGTAATGCGAAGAGATCGCTGAACTCGCGGTCCAGCCGTCCGGCCCACAATTGGAACCCGGTCGTGCCATCGACCAGATTGGCATTGATGCGGACGTGATCGCCGGCGCGCTGCACGCTGCCTTCGACCACATACCGCACGCCCAGAACCTTGTGGACGGTCTGCGCGTCCATCGCCTCTTGCCGGTCGCGAAAGGAAAAGCTGGTGTTGCGGGCAATGACCAGCAGGCCGCCGATCTGGCTGAGATCGTTGATCAGGTTGTCGGTCATACCGTCGCTGAAATAGGCCTGATCGGGATCGCCCGACAGGTTGGCGAAAGGCAGTACAACGAGCGAGGGCCGATCCTGAATGGGCGGTACCGCTATCGGGGCAACCTTGGCCGTTTCGTTGCCAGCGTTGCGACCCAGCACAACATAACCCAGGCTGACGGCGGCGATGACAAGGAGGACCAGTGCAAGAGCAGGCGCGCGACGGCGCTTGAGTGGATCTGGCGCGCGGGCTGCATCGGCGCCGGTGCCTTCTGCCGACAGATGAAACACAGCGACCGGCTCGGTCACGTTCTTGACCATATGCTTGCCGCCATCAACGAAGTGAAGATCGGCTCGTTTCCGGGCCTGGTCATACACGTTTCGGGAAACCGCGATGCCTCCCGGTTGGGCCAGGGCCTCAATCCGCGAGGCGACGTTTACGCCGTCGCCATAGATATCATCCTCATCGACAATCACCTCTCCTAGGTTGATACCGATCCTGAGTTTCAGCGGATGGGTCCGCATCGCGGCCTGAATCTCGCAGGCACAATCAAGCGCGCTGGTAACACTGGCGAATTCCGCCAGCGCACCGTCACCCATCAATTTGACCAATCGCCCGTCATGGCGTGCCAGCGCCGGTTCGACATAGGTACGGCGCGCATCAAGGACGAACGCAAGAGTGCCCGTCTCGTCCTCGCCCATCAGGCGGGTAAAGCCGACAACATCCAGCATCATGATGGCTGCCAGCCGTCGCTTTTCCTGTTCGGTCATGGCACCCCGACCTGTCATTCCCTGAGGTCACCTTAGCAAGTCGCCCGGTTCGGACCAACAGACTTAGAACAGGTAGCTGTGCAGTTGGGCACCATTGTCACGCAGCCACTGGCGCTGCTCCAAATAGGGGCCATGAATGCGTGTCACCTCGGCCCAGAAACGTTGTGAGTGATTCATTTCAGCAAGATGCGCTACCTCATGCGCAGCCACGTAGCGCAGCACCGCGGGTGGCGTCAGGATCAGTCGCCACGAGAACATCAGCGCCCCCTCGGCGGTGCAGGACCCCCAGCGCGAGCGGGTATCGCGCAGGCTGATCCGGGCATAGGGCCGGCCCAGTTCGGCTGCATAGAAATCGCAGGCCGCTGCCAGCCGGTCGCGCGCCAACTCGCGCAGGAAACGATGCAGACCCGCACCCATGGCAGCCTCTGGCACCCGGAGCTCTTTCGCCTGCCACAAGATACGGCTGCCGGACGCTGGAAGGAGAGGTGTCGGCACCCCTTCGATCGGTATTAAATCCCCATACCCTGTCTGCCGACGAGGTGTGTGTCTGGCCAGATGCCCACGGATCCATTCCGATTTGCTCTCGGCGAAATCCATGGCCTCACTCTCGGAAACTCCCACCGGCAAAGTCAGGGTTACCCGTCCATCCAACTGCGACACACGCAGGCTTATCCGTCGTGCCCGTGCCGAACGGCGCAGCGTCAGCTGCACCGGAGGTGTACCCGGAAGGTGGTGCTTTCCCATATGTACGCTCCCCTCGACGTAAAGGCTTTGACAGGCTGCACCTCATGTGGCACGAGGCCAGAATCTTCGAAGCGACTCATCAGATATCAAGGGGATTTCACATGCCCAAGGAAGAATGGGGTGTAAAGCGCGTTTGCCCGACTACCGGCAAACGGTTTTATGACCTGAACAAGAATCCGATCGTTAGCCCGTATACGGGCGAGGTCGTTGAACTCGACCTCGGCAAGGGTCGCATGATCGCGGCCGATGCCGAAGACTCCGCCACTCGCAAAGCCCGCCAGACCACGGATGACGATGAAATCGTGCTGGATGACAGCGATGACGATTCGGTCGACATGGATCTGGATGATGACATCCTCGAGGACGATGATGACGAGGACAGCGTTTCGCTGGACGACATCAAGGATATGTCTTCGGACGACGAATGAATGGCGGCATTCTAGCACTAGAAGGGCGGGCTAGACCCGCCCTTTTTTGTGCCCAGCATCGCTATTTCTCCGTCATCAAGAAAAACGGCATGTCACGCAATTTTGGACTTGCACTCACCCGGCTGCTCTCATAAACGTCCGCTCACTGCAGCGATCCGAGTGATAGCTGACCGGTCAGGGGCCTTAGCTCAGTTGGGAGAGCGCTTGCATGGCATGCAAGAGGTCAGGGGTTCGACTCCCCTAGGCTCCACCAAAATTTCGATCTTCAATACCAATACAAGCAGTAAAGCTTGCTTCAGAAGTCTGATTTGTAGCGTCCGCCAAGATGGTGTGATTTCCCAGATGGCCTGAGTTCATGCTCAGGCGGCTTTCTTGGCTATGGGCGTCACTGATCACCAGTTTCATGACGTCGAGGCCCCAGGCATTCAAGCCGCTCATGAAGTCCATCCGGAAGGTTTCGGTTTCTGATGGGCCGACACCCAAGCCAATGATTTGACGCCGCGCCTCTGTGTTGGCAACAACGTCGATTATGGCTGCCACGCAGACGATCCGCCCGCCTTGGCGTTGCTAGAAATATGGGGCGGTGAGCTAGTCCTCGGTTAGCGGGCGGTTCAGGAGCTCGCCTACGGTTGTGCGGGATCAAGCTGCATTCGATCAACAATTGGCTGGGCAACAATGAAGATGATGATCGCGTAGCATCTGTCAAGACCTGCAAACGAAAGTGCGCGCCGGGACCGTGTCGTTCGAAAACCGCGACGGATGGGCAGACAATATCTTTGTCTGCCATACAGGAATATGGGGATTATCTGT
>NZ_JAGQAG010000002.1 GCF_021405525.1 Ruegeria pomeroyi
GGGCAGCCCATCCTCTGCATAGGCGGGCGCGTGACTGGTGCTGATGATCCTGTTCTTGAGCGTCAGATGTCCAAGCTGGAAAGGCTGGAAGAGCGCTTTGTAAGGCGATGCGGTCAAGGGTTAATCTCTCACTACCATGACTGAACAATCTGAGTGGCGAACGACCCTGGCCGCGTTCGGGCCGAGCAAATAGTCGCTAAGCTCAGGCCTGTGTGATGCCAGAATAACGAGATCGCAACCGGCTTTGCGCGACACGGAAATGATCTCATCATAGACTGCCCCGGTTGCGATATGGAGGTGCAGCCGTTCTGTTGGCAGGTCAAGCTTCGCGCCGATCTCTGCCAAACGCGCCTTTACGGCATCAGCGTTCTTTTCCGCAAAATTCTCCGGAAACATGTTGGCCGCGTATTGGCCCAGGCGCGGGACCACGCACAAGACATGCAGGTCTGCGCCATAGTCTTGTGCGATCCGAACCGCTGTGGCCATTGCCTTCTTGCTCGACTCTTCCGCTTCGGGGTCAATCGGTAACAGATTATTCTCATACATTGGCGGGCTCTCGTTTTTTTCGCGACATCTGCAGTGCTGCAATCGTAAGGACGCACAGCAAGAGTGGTAGGATGAGCCAATTCGGATTTATACGATCGACGGATCGTTCAAGCGCCACAATACGCCAGTCATAATCTAGCCCGCCGGTCTGTGCCGCGCCGCCAAAAGCAAGATCAGTCACCAAAAGCGCGTCTCCATCCTGCTCCAAGCCCAGTCCAGCTGTGTCATAGAGCACATCCTCCGCCGACTGTGTGCCATCGCCGGTCAACGACAGCATGACCGTTTTCGAGATGATCGTGCCTGAAAGGTTCTCTCCCTCTGCGACCAGACGCACATCTGCCTGGCCATTCAATCCTTCGGCCATTTGGATCAGTTCCACTGCGGGCTGCGCCGCAAACGGCGGCTGTACCATGTCCAAAAGTGCTGCAGGGCGAAGCAGCAACAACGCGATCACCACAAGGGCCGCAGATTCCCAGACCCGAGACCGGGTCATGAAGAAGTTCTGCGTTCCAGCCGCAAAAATGACCATCGCGATTAGCGACGATCCAATGACCAAGGCAAATTGCCAGGCGCTGTCCACACCGATCAGCAAAAGTGCGGGGTTGAGAACAAAGATAAACGGCAAGATCGCGGTCCGCAGCCCGTAGACAAAGGCGATGAGGCTGGTGCGTAGCGGATTAGACCGCGCCACAGCAGCACCGGCAAAGGCATCAATTGCGACAGGTGGCGTCGTGCCCGACATCAATCCGAAGTAAAACACGAACAGGTGCACGGCAATCGGTGGCACTTCGATCCCCTGTTCAGCGGCCAGCGTAACGAACGGGTTCGCCATGATGGCAGCGACGACGATATAGTTGGCCGTCGTTGGCAATCCCATGCCCAGCACCACGCACATCCCAGCCGTCAGCAGCATCATCAAAAAGAAGCTACCGCCGGCCAAGGTCTGAATGATCTCGGTCATCAGCAGGCCAAGGCCAGTGGCCGACACCACACCCACGATGATGCCAGCCGCAGCCATGGCAACGGCAACACCCGTCATGTTCCGCGCACCGGCGATCAGACCGCTGACAAGGTCGTCCAGCCCCTCTTTCAATAATCCGCTGGTAACAGGGCGACTATGGGCCAAGGCCAAAAGCGGTTTCTGTGTCAGCAAAAGGACAAAGATGGACAGGATGGCCCAGGACACAGACAGCGCAGGCGAAAAGCGTTCGATCATCAAGCACCAGACCAGAACTCCGATTGGCATGATGTAGAAGAGACCCGCCAGAAAGATCGGCAGTGGCGCTGGCACCTTCAGAAGCGGCGCGTCAGGGTCATCGACCTCAATCTCAGGAAAGCGGCGCGACACCCAGATCAGCCCGACGTAGATTACCGCCAACATCAACATGATCGCAAGCAAAGCGTTGTCACCAATGAGAGCGCCCAGACCTTCGAACAAAAGATACAGCCCGTAAGCGATGCCCGAAATGATGATGATCGTCAGAACGGACCGCATCAGGCGTCGTGTGCCGGTATGTGTCACTGTGCGTTCCAACACTGACATCCGCCCCTTCAGCGCTTCGATATGCACAATGCAGTAGAGGCCGAAATAGGAGATGAACGCAGGAACAAAGGCATGCGTGATGACCTCAAAATAGCTGATGCCCACAAACTCGGCCATCAGGAAGGCCGCGGCCCCCATGATGGGGGGCATGATTTGACCGTTGATCGAGGAAGCCACCTCGATTGCACCCGCTTTTTCTGGAGAGAACCCCACGCGTTTCATTAAGGGGATCGTAAACGTGCCGGTCGTCACCACATTCGCAATGGCAGACCCCGAAATCATACCTGTCAGTGCAGAAGAGATCACCGCAGCCTTGGCCGGTCCGCCCCGTAAATGACCCAGCAAGCCGAAAGACAATTGGATGAAGTAGTTGCCCGCGCCCGCCTTATCCAAAAGGCTGCCAAACAATACGTATAAGAATATGAACCCGCTGGAGACGCCAAGTGGCAGACCAAACACCCCTTCAGTGGACAGCCACATATGCTCGGTGAACCGGTTCAGTGACAAACCGCGATGTGAGATGATCTCGGGCATATGGGGTCCGAGGAACGCATAGCCGATAAAGACAACGCCAATGATCACCATTGGAATGCCAAGCGCGCGGCGCGTTGCCTCAAGCAGCAGCAGCATACCGGCGAAAGCCACGAAATACTCAAGTGTGGTGCGCGATCCACCTGAACGCAGGACTACGCTTTCATAGTTCAGTACCGTGTAAAGGCATGCGCCAACGGCGATTAGACAGAGCAGAATGTCCAAGACAGGGAGCTTATCGCGAGCCGAGCGCGCTGTGGCAGGAAAGGTCAGAAATGCCAAGGCTAGGGCAAAGGCCAGATGGATGGAACGCTGCACGGTGTCATTCAGGATCAGGAAGTCGAACCAGAACGGAAATGGCGAAGCGATCCAAAGTTGGTAGACGGACCAAAGCAAAGCAACAGCGACAATGGCCTTTTGTGCCGGACCCGTCAGACTGCGTCCGCCAAGGTCATTTTCTTCGATCAGACGTGCGGCGCTATCGTCTTGTTGCGCAGTCATTTGAGCCATCCCAGCCACTATTTTGAGAAATCAAAAAGCGCCCCGCTCGTAAGCGGGGCACAGTTGAGGGAGGCTATTTGAGCAGGCCGACTTCACGGAAATATCGCTCTGCGCCCGGGTGATAAGGGGCCGTGCGCCCAGCCGTCGCAGCGGTTTCTATTTGAACAGCCTTATACATTGGCGATTGTGCCTTGAACGCTTCGAAATCGTCGAAGACGGCCTTTGTCATGTGGTAGATGACGTCTTCAGGAGCGTTTGCACTTGCATTGATCGTGGCCGGGGTGCCCCAGCTGACAACTTCCTCGTCCTGTCCTGCATAGGTACCTGCAGGAATGACAACAGGGATGACGTAGGGCTGCTCTTCCATCATCGCGGCAACGACATCGTCGTTCCAGTTCAGCACTTTGGCTTCGCAGGTGTTAGTTGCTTCAAGAATGGATGCTGCGCCCACGGCCGTCGGATAAAAGAACGCATCGATTTTGCCGTCGCAAAGTGCTTGCGCTTGCTCTTTGGACGTCAGCTTGGTTTCCTGCTGGAAGAACGTATCGGCTGACACGCCATAGCGCTCCAACATCGCATAGACCTGAGCTTCAGTTCCTGACCCGGCGTTGCCCGTGTTCACGATCTTGCCTTCGAGATCTGCGAAGGTTTCGATTCCCGTGTCCGCGCGAGTCACAATGTGGGCGGCGTCAGCGTGAAGAGAGAACATGAACCGCAGGTCTTCATTCTTTCCGTCTTCTGCAAATTGATCGGACCCATTCCAGGAGTGGAACTGCCAGGCCGACATTGCGATGCCAACGTCCAAGTCACCGACTTGAATTGACCGCATGTTGGCGACCGACCCACCTGTCGATTCAACGGTGCACCGAATGTTGTGACCGTTGTCTTTGCGACTCTTGTTCAGCACATTGCAGATGAAGCCGCCTGTTGGGTAATAGCCCCCGCCGATCCCGGCAGTGCCGATGTTGATAAATTGGCGCTCTTGCGCAGATGCTCCGGTCGATACGACCATGGCAAGGCCAAGTGCGGCTCCGATTTTCGTGAATTTCCCCATGTTTCGGGTCTCCCGTGTTGATAAGGTTGATGGTGCGACGCGGCTGCTATTCACCCGCCACGTCTTAGAAAGGCAGCGACCTCTTTCTTGGTCGTTTCGATGTGTTTACGCAGAAGCTGAACAGCCGCATCGACGTCTGCGGCCTTGCTAGCCTCAAGAATGTCTTCATGCTCTCGCATTGGCCGTTCCAGCCCGCTTGCTGTTGAGACAAGGACCCGCAAAAACTGACCAAGACGCCCCTGCAGGTCATTGATCATGTTCAGCAGCGGCTTGTTTCCACAGGGTTCATAGAGCATGTGGTGAAACCGGGTGTTCATCGCGCTCCACTCTGCGACTTCCGTGCGCTTGGCATAGTCCGCAAGGTGCGCGTGCATGTCGTTAAAGTCGGACGCGATCATGTTTGGGATCGCCAACTCAAGTGCTCTGCACTCCAAAGCGATGCGAATATCGAGAAGTTGAAGCGCCTCAGTTTCTGAATATTGGCGAACTGATGCGCCTTTGTTGCGCTCGAAGGTCACTAAGCTTTCGACCTCCAAACGCCGCAGCGCCTCTCGGACCGGTATCTTGCTTATTCCAAAGCGTTTTGCGATTTCGTCCTGACGTAGTGGCGAGCCTGGCTCGAGTTCACCGGCAAGGATCATCGCTCGTATGTCCTCATAAACAGGGTCGGCTGCTGCATAGGACATGGCGCGCTCTCCAGTAAGATTGGATTTGATTGTTGCAAATCGTATACTATTTTGTCAACATGTAATCCGAAATACTTGATGTCAAATTGACTGTCATAGCAAGGCGAGACAATAAATGACTGGAAAATCAACACTATGAGCGCATCTTCAGCCGTTGTCGTAGGGACCGGCATAATAGGCATTTCAACCGCCTACTACCTTGCAAAGAATCACGGACTGACCCGGATCACGTTGATCGACCGGGATCAGCCAATGGCATTTACGTCGGCGCAATCCGGCGAGAACTACAGAAACTGGTGGCCTCACCCTGCCATGGTTGCCTTCACCAACCGCAGCATTGATCTGCTTGAAGAGATCGCCAAAGACAGCAACAACCGCATCAATATGAACAGGCGCGGGTATGCGTTGGCAACGCGGGATTCAAACATCGATCCGCTTCTGTCTCAGTTGCATGACGGACTTGGGGATCAAGCAGATGCGTTGATCAGGTTTCACACCGGTGACACGGCGGACAGCTATGCGAGGTTTGACAAACCCGACTGGGACGGCGTGCCCGATGGCGTCGATATCGTACAGAACAAGACACTGATCAAAGACCGGTTCCCCGGATACGACCCGGACATTCAATCGATCATTCATATCAGACGAGGCGGAGACATCAGCGGCCAACAACTTGGCATGTATATGTTGGAATATCTCAAGTCGGTTGGTGTGACGCGGCTGACCGGTGATGTAAAAGCCATTTCGAGGCAGAACGGCTACACGGTTGAACTGGAGACTTCCGACGGCATGCAAACGGTGCAGGCGGATGTGCTGGTGAACGCAGCCGGGCCTTTCGCAAGTCAGATTGCGAAAATGATCGGCGTTGAGCTTCCTGTATACAATACATTCCAGCAGAAGATCGCGTTTGAAGATCGTGAGGGTGCCATTCCCAGGACGCTTCCATTCTCCATAGATTTGGACGGCCAGCACATCGACTGGTCGGACGAAGAACGCGAAATGTTGCTTGAGACACCAGAGTTCGCGTGGCTTGCACAAGACATGCCTGGAAGCATCCACTGCAGGCCAGACGGTGGTGATAATGGCAAATGGGTAAAGCTGGGCTGGGCCTACAACGAAAAACCCGAGATTGCCTCAACAGAACTGCCCCTCGACGACAATTTTCCTGACATTGTCTTACGAGGTGCCGCGCGGCTGAATCCAGCGCTCAAGGTCTATTACGGACAGTTGCCGCGTAGCATGCATCACTATGGCGGGTGGTACACAATGACAGAGGAAAACTGGCCACTTATCGGTGCCATGGGGCCGCCGGGCGCATTCATGAACTGTGCCATGTCCGGTTTTGGCACTATGGCAGCTTGCGCTTCAGGCGAGTTATGCGCGGCAATTGTTGCAGATGCAGAACTGCCAGACTACGCGACAGAATTCTCGCTTGATCGATACAAGGACGAAGATCTGATGTCCACGCTCAAGGCGGCAAACAAGGGTGTGCTTTGATGAAAACAATCCTCTTGGTTGGTGCAGGGCACATGGGCGGCGCCCTTTTACGAGGTTGGATCAAAAACGCGGGCCCGGGTTTTAGGTTCGTCGTATTGGACCCAAATGCGGCGAAAGCGCAGTCAGCTATTGCTTCTGAAACATCAGAAAGCATTGAAGTCTCCCACTGCATTGCCAAAGAGGAGATACCAAGAGACCTAGAGGTTGCTGCAATTGTCGTTGCGACAAAGCCGGCATTGGTCCAGGACGCAATTGGTAGCTTAACCCAGTTCTTTCAGCCAACAACCGCCTTAATTTCGATTGCTGCTGGCGTCAGTGTAGCAAGCCTGCAAGAGGTGTCACCGGCTGGAACAGCTGTTGTCCGCGTAATGCCCAACATCGGAGCGATGGTCGGTCATTCCGTTTCAGCAGGTTTTGCATCGTCGAACACGTCCCAAGAACAACGCGGTTTGGTCACTCGATTGTTCGAGGCAGTCGGACAGCTCACTTGGCTCGAAAATGAGGGCCAAATACATATGGCAACCGCTCTATCGGGTAGTGGTCCGGCATATTATTTTGCGGTCTGTGAAGCGATGATCGCAGTCTCCGAGCAGGCAGGCCTGCCCCCTCTCATCGCCAAAGCTCTGGCAATCGGGACAGTCACAGCCGCCGGGGAACTTCTGGATGCAACACCCGAGCCAGAGCACCTAAGGGAGATGGTTACCAGCCCGAACGGAACGACAGCAGCGGGATTGGAGGCATTGCTCTGCAGTAAAACGCTGAACGATTTAGTCCGTAGGGCTCTAATTGCGGCCTCTGAGCGATCAATCGAGCTATCCTGATATGTGTCCGCGCAACAGACCTAGTGTGCTGAGACCACGGGGCTTGATATCGCTGCGAGCGCACGCAGCACGAAATCACAAGAACCGGTTTGGGCTCTTCCGTAGCATTGGCTGCAGGCGACACGAACATCTGCAATGACCGCCGGTTTCTTCGAACACACCAACGTAGAAAAAGGGGAACCGTGGTCCCACGGCTCCCCTTTGGGCTCAGATCGTCTCCCCCTCGCTCGCCGATTAGGCGACCAAGGAGAGCCCCACACCCGCGTCCTGCGCCTGATCGCCGCTGTCGATGAACGGGATGATCGAGAAGGTCTGCCCGCCGCGCTGTTCTTCGTTCTGCACGGCGTTAACGCGCAGGTCACCATCGGGCGTGTTGATCAGCAGCGACAGGTAATCATTGCCCGTGCGGTTGCTTTTCGCCATCCAGGCCGAGCCGACGCGGATCGGCGTGCCACGCGGCGAGCTGACCTCGATCCGGTAGTCGGGGTGGGTCTCCTCGGATTTGTAGCTGTTCTCGATCAGCATAAACTCCAGATCGAACATCATGTTGGCGATATAACCGGTGAAGGCGTTGTCCGCGTCCATGGCGGTCAGCTCGCCCGAGAGCGAGCCGGATTTCATAAGGCCGTTCGAGACGAGCGGGATGATCTCAAATTCGCCGCTCTGGGCCGCGCGCGCCTCTTTCGTCTGCACCGCGTTGACCCGGAAGGGGCCGAGGCCGACATCAATCTGCATCGAGATGTAGGGGTTGCCGCTGGCATTGCCGGTCTCGTTCCAGGCCGTGCCGATGCGCACCTTACGGCCTGATTTGTTGACAGCCGTCACATCGAAATCCGGGCTGCGTTCGGACATCTTGGGGCGTGTTTCAAGCTGGATGGCGATATCGAAGCGCGTCGAGTGGATCATGCCGGTGTACTCAGCGGCTGCGGTATCGACATTGCGGTTGAGGGTTCCTGCGAACATGGGATGGTTCCTTCTTGGATTGGCCGGTGCCTGACGTTCTTGCCAGCGCAACCGGGATTGCTTTTTCGACCCCTCCTGGGATCACAAATCAGAAAGCTCGCTTTCCTTTCTTCCCAACCTTCAGTTCAGCGCTGCCTCCTGAGTGGTTGTGCCACTTCCCCGCCGTGTACGACGCCCCTCCCCTGCCCGTCTGGCCTCAGATGGCTGTCTTGGCTCTTCTCGTCGCCCTCCTCCGATTCCGCGATGAAGAACTCTGCCTCATCCCCGTTCAGCCGCAGCCCGCTCTGGTCGGTCAGCCCGATGGTGTTACCGTTCGGCTCAAACGTAATCAGGTATTGGCCGAGGCTGTCCTTGTGCACGCGGTAGCCGGTGTTGGCCCAGTGCACGGTCTGATTTGCATCGATGGCGGCTTTGATCTCTTCGAGTGTCATGATCGTCCCCTCGCCTATTCTGCTGCCACTGAAGTTACGTCCCGCGTGGCGTCTGGTCCGGGTCCAACAATCCGGGAGAGGATGCACAATGTGTCGACACCGTCGCCATGCGGCAGGAACACGCGAAGCTGGAAGGCGATGATCTCCGTGAAACACCCCATGGCCTTGAGACCCTCGATCATGCCCCGATCCGCACCAGAGAGCTCGAGGCGCATCTCGCCTGCGACCCGGCGACGGGTCAGGCTGAGACCCCGTCCCAGATCGACCGGCGCGGTGGTGCCCAATGCGGCGGTCAGCATCTCCTGCGGTGTTTGCGGATTGGAGACGAGGAAGCGAGCGCGCAGCGCGGCCGCCCCTTCCTCACTGAGCGTGCGCCCGATCATCGCCGTCGCTCCGTCGGGCGTGACCCGGTAGATCCGCTCATTGGTGGCCGGGATGTCCTTCCAGATCGGCAGCAGCAGCCCGGTCAGCAGGTAGAGCTTGGTCGTGGTGGTTTTCGGCAAGGACGCAGCCTCTTCATCCCAAAGCCGTGCGAACTCAGGCTTGCCGATCTCTTCCCAGGCCGAGGACTCGAACCGCGTCTCCTCCAGATAGCTCGACCCGTTGGGCCGTACGGCCTTGCGCATGAGGGTGACAATGTCCTCGTCATACATCTGCATGGGACGCGCCGAGATGAGCGCCGCGCGACCGGAGGCGCGATTGACCATAGCCAGCTTGTCGGGATTGCGCGACATGGCCTCTTCGGCCCCAAGGACGTAGACCGGGTCGGTGACCTCGAGCCCGATGATCCGTGTGACCGCACCGGATTTCGGGCAGGTCCAGAGATCCTCGGTCGAGACCTGTTCGATCTTTTGGCCGCGTAGGGTTTCCACGCCGAGATCAAGCGTGCCTGCCGCGCGGGCCCGTTCGGTCTGATCGGCGATCCTCGCCATGAACTCGGCAAAAAGCGCGTTCTGCATGTGGATGGGCAGCGCCAGCACCCGGTTGAGAAACCGCTGGATCGGGGGAAGCTCCTCGAGGAGCACCCCGTCCTTGTCGATTAGCCGCAGGGCCGTCCAGTCGGTGAAGCTCTCGTAGCTCATCGCCTCGGCGCGCCCGGCGGCAAGATCTGCAAAATACCCACGCAAAGCCGCCCGTGCGATCGGGCTTTCCAGATTGTCCTCCTCGCGGAACATGCCTTGCGAGCCGGTCTCGCGCTGGCCTTTGGTGAGGGCCCCAAGCTGATCGAGGCGCTTGGCAATCGTCGAAGTGAAGCGCTTCTCGCCATGCACATCTGAGGTGCAGACCCGGAAGAAGGGTGCGCTGACCTGCGCAGAGCGATGCGTGCGGCCCAGCCCCTGGATGGCCGCATCGGCGCGCCAGCCGGGCTCCAGAAGATAATGCCGGCGTCGTTTCTGGTTCTTGGCTGTCTGCGCCGCGTGATAGGAGCGGCCCGTGCCGCCCGCATCAGAAAAGATCAGGATATCCTTCTCGCCATCCATGAAGGCTTGGGTCTCGGAGGAATTGCTGCTGGCGCTGCGCTTTTCGATGAAGAGATGACCATCCGCGGCCTTGAGGGGCCGGATGGACCGCCCCGTGACCTCGGCGACGGCCTCGTCGCCAAAAGCCCAGAGGATCTGATCGAGCGCCGAGGGGATCGGAGCGAGCGTCATCAACTCCATCATGGCCGCATCGCGAAGGGCGAGCGCCTCCCGCGAGACAACGAGCGCCCCGGTCTCGTCCCTGAGCGGCTCGGCCACCATGTTGCCGTCGATTTCCACGAGCTTTTGCGCGTGGATCGGGAATGCTTGTTCGAGGTAGCCAAGAACATAGTCGCGCGGCGTCAAGGCACCCTCGACGAGCTCGTCGTCGGGGTCCATCGTTTCAAGCCGGCGTTTCAGCAGGCTCTCGCCTGTCGAAACCACTTGGATGACGCAGGCGTTGCCCGCCGCGAGGTCATCCTCAATGGCGCGGATGATGGTCGGGGCTTTCATGCCCATCAGGAGATGGTTGAAGAAGCGCTGCTTGGTGCTTTCAAACCGGGACTTGGCCGAGGCGCGTGCGGCCGAGGCATTGGTCTCCCCCGAGGCATCGTTGACACCGGTCGCGGTCAGTGCAGCTTCGAGATTGTGGTGGATCGTCCGAAACGCGCCCGCGTAAGCGTCGTAGATCTCGATCTGGGCCGGGGTGAGCGCGTGTTCGAGCACGTCATACTCCACCCCATCGAAGCTGAGGGCGCGGGCCGTGTAGAGGCCGAGCGTCTTGAGATCGCGCGCCACCACCTCCATGGCAGCCACACCGCCCGCCTCCATCGCCGAGACGAAGCTCTCGCGGCTCGGGAAGGGGTATTCGGGGCCCTGCCCCCAGAGACCAAGACGCGCGGCATAAGCGAGGTTGTGCACGCTCGTGGCGCCCGTGGCCGAAATGTAGAAGACCCGGGCGCGGGGTGCCGCAAGTTGCAACCGCAGTCCTGCAAGGCCCTGCTGCGAGGGTTTGACCCCCCTGCCCTGCTCGGACCCCGCCGCATTCTGCATGGCATGGGCCTCGTCAAAGGCCAGCACGCCCTCGAACTCCTCGCCCATCCAGCCGAGGATCTGGCTCAACCGCGTGGTGCCGCATTTGCCCGCCGAGCGCAGCGTGGCGTAGGTGACAAAGAGGATACCGTCGCCCATCGGAATCGGCTGGTCCGGTTTCCATTTGGAGAGCGGCTGGATGTCGGCGGGCGAGCCGCCGAGATCGGTCCAGTCACGGATGGCATCCTCGATCAGCGTGGCGGATTTGGAGACCCAGATCGCCTTGCGGCACCCGGCAAGCCAGTTCACAAGGATCAGCCCCGCACATTCGCGGCCCTTGCCGCAGCCGGTGCCGTCGCCGAGGAAATACCCGAGACGATAGGCACGTGCGTCCGGGTCATCATCTGCGCGCGTCAGCTTGGTCTGGTCGTCATCGACCGTAAACCGCCCCGGCAGGTCACGCCCATGGGCATCGTGCGCCATGATGATGGTTTCCAGCTGCGCATCGGAGAGGTGTCCCTCCTCGATCAGCCTGGCGGGCAGGCGCAGTTCCGCACTGGCAGCACCTGAAGGCACCGGCGGCGAGACCGAGGCCATGGCGATGCTTTCGACCAGCGGCGTGGGATGTTCCTGCGCGCCCGCGATCTCGATGCGCTGCGGGCGGTAGCGCGCATAGATGTCCGAGACGGGTCTGTTGTCGCGCGGAGCCTCAAGGCTTGTGAAAGTGAGCGGTATTGCGGCGTTGGTCTGAGCGTTGGACGCCGCAACTCTGGCAACTGGGCGCTTGCGCGTGACAGGTACTGGATCGACCGATCGCGCATGAGGGTTTTTCGCCGCCCTTTGGGCGGGGCGCGCTTCGGACCGGGTTGCGGCCACTGCGTCGACAAAAGGAAGGGCTTCCTCCAGATCCTGAACCTTGGCGCGGATCATCTCGCCGTCGTCCTGCACCTTGTCGAAGACCATGAGCTGGGTTTCCACAGAGGTGCCGAGCTTACGATAGACCTGCCCCGGCATCGTGAGCGCCAAGCGCGGCGTCAGAAGACCGCAGGCGCGGGACCAGTGCGCGGCATCGCGTTCGGGCGTGAACCCCGGCGGCATGATCGCCACCAGCCGCCCACCTGGTGCCAGGCGCTTGGCAGCGGCGATGAGATGCTTGGCAGCGATATGCTTGTCGCGGGAGCGATCGACCGAGGAGGCGAAAGGCGGGTTCATCACCACGATGTCGGGCAGGACCGGCGTCTGCAGCAGATCATCGATATGCTCCCCGTCATGGCCCGTCACTTCGCCGCCGAAAACCACGCGCAGGAGGCGCTGGCGAAAGGGGTCGATCTCGTTGAGCACAAGCGTGGCACCGGCCCGGGCAGCGAAAGCTGCCAGGGCGCCAGTTCCCGCGGATGGTTCGAGCACGGTCTCGCCCTTGCGGATCGCTGCGGCCCGCACCACCAGCGCCGCAAATGGCAGCGGCGTGGAAAACTGCTGCAGCCGGATCTGCTGCTCCGACCGGCGGGTTTCCGTCAGGAGCCGAGAGGCAAGGAGCTTTGCAGCGGCGATGTCACCTGCTGCACCGTCTCCACGCAGCAGCACCTGGATGGCGGCAGCCTGCATCAGATCATAGGCCATGCGCCAGTCCCACGCGCCGCCAGCATCGCTGCCATGAAACGTCTCACGCAAGATGCGCGCAAGCGCCGAGCTGCGCAGGGGTTGGTGGTCGATCTCCGCGCCGATTTGCGCGAGGGCAGAGGTGAGATCAGCGTCGGAGATTGAGAGAGCCGGGTTCGCCGGTTTGGGCTTGGTCATGGGGATTTTCCTTTGGATCAGGGTCTGAGTTCCAAAGGAGAAAAAGCCCACTTTCGCTTTTCGGGGTGACGGGATCAGACCGCGCTGACCTCCAAGGCTTGGTCAGGGCTTGGATTGGCCCTGGCGCTTCGCATCAATCAATGCTTGTGCGGCCTGCATCACCTGAACCTGAGATGTTCGCGAGCGTGCATCCTCCAGCGCGGTCTGTACCTGCGCGCGAAACCACGCGTCATACGAATTGACATCAGCCGCCACGGAAATGCTCCTCGAGACCGAGGGGCGGCTGTTCCTTACCCGTTGGGTCCATTGCGCTTTCTCCAACTATGCTATGGGTCGATGCTACATCACCCACAGTGGTGCCGTAAACGGGAAGGCCGTATGGTTCACAGCTCACCGGGCCACTTACCGATCGGGCGCCGCTTCAAGAGACTTTTCGAACCGCTTATCCGCCGCCGCTGCTTCTTTCAGGAGTGCATCGAAATCGTCAGGTGGATTGCCATCTTCCAGCATCCCTTTGAAGGTCGCATAGGCATCTGTCTTGCTGCCGTAGGCGCGCAGGGTCTTATCGTCGTTCACCCAGGCCACCACGATGACCTTCGCATCGCTGTTGAAGCGGTAGAACAACCGATACTGCTGGAAGAATTTCGCCCGGAACCAGTGCTTACGATGATCCCCGAGCGTGCCGCCTTGCCGGAAGGCTGCGGCACCAGGATCGGCTGGTATGGCCTCGGTGACCAGCTTGAAGATGGCGGCCAGCCGTTTCGTCGGGTTTTTCTTGCGCCAGGTCTTTGGATCGCGTGCCTTACGCGCTTCAACTTCCTCGATCAGCCCTTCGAGCTGGTCCAGAAAGAGCGGATGCGCATAAATCGACCATCCGTTTTCGACAAGGGGCGCCCCTGCGGGCACGCTATCGCCGGTCATTCATCCTCGAGCGATAGCGGCGCATCGAGATCGACCTCAACCTCTCCGACCAGTGCTGCAAGACGATCATGCAAAGCCCCATCGAACGCCCGAATGCGGTCCGGATGCGCCTTGATATCGGCCTCGACAAAATCGAGAAAAGCGCCGAGCGCGGGATCATCTTCTTCGCTGCGCACGGGCTCGATATAGACCCTGCCACTCGGCTCGGTGCAGTAGCGAATCTGGTCGCCCTTCCCGAGCTTGAGCTGCTTGCGCACACCCGCAGGCACGGTCGTCTGATACCGGTCCGTGAGTTTCGAGACCTCTTGTGCGAGCGCTGTCATGGCAGTCTCCTGAAAGAATGGGGGTCTTTGCTGCCTGCGAAAGGTAATGCATTTGCATTGCCTTGTCAAGATGAGCCGCAGGATCTGCTGTCGCCGGGCAGGTCGATGAGCTGTCCGGCGCGGCACCTATTCTCGCCCCGCGAGATACTCCGCCAGCACCGGGCTTGCCGCGCCCTTCGCGGAGCTGAGCAGCACCGAGCCCGCAAGCGAGGCTTTCGACAGGCGCACGAGTCCGCCGGTTTCCTCGATGCGGTAGCAGCGGCGTTTTTGTCGGCCCCGCCTGTAGTGCGTCGCAGTGACGATCTGGCAGGTGCTGCCATCGGTGAGCGTCACCGGTTTTGCGAGCTTGATCTTGTCGTCTTCCTCGTAGTCCGGGATCGACGCCCAGTCCCGGCAACGCTGGCGCCAGTCTTGGGCGTAGCTGTCCGGGTCTTTCAGGTCGGAGAGGAGCTCGATCAACCCAAGGGGAGCGCGCGACTCGTTCGGGCCCGCACTTTCCTCCATGTCCTTGTAGCCCCAGCAGCCGTCATCGTAGCGGGTGAGGAACACTGCGCCAAAGGTGATCGAACCGTCAGGATCGGTGACATAGGTCGTGTCCTCGACAGGGGTGCCGTCGCGGTTGGTGACCCTTGCCGCCGCATACCAGGTGGAACCGACCTTGCATGCCTTGACCAGTTCGGTTTTGCGCATGTCGCCCGCAAAGGTGCAGAGCCGGGCGATTTCCGCTTTCTCATCTGCATAAGTCTGGACGCGGTGATCGGTATAGAAGAGCCAACCCATCACGCCGCCCTCCGGTCATCGATTTCCATCAGCGCATCGAGCGGCACGCGATAGGGCTGCATCGCGTCGAAATCCTCGCAATTGCCGCAGTTCTGCACGATCGCGAAGGTGTCGCAGGCATCCTTGAGGATGACCCGGAAGGTGCCGCCAAGACCTGAAGGCACCTCGTAGGTTCCGCCGATGAGATAGTCCGAGGCCCGACGCACGAAGACGCGGATGCTGTGGCCATCCGTGGCGAGCCGGATCGTCCCCTGCCCCCGGTCGATGAGCACCTGCACATCGTCCAGGATGTCCGTGTAGAACTGCCCGGTCAGATCACGAAACGCCATGCGGCGCTGCGCCATCCAGTCTGTGTCCCGAAACGGGTTCATGCCTTGGGCGAAGGCGAAGGACGGATCGGCCTGTTCGGTCGTGACGATGCGGGTGGTCGTGCCGTCGATGCCGTTCGAGCGCAGATGCACACCATTGCCGACGATGAGGATCAGAGCGGGTCTGTCTACAGGTCCGTTCCAGTTGGGCAGGAAAGTCTTGCAGGCGAGCGCATGAGCGATCTGCGCCGCTACAGCAGACGCAGAGAACTTGAGAATAGTCATGGGGATGTCTTTCCGTTGGGTATGAGAAGATAGACCCACGCAGGCGAAAGGGCTTGCGCGGGTCGCGTGAGGACTCAGGCCGCTGGCGCGATCTCGCTGTCAGGATCCGGGGTTTCCGCGGCGGGCTCTGCATCATCGCAGGCGACACCCGCGGTCTGCATCATGGGCGGGCACCAGGCGGCCACGGCAGCGCGTTGTGCATCCGTGAGCGTGGCGAAGGGCTCGGCGAAGAGCTTGTCGCAGAAAGCGACGATCTCCTTCTTGCTCGACGAGGCCAGCGTCACCGCCTCCTGGGCCAGACCCAGTTCCTCGCCGAGGATCCTCAGGAGCCAGGCCTTCTTGAAGCGGTTGAAGAGCGCCGCATTCGGCGTCCAATGCGCCCGGATGTCGGGCATGATCTCGATCTCGAAGTCATGCATCAGGCTGTCGCGCCGCAGGTCCCGCGCGAAGCAGGACTGCGTCGTGCTGGCCGTAGCATAGGCCACGAGCTTGGCCTTCTCGCCGGCGTCCAGCGCGCGAAACGCCGCGAACTGATCGGCGGGCGAACGGCTGTCATCGAGCCACGACAGGCCGAGCACATCATGCGCCGCCGCCACCTGCTCAAGAGAGGTCTCGTCGATCTCGTCCATTTTGGCATGGCTGCGGTATTCCTTGCGGGCATCAATCTTGATCGCCTGCGTAACACTCATGCCGCTGGCCAGAACATCACTGACCAGCTTGAAGAGCGTTAAATCGAGCGTGGCCTCGGGATGCAGCGCCATCGCGGCGCCGAGGGCCATGGCTCGCTCGGTCTTGAGATCCTCGGCCAGCGAGGCCGGATAGGTGATTGCGCCAGCGTCGGGGGCCTCCTCTCCCGTGGTGTTGGTCGAGGAACTGGGCGCGCCCTTCTCTTTCACGGTGTCCTCCGGGCGGACGAGGCCCACATGGAGCGTGATCTGCCCGTTCGACCAAGACGCAATCACGCCTGCACGGGCGAGATCCTCAGCGCTGTAGGCCTCCTGCAGGTCGCGGGCTTCGTCTTCCAGAGCGTCCACGCGCTCGTAAAGGGCATTGTAGGCATCGTCATCGAGCCTCTCATCTTCCATCTCGAGTTGAAGCTGCTCGAGCTCGGCTGTGATCTCGTCGATGCGCTTCTGGGCCGCCTCATCGGGCTCGATCGGGCCGGGATAGACGCGGCCATAGTCGGCCATGGTCGCGTAATCATAGCGGACCATCGCATCGGCCCAGGCAAAGCCCAGCTTTATGCGAGCCTCTTCGGCTGCGGCCCCGAGCTTCTCGAGCAGGATAGTTTCGACCAGCGCCGCATCCTCGAGCACCGAATGCTCTTCCAGCAGATCGGCCGCGATCGCTCCGCCGCGGGCCTCATAGTCCTCGCGCACGAAAGCCCCAATATCGTCACTTACCTGCACGCCGCGAGTCTTGAGCGCCTGTCGGACGGTATAGGCCTGCAGATAGCTGTCTTCCTTGGTGAGCGCCTCGTAGACCTCGCGCTGCACCTCTTGGCTCGGGTGCTCCGCAAAGGCCTTCATCGTGTCGAGCGTGATCGTCTTCGCCCGAGCAGCGGCGCGGATATCGGGGTGGATCAGCCCGTAGCGCAACCGGCCTTTCACGGCGGCGACGGTCGTGCCGAAGGTCTTGGCGATGGTCTCGGGCGTCTGGCCGTCGACCTCCATCATCCGCGCGAAGGCCTCGAACTCGTCAATGGCGTTCATCGGCGCCTGGGTGATGTTCTCGGCGAACGACAGCGCCGTGGTGACGTCGCAATCCTCCGGCACGAGGCGGCAGTCGATCTTGGTCTTCGTGGTGAACCCCTTGGCGGCCTTGTCCGAGATCAGCTCCTTCAGCGCGGCATGCCGACGGCCACCAGCGAGGACAGCGTATTTGCCGTCGAGCTTCTGGACGAGGAGTGGTTGCAGGAGGCCCAGCACAGCGATGCTGGCCTTCAGATGCGCGATGTTTTCTGGATCATAGGTTTCCGGCGAGTTGCTGCGCACATTGGCGGGATGGGCAGTCAGATCGCCGATGGCGACGGAGATGGGTTTGAAGCTTGCAGTCATGGGATATCCTTCTCGATGGATATGGTGCGGCCCACGCATTCAGATACGCGGCCAATCCCCGGATTCGGGGATCACGACGACAGAAGGCCCACTCTCCCTTTGAGGGGTCAGTGGGCCTTCATCGTCTGAGATATCAGGGGGAGGAGTCCCCTGCCCTACCAGTCGCGCGCCAGCATGATGGTCAGCACGCGCATAGTGGTCGCGGGGTTGTCCGGGGCCTCGGCCCCGTAGCGGAAATCCGAATCTGCCTCATAGAGATCGATCTTCCAGAACACGGTCTCGCCCCGGATCTCGACGGCGCCAAAATCGTGCCATCCCTCCGGGTCATTCTCGGGCTCGAAGCTGGCAAACTCCCCCGCGGCTTTCACCGCCTCGGCCATGAAGCCATCGCCGGCCTCCATGAGCGACCGGGTGACATGCATGCGGCCCTGGATGGGCTGCTCGGGCGGCGCCCCGAGGCAGGCGAGCTTGCGAAATGCATCGTTCTGCGCGGCGATCACGGTCGGGTCCGGGCTGTCTGTCTGGGGTTGTGCGGTGATGATCATGGGGCATTCCTCTGTGAAGTTGAAACACCCATCTCAAAGCCTGCTTTTTCTTTTCCGCCTGGCGGCAGGACCGAAGGAGAAGGTGCCCTACCCGAACAGGCCCTTGGATCTGTAATTCGGGTTGGGGATGGTCTCGACCCAGCCACCCTGTTCCTTGATGGTCTCGAGCGCTGCCGAGAGTGGATAGGCACCCTCGGACGCGCTCCACCAATAGGCACCGCGTTTGAAGGTGATGATCTTGCGGCGGCCGTCTTCGAAGCAGGCCACCCGCAGCGTCTTGGGTTCCTTGCGTGACATGCGAGTCTCCGTTCTCCGTGTGGTCAGGCGGCCTCGGCACTGCGCCCTGCCCTGCCCGTCTCCGATCTGGCGATCAGGTAATCACAAGCGCGCTGCGCATCCGCGGCGTGCTTGAAGATCGCACCCCTGTCCGACCGAAGAACGCGCAACCAGTTGTGGAGATAGGCGGCATTCATCTCGAGCGTATGGGCTGTGAAGCCGAGCGTCTGCCCAAGAAACACCGACGTCAATTCCGCGACGATCTCCTCGCGCGCGTAGGACGTGTTGCCGAACTTCGAGAGCCCTAAATCCCGATTGAGCCGATGCGGGGCTTTCGTGGCATGGGCCAGCTCATGGGCCCAAACCCCGTAGAAATTGCGCGGGTCGTGGAACCGGGTGATCGACGGCATGTAGACCTTGTCCACGGGCGGCAGGTAGTAGGCTTCCGTGCCGGTAAAGACGGTCGTGATGTCGATGGCGTCGAAAAACGCCTGCATGTGAGGGATGGGCTCGGACGGCGGATGCTCGGGCGCGGAGACCGGGTCGGGGAAGAAGCTGTTGGGCAGGCCCTCAATCTGGCAGGCATTGAAGACGCGGTAGGATTTCTGGAAGCGGAAGACGCGGGCCTCCTCGGAGCGATCATCTCTCTCCCCCTGATCATCCTCGCTGCCTGCGTCTTTCCGGCTTCGGCCGTAATAGACGACGACAGAGGATTTTTCGCCCTTGCGAACCTTTGCGTCCAAGGCATTGGCCTGCGGCAGCGTCATCCAGAAGGGCGAGCTGTGGCCCGCCATCACGGTCCGCATCGTCAGCAGGAAGTTGTTGACCCCCTGATAGGGTTCACCGCCCACGCGCAGAGGGCGAGAGCTGCCGCCTGCGGTCCAGGGCTTGCGCCATGGCAGGACACCGCGCTCGATGATGCGGATGATTTCGTTGGTGATGACCTCGGAGGCATCGAATTTGGGCGTGCGGGATCGGGCCATGGTTGGCGTCCTTTCGAGTGTTGGTGTGAGGGGATAGTGATCAGGCTGGCCGACTGGGGCGTGGATCGTTGACGATCCTGGCACCAAGCTCTTCGACCATGTCGATGTAGGCGGTTAGAGAGACAGCCCGGCCAGGATCGCAAGGGTCAGGGTCGACCGATCCGTCCCGCGCCACGCGCGGCAGGCTCGTGAAGGCGATAACATCGGTGACAGGTCGAATATCGATGAACGGCGTCCCTCGTGCGACCGCAAGAGCGGCCAACGGAAAGCGCTCGATCGGCGCGAAGGTCGAGACGGTGGTCCACCCGAGATGGAGGAACGTCCCGCCCTCTCCGCAGATCACATGCGCACTTGGCAATGACGCCGCCTGCCTGAGATAGCCGAGATCACGCAGGACGGTCTGGCGTTCGAGCCGCTGTGCCAGCGCCGTCTGGCCAGTTCGGCGCAGCTCTCTATGCCGCCACCAGGAGGCGGCGGTTGCGCGGAGCACGCGCAAGACACCTGATTGCATGGGAATCCCCTTCATCCGGAACGGCAGACCGGAACCCGGCCCGGACCCATCTGAGGGACCCCAAAGGCCCTCATCCGTCAGTCACAAAACCCGAAGAACACTTTCTCTTTTTCCGGCCACTTTGGGCACACAACAAAACCGAAAAGCCCGGCACATCTGCCGAAGCCATTGATTTCATGCAGCAATTCTAGATCGGCAACCAAGATCGGCAACGCATATCGGCAAAACCTTGCTTGAAAGCACGAAATGTGTTTATTTTTCAATTACTTTGCAAACATGGAAGATCGGCAAAATGCTGGAAACACCCGCCAGGATCGAACCCTGCTTCTTCGAGGAGCATATTCCTACACAACTGGCAGACCTTTCGGTCGACATCCAGAGGGAAGCCACCGGGCTGGGACAAGGGTTGCATCCTGACAGCGCAGCCGAACTTGCCGATCTCGTCCGCGTGATGAACTGCTACTACTCCAACCTGATCGAAGGACACAACACGCGCCCTCGCGACATCGAAAGGGCGCTGGCTGGTGCCGAGCTTGAGGAAGAAACCCGTCCCCTTGCCCTTGAGGCCCGGGCGCACGTCATCGTTCAACGGGCCATCGACGAGATGCATCGCAAGGGCACCCTGCCCCGCCCCACATCCGTCGAATTCCTGACTTGGGTCCATAAGAGCTTCTACGACGAGATGCCGGATGAGTTTCGGGTCATCGAACATCCCGACGGCACACAAGAGCCCATCGTTCCGGGACGCATGCGCCAGGAAGATGATCGGGAAGTTGCGGTCGGGCGCCACCTACCTCCTTCATCGTCGCGCGTCGCGGCATTCATGGACCATTTCGACAAACGATTTCAGATTGCGGCGCGGTCTTCGAGCGGACGGATCATCGCGATCGCGTCGGCACATCACCGGCTGAACTACATCCACCCTTTCCCGGACGGCAACGGTCGTGTCAGCAGATTGATGTCTCATGCCATGGCCCTCACAGCAGGGATTGGTGGCCAGGGGCTCTGGTCCGTATCGCGTGGGCTGGCCCGCGGGCTGACGGATCGGGGCGAGTACAAACGGATGATGGATCTTGCCGACAGCCCACGCCGCGGAGACCGTGACGGGCGCGGCAACCTGTCAGAGGCGGCACTGAAGACGTTCAGCGAATGGTTCCTGAAAGTGACGCTCGACCAGATCACGTTCTCCGCGAAGCTGTTCGATCTCGGCGGACTGGACCAACGGTATCGTCGTCTTGTTGCAGATACCATTGATGACAAGCGAGCGCCGGAACTGATTTCGGCCGTTCTTCGCCACGGTGCCTTAGATCGGGGCGATGCCCAGGTCGTGCTCAAGACTTCCGAGCGTACGGCCCGCAATACGCTCCGCAAACTCACTGCCGCCGGATACCTGACCTCCGCGTCTCCGAAGACGCCGGTGCGGTTGGCTTTCCCATTGGACTACCGGGAACGTCTTTTCCCTAACCTGTTTGGCGATGGTGACCTGCCTGAGTGACGGGTAAGGTCGACATACTGCTATCGGCTGGATCGCCAGCTGTTCGGACTCTAGCCATGCAGGGAGAAAGTTCACAACTGTGAACTTGGCGGACAAGGAAGAAACCTCAGCACAGTTCACAACTGTGAACTCCTCATGCAGCATCCCGACGCATCAGCGCCATGATCATCGGCCCGCAAGAGAATTCCCCGACAGCCGCCTTGGCTGACAAGGATCTCAAATACCCACCCGGTGATCGGATATCCCCGAACCGTTCAAGCATCGCAACAACGACGACAGACGCTTCTTCGGGACCCATGTAGCGTTTGGCCTCATCCCAAGCGGACGGTGAGATTCCCATCATGGGCCTGACGATATCAGCGACCCTGACCAAGTCGTGCCAATGGCGCACGGGCTGTTCAGCATATGATTTGAACTCCTGGCAAGATGCGAGAACAAGTCCAAGCGGGATATTCGGCATGAGTTGGTCTTGAGGTTCTTGAGGGTGATCTCCTTCATCCTCACGACGATCTAAACGTACTCCGGCGTCTACTCGTTCATGCGCTCTGCCTGGATCCCGCGCTTTTTCTAAGCGAGGTTCAAGATCATAAAGGTCTTTATTTGAATTCTGATATTGCTGCTCAGAAATAGCATCATTGGTGCTCATATTTTCTGTATTGCCATCCCCAAGAAGGTCTCGCGCCTGGTCCAAAGCCGCGCCCAAAGCCTTTTCGATCTGCTTGAGATCAGCCATCTCGAGCTTTCTGCGAAGATCTCGAGCTGTCAGGGCGGCAAGGTCGGAGAATTGATCCCAAAGGCCCAAATCCGGGCGCAGCGAGCTGCCGTACTCTGCCAGACCTGCCAAGTCGCGCCGCATTAGGCTTACGGTGGCGCGGAGGCGCTTGTAACGTTCCTCTGCAGCCCGGACGGCCTCGGAGGCCTCGCAGACCTCCTGAAAGCGCCGCACGAGCGGCGAGAGATCGAACCCGAACGCAACCTTTTCGTCCCCATAGCGGCGCGCATAGCGCTTGCCGTTGGGGCTGTCGCGGCGGACGACGAAACCGGTCTGCACAAGGTTAGAGAGGTGCCGCCGCATTGTGGAGCAGGGCATGCCGTTCAAGCGCTCGCAAATCGCCTTGTTGGACGGATGTACGATCAACTCGCTGTCATTCCCTCCGAGGATCGTTGCCTGGTGAAAGCTGACCAGTGCCTGAAGCACTGTCAGATCCCGATCGGACAAGCCGAACGCGACTCGAGCGGCAGCGAGCTCCCTCAAGACCTCCCACTTGTTGGCGCCGGTCGGGGGCAGGTCTTCCTGGGTCGCTGCCTGATGTTTCAGGATGACAGCATCCATCGTTCGCCGAAACGGCGTTACGGGCGTGTAGTCCATTTTTTTCAATCACGAAGACAAAAAATTCCCGGCCCGCGAATCACTTTGGACTTGCGGAAAACGGCTCCGGACACTACCTTGAAGGCGCTAGAAACAAGTTAGGGTCTCGTGGAGTGGTCGCTTTGCGGGACCTTTTCTTTTGCCTTTTCGTGCCTCCTTCGTTGGTTTCTGCTCTTCCTCAGTCTTCCGAACGGTGCTTCCAACGCTCGTGAAGTTCTTCAATCATGTCATGTACTTGCGTCTCGAACCAATCGGCGAAATCTCCGCCCGCCAACTCGATCGAAAGACCCTTGGCGGTGCGTTTCACCGTGCCGCCACGCTTGCCACCGATCTTCAGCGGGACACTGGAGGGCCGGGCAGGGGAGGGGGGCTTGGCTGGCTTGACCGCCTTCGTCACGAGCTTGATCACCGCTTCGAACGCCTGGACGGACGGGTCATCGGCGGGTCCGGCGTTATCCACAACCACGGAGCCCTCGGCCCTAACGTGTGCTTCTTTCGCGATCCGGATCAGGTCCTCGCGGTCCAGACCATTCTCGTCGATGGCCCGACCAAGGGATTCCCACCGGGGTCGGCCAATGCCATGCGCGGCACCGATGGCGCGCACCAGATCCGGCCCGACCATGTCCACGATCGCGATTGCCATGGATATGGAAGACTTCGTGACGGTAAGAATCTCTGCAACCTGAGATTGATTTCCAAAGCCGGATGACACAAGTTCCTGCGCGAACAGGGCCTTTTCAATAAAGGACAAATCACGCCGAGCCATGTTCTCGGAAATCTGGGCACGTAGGGCGCTGTCGTCGTCCAGGTTGGCGACCAGCGCGCGAACCTTTGTGATCTTGTCGGATCGGCGGATCGCCTCCAGCCGCCTGCGCCCATAGACCAGGAGGTAGCGGTCGGTTTCACCCGGCGCACGGCGCACGAGGATCGGGACGGTCTGACCGTTCGCCTCGATGGCATTGCGCAGATCCAGCACATCGGCCGGGTCGAGCCGGTCAGCCATGCGGTCATCCATGATGCTCGCCGGGTCCAACTCCCAGACGTGATGGGCATCGACCGCGTCGCGGGCGGAGCGAAGGGCCCGGTTCGAGGTCATCATCGGCGTCACAGCACCGGCCTGTGGGGCAGGGGAGGGAGCCCCGGCCGCCGCGAGGCTATCGAGCATGGACATACGTTTCTTCTTGCCGCTGGTCATGTGCGCCCCCAGGTTCTCTGGATCAGATCGGCGATTTCGTCATTCAGCGCGTTCAGGCTTTCGATCGCCCGATCGTAAGTGGTTCGTGTAAAGGCACTCCGTTCGACCTCATAGAGCGTCTGCTTGGTCAAACCTGCATCGGAAATTGCCGTGGATTTCAGCATTGGCGCGTTCAGCACTGCATCACCGTACATGGTTCGCAGGAAGGCAACGATCCGGTTCTGCGGCGCATCCTGCGGCTCATAGCGGGTCAGCACGTAGCGCATCCAGTCATGAGACATATCCGCCCCGCTTTCAGCGATCACGTCCATCAGGTCAGCGGTCATACGTAGAAACTGAGACATCGACATCACATCGAGCATTTCAGGGTGGATCGTTACCAAAACGCCGGTCGCGGCAGACAACGCCGACATCGTCAGAAATCCCAGCTGGGGCGGGCAGTCGATCACGACAATATCATAATCCTCATCGACCTGGGCCAGCGCCTCTTTCACACGGAAGAAGAAAAGCCCGGCATTGCCCTGCGCCAGAGCGCGGGGGGTGTCGTGCTCAAACTCCATGAGTTCGAGGTTCCCTGGGATTAGGTCAAGATTGGGGATGTAGGTCTTGCGAATGACCGACCGGAGTGGCTCAGGGTCTTCATAGCGGATCGCATCGTAGAGCGTTCCACCATCTTCAAGGTCCAGTTCTGGCTGAACGCCGTGCAGCGCGGTGAAGGAAGCTTGCGGGTCCAGGTCGATGCCCAGCACGCGATATCCGCGCAGAGCAAGCCGCTGTGCGAGATGGGCCGAGGTTGTCGTTTTTCCTGAGCCTCCCTTAAAATTCATAACGCCGATGACCTGAAGGTGATCACCCTCCCGTCGCCCGGGGACGTAATCGCCCGGCTTGCGGGCGGTTTTTTCGAGGAGAACGCGCAGCGCCTGAATGTCCTGCACCGAGTAGAGACGACGGTTGCCGGCGGTCAGCTCTGGGGAAGGCCCCTTGCCATCGAGGTTTAGTTTGCGAAGGTAGGAATCGTTGACGCCAAGCAGCGCGGCAGCCTCACCAGAGGTGAATTTGCGCATGGTCTTCTCGGCATCGGGTGGAAACAGGCTCTCACGTTGCGAATGCAACTGGTTGGCCAGCCATTCCGAATGCTGGCGGATCACCGCGTTGAGATCCTCATGCACAAATGTATTGTCCATCTGCCCTCTCGCTTCCGAGACATCGCGTCTTTGGCGTGTTCACGGAAATTGACGTTTTTTTCCTCGTTTCCGTGACTATTGGCGCAAGAGTCGGATTCGCGCAAGGTTTTTCCACATCTAGTGGGCGAGTCGTCACTGAACACAAGGCAGTCTGGCTTCTTACTGCGTGGTTTGATGCCCTGCATCTCACGAAGAAGGGCAAGGCAGAAAACTCTTCAAAGAGGGCCAAGATAGCTTTTGTGCGAAGATGCGAGGAATGCTTTGGACGAACCAAAGCTTGCCTTTTGATGGTTTTGGATATACATACTCGGATGTTTATCCATTCCTGAGAGGAAAAGATGCAAGTTGCCAAATGGGGAAACTCCCTTGCCGTCCGGCTACCCGCGGATCTTGTGCGGGAACTGGGCCTAAAGGAAGGCGACCAGATCGACCTGGTAAAGGACGATGGAACCATTCTGGTCAGGCGCCAACCTCGCGCCGATGAAGTCCTGCAAGGGCTAAGGCGGTTTCGCGGAAAACTGCCCAAGGACGCGCGTCTGAGCCGCGACGCAGCGCATGAGCGCTGAATTCGCAGACACAAATGTTGTGCTCTACTTGCTCGACGATGGTCCAAAGGCTGAGAGGGCAGAGGAAATTCTGGGGCAGGGACCCCGGATCAGCGTCCAAGTCCTGAACGAAGCCTTGGCAAATTGCCGACGGAAAGCTGGGCTCAGTTGGGAAGATACCGGAGCGTTTCTTGAGGGTATTAAGTCCTTATGCCCTGTTGAGGACCTAACGGTTCAAACCCATCAAGTGGGTCGCGCGTTGGCAGAGAAGTACCAGCTATCGGTCTATGACGCGATGATCGTGTCTGCTGCACTGATCGCTGGTTGCACGACGTTGTGGACTGAGGACATGCACGACGGATTGCTGATCGAAGATCGGCTGCGCGTCGTCAATCCATTTGCCTGACCAGCAACCCAAGTCGCTCCGCTCGTTCGAGCAACATCTTGACCGATGACGGTTGCCAGCTGGCGCGGCCTCGAGGGGTGCGCTCACGCATCGACTCAAGCCGGTCGCAGATTGCCTGAAGAGTGATGTCTGGGTCCGCGCCCTTGATGCCGGCCACGATGGCAGGCAGGCGATCGTCGGTTTCGCGGCGTCCTGCGCGGCCAAGCACTTCATCGGGCAGGAAGCCGTCCCGCACATATGCCTTCACGGCGCGTAGCAGGCGGCTTTGGGTCCAGCGGCGGTCGTGGGGCAAGGGGGCGTTGATAATCCGCAGCACGTCTTCCCAGGCCATATCGGGGCGCAAGCGGCGAACATGGGGCACCCAATCCTGCGCGGTCTCGTTCAAGCGCTCCATGTAACCGTCCTGTCGTGCGAGGCGCACCTTGCGCAGCGCGGCGGGATCCTTGGCGCGAAGCCCTGGGTTGCCGCCAATACGCCCTTTGGCGCGCGCAGAGGCCAGCCCCGCCTTGGTACGTTCGCGGATCAGCGCGCGCTCGAACTCGGCCGCTGCGCCCAGAACCTGCAGCGTGAACTTGCCTTGTGGCGATGCCGTGTCGATCGGGTCCTGCAGCGAGCGGAAGAAGGCACCCTTGGCCTCCAGCCGCTCGATCACCTCCAGCAAGTGCGACAAAGACCGCGCAAGCCGGTCGATCCGTACGACAACCAGCGTGTCGCCGCTCTGGACACGTTCGAGCACCCGCGCAAGCACCGGACGCGCGCGATTGCCGCCAGAGCCGTGTTCTTCGAAGATCTCGGCGCATCCCGCAGATTGGAGGGCCTCAGACTGGGGCAGGGGGGTCTGATCCTCGGTTGATACGCGCGCATAGCCTATCAGGGGCATGAAAGCGGGCCGTTTGCAATTTAAGGTGCCATTACTAAACGACCGTTTGTAAACGAATGCAAGTAAGTGCTCTCTCGTCGTGCTCGTCCAAAAACCCTTGGTTTCCTTGCGCTGAGCGCGATCTGAGAGGTTCCACCGGCAGTCGCGCGCGCATACTATATAAAGAGCAAAGGCAACCGCCACAAAATCACTTGGGTAATGTGCAAAAGAACAGTATTTTGCACATATGAAGCCCCAAGCATCCGCTTTGACAGATAATTTCGATGACCCCCTCATCACCATCGAGGAGGATGAAGAAGCTCACGAAGAGGATCTCTGGTTTCTGCCGGGACCACTCGATGAAGAACCAGATGATTTACCTCCCGGGCCACGGGCAGAACCGCCAGACACTGCTGTCATCGATGACTGGGCAAAGGCAGAAGGCGTTCACGCTGCGCGACTGGCAAAGGTGGCTGGACGCTTAGGAGCTCTGGATGATCGGCTGCTGCGTGGCCCGGAAGGCTGGCGGCATCGCCTCGCTTTGATCGAGGCAGCGAACCTCAGCTGGTTCTCAGGGGATCGGGTGAGTTCTGATCGTCTGGCGCTCTGGATATCGATGCGGCTCTCGGGCGCACAGGATGACCCAAATGCCCTTGCAAGAGTTGGATGGGCTGTTCGGCGCCTGACAGGCGGTCCCGGACCAAAGGCTGATTTGGCCGCCTTCCTGGATCGCCGCGATCCCGAGAACATTGAAGACAGCGCTGAGCGTTTCGAAGATCGCGCGGGCGGATGGTTGGACGTAATGGCCGCCGCTGCCGAACTCCACCCAATCACGCGGGCTTGCATGGGCTTTCATCTCTGAGCCTGGCGGGCCTCGGACAGCACGGCGACCAGATCGAAGCCGCCGTCACCGCGTCCAGGATCGCGGCCAGCGACGGAAGCGGCGCCATCTTCGCACCGCTAGCTATGGGCGGGGCAGGGGGGCTGCGTGTCTCGGGCTTGCCACCCGAACGCTTGACCCGCTGGTTGGATGGGATGAACAGCGCAATTCTAACGGCGATGCGGCATCTAGACGATGCCGAGACATGGAGTGCTCGGGCGGAAGGAGTCATGTCTCAGCTTTCGGGGCGAACTCCGGCGGCTCTTCGTTCGGCGTTGACAGAATGGCCTTTGGTGTCAGCCCCGATGGCGGAGGCATTAACAGGCGCAAGTCGCGCGGCGGTTCAAAGGAACCTCGCCTGGATGGAAGAGAGAGGCCTGATCCGAGAAGTGACGCAACAAGGACGATTCAGGATGTGGCGGATCAAGGACTAGACCGTTGTGATCAGATCCAGCGACAGGGACCTTCTCGGTTCATTGAGGGAGGAGCGCTTATCGCCAATGCTTACGTTCATCGATGTCGCCAAAGGGTGGTGTCGCGTAGCCCTTAATTGGGTTCTGCCTCACTTTGTGTGGCGGAACGGTAGCATTCTCGCCCGCAACAATTCTGGACCGGCTCGACCGTACATGGCGCGTTTGAGCGTCTTCAGGCGATTGATCTGACCTTCTGCTTGGCCGTTGCTCCATGGCATCTCGATGGCGTTTTTGACTGCATCGAAGTCCCGGTTCAATGTGCGGGCAAAGCGCACGATGGGCGCCAGATCGGTTTCGATCGCATTGTCGATCCATGCTGGGAGCGGGTCTGCTTGGCGGCCGCGCAGGATGCCGTTGAACCGCATGGCGAGACTTCGCATCGTTGCGAAGGCGGGAGAACCGGCCTTGAGCGCGTCGACTTTCCGCGCCTGATCCGGGGTGAGCTTTCCGCGGGGCTTGATGCACAGCGCGGCCGCGATGACCGGGGAAATCGCGTGCCCAGTTTCCGGGTCCCGGATTGGCTTAAGGATTTCGTGCTCTACCTTGGGGCCGCTCCTTTGCTGTTCCGCTCTTCGCCAACCCGCCAACAGCCGCTGCAAATGCGATTGGCTTCCCTCGTAGCCACGTTCTTGGATCAAACGAAACAGGGCGCTACCAGTTCGAGTGCCCTCCTTCCAGCTTTGGCTCAGGAACTCTTCAAAGTACCATGGCGATGTTGGCTTCAAAGCGGCCCGCCTGCGGTCCGGTGGTGTCTCGAACTGCAACCACTTCGCGATGCTACGACGCGGGAACCCTGTGCGCCGCCCGATTTCGCTGCAGGAAAGCCCCTGATTTCGGAGCGCATGGATGGTGGCGAAAATCTCGTCCCGAGATGCCCTGTGCGCAAGGCGTGACTTCAGAAGGCTGCCGGCTGCGGTGATGTTGTCGGCGTCGGACAGCAGCGCCCTGCCGGTCGCACGGCCGTGAAGGTTCATATGCTCCTCGATGGCCTGCCGCAGGGTTTGTACGATATGGAACCGGTCAGCGACCTGCTTCGCCTGCGGTGCCCCTTGCCGTGCAGCCTGGGCGTAGAGACCGCACCGATCTCTGCTGATCACTTCCACCTCGGGGTGTCGCTTCAGCCAGTTGGTGCAGCTGACAACATCTCGATCCTCAAGAATGTCGATCACCACGCGACGCTCCAGATCCACAATAATCGTGCCGTAGGTTTGCGATTTCCGCCAACTCCAGTCGTCGATCCCGATGACTGTCGGCGACTCGCCATTTTCTTGAGCACGGTTCTTCAACTGCCTAAGCACCGTGTCATCGCTTATCCCAAGGCCCAAACGGTGCAACAACCGCTCGGCTGGCCGTCCGCCGGTCGCATGCCCAAGATGGGTGACAATCTCCCCGACACGGGAAGTACGACGTGCAAATGGACGCGCAATCGAGGCGATTTGGTCTGAGAATGTACGGCGTGGGCAAGCGGGTGCCTGACATCGCCAACGGCAAATTGCGAGTTCAACCGTTACCTCGTCTCCATGCGCGGGATAATCCTGCAGCCGCCGACGCCGCCAGCCGTGACGTCGGCGTGAATGCAATCCACAGTCTGGGCAAATGCCGTTGGGCGCCAAGACGCCAGATACAATCCACCCGCCGCTTTCACTTCGCTCAACGCTTTGAACGGCAACATCGCTCCCGGGCGACCAATGCTTCTTCGAACTCACAACTATCCCTCCTGAATTTTCCAGCTTTAGGATAGTTGCGCCACACAAAGTGAGGCAGAACCCAATTAAGGGCTACGCGACACTATCCTTGATTGGGTAACGCTGAGAAAAACCGGAACAAGCCCTAACTATTGTGCAATCCACTCGGTCGGAGTGCAGCCCATCTCGGATCTGAAGGCGAAGCTGAAGGCGGACGCGGAACTGAAGCCCAGCTCGAACGCTACGTCAGTCACGCGTCGACAGGTGGCCAACAGTTCCACAGCGCGGAATACGCGCAAGCGGTGGCGCCAGACACGCAGGCTCATTCCCGTTTGGGCCGTGAAATGGCGCGCGAGTGTTCGCGTCGACATGCCCGCGAATGCCGCCCATTCTCCGATACCGCGCCCATCGTCGGGATGATTATAGAGGATCTCACAAATCTCCCTGAGGCAGTTCTCTTGAGGCCAGGGAAGATAGAAATCGAGCCGCCGGAGCTGCCGAATTTGCTGGAGGATGACGGCATCAAGATGGTTCCGATAGTCGGACAGATCGATATCCTGATCGATTGCGGCAAGCTCAAGGATCAGAGCCCTGAGTAATGTCGACACGGCGTAGACGCTGCATTGGTCTGGCATTCCCACATGCGGAACAGCCTCGATGTAAAGGTTCCGGAATTCCACATCGCTGAGTGCGGTCGTCGTATGGCGCACTCCGGTTGGAATCCATATCGCCTGCTCGGGTGTAATGACATATCTGGCCTGTTCTATCGTCACCATGAGCGTGCCTGAGGTCGCGTAGACGAACTGGTGCCAGGGATGCGTATGCAAGGGAAAGCCGTGGCGAGCCGGAAGGCTTTGCGATCTCAGGTACACGGGGCGGCTGAGCGCCTGAATCTTGGGAACTTCGATTGTCTGCCAATCGCGCATCCAAACTCCATGACCCTGAGCGCGTGTCTTTTCATCGACATACAAAGGCACTCTATCGAAAGCGCGCCTACAGCGCAAAGGCTAACCTTGCGTGGGCGACAACCACGGGCAAGTGGGCCTCACTCCAGTTCATTTACAAGGGAGACGAACGGTGGCGATGGGTTACAAGCAGATGCTTGCCGAGGCCGACGCGGTGGTTACATCCGTCAAATGCGAGGATATGGTCGAACGTCTCACGTCCGATGACATCGTGCTGGTTGATATCCGCGATCCCCGGGAACTTGAGCGTGAGGGAATGATCCCAGGTGCGTTCCATGCACCGCGCGGTATGCTGGAATTCTGGATCGACCCGGAAAGCCCCTATCACAAGCCGGTATTCGCCGAAGGCAAGACCTATGTCTTCTACTGCGCTTCCGGATGGCGATCCTTGCTGGCTGCCCGCCTTGCGATGGAGATGGGGATCGAGGCACGCAGCCTTCTTGGCGGTTTCGGAGACTGGAAGCGCGCGGGCCATCCGGTTGCGGAGAAGAGCAAGAAGGGATGAGCGGATTCGCCTCTCGGGACAAGTGAGTATGCTGAATGGAAAAATACGACGACGGCCTGCCGCGCTGCGCGGCCAATTATCAGCCCATGACTCCGATCGCCTTTCTGGAGCGGGCCGCACTGACCTATCCTGACCATACGGCGGTCATTCACGGGAAAATCAGAACCAGTTATTGCGAGCTATGGGAGAACTGCCGCCGGTTGGCCGCGGCGCTTGTCAAACTCGGCATCGGAAGGGGTGATACGGTTTCGGTTCTGCTTTCAAATACGCCGCCGATGATCGAAGCGCACTACGCCGTCGCCATGGCGCAGGGCGCCGTCCTTCACTCCATAAACTATCGGCTGGATGCGGCCGCGATCGCCTTTCAGCTGGAGCACGCCGAAAGCAAGGTTCTGATCGTCGACCGCGAGTTTGCCGATCTGGCAGCCGACGCACTGGCCCTTGTAAAAAGCCGTCCGATCGTAATCGACTACGACGATCCGGAATACCCCGATGACGCGCCCTATCCGAAAGGGCCGCGGATCGGTTCCATGGAATATGCGGAGTTGCTGGCCACCGGTTCCCCCGATTTCCCCGCGATCATGCCGACGGACGAATGGGACGCGATCTCGCTCAACTACACCTCGGGCACGACAGGCAATCCGAAAGGCGTGGTCTGCCATCATCGTGGTGCCGCGCTGATGGCGTTGAACAAGACGATCCATGGCGAAATGGGGCGCCACCCGGTCTATCTGTGGACCTTGCCGCTCTTTCACTGCAACGGCTGGAGCTTTTCCTGGACCGTCGCGGTTCAGGGCGGAACGCATGTCTGCCTGCGCTGGGTGCGGGCCAAGGCCGTGTATGACCTTATCGCCGATCACAAGGTGACTCATCTTTGCGGCGCCCCGATCGTCATGTCGACATTGCTGAACGCATCGGAAGAAGAGAAGAGGCGCTTTGACCACGAAGCGATTTTCATTACCGCCGCCGCCCCACCCCCCGAGGCGGTTCTGGCCGCCATGCGGGATGCCGGGTTCCGCGTCCTGCACCTTTACGGTCTGACCGAGACATATGGTCCGGCCATGGTCAATGAATGGAAGTCCGAATGGGACACTCTTCCATTGCCCGAACAGGCGGCCCGGAAGGCACGGCAGGGCGTGCGCTATCTATCGCTGTCGGAGGTGGCCGTCATGAACCCGGTCAGCATGCAGGCGACCCCCGCCGATGGCGAAACGCTCGGTGAGGTCATGATGCGCGGCAACGTGATCATGAAGGGTTACCTGAAGAACCGCGACGCAACGGAAAAGGCCTTCGCCGGAGGGTGGTTTCACACGGGCGATCTGGGGGTCATGCATGCGGATGGCTACGTCCAGCTCAAGGATCGCTCCAAGGATATCATCATCTCGGGTGGCGAAAACATTTCGTCCATCGAGGTCGAGGACGCGCTTTACCGGCATCCGGCTGTCGCGCAATGCGCGGTGGTGGCCATGCCCGACGCCAAGTGGGGCGAGCGGCCGGTGGCATTCGTTGCCCTGCGCCCGGATATGCAGGCGGATGAGGACGAACTCCTGCGGCACTGTCACGCGACACTTGCACGGTTCAAGTGCCCGGCCCGGTTCATCTTCGAGCCGCTTCCAACGACCTCCACCGGCAAGATTCAGAAGTTCGCGCTGCGCGAACGGGCTCGGAAACTCGCCGAAGGCGGGCTGTAAGCTGCGGCTGTCGCCTTAGGCCCCGGCGAGTTCGGCGCGGATGCCGGCCGGGGTCTGCAGCTCGAGACCGGCATCTTCGACCAGCTTTGCCGCGCGGCGGACCAGTTCGAGATTGGTTGCCGGTGAGTTCGGCAGAGCGTCTTCGAGCCCGACCCGGACATGGCCACCAAGCGCCAGCGCTTCGGGGATCAGCGGAAAGACGTCGGCCCCGACGCCCGCCACCATCCACGGTGCACCGGGCGCGAATTGAGCGGCGAGCCGGGCGTAGCAGTTAAGTGCATAGGGTTCGGGCGGCAGGCCAAAGGGCATGGTTTCAGTGAAGTCGAACTTGTAGAGCACTGACGGCCTGAGCCCCTTTGCCTTGGCCATCGCTGCCGCCGTGCGTAGGAAGCCTGGCTCCCACACGCCACAAGTCGGGTGGCAGTTGTATTGTGCGGCGAGGTCCATGGCGTGACTGATGTAGTCCACCGGGTTGAGGTACATCCCCGCCGTCGTCTGCCCAGCGGCGATACCGGCGTAGGAGGCGAAGTTGACCAAGCCCGCATCGACGACGAACCACTCCATCAGGCCGGATGCTAGAAGCTCTTCGGTCGCGCGATACCGTTCGCCGGGGCTCATGAGGGGTGCGCCGGCGAAACCACCGATCATGGGCACGGTGCCGTAGCCGATCGCGTCACTATGTTTGCGGAACCCTTCAAGGATTCGCCCATAGGTCTCCGCGTCGTAAACCTGAGTGTCGGTGTCTCCCTCGAAGGCGTGGAAGTGTAGGATCGACGCGCCGGCCTCGGCGCAGGCCAGCCCTTCCTCAACGATCTTCGACACGTCATGCGGGCCGTTCGGCTGGACAGCTTTTGAATGCGCTCCGTTCAGCGATACTTCCAGCCACACCTTGCGTGATTGCCCCATGGCGCCAATCCTTTGCTGCCTTACATTATCATGTTTCAGACCGAGCGGGTCAGACCGCCGTCGATCCGGATGTTCTGACCGGTGATGTAGCCGGCGCCATCCGAGGCAAGGAACGCGACTGTTGAGGCGAATTCGTCGACCGTGCCGTAGCGGCCCATCGGGATTGCGTTCCGGCGCTCCTCCTTTTCGGGAAGGCTGTCGATATAGCCGGGCAGGACATTGTTCATGCGGATGTTGTCCTTGGCATAGCGGTCAGAGAAGAGTTTGGCGAAACTGCCAAGCCCGGCGCGAACGACAGAAGAGACCGGAAAACTCAGGCTCGGCTCGAACGAGCTGAACGTCGTTACGTTGATGATCGTGCCACCGCCCTGTGCCTGCATCACCGGCACCGCCTCGCGGGAGAGCCTAATCACGCTGAGAAGCACCATGTCGAGCGCGAGGTGCCAGTCTTCGTCGGTGATCTCCAGAAGGTCGCCGTTTGGCGTGTGAGGGCAGCTGTTGACGATGACGTCCAGCCGGCCGAATTTCTCTGCAACGGTCCGCACCGCACCCTTCAAATCGGCCGGTTCGAGGTTGCTGCCGGTCAGGCCGATGCCGCCAAGTTCCTGACCGAGTTTCTCGCCGCGACCGGACGACGACATAACGGCAACCTTGAAACCCTGCTCGGCAAGCTTGCGTGCGCATCCGGCGCCTAGCCCGCTGCCAGCAGCGGTGATGAGTGCAACTTTGTCTTGCATGATCCAATCCTATGTTTTTTGAAACGATGCTTCGTATAGTGAATTGGTTCCATGATTTCGAACGAGTGTCAACCTTGCGGCGCTCCACGCCGCTGGAGCGTCGGCAGCCGAAAGCTGCAAATATATATTGGCAAGATTCCAAACCGGAACCGGCCGGGAACTATTCAAGACACAGAAAAAGGTTGATTCACTGGTGGCGACGTGCCTAATCTCGGTTCATATTTAGGAACGCTGTTTCCTATTGTGAAGTTTCGAGCTTGATCCGCGTTGGCAGCCGGATTGCTCCGGAGGCATCGCATTTCTGGTTCGACCCTGGACCTGGTGCCGGGAAATGAACGCCTTCGTCACGCCTCGACTGGCGGACGATGTCACGAAGAGGGGAGGAACCGACCTATGCCCTATGTGAAGATCGAAATGCTCGGTGGGCGAGACCAACAACAGAAGCGGGCGCTCGTCGCGTCAGTCACCGAGGCGGTCTGCACCAGCGTCGGATGCAACGCCGACGCGGTTTGGGTCGTGATCGACGAGAAGACCACCGAGAATTGGGGGGCTGGTGGGAAACTCATCGCAGACAAGGCCCCGTCATAGGATCAACATAACTGGGAGGACTGAACTAATGAAACGACTCGTACTTTCTCTTGCGGCCGCCTGCATGGCGTTTGCATTTGGTGTCCCGGCCGCGCAGGCTGGACAGGGTGACACCCTTGCCATGGTCAAGGAACGTGGCCGCGTGCTCTGCCCCGGACACAACGGCTCTTACCTCGGCTTCGCCGAAGTGGATGACGCCGGCAACTGGAAGGGCCTTGACATCGAGCTCTGCAAGGCGCTCTCAACAGCAATCTTCGGTTCACCCGACAAGGCCGAGATCGTGCCGCTGAGCTGGGCACAGCGCTTCCCCGCTTTGGCCGCGAACGATATCGACGCGATCATCAAGGTGACGGCATGGACGCTTGGCCGGGATACCGAAATCGGGCTTCAGTTCAGCCGCCCCTACCTGATCGGCACGACACAGCTTCTGGTGACCAAGGCGTTGGGGGCGGAAACCGCGGCTGACCTCGATGGCGGGTCGATCTGCGTTGGCGCCGGTTCGGCGACCGAGCGCCAGGTGACGGATTACTTCAAGAAGCTTGGTGTCGAGGTCAACCTCATCACGTACGAAAACACCAACGAAATGGTTGCCTCGTATTTCGCCGGTCGCTGCGACGCACTGTCAGGCTGGGGTCCGAACATCGCGATCCGACGGGCAAGCGCTCCCAATCCGGACGACCACGTTTTCCTTCCAGATGTTGTGGCGCTTGAAGCCGAAGCAATCGCGGTTCGGCAGGGCGACGATCAGTGGGTCGACATCATGAACTGGCTCCTGTCGGCATTGATGACGGCCGAGCAGTTTGGCATCACGCAAGCCAATGTCGACGACGCCAAGGCCAATCCGGCCAGCCCGGAGGTCGAGCGCCTTCTCGGCGTAACGCCGGGTGTTGGTGACCGCCTGGGTCTGAGCAACGACTGGGCCTACAATGTGATCAAGACCGTAGGGAACTACGGTGAGATCTTCGACCGTACGCTTGGCGCCGACTCACCCTACAAGATGCCGCGCGGCGCCAACGCACTCTGGACGGACGGCGGCGTGATGTTCCCGCTCGCCTTCGACTAAGTCCGCTTCCCGGGGTGAAGCCTGCGAGGGCTTCACCCTTTCACTCCCCTAGACAAGGGTAGACGATCGCGCCATGCTTGCCCCCACCCGCCCTCAGCCGCCTCTCAACATCCGTGCAATTGCGCTTCAGACGGCCATTCTCGGCATTGTTCTGTTCTGCGGTGCCTGGATGATCGAGAACATACTGAGCAACCTCGAACGGCTCGGCATGACAGCTGGCTTTGGGTTCCTTGAACGCGGCGTCGGTTGGGACATCGGCTTTACTATCATTCCTTTCTCGCCCAGCGATCCCTATTGGCGGATCTTCATGATTGGTGTGATCAACACACTTTTGGTTGGCTTGATCTGCATCGTTCTGGCAAGTCTGTTTGGTACGTTTATCGGGATCGCCAGCATCTCGACGAACCCGCTCTTGCGGTTGCTTGCCCGTGGCTATGTGGATGTCTTCCGCAATGTGCCGCTCGTCCTGAACGCGATTTTCTGGTATTCGGTGCTGACGCATCTGCCGCCGCCAAAACAGGCTATTTCGGTACTCGACAGCGCGATCCTGTCAAACCGAGGCATCTTCCTGCCTTCGCTCAATCTTGCACCATGGGCTGTCATCACCGCTGCTCTGGTCTGTATCGGCAGCCTCGTCGCCAGCAACATACTGCGCAACCGAGTCGAGGGGCAGGCCCGAACGATGACGACATGGTTGCCGCTGATCATTCCTGTGGCGGCCATCATGGCGGTGCTTCTATTCGCGAGAACGGCACCCGAACTTGTTTCGTTGCCCACGCTCAAGGGGTTGCGATTTGTCGGCGGCATAGCGATCCCGCCGGAATTCGCGGGCCTTGTCATTGCCATAACGCTCTTCAGTTCCGCCTATATCGCCGAGATCGTGCGCGCGGGGTTTCTGGCGGTCAGCCGCGGCACCCTCGAGGCCGCTCGGGCGCTTGGCCTCCGTCCAATGCAGGTGATGCGCAAGGTGCATATCCCGTTAGCGCTGCGCACCGCTTTACCGTCGCTCGGCAACCAGTATGTCTATACGATGAAAGCGACCTCGGTCGGTATCGCCATCGGATTCACTGATCTGTTCATGGTGTCTTCCACCGCGATCAATCAGAGCGGCCAGGTCATCGAGATCATGCTGATCATGATGTGCTGCTATGCATTCATCAACTACACGCTGACCCGGCTGGTGAATCTGGCCAACGACCGTCTGAAGCTCAAGGGGTATTGAGGGGGTGATCCGATGACTGACATGTTGCGCCCGCCCATCGTCGACTCATCGCCTCTGAAACGGCTGTTTCAGGGAATGTTTGGAACGCCCCTCAACGCAGCGATTAGCCTGGTGATTCTGGGATTTCTCATTTGGCTCGTTCCGGGGTTCCTGCGATGGGCGATTATCGACGCGGTGTGGACAAGCAACGATCCTGAACTTTGCCGGGCGCCGGATGCGGGCGCATGCTGGGCGGTAATCAAGGCGCGCGGCCGGCTGATCTTCTTTGGGGTCTATCCGATCGAAGAGCAGTGGCGCGCGATCCTGGCTTCGATCGTGATGATCCTGACCGTGATCCTGTCTTGCGTGCCGTGGTTCTGGACCGCGCGGCGGATCATCACGACATGGCTGGTCGGATTCACCACATATGTGCTGCTGATGCGCGGTGGCTTTGCCGGGTTGGATTATGTCGGAACCAGCAGTTGGGGCGGACTCGCGCTGACGCTGTTCATCTTCGCGGCAGTGACGATCGCCGGGATGCCGCTTGCGATCCTCCTAGTTCTGGCGCGCCGATCAGAGCTGCCAGTCGTGCGATCGCTCGCCGCGTTCGCGATTGACCTGACCCGGTCATTCCCGCTCCTGACGATCCTTTTCGCCGCGGCTGTCATACTGCCGCTTGCGCTGCCGGAATGGTTGTCGGGTGATAAGCTGTTCCGTGTGATCGCTGCGTTCGCCTTCTTCTTCGGCTGCTACCAGTCCGAGATTTTGCGTGGCGGCTACCAGTCGATCGACAAGGGGCAGTCCGAGGCGGCGGCTGCGCTGGGGCTGAGCTACTGGCAACGTGAGTTTTTGGTCCTGTTGCCGCAGGTTTTCTCGCGCGCCCTGCCTCCGACGATCAACCAGTTTGTCATTACATTCAAGGAAACCTCTATCGTCTCGATCATCGGCTTCTTCGACATCATCGCCTCGACCAATGCGGCGATCGGGCGGGGCGACTGGGTGCCGTATTTCGTCGAAGCGTATATTTTTGCCGGTATGATCTTCTTTGTGTTTGTCTTTGCACTGTCCAAGTACGGCGGGTATCTGGAGCGCAGGCCCTCTGTCGTGGGACAACAGAGATGAGGGTTATCAGAGACGATATCGGGAAATGATATGAGCAGCACAGTCATCAAGGCACTTCGCATCCTCGAACTTGTCTCCACATCGCGCGATCCACTGGGGGCCACCGAGGTTGCGAAACTGTGTGATCTGTCGAAGAGCAACGCCTACAGGATGTTGCGGGTTCTCGAAACCGAAGGTTTCCTGGTTCAGGACGACGACCATCGTACCTTCATGCCCTCGCTAAAGATCTGGGAACTCGGCAACATCGTGTTGGCGCAATATCACTTCGCCCCCGAAGCGCAGGGTATCCTGCGCTGGTTGGCCGACGAAACAGGTGAGGCCATTCATCTGGCCCTTTATGACAACAAGCAGGCTGTCACGCTGGCCCAGATCGAAAGCCGTCACGTAGTCCGCGCCTATACAGAAACCGGTGGCCGGGCCCCCGCATATACCGTGGCTACCGGCAAGGCGATGCTGGCGTTCCAGCCCGACAGTGAAGTCGAGTCGATCTGCAAGAGTTTGCAACAACTTACCGTGAACACAATCACCCAACCGCAGATATTGCGCCACCAGTTGGCTGAAGTGCGTCAAACCGGCGTCGCGGTAAACAACGAGGAGTGGCAGATAGGTGTTCGCGGTATCGCAGCGCCAATTCTCGGTCGCAACGACACGGCCATCCTGTCAGTCGGCATTTGCGGACCAGCAAACCGCGTGACGCGGGAGATGGACGCCGTTTTTTCATCGCTTCTCCGGCGTGCCGCCGACGAGCTGTCGGCAAAGTTCCGGCTTTCAGGCAAGAGGCTGACGATGCGCTCGGCGCGAGCACTCGGTGAGAGTGCCGAGGCTGCGGAAACCATGTAACGATGCTCAGGTTTTCCACAGGTAGTTGAAGGAGCGGCGCTTGCAGGCAGATTTCGACTTTGCGGTCATCGGCGCTGGCATCGTCGGCGCATCCGTCGCGTGGCGCCTGACGGCAGGGGGGCACAGGATACTGCTTCTGGACGGCAGCCTGCCAGGCAGTGGCGCGAGCTATGGCAATGCCGGGATGATCGCAGCAGCCGAATTCCTGCCGATGGCAACCTTTGCAACCCTTCGCTCTCTGCCGCGGATCGCGATGCACGCCGACGGTGCGATGAAGATCGTGCCGCGCTATCTGCCACGTCTTCTGCCATGGGGCCTGCGCTTTCTGGCCGCGAGCCGACCGTCCTGCTTTCAGGAAACGGTGCGCGCCATGGCACCGCTCTGCCTTGCGGCCAGCATGGACACCAAGGCGCTCCTGGCCGAGATCGGCGCGGCAGAGATGCTGGTGCGCAACGATTTCCTGCGGCTCTTTCCTGACGAAGCGGCATTTGACGCTGTCTCAGGCGCGTGGGAACGACGCCGTTCCGAAGGGTTGGACTTCACCCGGCATGATCGGCAGGCGATAGAAAGCCTGGTTCCCGATCTGGCTTCCGGCCATGCCGTCGGAGTCAGCGTCCGGAACTATCACCACCTGAGCGATCCGCAGGCGGTTGTCCGGCGGCTCGTGTCGGCAGCCGAGGCACGGGGTGCGCGTTTTCATCGGTCGCCAGTGACAGGGTTCCGGACCGAAGACCGAGCCGTCCAGGTGACAACAGCGGACGGGGCCGAATTCTCGGCTGGCAAGATCGTCATCGCCGCCGGCGCCTGGTCGAACCGCCTTGCCGCCATGGTGGGCGACCGCTTCCCGCTTGAGACCCAGCGCGGCTATCATCTGCAATTCTCCAATCCCGGCATCGCCCTTGACCGGACCCTCGCTTTCAGTGATCTCGGCATCGCTGTTCTACCAATGGCCGAGCACATCCGCGTCACCTCCTATGTCGAGTTCGCAGGTCTTCACCACCCACCGGTCGAGCGTCGCTTCGAGGTCATCGCGCGAAAAGCCCGCAAGGTCTTTCCCAAACTCGATCCTGCCAGCGCCACGCGCTGGATGGGGCACCGTCCGGCGCTTCCGGATGATCGTCCGGTCGTCGGGCAATCGCATCGCAACCGAAGTGTCTACTACTGTTTCGGTCACGGCCATGTCGGCGTAACGCTTGCCGCCGGAACCTCGCGGCTACTTGCCGGCATGATCGAGGGCACGGTTCCGGACGGGCCTGAAAACCCGTTTCGCCCCGACCGGTTCTGACCCCATCGTCGCCCCGGAGGAAGGAGACATGACCATGCAGATCATCACCGCAGAGGATATCCGGCGGAACGTCACGCCTGCCGCCATGATCGAGGCTCTGCGCGAGGGATTCCTGCAGGAGATTGAAGCGCCGCTGCGCGGCAACCACAGGATCACCAAGGCCAATGGCGAGGAAGACGTGCTGCTGACCATGCCAGCCTGGGGCAGGTCGGGCTATGGCTGCGTTAAGCTGGTCAACATTGTCCCCGGCAACGGTGGCCGTGGCCTTGCATCCGTCCAGTCGAGTGTCTTGCTCTTTTCGGTCGATACAGGTGAGCATCTGGCGATGATCGACGGCGCGGAACTGACGCGATTCCGCACCGCCTGTGCCTCGGCGCTGGCGGCCGGGTACCTTGCGCGCCCCGACGCCGCATCGCTTCTCGTCGTCGGCGCCGGCGATGTCGGCAGCCAGATCCCACGCGCGTACCGGGCTGTCCGCGACATCACGCATGTCCGGTTGTGGAACCGGAAGCGCGCATCTTCGGAGCGTCTGGCCGTCCATTTTCGTGACCAAGGCTTCGCCGTCGAAGTCGCGCACGATCTGGAGGAAGCGGCAAAGATCTCCGACGTCATCTCCTGCGCGACCCTGGCGACCGAGCCGCTGATCCGGGGCGACTGGCTCCGGCCCGGCCAGCATCTGGACCTGATCGGCAGCTTCCTGCCCTCGATGCGTGAGGCCGACGATGCGGCGGTGGCGAAGAGCACCGTCTTTCTCGACACCGAAGCGGCGCGCGCGGAATCAGGCGACATCCTGACGCCGCTGGAGAACGGGACACTGGCCCTTGAAGATATCGAAGGCGATCTCTTCGATCTTTGCTGCGGCCGTCATCCCGGACGCCGGGACCCTGCGCAGATCACATTCTTCAAGTCGGTCGGCACGGCGGTGGAAGACCTTGCGGCGGCGCAAGGCATATTCGCCGCCTGCAATCGGTAGAACCTATCGTGCCCGGTGCCGGTCCGGTCAACGCCAAAGCGGCAGGGCGTGCATCAGCGAGGCGCCGGTTTCGTAATAGGCCCGCCGGATGCCGGTGAACCGTTCGTCGTGGCCGGGGATGGGCGGTAGCGGCAGCGCCTCGGCCCGGTCTTCCAGAAGCGCCTCAGCCGCAGCCTTGCCGAAGACAGTGCCGGGTGAGATGCCGCGTCCCGAATAGCCGAAGACGGCATAGGCGGACGGGCCGAACGCCACGATCTTCGGAACATGGTCGCCGGTCATCGCGATGGTGCCGGTCCAGACATGCTCGAACGGCAGATCCGCGAGTTCGGGGAAGATCCGGCGCAGCTTGCGCCGCGCCCAGCCGCGATGCACGGGCCCGCCTACGCCCTCCACATCACCAATCCCGCCGACGATCATCCGCCCGGCCCGGTCCATACGGAAGGACGACATGACGAGCGCGGTGTCCCAGCAGCCCTCGCCGCCGGGCAGGAGACGCGCGCGCACGGCCTCGGGAACAGGCACCGTGGCGAACTGGCTGTAGTTGACGGGCACGAAGCGCGACCGGAACGACCCGCCGATCCCCTCGTGATAGGCATTGGTCGCTATGAGCAGGCGCCGCGCCCGGATCGTGGCGCCGTGCACAGCGATATGCCACAGGTCACCTTCGCGGCGAATCGCCGGGACCGGGCAGTTTTCGTGGATCAGGGCGCCCGCCGCTGCGGCCGCCCGCGCCAGACCCCGACAGTAGGACAGCGGCTGGATCGTGCCCGCACGCGGATCGAAAAGCGCGCCGTGGAACCGGCCGGAGCCGACGCGCCGCGCGGTCTCGTCCGCATCGAGAAGCGCGACCGGTGCGCCAAGACGCCGACCCTGAGCATGGCGGTCGCGCAGGTCGGCAAGGCCCGCCGGCGCATGGGCTAGATGCAGGGTGCCGTTGCGCACCGCCTCGCAGTCGATGCCCTCGCGGGCGATGATGTCAAAGACCTTCCCGGGCCCCTCGGCGAGCATCGTCATCAGCTGCTCGCCGATCCTGGGCCCGAGGATCGCGACCACCGTGTCGGGCGGCAGCCAAAGGCCGGCATTGACCAGTCCGACATTGCGCCCCGACCCGCCGTGGCCGATGTCGTGCGCCTCGATCAGGCTGACCGACGCACCGTGCCGCGCTGCTTCGAGCGCGGCGGCGCAGCCGGTGAAGCCGCCGCCGATGACGGCCAGATCGACCGTGCGGTCAGCAGCCGGAACCGAAGGGACCGTCTCGCGGCAGGTCGCGTTCCAGAGGTTGCCTGTTTGGTCAGCTGTCATATTGGCTCGAACTTATCGCGGGCAGCCCCATTTGTAGAGCACCATTGGACTTGATCTTTTTTCATCGCCCAGCAAACCCTCAGTAGTCCGGTTGGCGGTAGTCTTCGTATCTATGTTGCATAGAAGTCAGGCATCTTTTTGCTTTCCCGCTTTCCGTGTTTGTCGTAGTCCAGCATCTCGCTCTCTTCTTGACAATACCTCCCGGTACGAAGACGACAGTCCGAGTTCTCGGCCCGGCCCAGCATTTCTGCGACGGACACGACGAGATTTCGTACTTTGCGGGGGCGTCGGAGTGATCAAGTCGCTTACAGCGCCTCCATATGCCTCAAATAACACTGCCATAGATCATACAATGAGTCGTCCTTGTGCCCGCGCATTGGATGGGCACCGATCTGTTCGGAACGCGGAAAGCGCGATCGGCGTATGGGAGACCTTATGCGTATGCAGGCCCATGTTTGGTCAACCGTGGCTTGGCGAAACCGAGAAGTCCGACCGAAGGAACCAGATTGTGCATTTCGCGGCCGAGTTCTTGCTCGCAAGTCACCGGATGTCTTCAGCCGCAAAAATGCTGATCCAGCATACTCATGCAATCGCGGCTTAGTAGTAGACCGTATCATGCCCAAGGTGCATATGGGGCAGACCAACAGGGTAGCCCGACCATTCCCCACCGATTTTCACAAACGCTCTGCGGGCACAATCCAGTCACCACAATCCTCTAAGAGTCTGAATAATAATTCCAGAGCGGTTCTTCTTGCGATATGGCGGGTTGAGCGTCTGATCGCAGTGATGAGAATCCAGGCATCGGCAGATGCGATGGACGCTTCCCAGTCCTTTGCCAGCCGGCGGCAACGGCCGAGCCAGGCGAAGGTGCGTTCGACGACCCAGCGGCGGGCAATGACGACAAAGCCGGTCACACCGGGCAGGCGTTTGACGATCTCGATTGTCGGACCGTCCGATGCGGCCATGGCGCTGCGCAGCTTGTCACCGGAGTATCCGCCATCCGCGAAGATGTGCGCCAAGGTCGGGTGTCCCTCCAGAACCTGCGAGATCACCTCAGGGGCGCCGTCTCGGTCCTGCAGGGCAGCGGCATGTGTGACCAAGCCCAGCAAGTTGCCATCCGTATCGGTCACAATATGTCGCTTTCTCCCCTTTGTTTTCTTGCCCGCGTCGAAGCCGCGCGGCCCGCCGCTTTCGGTCGTCTTGACCGACTGGCTGTCAATCACACCAGCCGTGGGCGCGGCATCCCGGCCCTCCAACAGGCGCGATGCGCCCACCAGAGCATCGTTCAGGACGTCGAGCACGCCGCTGTCCCGCAGCCGGTAGAAATAGTATTGCACGGTTGTGAACGGTGGAAAGTCGCGCGGCAGCATCGCCCATTGGTAGCCCGTTGCAGCAATGTACTGGATTGCGTCCCAAACCGCCCGCAATCTGGTGCGGTGCGGGCGGCCAACCTTGGACCGTTCGGGCATGAAAGGCTTGATCAAAGCCCATTCCGCATCCGTACAATCGCTTGCGTAGCGCAGGCCGCGCCGGTCATAGTCGGGGCGAGTGATTTCAGTCCAGGGCATGACTTCCTCCAGGTCTAGCAACTCGGATGACTCACAATTGGCTGAAATCATTCAACTTAGTTTTCGGTTGGGCTCTAAAGCTCCTCTACATCGAGGACGTACTGGTCATCCGCGATGCGGTTTTGGACCAGTTCCACGATCGATGGGTGAACCGCCGGATTGCCGACCTCGAAAAGCCCGATGCGGCTGAGCGCTTGCCGCGTATCGATTTCCCGGCCGAGGAATTCCAGAAGCACCTTCGAAGCGCCCGGACGCCGCCCCTTCCGTGTCGGCGCCCCGATCTGGATGCCAATCAGTTTGTCGACCCGGCTGTGATAAGAGGGATAGTAAACCGACTGCGAAATCGAATTGGTCTGAAGCGCCTCATATTCGATCAGCTGAATCCGGTCCCCAAGATAAAATGCGACGCCGAGATACTTGTTAATGGTGATCGACCGCTGATTGCCCGGTTCACGCAGGATCTCGACATTCTTTGTGTAGTAATACTGGCCGTCCCCGGTGATCCGCAGAATCGACTTGACGATCATGCCGGGGTAGCCGAAAGCAAAGAAGTAGCGGTAGTAATAGCCGACATAACGGTCGAGGCTGAGGCTTGAACGATAGATGTTCGGCAGGTGCGCGATCGGACCGTCCAGCGCGGTTTCCCTGACGGGGCGCTTCCTGACCTCAAAGATCTTTTGCAGGTCCATGGGATCAAGAAGCAGTTCTGCTTCGATCAAACCGAAGAAGTCGCAGATCTTGCGCATGCTGGCGCGCGAGGGCCGCATCTGGCCGCTCAGGTACTTATTGAACTGCTGGCGGTTTATGCCGATCTTGCGGCAGACATGCGCGATTGACGGGTAGTGCCCGCACAGGAAATTCAGGTTTTCCGATAGCTCTTTACTCATACTTGCATTAGCATAGTGAAGCACTATCAGTGTCAAGCCGCGAAAGAATGCGAAATTGATAGATTTGATCGAAGGCGCTCTCATCGCAGAAAGTCGCGCCGGCACATCAGCGGGCGCCGAAGCAGCCAAATCAGCGGGAGGCACTAGATGGCACTGAGAAATACCAGCAGACGGACATTTCTGGCGGGGACGACGGCCGCAGGTGCATTGATCCTTGTGCCAGACCTGATTGGACAGGCCAGGGCGCAAACCGCCGGACTGCGCCTGAGAATGGAGCGCGACAACGAAATCCTCGACCCAGGCTACATGGTCGGCGGCTCCGAGGTTTCGGCCCAGAAGCAGTGCCTGCCCTTCCTTGCCGAGTACGACATGAAAGATGGCGAGGTGTCCTGGCGACCAACCTACTATGTCACGCGGCTGGAGCACACCGACCCGACCCATATCGCGTTCGAGCTGGCCGAGGGCCTCGTCTGGTCGAAGGGCTACGGACCGGTCACGGCTGCCGACGTGAAGTTTTCCTACGAGCGGATGAAGGGCACCGACTGGTCGGGCTATTTCGATGCGCTCGATCATGTCGAGGTCACCGGCGACCGCACCGGCACGATCGTACTCAACACGCCTTTCGCACCCTTCATCCTCGTAACGCTCTGCCACGGCACCGGCGCGGTTCTTTGCGAGAAAGCAGTAACCGAAGCGGGCGGCAAGTTCACCACCGATTTCCCGGCGACCTGCGGGCCCTACCTTTACGAAGCCGTGCCCGGACAGCGTGCGAATTTCGTGCCGAACCCAGACTGGGCGGGGCCGAAGCCGGCCGCTGAATCCGTCGTAGTGCAAATCGTGGGTGAAGAGAAAGCCGCAAACCTCGCTTTCGAGGCGGGCGAGTTGGACTGCACCGATATCGGCGCGGACACGCTGGCGCGTTACCGCACAAGTCCGCCGGAGGGGTCCGAGATCACAATCGCGGGCGAATTGCGCTACATGTGGATGGGGATGAACACCGAACATCCGAAGTTGCAGGACCTGAAGGTCAGGCAGGCGATCCAGCACGCGGTCGACGTGGATTCGATTATTGCAGGCGCCTATTCCAACACCACAAGCAAGTCCTTCGGCATCATCTGCCCGGGCCTTCTTGGCAAACGCGATGCCACAAAATCTTACAGCTACGATCCCGAAAAAGCCCGTGCGCTCCTGGCTGAGGCCGGCGTCTCGGGGCTTGAACTGACGCTGAAGACACTGAACGCGCAGGACCGCCTGCTGACCGCGCAGATCATCCAGGCGAACCTTGCCGCCGTTGGTATCACGGTGACGGTTCTGCCGGTCGATGACGGCACGTTCTGGGAAATGGGGATGGAGGAATCCGGCGATGGCTGGAAGGACCTCGAGATGTGGATCATGCAGTTCTACACCACGCCCGACCCCTACGAGGCGACGCAGTGGTTCGTCTCGGACCAAGTCGGCGTCTGGAACTGGGAGCGCTGGAAGAACGAGGAGTTCGACAAGCTCTATGCCGATGGCATCGCCGAGCAGGACCTTGCCAAACGCGAGGCGATCTATCTCAGGATGCAGGATATCATGGAAGAAACCGGCGCATATGTCTGGATCAACCATGAGCCGACAGCTTATGTCCACCGCAAGGGTGTAACGATCTCGACGGCCCCTTCGGGCGAACTAGACTACCGCCGCTTCGAGATCGCCTGACGAAGACCCGGTCCGGTATTCCCTGACGGACCGGGTCGCCCCAACGGCGCCCTGAGGAGAACCAATGTTTTTCTACCTGATCAAGCGGATCGGCTTGTCTGTGGCTGTTATCGGGCTGGTGGTGCTGATGTCCTTCGCATTGCTGCACCTGATCCCGGGCGACCCTGCGACCATCGCGCTGGGTCCCCGCGCAAGTGCAGAGACGATCGATCGCTTTACCGAGAAGATGCATCTCGATGAACCGGTCTGGCGGCAGTTCCTCATTTTCGCCGGCAACGTGGTGACCGGCGATCTAGGCGAAGACGTGTTTTCCAATCGCCCAGTGACGCAGATCATCGGCGAAAATATCGGCTTCACGCTGGCACTTGGCGCGGCCGGTCTGGGCTGGGCGATCCTTGTGGGCATTCCGCTCGGTTGTCTGGCCGCGCTGCGCCCGAATTCAGCGCTCGACAGGGCGACCGGTATCCTGTCGGTCGGGACCATTGCCGTGCCCTCCTTCGTCATCGCCATCTGGTCGCTCTTGCTTTTCGCCGTGACCCTGCGCTGGCTGCCCGCCATCGGTGCCGGTGAGCCCGGCAACCTGCCCGATCAGCTCGCCCATCTGATCCTGCCCGCCTTCGCGCTTGGCCTCGGTTGGGTTGGCTACCTGTCGCGGATGGTGCGGGCCTCGCTGCTCGAGGTGATGAACGAGGACTATATCCGGGCCGCAAACGCCTTTGGGCTGCGCCCCGGCCGCGTGATCTTCGGTTATGCGCTTCGGGTCGCGATCCTGCCGACGATCACCCTGATCGGCCTCGGCTTCGGCGGGCTGATCTCGTCGACTGTCTTCGCCGAAGTGATTTTTGCCCGCCCCGGGCTTGGCAAGCTTCTCTACGACATGGTCAGCGCGCGCAATTTCCCCGTCGTGCAGGGCGCCGTTCTTGTGACGACCGGCCTGTACATCACCTTCGTTCTCCTCTCCGACCTCATCATTGCCTGGCTTGATCCCCGTGTCCGCGATGCTCTCTGATCCTTCCGCATCGCAGCCGGGCGCCGGCCGGCCCCGGCAACGCTCGAATGTCCGGCTGGGCCAGTTTCTGGGCAGCCCGAAGGCGATGCTCGGCCTGACGGTCGTGATCCTCTTCATTTCCAGTGCCGTTTTCGCGCCCGTTCTGGCGCCCTACGATCCGAACGCGCTCGACATCCCGTCGCGGCTTTCAGGCCCGACATGGGCGCATTGGGCGGGCACCGATCAGCTTGGCCGCGACACGTTCTCGCGTCTCCTGTTCGGCGGGCGGGTGGCGCTGAAGATCGCGGTCATCGGCGTGTCCGTGGCTCTGTCCACCGGTCTCATCCTCGGCATGATCGCCGGTTACGGGCCGAAATGGCTCGACAACCTGCTGCTTCTTGCCTTCGACACGGTACTGGCCTTCCCGACCATCGTGCTGGCGCTCGCGACCGTCGCGCTGGTCGGGCCGAGCCTCGAACTGGTTCTGATCATCGTCATTGTCTCGACGGTACCCGGATATGCCCGCATGGCGCGCACCGCGACGTTGGCCCTGAAAAACGATGAATTCATCCTCGCCGAACGTTCGCTTGGGGCAAGCACGCCGCGTATCCTGGCCCATCACGTCCTTCCCAATGTCGTCGGACCGCTCCTGATCCTTGCGGCAATGGACGTGCCGGTAGTGGTGACGATCGAGGCGGGTCTCAGTTTCCTGGGGCTTGGCGTGCTGCCGCCGACGGCGAGTTGGGGAACGATCCTGAACGAAGGCTATCTGGTGATCAACGACGCCCCCTTCATGGTCGTCGCAGCGGGCATTCCCCTTGTTCTGACCACCCTTGGCTTCACCTTCCTCGGCGAAGCGCTGCGTGACATCTTCGATCCCCGGATGGGACGGGGGCGGGCATGAACGCACCGCATCTCGACATCCGCGGCCTGACGGTCGATTTCACGACTCCCACCGGACCGGTGCACGCCCTGCGGGACGTCAGCTTCGCGGTTCCACAGAACAGCGTCACCGGCATCGTTGGCGAGAGCGGGTCGGGCAAAAGCACGGTCCTGTGGTCGATCCTTGGCCTGTTGTCCGCCAACGCCCGGGTGCGCCGTGGCGAGATACTGTTCGAGGGCGAAGACATGTTGCGCAAGGGCACGGACGCGCTTCGGGCCGCGCGCGGTCAGGACATGTCGGTGGTGTTCCAGAACCCGATGGCCTCGCAGATCCCGGTCCTGACCTACGCCACCCAGATGCGCGACATCCTCTATCGCAAGCGCGATCTGAGCGCCGCCGACAAGCGAACCCTGGCGGTCGAGATGATGGAGCGTGTCGGTATCCCCGACCCCGCCCGCCGGATCGACCAGTATCCCCATCATTTTTCGGGCGGGATGCGGCAGCGGGCCGGGATCGCGATGGCCCTTCTGCCGCGCCCACGCCTCCTCCTGGCGGACGAGCCGACGACGGCACTCGACGTGACCATGGAGGCTCAGGTGATCCACCTGATACGCGACCTCGCGACCGAGCTGGAGACGACCGTTCTGGTCGTATCCCACAACCTCGGCCTGATCGCCGAGATGTGCGATCATGTGGTTGTCATGTATGCAGGCGAGGTGGTGGAAGCCGGCCCGGTGCGCGAATTATTCCACAACGCCCGTCATCCCTACACGCGCGCGCTTCTGGACTGTGATCCGGCGCGGATTACCCGGAAAACCCGGCACCTGCCGGTGATCGAAGGCAGCCTGCCGGACCTCAGCGCGCCGCCAAAAGGATGCATTTTTGCGGCGCGCTGCCCGAAAGCCACCCTGCATTGCGAGGCCGAAGCCCCGTCTGCGCAGGTGTCGGGGGGGCGGCATTCGGTGCGATGCCATTTCCCGGTTACGGAAAAGTCGGTTCCGGACGCGCCAAGGATTTTGGACGCCCCCCATGCAACTCCACCGGACGCGGGTGACATCCCGCTTCTCGAAGTGCCGTATCTGAATGTCCGCTTCCGCACCATGGGGCCAATTCGCGCCCGGCTCAACGGCGTTGCCGATCCGTTTGTCGACGCGGTCCTTGACGTTGGCCTGACCGTGCGGCGTGGCGAGACACTGGGCCTTGTCGGCGAAAGCGGATCGGGCAAAACGACGCTCGGCCGGGCGATCCTGAACCTTACCCGCGCCAGCGCGGGTTCGGTCCGGTTCGAGGGACGCGAGGTGCGCAACCTGCCAGAGCGCGCCTTCAAACCGCTGAGGCGCGATATGGCAATGATGTTCCAGGACGCCATCGGATCGCTCAGCCCGCGCAAGACCGTGCGGGCGCTGATCGCAGAACCCTTCGTGATCCACGGCGCCCAAGATCGCGACCTCGACCGAGAGGCGGAACGCCTAGCCGACCTCGTCCAGTTGCCACGTGCTTTCCTCGGACGATATCCGCACGAACTGTCGGGCGGACAGGCACGCCGGGTCGGTGTTGCCCGGGCTCTGGCCCTTAACCCGAAACTCATCATTGCCGATGAACCGACAGCGGGCCTCGATGTGTCGGTGCAAGGTGATATCTTGAACCTGATGGCCGAGTTGCAGAGGGAAAAGGGGCTGAGCTACCTCTTGATCACGCACAACCTTCCGGTCGTCCGCCATGTCAGTGACCGGCTGGCGATCATGTACATGGGCCGCATCGTCGAGACCGGGGAGGCCGAGGCAATCTTCAACCAGCCCGGCCATCCTTACACCGAGGCACTGGTGCGCGGCGTTCCGCAACCCGATCCTGACCAGCGTCGAACGGCTCCGCCCTTGCGCGGCGAGGTGCCAAGCCTGATGAACCGGCCGCGCGGCTGTGACTTTGCCGCCCGATGCCCCTTCGCAAAGGACGAGTGCCGTCAGATCAAGCCTTCCCAGTCCACGCGCGCCGACGGGCGTGTGATCGCCTGCCATTTCCCGCTGATTTGAGGCGGCCGCCTGAGGAAACGCACCCAATGAGCTACGGTATCTACATCGGAAAAAACCACGCGGCGGACGGCCACGCCTGGCTGGCGGGCTATGGCGACGAGCCTTCCAGCCACTGGCTGGAAATCGTGCCGCGGCAGACCCATGCAGCGGGCGCCACGATCACCGTCGGCATGACACCCGAGGCCGACCTGCCCGGGCGGTTGACCGAGATCCCGCAGGTCCGCGAGACCGCGCGGCACCTTCGCGTCAGCTACAGCTATTACCTCGGCGTCCCCGCGCCATTGACCAATGGCGGTCTGAACGAGTACGGCGTGGCCGTCCGCGATATCTGGTCACCCTCGCGGCCGGAACTGATCGCGATGACTCCGGCCGGACAGACCGGTCCGAACTATTCCGATCTTGCGCGTATCGTTATGGAACGTGCCAGAAGCGCGCGCGAAGGCGTCGACATCATCGCAGCCCTGATCGCCGAGCACGGCTATTCCTGCTATGGCGGCAACTCTCACATCATCGCAGACGAGGAAGAGGCCTGGGTAGTAATCGAGTTTGCGGGCGGGCTGGGTCTGTGGGTGGCCGAGCGTCTCGGACCGGACAGCATCCGTGCTTCGCGGCCCGGCTATATCGGCCGGATTCCCGACGCTCCGAATGCGGACTTCCGCTTTCCAGCGCATTTCGTCTCGACCGCCGTCGAGAAGGGCTGGCATGACCCTAAATCAGGACCTTTCGACGTCAACGTCGTCTATGGCGACGGCAAGGGTCGCTGGCAGGGTGTGCAATGGGTCGAGGCCGAGATGCGAAAACGCGCCGAGCGGCCTGAGAAGATCAGCCTTGCTGATATCATCTGGGCTATCGCCACCGAAAAACTGACCGGCGATACGGCCGGTTATGGCCAGGTTGTTCCTCTCCGCGACCCGGGCATCCCCTCTTTGCGGATGTTCTGGCATGCGCCGGTCGGCGCAGTAACCGCGCCCATGGTGCCCGTCTTCATGGGGCAAATGGCGCCTCCGCCGGAATATGGCCCGCACCGCTATCTTACAACTGGTGAAAGCGCGCGCTTTCTCGACAACCGAAACGAGGATGCTTCGCCTGAACGAACGTCGCGCGTACGGCAGGGGCAGGAGGTGACGCGCTCGGCCTTTCAGACATACAAGCGGCTGATGCACCTTGCATTTCAGATCGGCGAATCCGCGCTGACGGAGCTCTGGGATCACTGGCGGACCATGGAATCTCGGCTTGCAAGCGAACTTGCCGGCGTCACCAGGGCTGTCCAGGTGCTGACCGCCGCCGGCGAAGAAGACCTTGCCGCAGATCACCTGACACGGTACAGCAACCGCCATCTCATCGGGGCGCTGCAGGATGCGGAAGCACTCGCCGCCGCTTATGAGGCTCGGCTGCGCAATGCAGGAAAGCTGAATGTCTCGACCTGCGCAAAGGTGCCGAAGCAGATTTGGTAGGGCATTTTGACCGACCGGTCCGGTCCCGGACCGCTCAGATGATGAAAGTTCCGATATCCTCGTTCAGCGTCAGAGACATATCGGTGCGGTCCGAGGGCAACTGTCCCAGCGCGTTGGCGACGAAATGCTGCAGAAGATTGGCAATGGCGCTTGTGGCCACACGCGAGTCCCAATAGGTGCTTGCGTCACTCGACGCCCGCAATGGGTACTTCGTGTAGTCGAGCTGCGAGGACCTGTACTTGTAGGAGATGAAGACAATGGGAAAGCTGAACCGCCCCGGTTTTCCCGGAGGCTGATTACTCCGTATCACGCGACTTTATCGAACTCATTGCACTGTTCATAGAACTTCTCCTCGGCCTCTGCTGGTGGGATGTTTCCGATAGGCTGAAGCAGGCGGCGGTTGTTGAACCAGTCGACCCACTGCAGGGTTTCCCATTCGACGGCATCGGCGGTTTTCCACGGCCCCAGCCGGTGGATGACCTCGGCCTTGAACAACCCGATAATCGTTTCCGCCAGGGCGTTGTCGTAACTGTCGCCGACGCTGCCGACCGAGGGTTCGATCCCGGCCTCGGCCAAGCGCTCGGTATAGCGGATCGACACATACTGGCTGCCCCGGTCGCTGTGATGGACGAGATCCCCAGCCGGTCGTCGCTCATAGAGCGCCTGTTCCAAGGCATCGAGAACGAACTGCGTCTGCGGGGAACGTGACGCTCGCCAACCAACGATCCGGTTGGCGAAGGTGTCGATCACGAAGGCAACGTAGACAAATCCCTGCCAGGTCGAGACGTAAGTGAAGTCACTGACCCAGAGCGTGTTCGGCGCCGGTGCCCGGAACTTCCGGTTCACCTTGTCCAGTGGGCATGGCAGCGCCTTGTCAGGTCGCGTCGTCTTCTGCGCCTTGCCGCGAACAACGCCCTGTATGCCAAGCTCACGCATCAGCCGTTCCACCGTGCAGCGGGCGACATCAAAGCCCTCACGGCGCATCTGCTGCCAGACCTTGCGCACCCCATAAACCTTGAAGTTTTGATCCCAGACGCGCTGAACCTCGGGGCGCAGCACAGCATCCCGTTTGACCCGATCCGATGCCAGCACAGGATCACGCTCGATGGCTTTGTACTCGTAGAAGGTCCCCTCTCGGCAGAATTGCCTTGCAATTCACCTGCCGGGCAATGGAAGGGGCGATCGGCAAAACCCGGCAGATCGGCTCGACCCCATACTCGGCCCGGTGATCGCTGATGACCCCGATCATCGTTTCAGTGGGCGGTCGAGCTCCGCCTGAGCAAAATACGCGCTGGCCTTTTTGAGGATCTCGTTGGCCTGACGCAGTTCCCGCACTTCGCGTTCCAGTTCTTTGATCCTGGCCCGCTCTTCCGACGTCACGCCATCCCGACGACCGGCGTCGGTTTCCTCCTGCTGAACCCAACGCCGCAACGTATCACGGCCACAGCCAATCTTCGGGGCAATCGCCTTGATCGCCGCCGACTGGTTCTCGTAGCTGCCTTGATTGTCGAGCACCATCCGCACCGCTCTCGCGCGTGTTTCTGGTGAATAGCGGTTCGCTCTGTTGTCTCTATCCATGGCTCCAATCCTTCCTCGATTTGGAGCCTCCGGAAAACCCGGAGCGGTTCAGATCTGATAGTTGCTGCGGCTATTGATGCGCACCTGCTTGAACTAGCCGGTGCGAACGATCTGAGCAAGGTCGGCGGCGTCGTTTCGGTCCGTCTTGACGGGGCGCATCTTCAAGGCAGCGTTCGTGTGACGCGCATCCATGCTGATGATGGGCACGTGCCTCTCGGCCAGCTCGTTCCAAAGCCAGACCGCAAGGGGGCCTGTCTCCATTCCGACCCGCACCAGACCAGGAGCGCCGTGCGCCAGAAAGTCGGTGATCGCATCCGGGCAGGTCGGTACGTTCTTCTCTGCCTGGATGCGTCCTTCGTCGTCGACAATGCAGATTGCAGTCGTCTCTTGGGCGACATCAAGAGCGGCATAGCATGGCATACTGGTTCTCCTTCATCGTGTCGGCACAACGCCGATCGTTGGGTGATCAGTGTGGGAGATCCCGGCCTTGCCGGCGAGAAGGCCCACCCGCGATTACGCTAAGTGGTCCACCAACGGGCTTAGTTTTTCCTGCAATTTGGAGGATCAGCGATGGCTGGAAAACGAGCGAAACCTGAAGAGATTGTATCGAAGCTTCGTCAGGTTGAAGTTCTGCAGGGCAAGGGATGACAATAACGGAAGTGGAGCGCTAAATCGGAAACAGTTGCACCTTGTCCCTGCAGAACATCGACCTGACTCGTCAACTGTTCGCTGCGCAAAACGGTTGTACAACTCGCTAGGTATCGGATCAGAACACCGTTGCCGTCGAAGCAGCGAAGGGAAAGAACGGGCTGCCAGCCATCCGTGCGGTCACCCTTGCCTCATACGGCCAAGATGTTTTTCAGGCCCGAGACAACTTCAGTCGCCTTGGACAATTCCAGCCCCTCCTGAATATGGTTCAGGTGTTCCTTGACAAGAGCAGTGGCCGCGGCCTTGTCGCCGAGCTCGATCGCATGCAGGATCTCTTCGTGTTCATCTTCGCGGCAACTGGTACCGTTACCGGAACCAAACAAGCCAACGATCAGCGATGTGCGGGTCACCAGCTCGCGGATGATCCGGGTCAGCAGATCGTTGCCAGAGACGGCGATCATCTTAACGTGAAACTCACCTGAAAGGCGAATGATCTCGGGGCGGTGACCTTTGAGCCTTGCTGTCTTCTCAAGCGTGATATGGTCCCGAAGGATTTGCCGTCCCCTGTCGTCGATCGTGCCGCAGATACTTCCCACGATCCCCGGCTCGATGTGAAGGCGTGCTTCGAAGACATCCTTGGCTTCCTTGGCGTCGGGGCAGGCGACATAGGCGCCCCGATTGGACTGCAAATCCACGATCCCCTGGCTGGATAGCAACAGCAAGGCACGGCGCACCTTCATCCTGCCGACATTGAAGGTTTCGCACAGATCCGCTTCGCTCAGCTTTGTTTTTGGCGCGAGGCGCTGTTCCATCACCGCCTTGAAGATCCTGTCGACGATGACTCGCTCGTCGGGGTCTGAAGAGGACCTGATAGGTGTTTGTGGGTCGGCTGCGGTCATGTTGTGGCGTCTGAACTGAGCAATAAGGATGTTAGCGAATATATAGCAGCGGATCGTGTTTCCGAAAGCCCCCCCTATTGTCGGCAAAGTGGAAAAAATACGTTGACAAAAATTGTTAACAAAACTTTACTCCGGTCATCGCCCCGTGACAAGCGGTGTGGTGCGCGGGCAGTGGAGGTGTTCGCGTACGCTCAACAGAGGAGGATCCAATGAAACGAAGAACTGCCATGAAATCGGCCGTGGCCGCGATTGCACTGTCTGCGATCGGCGCAAGCGCTGCCTGGGCCGAGAACCCGACGCTGAAAATCGGATTTGTCGGCGTAACAAGCGGGCCGGCCGCGGCCTGGGGGATCTCGAACCAGCGTTCGATGGAAACACGTGCGGCCTGGATCAATGAAACCGGCGGCTACACCATCGGCGACACCACCTATGACATCGAGATCGTTTCGTTCGACGACCAGAAAGACCCCAAACGGGCGATCGCCGGCATGGAGAAGATGGCGCAAGAGGGCATTCACTATGTGGTCGGCCCGAACGTTGATGACGGCGCCGCAGCGGTGCGTCCGGTGGCCGAGGCCAACGGCATCATGTACTTCCCCTATGCCTTCCCCAAGGAGCTTTATACCGCTCCGGCATCGAACGCGGTTCTGGGCATGGTGGCCAACTACCAGTCCGGTCCGGCGATCTACAAGTACCTGCGCGACGAGAAGGGCGTGAAGACGGTTGCCTTTGTCGCAGCCAATGAATCGGATCCGCTGAGCCAACGTGATGGCGGCATCGAGGCGGCCAACGCGCTGGGTCTCGAGGTGGTCTCGGACAACGTGACCTATCAAGTGGATACCACCGACTTCACTCCGGTTCTGACCCCGGTGATGCGTACTATGCCGGACCTTCTGGTTCTTTCGGGTGTGTCGCCGGCCAACGCGCCGCAGTTGATCCGTTCGGCCCGCGAGCTTGGCTTCCAGGGCTTCATCTCGACCGAGACGGCGCAGGATGCGCAGGTGCTGCGTGAAGGTGCCGGCGACCTGGCGAACGGCTTTATCTCCGTCGGTGGTGCTTCGACGCCGGAGCTGGCCTCGGACGCAATGAAAGAATTCGTCGACCGCTACACCAAGATGTTTGGCGAATACAACGACGAGTCGAACACCAAGGTCTACGCGCTGGAGTATATCCTGGAAACGCTGAAGGCGAACCCGGCGGGGATTGACGACGTCAAAGCCTTCCAAGCCACCATGGATGCGTTCGAAGCGCCGAACCCTTACATGAAGGGCGATGCCAAGCTGCGCTATGTCGGCAGCACCTCTTTCGGGCAGAAGCGGCAGGTTGCCGTTCCGCTGGTGGTGAACGTCTATCAGGACGGCGCGTTTGAAACGCTGTTTGTCGCCGAAGTCGACTAAACTCCTCTAACAATCAGAAACGCGTTCTTCGCCAGAAGATCCCGGGCCTTGTGCCCGGGGTCATCCAGAGAGGTTTTCCAATGGAACAGATATTGGCAAACGGTGTCTATCTAGGGTCGCAATATGCGATGATTGCCTTGGGCCTGACACTCATTTTTGCCCTCATGAATGTGCTGAACTTTGCCCATGGCCAGATGTATGTGCTGGGCGGGTTCGTGACCTACACGTTCTACGGACAGCTGGGGCTGCCCTTTGTCGTCGCCCTGCTGATCTCGTGCGTCACGCTGGCCATCCTGGGTGCATTGATCGAGAAATTCCTGTTTGCGCCGGTCATCAAGCGATCCGCGCGCGACGAAAGCACGATGCTGCTCGCCGCCGGTATCGCGTTCCTTTTGGATGCAATCATTCTGCTGGTGTTTGGTGAAAAACAGCGTGGCGTGCCCAAGATCGTTAACGGCGTCTTCAACTGGGATTTCCGGCTGATCATGCCCTATGACCGCATATTGATCTGTGTGCTGGCGATCCTGTCGATTGTTGGGTTCATCGCCTTCATGCAGTATTCGAAGACCGGCCGAGCGCTGCGTGCGCTGGCTCAGGACCGGGTTGCCGCCCAGTTGATGGGCGTGAATGTGGACCGCTATTCGATGATCGGTTTCGCGCTTGGAGCGATGCTGGCGGGTTTGGTCGGCGGGCTTCTCGTCACCATCACCGGTATCAACCTTGGCATGGGCGGCCCGACTTCGATCAAGGCCTTCATGATGGTGATGATTGGTGGCGCCGGGGTGATCTCGGGTGCAATCGCGGGCGGCATCATCCTTGGCTTTCTCGAAGCCATCGGGCTCGCCGTTCTGTCGCAATATGGCGACATCACCTATTTGCTGATCTTCATCTCGCTGATGATTTTCCTGGCCATCCGCCCGCAGGGCCTGATGGGCAAACCCTGGGGTTGAGAACATGAAAAACATCACCTCGAAGCAAATTGCCGGTGTCGCGATCTTTCTGTTCGCCATCTATGTGGCGGTGCCTGTGCTGATCGGTGTCACCGGGCGTTGGGACTTCTACTTCACCCTTACCTCTGTGGCGCTGCTGTCGATCGCGGCCGCCGGAGTCTGGCTGACCTTCTACATCGGCCGGATCAATATCGGGCAGGGCGCGTTTGCGCTGATCGGCGCCTATGTTTCGGCTATCCTGGTCACCAAGGTGGGGATGAACTTCTGGATCACCCTGCCGCTGGCCGGCCTTTTCGCCGCGCTCTTTGCGGTGCTGATCGGGTTGCCCATTCTGCGGTTGCGTGGCGTCTATTTTGCGATGATCACCTTGGTTCTGACCGAGGTCGTCAAGCTAACCGCCCTGGCCCTGCCGGTAACCAACGGTGCCAAGGGGATCGTGTCGATCCCGCTGCCGCAGGAATTGTCGATCTTCGGGATCACGCTGATCCCCGATTTCGCCACGCTGAGCAACGTCAAGCTGGCGTTCTACTATGTTGCCTGCACCCTGATGGTGATCTGCTTTGCCGCGATGTACCGCCTGGTCAATTCACGGCTTGGACACCTGTGCCGGTCGATGCAGCAGAACGAGGAACTGGCCTCGTCCATCGGTGTCAACATCGCTTCGCTGCGGATCATTGTATTTGCCATCTCGTCGTTCTTGGGCGGTATCGGCGGAGCGATGTTCGGGTCGATCGCGCAGTCGGTCTACCCCTCGACCTTCCAGGTCGCGGATTCGGTCAACTTCATGCTCTACACCTTCCTGGGAGGGCTGGGGTACGTGTTCGGGCCGATGCTGGGCACTCTGACGCTCTATTTCGGTTGGAACCTGCTCTTTGAGTTCGGCAAATACCAACTGCTTATCTACTCGTCGATCATGATCCTTCTGATGCTGTTCCTGCCGAACGGATTGCTGAGCCTGCGTCTGCCGAAAGGCAAGAAACCGAACGCTGCTGCCGAAGCCGGCAAGAAAGCGGAAGGAGCATCCAAATGAGCACCCTTCTTGAAATCAAGAACGTCACCAAGAAGTTCGGTGGCCTGACCGCGAACAACAATGTCAGCTTTGACGTTGACGAGCATGAGATCCTGTCGGTGATCGGTCCGAACGGGGCGGGAAAATCGACCCTGTTCAAGATGATCTCTTCTTTCCTGCCCACCACCAGCGGCGAGGTGCTGATGCGGGGAGAGCGGATTTCAAATCTCAAGCCCCATGTCGTCGCCCGCAAAGGGGTAGTGCGGACCTTTCAGGAAACCACGATCTTCAAGAGCATGACCGCGCGCGAAAGCGTGATCGTGTCGCAGCACCTGCGGTCGACCGCGTCGCTGGGGGGGTATTTCATGGGCACCCATGCCGCCCAGGAAGATATCCGCAAGTTCGGCGATCAGGCGGATGAAATTCTGGAGTTCCTCGGCCTGGGCGATGTGCGCAACGAGTTGGCCTCGAACCTGCCGCAAGGCAGTCTGCGGGCGCTGGGGATCGCCATCGGGCTGGCGACGGATCCGACGGTCCTCTTGCTGGACGAACCCTTTGCCGGCATGAACCATGACGAGACGATGCGGACGGTGAATCTGGTGCGCAAGGTGCGCGACCGCGGGGTAACCGTTTTGCTGGTCGAACATGACATGCCGGCGGTGATGTCGATTTCCGACCGTATCGTGGTGCTGAATTTCGGCGAGAAGATCGCCGAGGGCACCCCTGCCGAGATCCAGAGCAATGAAAAAGTCATCGAAGCCTATCTGGGCAGCGCCGATGACGAGATCGGGATGTGACCATGTCGGAGATGTTGAACTTCAAGAACGTGGAACTCTTCTATGACCACGTCTATGCGCTGAAAGGCGTATCCATGCACCTTTCGCAGGGCGAAACGGTTGCCCTGATCGGCTCAAACGGGGCGGGTAAATCCTCTATCCTGAGAGCCATCACCGGGCTGGCCAAGATCAAGTCGGGCTCTATCGAGTTTATGGGGCAGCGGCTGGATGGCCGGACGGCATCGGATATCGTTGGTATGGGAATTGCCATGGTCCCGGAAGGGCGGCGGGTGTTTCCTTTCATGTCGGTGCGCGACAACCTGATGATGGGGGCGTTTACCCGCAGCGACAAGAAGGGGATCGCCGATACGCTGGACAGTGTTCTGGAGCGGTTCCCGCGTCTGAAAGAGCGTTATTCGCAAGCAGCGGGCACCCTTTCGGGCGGTGAACAGCAGATGATGGTGATCGGCCGTGCGCTGATGGCCAAGCCCAAGCTGCTTCTGCTTGATGAGCCGTCGTTGGGGATTGCGCCCAAGCTGGTTCAGGATATCGCCCGCTCGATCGTGGCGATCAACCGCGACGAGGGCGTTTCGGTATTGCTGGTGGAGCAGAACTCTCGCATGGCGCTCAGCATTTCGCACCGTGCCTATGCGTTGACCACGGGCAGCGTGGTGATCGAGGGCAACTCGAAAGAGCTGTTGCATGATGACCGGATCAAGGCCGCCTATCTGGGTGGCGAGATTGAAGGGGCCGCATGATGAAGTTGCTCGTCATCAACCCCAATACGACCAAGTCGATGACCCGGAAAATCGCCGCGGCCGCCCGCCTGGTGGCGCGCGCTGATACCGAGATCATCGCCACCGAGTCGCAATCTGGTCCTGCCAGCATCGAAGGTTTCCACGATGTCGCGATGTGCCACGCAGGGCTGATCACGGAGGCGGCGCGCCATGCCGATGTGGATGCGGTGGTTGTGGCCTGTTTCGATGACACCGGGCTGGATGCGCTGCGTTGCCAGTTCGAGGCGCCGGTCCTGGGGATCGGCGAGGCTGCCTATCACGCGGCCAGCATGGTGGCGAACCGGTTCTCGGTTGTGACAACTTTGCGCCGGTCGGTTCCGGGGATCGAGGCCAATCTCGCCCGCTACGGGCTGGCTGCCCGTTGCGCGCGAGTCCGGGCCTCGGATATCCCGGTTCTGAAGCTGGAAGAGAACGATCCTGGTTGTCTGGCGGTGATCCGGAACCAGATCCGGGACGCGATCGAGGTGGATGGGGCCGAGGCTGTGGTGCTGGGCTGCGCGGGGATGGCGGACCTGATGGGAAGCCTATCGGACGAGTTTGGCATTCCGGTGATCGACGGTGTCGCTTCGGCCGTCTGCATGGCCGAGGCATTGGTTGCGGCCGGGCTCAGGACGTCAAAGATCGGCGGCTACGCAACCCCGATCCGGAAAACGGTGGCTGTCGCGATTTGACCCGCGCCGTGAAGCCACGCGCCCGATCGCCGGGGCGCGGCTTCTTGACCCAAAGTCTGAAAAGCGCCGGCTGTCGCTGCATTGGCATTCGCCGAGCGACTTGAGGAGAGTGTGATGTATTCGAGAAACATGCGCGGTTATGGCGCCAACCCACCCGATGCGGCTTGGCCCGGTGGTGCAAAGCTCGCGGTTCAGTTCGTTCTGAACTACGAAGAGGGGGGCGAGAACTGCCTGTTGCATGGCGATGAAGGCTCCGAGGGGTTTCTGTCGGACATTCCGGGCGCCGCGCCTTGGCCCGGCATGCGCCATTGGAACATGGAATCGATCTATGAATACGGCGCACGCGCCGGGTTCTGGCGCCTGCACCAGATGTTCACCAAGGCGGGTATTTCGCTGACCATCTATGGTGTGGCGACAGCGCTTGCGCGCAACCCCGAACAGGTCGAGGCCATGATCGCCGCAGATTGGGAGATTGCCAGCCACGGGCTCAAATGGGTCGAACACAAAGACATGCCAGAGGCCGAGGAGCGCGCCGCGATCGCCGAAGCGATCCGGTTGCATACCGAGGTTGTCGGCGAACGCCCGCGCGGGTGGTATACCGGGCGGTGCAGCATGAACACCGTACGGCTGGTCGCCGAAGAGGGCGGTTTCGACTATATCAGCGACACCTATGATGACGACCTGCCGCATTGGGTCGAGATCGGCGAACGCGATCAGTTGATCATCCCCTACACACTGGAAGCCAACGACATGCGATTTGCCGGTGCTCCCGGCTATGTCACGGGCGAGCATTTCTTTCAGTATCTCAAGGACGCGTTTGACACACTCCGGGCCGAGGGCCACGCGGGCCGCGGCAAGATGATGAGCATCGGCCTGCATTGCCGACTGATCGGCCGGCCAGGCAAAGCCGCGGGGTTGCAACGCTTCATTGATTATATTCGCGGCTTCGACGACGTCTGGTGCCCCCGGCGGATCGACATTGCCCGGCATTGGGCGTCTACGCATCCCCCGCAGCGGGCGCTGCGGGTTTCGGCGATGTCGGATGCCGAGTTCTCAGCGTTGCTGGCGCGGTTCCTTCCTCTTTCACCGGACCTGTTGCAGCGGGCGGCAGGGTTCGAGCGCGGCCCGGCCCATGACTGCGCTGCAGGGGTACATAGCCTACTTTGCCGGGCCATACGCCAACTGCGGCAGGACGACATTGTGGCATTGTCGAAACGCCTGACACTCGGCGATGCACCGGTTAACCGCCAGTTGGGAGAGCCGTGCCAACTGCGCAGGCAGGTGGAAGCAGCGCTTCGCACCCCGATCGAGGCGATGTTCAATGGACCCAAACATGACTGATCTGCGCGCCAAGCCTATGACGCCCCGCGATTTTGCGCGCTTTGGCGATGTGATTGCCAGAAGTGAGGCGACGGCCGATGTGATGATCAACCAGGGCCGGTGCGGGCGGTTTCACGACCTGGCCGACGTTGACATCGTCGATGGCCGGGCCGGGATCAGCCTGTTCGATTCCGAAGCAGCCCACCCGCCCTACAAGATAGCCATGGTCGAACGCCACCCGAAAGGGAGCCAGGCCTTCATCCCGCTGGATGGTGCGCCCTACCTTGTTGTCGTGGCAGAAGACAGGGATGGGGTGCCAACAGGCATTCAGGCTTTCGTTGCCGATGGCTCGCAGGCCGTGAACATTCATCGAAATGTCTGGCACGGGGTCCTTACCCCGATGGAACGGTCGGGCCTCTATGCCGTGGTCGACCGGATTGGAGAAGGTAGAAATCTCGAAGAGCACTGGTTCGACCAGCCGTTCACCGTGGACACAACCATGCTGGAACTGGCCGTTCCCGCCAGGCCTTCCAATCTGATTGGGACAGAAGCGTGACCAAACAACAGTATCACAGACTCCCCGCAGGCTTGCCGCCGCAGACGCAGCTCCTGACCGATCGCGCGGTTTTTACCGACGCCTATGCAGTAATCCCGAAAGGCACGTTCAGCGATATCGTGACCAGCTATCTGCCGTTCTGGCACAAGGCACGGTTCTGGGTAATCGCGCGGCCACTCTCAGGCTTTGCCGAGACCTTCTCTCATTACATCGGCGAGCTTGAACCGGGCGGCGGCAGTGACCGACCAGAAACGGATGCCAGCGCGGAAACGGTACTGTTTGTCACCAGCGGGGCGCTGGAACTGACACTTGACGGCACCGTCCATGCGATGGCGACAGGTGGCTATGCTTATATACCTCCTGCGGCGGATTGGACGTTGAAGAACACCGACGGCGGTGCGGCGCAGTTCCACTGGATCCGCAAACGCTACGAAGCGGTCGAAGGGCTGGCGCAGCCCGAAGCCTTTGTCACCGATGAAAACCGTCATGCGCCCATCGAGATGCCCGATACCAATGGCGCCTGGGCCACGACGCGGTTTGTCGATCCGGCCGACCTGCGTCATGACATGCATGTCAATATCGTGACCTTTCAGCCCGGCGGCGTGATCCCCTTTGCCGAAACCCATGTGATGGAGCATGGGCTCTATGTGCTCGAGGGCAAGGCAGTGTACCGGCTGAACCAGGATTGGGTCGAGGTCGAGGCCGGGGATTACATGTGGCTGCGCGCATTCTGCCCGCAGGCCTGTTACGCGGGCGGGCCCGGGGCGTTCCGCTATCTGCTCTACAAGGACGTGAACCGGCATATGGGTTTCCACTCTCCTTTCCGCGAGGGTTAAGCGTGGCTCCACTCAACCCGCTTGCCTTGCGCCGGTGCCCCCAGCCTGCGCGACAGGTCGGCCGCCGCTTCGCGCACGACATTCCCAATTTCGGTCAGCCGTGCGTCGGGCATCCGGTCCGAAGGGCCCGAAACCGAGATGCCGCCAACTGCCTCACCCGTAAAATCCACAATCGGGGCCGCGACGCATCGCATTCCGTGGGTCCGTTCCTCGTCATCCAGCGCCCAGCCTCGTCGATGGATCAGGTCAAGCTCGGCAGATAACTGATCTTTGTCGAACAGTGTCTTCATCGTGAACTGTTTCAGCCGTGCCTCTGGCAACAGCCTGTCGATGCGGGCGCTGTCGTATTGAGACAGCAGTGCCTTGCCGATCCCCGAGGCGTGCAGCGGCGCGCGGGTGCCGGGCGGAAAAAAGGCGCGAATATTGGATTGGGTCTCCACCTGGCTCAGGAACAGTATTTCTCCATCGCGCTCGATCCCGATGTTGGCAGTCTCACCGGTGACCTCCATCAACTTACGCAGAACAGGCCGGGCCCTCTCGACCAGTGAACTGCGCAGCAGGAAGGCCGAGCCCAGGCGAAACAATTCGGGTCCGATGTGCCAGGTCTGCGCTTCTGGGTCGATCTCGGTCAGTCTGCGGCTTTCGAATGTGTGCAACGTTCGGTAGACGGTGGCCGGTGCCAGATCGAGGCTGTCTGCCACCTCTGACAGCGTCAGCCCTCGCGCCGAGGCGAGGCATTCGAGAATGTCGATGGCTCGGTTGAGCGACTGATTTGTGTTCTGCTCGCTCTTGTCCGCAAAGGCCTTGGGTCGCCCTCTTTTCCGCTTTTCCGTCGACAAACCGCTGCGCTCCCGTCTGTTTTTCGTTTCTCAGACTTTACCTTGCAAAAAGGTGAAAAAATACAAACTTTTGTTTTCAAATGTGTAAATAAAAATTCGCCAGTTATGAAAAATAATTTCAAAAAAATTGTCATGGGGTTGCAACCGGTCAATGATGGGGTACCGAATCCGCAAAACGAGGCGCGACATGAGCTTTCAGAACCCAGTTTTCATCCCCGGTCCGACCAACATCCCTGAAAGCCTGCGCAAGGCGTGTGACATGCCGACGATCGACCATCGCTCGCCGCTGTTCGGTCAGATTCTCCAGCCGGCGCGTGAGGGCGTGCGTGCTGTTCTCAAAAGCGACCAGGCCGAGATTTTCATCTTTCCCTCAACCGGCACCGGGGGCTGGGAGACCGCGCTGACCAATACGTTGTCGGCGGGCGACCGAGTGCTGGCCGCGCGCAACGGGATGTTCTCGCATCGCTGGATCGACATGTGTCAGCGCCACGGGCTCGAGGTTGAGGTTGTTCAGACGCCCTGGGGCGAGGGGATTCCGGCGGATCGGTATGAGGAGATTCTGTCCGCCGACAAGGAACATCGGATCAAGGCGGTTCTGGCCACCCATAACGAGACCGCAACCGGGGTGCGTTCGGGCATCGCGGCGGTGCGCCGCGCGCTCGACAATGCGGGCCATCCGGCGCTGCTTTTCGTCGATGGGGTGAGTTCGATCGGATCGATGGATTTCCGGTTCGATGAGTGGGGGGTCGATGTGGCCGTGACCGGTTCGCAAAAAGGCTTCATGCTGCCGGCTGGCCTTGCGATTGTCGGCTTCAGTGCCAAGGCGATCGAGGCGACCAGAACCGGAACCCTGCCGCGCACGTTTTTCGACGTGCATGACATGTCCAAGGGCTATGCCAATAACGCCTATCCCTATACCCCTGCCGTGGGCCTGATGAACGGTCTGAACGAGGCTTGCAAGATGCTGCTGTCCGAAGGGCTGGAGACTGTCTTTGCCCGCCATTACCGGATCGCCGAAGGGGTGCGCGCCGCCGTGAAGGCCTGGGGGCTGAAGCTTTGCGCGGTGTCGCCGGATGTCTATTCCGACACGGTCAGCGCCATCCGCACGCCCGAGGGGTTCAACGCCACTGATATCGTGGGCCATGCCGCCAGCAAGTATGGCGTCGCCTTTGGCGTCGGGCTTGGCGAGGTTGCCGGCAAGGTGTTCCGCATCGGCCATCTGGGCAGCCTAACCGATGTGATGACCCTGTCGGGGATTGCCACCGCCGAGATGTGTATGGCCGATCTCGGTCTGAACGTGAAGCTTGGGTCGGGTGTTGCGGCCGCGCAGGAATACTATCGGTCGCATACCACCACTTCCGTGCTCAAGGCCGCCTGAGAGGGAAGCGCGATGTACATTCCTACCTATGACGATATGCTCGCCGCGCATGCGCGGATTGAACCCCATATCCGGCGCACGCCTGTGCGGGTTTCGGACTATCTCAATGAACTGACCGGCGCGCAGCTGTTCTTCAAATGCGAGAATTTTCAGGAACCTGGCGCCTTCAAGGTGCGCGGGGCCACCAATGCGGTATTCGGGCTGGACCAGGATCAGGCGGCAAAAGGTGTTGCCACCCATTCCTCGGGCAATCATGCCTCGTGCCTGAGCTATGCCGCAATGCTGCGTGGGATTCCCTGCAACGTCGTGATGCCGCGCACCGCGCCGCAGGCCAAAAAGGACACCGTGCGCCGCTATGGCGGCAAGATCACGGAATGTGAACCTTCGACCAGCTCGCGCGAAGAGACCTTTGCCAGGGTGCAGGCCGAAACCGGGGGCGATTTCGTGCATCCCTATAACGACCCTCGCGTGATCGCGGGGCAGGGGACGTGTGCGCGCGAACTGATGGAACAGACCGATGGGCTGGACATGGTGGTTGCACCCATCGGCGGCGGCGGCATGATCTCGGGCACCTGCCTGACGCTGTCGACCCTCGCGCCTGAGACAAAGGTGATCGCCGCCGAGCCCGAACAGGCCGACGATGCCTATCGCAGCTTCAAGGCCGGCTACATCATTGCGGATGACGCCCCCAAGACAATTGCAGACGGCCTGCTGGTGCCGCTCAAGGATCTGACCTGGCATTTCGTGTCGAACCATGTGGCCGAAATCTATACCGCTTCGGACCCCGAGATTGTCGATGCGATGAAGCTGATCTGGAAGCACCTGCGCGTCGTCATGGAGCCGTCCAGCGCCGTGCCGCTGGCGACCATTCTGAAAAACCCCGACGCGTTCCGCGGCAAGCGCGTCGGTATCATCATCACCGGCGGCAACGTCGATCTGGATAAACTGCCCTGGATGAACGGGTAAGGAGGAAAACAAATGAACGCTCAGGACCGCTACGCCAATTTCGAAGTCGGCTATGACATTCCGGCCAAGCCCGGCATGGACGAGGCTGACATCCAGACGCCCTGCCTGATCCTTGACCTCGACGCGCTGGAGCGCAACGTCAAGAAGATGGGCGACTATGCGAAAGCCCACGGCATGCGCCATCGCAGCCATGGCAAGATGCATAAGTCGGTCGATGTGCAAAAGCTTCAGGAAAGCCTGGGCGGCGCGATTGGCGTCTGCTGCCAGAAGGTCAGCGAGGCAGAGGTTTTCGTGCGCGGCGGGATCAAGGACGTGCTGGTGTCGAACCAGGTGCGCGACCCGGCCAAGATCGACCGGCTGGCGCGGCTGCCGAAGCTCGGGAGCCGGATCATCGTCTGCGTCGATGACCTTGAAAACGTGGCCGATCTGTCGGCGGCCGCGCAGAAGCACGGCACCGATCTTGAATGCTTTGTCGAGATCGACTGCGGCGCGGGGCGCTGCGGGGTCAATACGACGCAGGATGTCGTCGCCATCGCCAGGGCGATCGACGCGGCACCGGGGCTGAAGTTTACCGGCATCCAGGCCTATCAGGGCGCGATGCAGCACATGGACAAATACGAGGATCGCAAGGCGAAACTCGACGCTGCCATCGCCATGGTCGCGGACGCCGTGCAGGGGCTGAAGGCCAACGGGCTGGAGCCGGAACTCGTCTCGGGCGGCGGCACGGGCAGCTATTACTTCGAAAGCAATTCCGGCGTTTACAACGAATTGCAATGCGGCTCCTACGCCTTCATGGATGCCGACTATGGCCGCATCCTCGACCAGGACGGCAAGCGCATTGACCAGGGCGAATGGGAGAACGCGCTTTTCATCCTGACCAGTGTGATGAGCCACACCAAGGCCGACAAGGCCATTGTAGACGCGGGCCTCAAGGCGCAGTCGGTCGATAGCGGCCTCCCATTCGTCTACGGGCGCACGGATGTGAAATACATCAAGTGTTCGGACGAGCATGGCGTGGTCGAGGACCCGACCGGTGCCCTGAAGGTCGGCGACAAACTGAAACTGGTGCCGGGCCACTGCGATCCGACTTGCAATGTCCACGACTGGTACGTGGGTGTCAGGAACGGCAAGGTCGAGACGGTCTGGCCGGTCTCCGCGCGCGGCAAAGCCTACTAAGTTACCTCCCTGACTGGGGCGGGCTTGCCCGCCCCCTCTTTTCCAAGAGGCACAGAGCATGTACATCGTTCCCGAAGCCATCATCAAAGACCATATCAGCCGCCAGGACTGTTTCGATGCGGTCGAACAGGTGTTTGCGTCCATGGCTGCCGGTTCAGCATACAACTTCCCGGTGATCCGAGAGGCGATCGGCCATGCGGACGCGCTCTATGGCTTCAAGTCGGGTTTCGACCGCCAGGCGCTCAATCTCGGGTTGAAATCCGGCGGATACTGGCCCGGCAATTCCGACAAGGGGCTGACAAACCACCAATCGACCGTATTCCTGTTCGATGCCGACACCGGCAAATGCCAGGCGGTAGTGGGCGGAAATCTGTTGACCGCGCTGCGCACGGCCGCGGCGGCGGCGGTTTCTGTCGCCCATCTGGCGCGCGCCGATAGTAAGGTTCTGGGCATTCTCGGCGCGGGGCATCAGGCTGCGTTCCAACTGCGCGCGGTGGCCGAACAGCGTCGCTTTGAAAAGATTGTCGCCTGGAACCGCTCGCCCGAGAAACTGGCCGGTCTGGCAGCTGTGGCCGAAGAACTGGGCCTGCCCTTTGAAAAGGTCAGCGTCGAAGGCCTTTGCGCGCAAGCAGATGTGATCGTGACGATCACGTCCAGCTTTGATGCTATCATAGCCGCCAACCTGATACGCCCGGGTACACATCTGGCCTGCATGGGCACCGATACAAAGGGAAAGCAGGAGGTCGATGCCGCGCTGGTCGCCAATGCGCGAGTGTTCACCGATGAAATCGCCCAATCCACCACCATCGGAGAGGCGCAGCATGCGGTGGCCAACGGCACGCTGGCCCCGGCCGATATTGTCGAACTGGGCGCCGTGATCAATGGCTCTCAGCCGGGCCGGACCAGCGCGGATGTGATCACCTTGTTTGATGGCACCGGCGTGGGGTTGCAGGACCTGGCGGTGGCCGCGAGCGTGGTCGAACGCGCCCGCGCCGCCGGCGCCGGCACGGAAATCGCTTTCTGATCCTCTATTCGGTAATTGAGAAATGATCGCCCCGCATTCCGCCCTGCACGCAGGCGCCGCAGTCCCTTCGGTTGCCCTTCGGGCAACTGATGGTAACAACTATGATCTGTCGCGCCTGAACGGTCTGACAGTCGTCTACGTCTATCCCCGCACCAGCCCTCCAGACGCCCCGCCGATACCGGGTTGGGACGAGATTCCGGGCGCGCGTGGTTGCACCCCTCAATCCTGCGGATTTCGCGATAATCACAGCCGCTTGCTCCAGGCCGGCGCGGCGCGGGTGTTTGGTTTGTCGACGCAGGACAGCAGCTATCAGGCGGAGGTCGTCAAGCGCCTGCGGCTGCCCTATGAGATCCTTTCGGATGCAAACCTTCGGCTGGCCAGTGCCATGGGCCTCCAGACATTTGAGGCAGGCGGCATGACGCTGTTGCGGCGGACCACGCTGATCCTGGTTGACGGGTTTGTTGAACATGTCTTCAGCCCGGTCGACGACCCCGCCGAGAACGCTGAAGAGGTTCGCGTCTATCTCAGCCGCCGCAGCGTCTGAGGTTTCCCCAGATCAGATCCGGGGTGGCTGTAACGCCAAGGAGAGAAACATGACATCTGAGCAGGACAAGACCAGCCGCCATCAGGAAGCATTGGATTATCACGAGTTTCCCAAGCCGGGAAAACTGGAAATCCGTGCGACCAAGCCAATGACAACGGGGCGCGATCTGTCGAACGCCTATTCTCCCGGTGTGGCCGACGCTTGCACCGAAATCGCCAAGACCGCGCAGGATGCCTACCGCTATACAGCCAAGGGTAACCTGGTGGCGGTTATCTCGAACGGGACAGCCGTTCTCGGGCTCGGCAATATCGGTGCGCAGGCATCGAAACCGGTGATGGAGGGCAAGGCCGTCCTGTTCAAGAAATTCGCCGGGATCGACTGTTTCGACATCGAGGTGGACGAATCCGACCCCGAGAACCTTGCCGATATTGTCGCCCGGTTGGAGCCAACCTTCGGAGCCGTGAACCTTGAGGACATCAAGGCGCCAGACTGTTTTCTGGTCGAGGAGCTGTGCAAGCAGCGGATGAATATCCCGGTCTTTCACGACGACCAGCACGGCACCGCCATCGTTGCGGCGGCGGCGGCGCATAACGCGCTGATCGTGGCCGGTAAGAAGATCGAGGATATCCGTATTGTCGCTCTGGGGGCGGGGGCCGCCGGGATCGCCTGTCTAAAGATGCTGATGGTCATGGGTGCGCGGGCGGAAAACATCACCATGCTGGACAGCAAGGGTGTGGTGCATGCAGGCCGTAACGACCTGAACGCGCAGAAACGCGAATTTGCACGCGAAACCGAAATGCGTACCACCATGGATGCGATGGAGGGCGCTGACCTGTTCCTGGGTGTGTCGGGTCCGGGGTTATTGACCGGCGATATGGTGGCGCGCATGGCAGATCAGCCGATCATCTTTGCGCTTGCCAACCCCACGCCAGAGATCATGCCCGAAGTGGCGCGCGCGGCCTCGCCCGAGGCCCTGATCGCAACCGGGCGGTCGGATTATCCCAACCAAGTGAACAACGTTCTGTGTTTCCCCTTCATTTTTCGCGGTGCGCTGGATGTGGGCGCGACAGAGATTAACGATGCGATGAAATTGGCCTGTGTCGAGGCCATTGCCGGCCTGGCGCGGGCCACCGCCTCGGCTGAGGTGGGGCTAGCCTACCGTGGGGAGCGGCTTGTATTCGGTCCGGATTACTTGATCCCCAAGCCGTTCGATCCTCGTCTCTTGCCGACGATCGCAACTGCCGTCGCACGGGCCGCGATGGATTCCGGTGTGGCGCGCAAGGAACTGGATCTGGACGCCTATCGCCAGAAGCTGCAGGGCGAGGTCTTCCGGTCGCATTCAATGATGCGGCAAGTGTTTGATGCGGCGCGGTCGGCCAAGCGTCGCATCGTCTTTGCCGAAGGTGAGGATGAACGCGTGCTGCGCGCGGCCCAGGCACTGTCCGAGGAAGGGGTCGATACTCCGATCTTGATCGGTCGGCGCGAGGTGGTGCTGGCGCGGCTTGAACGCGAGGGTCTGGACATCCGCCCTGATCGCGATTTCGAGCTGGTCGACCCCGAAAACGATTCCCGCTACCGCGAATACTGGTCTGCTTATCATGGTTTGATGGAGCGGCGCGGCGTGACGCCAGATCTGGCCCGCGCGATCCTGCGAACCAACACCACGGCAATTGCCGCGGTGATGGTCCACCGGGGCGAGGCCGACAGCATGATCTGCGGCACCTTCGGCCAGTACCGCTGGCATCTCAACTATGTCAGCCAGGTGCTGGCCAATGACGGGTTGCACCCGATCGGCGCGCTGTCACCCATCATCCTTGACCGCGGGCCGTTATTTGTTGCCGACACTCATGTGAACATCGAACCCGACGGAGAGAAGATAGCCGAGACCGTGATTGCCACCGCGCGGCATATCCGCCGTTTCGGGATCGAGCCCAAGATTGCGCTGTGTTCGGGTTCACAATTCGGCAATCTCGACAGCCGGTCGGGCCAGGCGATGCGCGCGGCGATGGAGCGGCTCGCCGATATGGACGTCGATTTCGAATATGAAGGCGAAATGCACACCGACGCCGCGCTAGATCCCGAACTGCGCGCACGGTTGCTGCCCAACAGCCGGTTGAATGGCGTGGCCAACGCGCTGATCTATGCCAACACCGACGCAGCAGGCGCGGTGCGCAACATCCTCAAATCGGTGTCGGGCGGGATCGAGGTTGGTCCAATCCTGATGGGAATGGGCAACCGGGCGCAGATCGTGACGCCGTCAATTACGGTGCGCGGGCTGCTCAACATCGCGGCACTGGCCGGGTCTGATGTGAGTTCTTACGGATAGGATGATAAGATGGCGGAACAGATGAGCGGACACGCGGTGCTTCCGAACGAACAGGAACGTGTCGTTCGGGCTGGCTTGCAGGTCGCCTTCAGCCTGGCCGAGTTCATTGAAACCCAGGTCCTGCCAGGCTTGGACCTGAGTGCCGAGGCGTTTTGGCGCGACATTTCCGGTTTTTTGGCCGAGTTCGGTCCGCGCAATGCTGCGTTGTTGGCACGGCGCGATCTGATGCAAGCCGAGATCGACCGCTGGCATGTCGCGCACCGCGCCAAGCCACATGATCACGAGGCCTACAAGGCATTCCTGCAGCAGATTGGCTACCTAGTGCCCGAAGGTGGCGATTTCTTGATCGCGACTGACAATCTCGATCCCGAAATAACGAGTGTACCGGGGCCGCAACTTGTGGTGCCGGTAACCAATGCACGTTTTGCTCTCAATGCCGCCAATGCCCGCTGGGGCAGTTTGTATGATTGTCTTTATGGCACCGATGCGATGGGTAGCCCGGCGCCTCTCGGGGAATATGACAAGGGTCGCGGCGCCCGCGTCGTCGGCCGGGTGCGTATCTTCCTGGACGAGACCTTTCCTATAGAAGGAATGAGCCATATCGACGCCCGGTACTATCGGGTTGTGAAAGGCCAGTTGCTGATTGACGGATGCCCACTGATCGAACCTTCGGGTTTTGTCGGGTATAGGGGCGATGCCGATGCACCACAGGCCATCCTGCTGCGCAACAACGGCCTGCATGTCGAAATTGTCTTCGACGCCGAGCACCCGATCGGCCGTCATGACCGGGCACATATCGCCGATGTCGTGATCGAAAGCGCGCTTTCCGCAATCATGGATTGCGAGGATTCGGTGGCCTGCGTCGATGCCGAAGACAAGGTGCAGGCTTATGCCAATTGGCTGGGTCTGATGCGTGGCGATCTTGAGGCGCGGTTCGACAAGGGCGCGCGGACGGTCACCCGGCACTTGAATGCAGATCGCGTCTATCGGGCGCCGGATGGGGGCGAGATCACCCTCAAGGGCCGGGCGTTGCTCTGGGTGCGTAATGTCGGGCATCTGATGACCACACCGGCGATCCTCGACGACACGGGCAACGAGATCTTTGAGGGGCTGCTGGATGCTGTGGTCACGGTGCTAATCGCCAAGCACGACCTGAAACGCAAGGACGGCAATTCGGTTGCAGGTTCGGTATATGTGGTCAAGCCCAAGATGCACGGGCCGGAAGAGGTTGGTTTTGCCGATGAGGTGATGACACGGGTTGAGGAGATGCTTGGCCTGCCACGTTACACCGTTAAGCTGGGTGTGATGGACGAGGAACGGCGCACCTCGCTGAACCTCAAGGAATGCATTCGCGCCGCGCGCCATCGGATCGCCTTTATCAACACCGGATTCCTGGATCGCACCGGCGATGAGATCCACACCTCGATGGAGGCAGGTCCTTTCAGTCGTAAGGAGTTCATCAAGCGCAAGTCCTGGATCACCGCCTACGAGAACCAGAACGTAGATATCGGGCTGGAATGCGGATTGGCGGGGAGGGCGCAGATCGGCAAGGGCATGTGGGCGATGCCCGATCAGATGGCCGCGATGCTGGAACAGAAGATTGCCCATCCACGTGCGGGTGCGAATTGCGCCTGGGTACCCAGCCCGACGGCAGCCACCCTGCATGCGCTGCACTATCACAAAGTCGATGTGCGTGCAGTCCAGCAGCAGCTAGCCCGGGACGGGCGGCGCGCCTATGTCGATGCCCTGCTGGACATTCCGCTGGCGACCTTCCGCGCGTGGAGCGATGAGCAGATCGTGCAAGAGGTGGAAAACAACGTCCAGGGGATCCTTGGCTACGTCGTGCGCTGGATAGACTTGGGAATCGGCTGTTCCAAGGTTCCGGACATTCACGATGTTGCTCTGATGGAAGACCGCGCCACCTGCCGGATTTCAGCCCAACACGTCGCCAACTGGTTGCATCACGGCATCGTAAGTGAAGACGCGGTGACGGCTGCGCTGCGAAAGATGGCGGTGGTAGTCGATCACCAGAATATCCGTGACCCGGACTATGTGCCGATGGCGCCCGGTTTTGATGGCGCTTCCTTCTGCGCGGCCCGTGACCTGATTCTGAAAGGTCGACAGCAACCGTCAGGCTACACAGAGCCGCTGCTTCATGGCTGGCGCCTGCGTCGCAAGGCGGCACTGGTCCGGAGAGACTGATCGTCGAACAAATAGGCGAGTGCTCAAAGATGGCGCCGCCAAACAGAGGGACATGAACGGAGGAAATCAATGTCTATGGCAAGTACCACTACAAAACATCAGAGCGGGCACCCACCCGCGGACGGTGAAACGCTAAACCCGGTCCCGCCGGGAGAGAAGACCTGGGGCTGGTTTGCAATCTTTAATATCTGGGCCAATGACGTTCAGTCTCTGTTCGGGTATTCACTGGTAGCCTCGCTGTTCATTTCATACGGGGTCAGCGGATGGACCGCCTTTTCGGCGCTGATCGTTGCTGGCCTGATGGTCATGTTCTTCGTTAACCTTTCGGGTGCTGCAGGTGAAAAATACGGTATTCCGTACCCTGTGTTGGCACGCGCCAGTATGGGGGTGGAAGGGGCGAAGCTTCCCGCTGTCCTGAGGGCAGTGGTTGCCGTCTTCTGGTACGGTGTGCAGGTCTATTTCGCCTCGACTGCCGTGGCGCTTCTGATCCGGTCGCTGACCGGTATACACGGCGGCACCGAGATCATGGGGCTGACAGGTATCGACTGGTTCTCGTTTGTTCTGGTCTGGGCGTTCCACATCGTCATTTTCTGGCGTGGCATGGGTTGGGTTGAAACCTTCCTCAATATCGCCGGTCCGTTCGTTTACCTGGTGATGATCGGTCTGGTCATCGTGCTTTGGCAGATGTCGGATGGGCAGCTCCTGTCAGCGGCACAAACGATCTTTGCCAATCCCGAAGGCACCTTTGCAAGCGAAGTCAAGGGGTTCATCGCCATTATCGGCACGATGGTCGCCTATTTCGCGGCAGTGATGATCAATTTTAGCGACTTCTCCCGCTATGCACGGGACAAGAAGGCTATGGTGCAGGGCAACCTGGCGGGTCTGCCGTTCAACATGATCCTGTTCTCGGCGCTGGCCCTGTTGACTACCGCTGGCGCAGCAGTGGTCTTTGGTGAGGAAATCATCAATCCGACGGAGATTGTCGAACGCACCGACAGTGTGCTTTTGGGGGTGATCGCGGCGGTGACCTTCTTTGCTGCGACGGTAGGGATCAACCTGGTTGCAAATTTCATCCCGGCCGTGAACGGCATCGCCAACCTGGCCCCGGCAAAAATCAGCTTTCGCAACGCCGGGCTGATCACGTCCCTGTTCGCGCTGATTATCGGCGGGTTCTGGACCAGCTTCATCAGCCAGTTCGGCATCAGCGGTTTCGTCAACACACTCGGGGCGACTCTGGCACCGATTTACGGCATCATGATCGTCGACTACTATCTGCTGCGCAAAGAGCAATTGGATATCGAGGACCTCTATGACCATGAAGGTGGGCAGTACTATTACAGCAACGGCTGGAACAAGGCGGCGCTGACTGCCTTTGGGATGGCCGCTATCTTCTCGGTCGCCACGGTATGGATTCCCGCGTTGGGTATCCTGTCCGGCTATGCCTGGATCATCGGTGCCGTGCTGGGTGGTGTGATTTACCGGCAGATGACCAGGTCCTTGGGCTGACGCCAGAAACCCCACACTCGACCTGATCACGCTGCTCAAAGTTCTGGAGTGGCGTGATCAGCGCGGTGGCCACTGTGACCGGCACCATTCCACCTGCGCGCCAAAATCACTGACGCGCAGGCGAATAATAAGCTTGGTGGTGGCATCGCTCGGGAACTTTTCCATCTTCACATCCTCCTCCGCCTTCTTGAGCTTGGCGAAAGCGGTCACGCGACCATTGTGGGCATCGCAATCGAGGAACTCACAAAGCAAATCGACCAGATGGCCGGCTGGCACTCGCGAAAGGTTTGTCGGCCGTGGGTGTCCAGTGCTTGCGTATATTGGCATTAGATTCTTACGCGGCAGGCCGCTGGTCAACGCTACCCGAACTGCTTCTGCTCGGAATTCCGTGGTTGGTTTCTAAGCCATGATGTTTCTCCTTTTTGGCAAAATACCAAGTCAAAGCAGCGAAACAATTCCGGGTAAGGCCCAGACTTCCCCGAGATGCTGATCGTCTTGGCGCAACCGTCCTTCACCTGGCCGGAGGAGGCGCTCGCCGTGGCACAGCGCAAACCATATCTCTGAATAAATCTGTCGGGCTAGTCGCCGAAGTATTTCCCCGAGATCCTCGTGAGCTACAACAATTCAATCCTGTAGGAACGGGTGCTTTTGGCACGGATTGGCCAATGATCGCACTAGAGCGCTGGTTGAGCGATTTCAAGAAGATCGCTATCATGGATGAGTTGCACTCGGAGTTACTTGAAGGCAATGCGGCTCGGTTGCTTGGTCCGAACTGACGAAACAGAGGGAGGCGAATTGGTACATGTAAGACCGGCTGCGGCCGAGGATGCGGAAGCCATGAGCGCGATCTTAGCCGACATCCAGAAGACGTGGAAAACACGCTGGACATCCACGCCCGAATACATTCTGACTAACTACATCGATCACCCCGAACAGGTTCGCTGCTCGGTCGCGACAGACCCGGCGAGCCGGGTTCTGGGGTTTCAATCGCTGAAATGTGTCGGCGAGGGCAACCCATTCCAGGTCGCAGCGGGATGGGGAGTCATCGGGACCTTCGTCAGGCTTAATGCGATTGGGCAGGGAACCGGCCGGGCCCTGTTTGCAGCGACGCTGGAAGCGGCGCGCAGGGCCGGTGTCACAACGATCGACGCAACCATAGAACCGGATAACGCGCTGGGTCTTGCTTACTACAGGGCGATGGGCTTCAGAGCCTACCGAACGCTCCGCTCCGGCGCAATCGGCACGCGATTGACAGTGGGGGTCGACGCCCCGGAGCCCGGTCAGGACCGTCTGGCCGACACTTAATGTTATTGGCAGCTGGCGGATGAGGTTCGCGGCCTGGCTCTTACCGGGCCGCGCAGGCGCTCAGGTTTCTTCGGTCATCTTGCAGGCGCGGTGCAGGATGACATCGTCCCTCTCTATGAAGGCCTCATGCCCCTTGCTCCAGAACACCAACCCCGATCCGTCGGAGGCCTTGTACATAGCGCCCGATGCCGACCGCTCCTCGCTCATTTCGACGGTTCGACCAAGATAGGCAAGCGTCGCCTCCGATCGGCCATCTGTGAAGTTCCGATAGGTAATCTCGCCGTGCGCACCGTCCTCGCACCGGTAGGAGTAGGTTGCACTGCTCTCCGGGATCGTCGAGGCCGCGCCTTGGGTCCGGGCCTGACCCTGGCTGGCCGAGACCGGTATCATTTCGGCACAGCCCGTAAGAACTATCAGACTTCCAACCAGCCATGCCAAAGGGTGGAGGCTGCGTCGTTCGAACTTGTCTGGCTCATCGGGGCAAAATTGTTGCTCCGCAAGACAAAATATTGACATTACTGGGTTCTCCTGAAGCAGAACGCTTCCTTTTCTGGCATCACAGTCGGCGGACACGAAGAAAGACAGCTCAAACTGGAAAAGGCAGGTGTCTAGGAAACTAGGGGCACCTCAGAATTGTGGTGTCGCAACCGCTGAGGAGTGGGTTGCGACGCCATCACCGTCAGGCCGCCTGCAGAACTCCGCGCTCGGCTAATTCGTGCTCGAAATCCGCGATGGACTTGGCGAATAGACGCAACAGTTCGTCGGCTTCTTCGCGTGTCAGCGTCAGAGGCGGCGTCACCATGACCCATTCGCCGAACTTCCCGCCGGCGGTCTTGCGGGTATAGAGCAAGAGCCCATTGTCGATGCCGATCTCGAGCAATCGATAGACCGCCCTATGTTCAGCGGGGATCAGGGATTTGGTTACCTTATCGGCAACCAGCTCGACCGCCATGAGCATGCCCTTGCCCCGCACGTCGCCGATAATCGCGGACTGATCCGCGATCTTGCGCAGGCCCTCCATCAGATAGGCGCCGACATCGCGCGCGTTGGACATAAGGTCCAAGCGCAGCATCTCGTCGACCACAGCTACCGCCACCGCGCAAGAGAGCGGATTGGCCGAATAGGTGTGCCCATGCAGGAACCCGCCCGAGGCCACGACAGGCTCGACGATATAGTTCGGCGCAAGAACCGCAGCCAGCGGGGTATAGCCCGCGGCCACGCCCTTGGCCAAGGTTACCATGTCGGGGCGCGCATCGGGCCAATGCTCGGCCGACAGGAAAGTGCCGGTGCGGCCGGCGCCGCTCATGACCTCGTCGAAAATCAACAATACGCCATGTTTGGTGCAGATTTCGCGCACGGCCTTGTAGTAACAGTCCGGCGCCACAAGCCCGCCGGTGGCAAGGCCGCCGACCGGCTCCATGATGAAGGCCAGCACGTTTTCCGCGCCGACATACGTGATCTGCTGATCCAACTGGTTGGCACAGTTCATCGCGTGTTCTTCGACACTGACGCCTTGGGGCAGGCGATAGGAAAACGGCGCGGGCACCTTGGGCATGATACGCATCACCGGTTCGAACACCGCATCCGACTGCGGATCGCCAGTGACTGCCGCAGCGCCCAGCGTTGCGCCATGGTAGCTGGGGTTTCGCGCCAGCACGACGGTGCGTTTCGCTTCGCCCTTGGTGACGGCGTATTGCCGGGCCAGTTTGATCGCCGATTCCGTCGCCTCCGAACCACTGCCGACCAGGAACGCCTGGTCAAAACCGGGCCCGGCCAGATCGACCAGTTTTTCCGCAAGGTCGCGGTTGGGCTGGTTTTCGAACACCGCGCGGCTGGCGTAACAGACCTTCGTGGCCTGATCGATCATGGCCTGCAGAACGCGCGTGTTGCCATGGCCGATGTTGGTGATGACCGGCCCGGATGAAGCATCGAGATACTTCTTGCCCGTGGTGTCCCAGAGGTACGCGCCCTTGGCATGATCAATCGTCGGCAGATGCCCACGGTTGCCCGAGTAGAACACCTGAATCGGTGAACCGGGTCTCAAGGCGGTTTCTGAGGTGCTGCTCATGCGGCTTGTCCTTTCAGTTCGCGCCACAGTGGCGCATGTTTGGTCAAAATGTTGCGGAATGCTTCGGCAAAGCGGTCCAGGTCGGCCCGGTTGTGGCAAACGTTCAGCGCTATGAGGCCGCGTTTGGCATAGTAGAGCCCGTGAGACAGGAATTCGAAGAACAAGAGGTCCTTGATCTCCTTGTTTTCCAGCGCGACCTGTTCGGCGAATGTGATCGGTCCCGATTGAGTATGGATGTTCATGATACTGCCAACACCCGTAACGTGGATTGGCGCGCCGGTTTCGATGGCGATATCGTTCAGGCGGTCGCGGAAGGCATCGCCCATCTTGGTCAGGCGTCGGGCTTCTTGGGTCGTGTAAACCTCTGTCAGCCCGACCAGCCCTGCCCGCATGGTCATGACGTTGTTGTTGAAGGTGCCCGCATGTGCCAGCGCATCGGGATGGCGCGGGTCAAAGCGCTCCATGATGTCGTGGCGTCCGCCAAAGACGCCGATCGGCATGCAGCCGCCGATGAATTTACCCATAGTTGCAATATCGGCCTTAAGTCCCAATACGGGTTGCAGGCCGCCCGCATGATGACGTGCAGTCTGAACCTCATCCACGATCAGAAGCGCGCCTTGGCTGCGGCACCAATCTTGCAAGCCGGTCAGGAACGCCTTGTCCCCGGGGATGCAGCCTCCAGCCCCAAGCACGGGTTCGACCACGACGGCGGCGATACCCTGGGCATGTGGCTCGATGGTGGCCAGCGTCGTCTCAAGGTCGTTATAACGCCCGTAGAGGAAATCGAACGGTACATTGCCGACGCTTGCGCCGCCTACAAAGGTCAGCGGCCCACCGTGGTATCCGCCCTTGAACACCACGATCTTGTCGCGCCCCGTCACGGCGCGCGCAGTGACCATCGCCATGATGTTAGCCTCGGTGCCTGAGTTGGTTAGGCGCACCTTGTCAAAGCATTCAAAGCGATCACAGATCGCGTCTGCTAGATTGGCTTCGCCTGTGGTGTGAGATGACAGATTCAATCCATCGCCAATGGCCGCTTGCATCTCGGCCACGATGCGTGGGTGTGAATGGCCATAGACGCCGGATGTGAATTCACTGAGAAAGTTCAGGTATTTGTGGCCGTCCAGATCCCACAAACTGGCCCCCTCCCCGCGGGCCACGGTTAGTGGGAAGGGGCGGTAAAACAGGCTGCTGCGGGTGTTCCCTGCGGGCAATGATTGCTCGGCTTTGCGGAACTGGGCTTCACTTTTAGGGTTTGCACGAACGTATTGCGCCTCCGCTTCTGCGAGGGCGCTACGCAGGTGCTCCGACGATTGCGCTTGTGCGGACATGTCTTTCTCCGGTTGGCTGGGAAGTCGGCTGGACAAATTTAATTGTACACTGTACATGGGAATGAAGTTTTGTCCAGCCGCATCTTCGTGCTGCGTGGAATCGGAGGAGATAAGTGAGCCTATGAGCGAGTTTTTTTTGCCTCAGCGTGTGATCGCAAAGCACCGTGATGATGGTGCCCTACTGCTGTCGTCACCATATTCGCTCAGACCTTACTTAAAGCGAACTGGAGATTGGTTGGATCACTGGGCAGCGCATACTCCGAATGCTGTATTCGTCGCTGAACGGTCGGGTGAAGGCTGGAATGAGGTGACTTATGCCGAAGCTCGAGAAAAAGTCAGAGCAATCGCGTCATCATTGCTGGATTTGGGTCTCACCGAAAAAGCTCCGCTTATGCTGCTTTCGGGAAAAAGCGTCGACCACGCATTGCTGGCTCTGGCCGCGCAATACGTTGGCATTCCTTCGGTCGCGATTGCCGAACAATACTCTCTGGTCGCAGCTGCGCACAACAAACTTAGGCATGTGGTGGATCTGATTGAGCCAGGCGCGATTTTTGTTCAAATCAGCAAGAAATTCGAGGCGGCAATAGGCTCTGGGATTCTTGGGGCGCGGCCAATCATCTCGAATGACGGCGGTACAAAGATCAGCTTTTCGGACTTGCTGTCGGGCGGCTCCAGTCACGTAGACGCCGCCAAAGCAGGCGTTGGTGCGGATACCGTCGCGAAGTACTTGTTTACTTCCGGGTCTACGTCGATGCCCAAAGCGGTCATCACGACCCACGGCATGCTGACGGCGAACCAGATGCAACGCTCCATGGCTTGGCCTTTTCTGGCAGACGCCCCACCGCGCATGGTCGACTGGCTACCCTGGAACCACGGTGCAGGTGGCAGCGCCAACTTCAACATGATGCTGGCCAATGGGGGAGCTCTGTACATCGATGACGGCGGGCCGTCCGAAAAAGGCATTGCACGCTCGATCGAGAATATCAGAATGGCGGGGCAGACAATTTGCGCCAGTGTGCCGATTGGACTGTCGATGATGACTGAGGCTATGCGAACAGACAAGGTGTTCCGCAGGGAGTTCTTCAGGGATCTGTCGCTTGTGTATTATGCGGCGGCGTCCATGCCTCAAATGGTTTGGGACGAACTCAAGCAACATGCGATGGACGAGATTGGCCGCGTGCCGGAAATGTCGGCGGGTTGGGGGTTAACGGAAACAGCACCGTCCGCGTTCATCGTTCAGAAAAGAATGAACCATGCGGGAATGATTGGCGTTCCGTTGCCGGGGATGGATGCAAAACTCATTCCGACAATCGATGGGGCCTACGAAATTCGGGTGAAGGGGCCAAATATTACGCCTGGCTATTTGAACGCGCCTGAAAAGACCGCCGAAGCATTCGATGAAGAGGGCTATCTGATAACAGGCGATGCCGTCCGCTTTATTGATGAGAACAACCCAGATGAAGGGTTGGCCTTTGAAGGGCGGCTGTCGGAAGATTTCAAGATGTCGACTGGCACATTCGTTCAGGCCACAAAGGTGCGTGCTACTGCCGTGAGCGCAATGAGCAATGTCGTTGCCGATCTGGTGATCTGCGGCCATGGGCGCGATGAGCTTGGCGCGCTCGCCTTCGTCAAACCGGATTTCCTGGCGCAGCTGGAAGATGGCTCCCGGACAGACGGGGATGGCGTGCTGAACCACCCCGAACTGCTGGATGCCATGTCTGCCGCAATGAAGCGGCTGGCTGAGGGCGGTGCGGGGTCGTCGATGCGGATCATGCGCATGCTGGCGTTGGAAGAACCCGCTTCTCTATCAGAAGGCGAGACTACAGACAAAGGCAACCTGAATCAGAAACTGTTGCTCAAGACCCGTGCCAGATGGGTTGAACGTCTTTATGACGATGCGGATCTATCGGTCGCGCATCTGAACGGGTGAGGACTGGATATGAGCCTGAAAAACAAAGCCTATATCGTAGGTGCTTATGAACATCCGACCCGTGATGCGGCTGGCATCCCATTGGCTCGGCTGCATGCAGAGGTAGCGGCGGGCGCCCTGGCCGACGCCGGACTGACGATCGCCGATGTCGACGGTTACTTTTGCGGCGGAGACGTCGCCGGATGGGAGGCGCCGGGTGTCGGTCCGTTCTCGATCATCGAATACCTGGGTCTGAACCTGCGCCACCTGGACACGACAGAGAGCTGGGGGTCGTCATATATCAACCACGTTGCTCATGCAGTGCAGGCGATCGAGGCGGGCAAATGCCGTGTTGCGCTGATCACCCAGGCGGGACGTCCGCGTGCAGATCGCAAAACACCGGAAAGTGATCACCAGGGCCAACGTCAGACCGCCTTTGAGGCGCCGTTCGAGCTACCCTACAATGCCGTGGTGACAAACATGTATGGCATGGTCGCACAGCGCCACATGTATGAACACGGTACGACATCGGAGCAGCTTGCCTGGGTCAAAGTCGCCGCTTCACATCACGCCCAACATAATCCGAATGCCAAGTTGCGCGATGTGGTGACGGTCGAAGATGTTGTGAACTCGCCGTCAGTGTCCTCGCCGCTGCGCCGCCTGGATTGTTGCATCATCAGCGATGGCGGCGGTGCTTTGGTTGTGGTGCACCCAGATGTAGCAAAATCGCTGGACCGTCCCTTGATCACACCGACCGGCGCGGGATTCAATGTCAAACACCTGAATGGCGGGTACTTCGATATTCTGGCCTCGGGCGGCGTGAAATCGGGGGCCGAGGCCTTTGCTGAAGCCGGTGTCACGCCGCAAGACATACAATACGCTTCTATCTATGATAGCTTTACGATCACGGTCCTGGTGCAGTTGGAAAACCTTGGGTTCTGCGAGCCGGGGCAGGGTGGACGCTTTGTGGCTGATGGCAACCTGATTTCAGGGGTGGGTCGCTTGCCGGTGAATACCGACGGAGGAGGCCTGTGTAGCAACCACCCCGGCAACCGGGGCGGCATGACCAAGATGATCGAGGCCGTGCGCCAATTGCGCGGCGAAGCGCACCCGGCGGTGCAAGTGCCGGATTGCCACTTGGCGTTGGCCCATGGTACCGGCGGTCAGTTAGGTGGGCGACATGGCAGCGCCACGCTTATCATGGAGAGGGTCTGATATGACAGAGTCCAAACTTCCCACATCCCCAGTCGTGACCGAAGATACAGCCTATTTCTGGCAGGCCGCCAACGAAGGGCGGTTGCTGCTCAAACACTGTCTTGGCAGCGGTCAGGCCTTTTACCCGCCGCGCGAGATCAGCCCCTTTACGGGGTTGGCCAAAACCGAATGGCGTGATGCTTGCGGGAGAGGGACAGTCTATTCCTTCAGTGTCACGCAACGGCACGGATCTGAGCACTGCATCGCCTATGTTCAACTTGTCGAAGGCCCGATCGTCCTGAGTGCCCTGACCGACTGTGATTTCGACAAAGTACAGATCGGTCAGCCCGTCCGCGTGGTTTTTGTTGCCACCGCCAACGGGCAATTGGTTCCCATGTTTACACCGCAAAAAGCCAAATAGGATCAGTCGTATCTGAGCAAGAGAAAGCTCCACCGCTTCTGGAGGCGCTTTTCTCATAATCGCTCGCACGCAGGTCAAATAGAGGCCCGGTCTAACATCGCTGCCACCCGTCAAGTTAATCAACAATGACTCGAATGGACATATCGAACCCGGATTCCAGCGGCGGCGATGCGCCGTTCTTCCAGCGCTTGATATGGGACTGGTTTTCCATGGATGCCAGATTGCGTATGGTCGTTGGAAAGCGTTCTGCTTCCATGCCCTTTATCGAGGATTTCAGAGTGTCCGACTAGGCATCGCGAGCATATTTGGGGTCGACGCTAACTCTTGCGCTAAATATGACTGTGGGCCACTCACGGTTTGCCAGTGGTTCGGACACCTTAGTAGCAGCTGTGTTTCAGGCATACTTATTCCTGAGGGGAAAACGAGCCCGCGTTATCGCGTTGAAAACCGCTTTCGGCTGCCGCTGCAGGCTAATATGGCCGAAACTCGACCCGGTCCGCTCGTACAACGCTAAAGGGCCGCCTCTCGGACTGGAACGAGGCGCCAATGGCGCCTCGCTTATTCTTTGAACCTGAGCGGTACGATCAGAAGGGCAGCCCCACGTAGTTTTCCGCCAAGGAGGTCAGCGCCGCTTCGGAAGAGAACAAGTATTGCAGATCCGTCTGTTGCAGCTTCTGATCATAGGCGATGCTGTCGGGGAAAGTGTGCAGAAGGGTGGTCATCCACCAACTGAACCTCTGTGCCTTCCAGATCCGGGCAAGAGCCTTTTCGCTGTAGTTATCGAGGCCGGTATCGTCACCCTTTTCATAGTGATCGACCAGTGCATGGTAGAGGTAGTAGATGTCGCTTGCAGCGGAGTTCAGTCCGCGCGCACCGGTCGGCGGGACGATATGCGCGGCGTCTCCTGCCAGGAACATATTCCCATAGCGCATCGGTTCGGCAACGAAACTACGCAAGGGGGCGATGCTTTTCTCAATCGAGGGACCCGTTTCCAGCGCGTTGGCGACATCGTCGGGCAGCCGCTTCTTCAGCTCATCCCAGAACGCGTCGTCTGACCAGTCTTCGACGCTGTCTGTCAGGGGAACTTGAATGTAGTAGCGGCTCAAGACCTGGCTGCGCAGCGAACACAGTGCAAAACCGCGGTCGCTTTTTGCGTAGACGAGTTCGGGCGACACCGGTTTGGTACGGCTCAGAACGCCGAGCCATCCGAAGGGATAGACCTTTTCGTATTCCCGCAGAACATCCGAGGGGATCGACTTGCGGCTGACACCGTGGAACCCGTCTGCTCCAATGATGTAGTCGCAATCGATGCGAATGACGTCATCGCCGCTGCGATAGGTGATATGCGGAGCGTCAGACTTCAAGTCATGCAGCTTGACGTCTTCGACATTGTGAATGACCTTGCCATTCAATTTGGCGCGGGCCTCGTAAAGGTCGCGGGTGAGTTCCGTTTGGCCGTACACGACAACCGAATTCCCACCAGTGTGTGCGGCCAGGTCCACGCGGCGTTTCTTGTTGCCTTCAGCGACGTAGAAGCCTTCGTGAATCTCGCCTTCGGCATCCATCCGTTCGCCACATTGGGCTTCGCGCATCAACTCAGCAAACCCGTGTTCCAGCACGCCCGCCCGAATGCGTCCAAGCACGTATTCTCTGCTGTGCTTTTCGAGAACGATGTTGTCGATGCCCTTCAGATGCAGCAGCTGGCTCAACATTAGGCCCGAAGGCCCGCCGCCGATGATCCCGACCTGAGTTTTCGTGTTCATGGTATCTTCCTCCAAATCTCTCTGTATTCTGGGCTTCTCCAGTCGCGGTTTGAATGGACATTTTGACGAATAAATGGCACATATCGAACATGCACAGCATTGAGAATTTCAATCTTTATGGTGAGGCGGGGAACTTCCCTGATGTTGTGCATTGCGAAACCATAGAAGCGCGGTCAGTGATCCATGATTGGGAATTCCAGCCGCATCGACATGCTCGACTTCATCAGTGGTTGTTGCTCGAAAGCGGTGTTGGCCAGGTCCTCCTGGAGGAAGAGCGCCATCCTCTAAATGAACGGGCACTTGTGAATATCCCTGCTGGCTGCGTGCACGGGTTTAATTTTGAGCCCCGGACTAAGGGCTGGGTCGTAACGCTCGCAGCGGAACTTCTAGAGGAGAGTCTTTTGGAAAGCGAGGGGCTTCGTCCTCACCTAATGAAGCCCAAGATATTATTTTACAAAGATGAAATTCAAAGCGCTGTCATGCAAATATTCTCGGAATACGCGGGCCGCTCATACGCGAGGGCTCATGTACTCAGGGCCTATTCCAGCTTGCTTATGGGATTGGTCGGCCGCGGCATTGCCGAATTAGACCCGCAAGAGAGGCAAACGGAACATGGTTTGCAGCGCAGGTTCGAAGCCTTGCTCGACGCACATTTCCTCGACCATTTAGGGGTATCTGACTATGCCAAGCTAATGGGCATTACGCCCGCCCATCTAAGTCGGGTGATGCGCGCTGCGACGGGCCGGTCAGCCCTGTCCGCGATCGAGGAACGGATTGTCCGTGAGGCGCGAAGAAACTTGGCATTTTCGAACATCAGTATTTCGGAGATTTCCTATCAACTAGGCTATGTGGATCCCACCTACTTCAGCCGAGTTTTCAAGCGCGCGACGGGACAGTCGCCGCGCGCGTTCAGGAAACGCCTTGAGGAGCGGCCCTAGAGGAACGAGCGTTCGATCTGGTCGAGTGTTTCCATGGCCTGAATAACATCTGTAACGCAACCATTGGGCTTGCGATCCTCGCGGACGGCGGAGATGAATTCGCGGTCGATCAGTTCGATCCCGTTATCGGATACAGCAACGCCACTCAGGTCGACCTTCTTGTCGTACCCGTCATAGAGATCGTCATAACGCGCGATATAGGTGCCATTGTCACAGATATAGCGAAAGAATGTGCCCAAAGGGCCATCGTTGTTGAACGATAAAGACAGTGTGCAGATAGCCCCATCCTTGGCTTTCATGCCGATCGACATGTCCATGGCGATGCCGAGCTCGGGATGGGCGGGGCCTTGCAGACCAAAGGCCTGCTCAACTTTGCCGCCGGTTTGATATTGAAACAGGTCCACGGTATGACACGCGTGATGCCAAAGCAGATGATCGGTCCAGCTGCGGGGTTCTCCCTTTGCATTGGTGTTAGAGCGTCGGAAGAAGTAGGTCTGCACGTCCATCTGCTGGACCTTCAGCTCGCCTGCGTCGATTTTGTTCTTGATCCACTGGTGGCTGGGATTGAAGCGGCGGACCTGACCTGCCATGCAAGTCAATCCTGTTTCCTTTTGCTTGGCAACGACGCGCTCACTGTCCTCGAGGCTGTCTGCCATCGGGATTTCGATCAGTACATGTTTCCCGGCATCCATGCAGGCGATCGCCTGATCCGCGTGCATCTGGGTCGGCGTCGACAAGATTACCGCATCGACGTCATCGCGTGAGATACACTCCTCCAGCGTGGTCCCGGCGTGACCGATGCCGCGTTCATTGGCCAGTGCCTCGATCTTGGACTTGGTCGGCCCCATGACCGAAGTGACGGTAACGCCTTCGATATTTGCTATTGCGTCGAGATGTTTCAGACCAAACGCGCCATAAGCGCCTGCCACACAAAGTCTCATGCTCTTGGGATCCTTCCTGTCTACTTGATGCGCCAGCAAGATGTTTCGGGGAGCATCCCGCCTGACGCTCTTGCGGTGATGGTTCTATCAACCAGCTCCGTAAATCGGGAATTCTATTGCGGCGTTTGTCATTTGATTTTGTTATCGGAGTTCCGTATCGGGAGGGAGTGCGCGACATTTCTCTCGAATAATGTCCAAAAAACGCCTTTGAATCGGTGTCGGTGACCAGCCGGTTCGAAATGTGAATCCGATTGGTCTGCCTGATTGCGGAAGTTCGATGGGTAGCTGCACGAGCTGTCCCAGCTGTTCTTCAACCTCGATCTGGAGGCGTGAGGCAATGGAAACATAATTGCCCCTTGCTAGCAGTCCGCGAAGCATCACCAGAGAGCTTGAGACAACGCGCACAGGGGTATTCGGCAGTTCCTGAATGCGGAGTTTCTCGAAAAGATATTGGCCCGACGGAGTGTCCTTTGGCGGCGCGACCCATGGAAACGCAAGCGTGTCATCGAATGTCACCGTTCGTTGTTGCACCAACGGATGGCTCGGGGCGGTCACCACGGCAAGTTCATCAACAAATAGCTCTTCCTGTTCGATGTCATTGGCAGGCAGAGAGTGGCGCAACGCTCCGATCAGGAAATCAAGTTCACCAAATCGCAGATCCCGCAGCAGAGTCTGATAACGTGAATCGACACAATTGACCTGCACCCCGCTGCCGGCCTCGGACAATAACCGGTCAATCGAAATCGGCAGGACCGACGAGCGCGACAAGGGTAACGAACCAACGTTTATACGTGTGGAGTCCTGCCCTAATAGTTCGTTTATCTCGTAAATTGCTTGCTGAAACTCACTGGTGGCCAATCTAACCTGATGAATGAACACTTCGGCCGCTGGCGTCATGATAACGCCTCCTCGCGTTTGGTCGAACAAGGCCAGGCCTGACAGAGACGCAAGTTCCCTCAGTGCTCGGTGAATGCCAGGCTGGCTGACCTTAAGGTCCCGGGCGGCCTGATTGAAGCTGCCGGTCCTTGCGACAGCGAGCAGCGCGCGCAATTGTACCGGTGAACACAGTCTGTAGAATGCAGTACGGGGGCGACGGTCCGAATTGCGGGCAAGCTTCTTGCGAGACAAGCTGTCACCCCGGCGCAGATGGGCAAGAACCCGTTCCAAACGTCTTTCAAACAACGCGCCGGCCTCTGTTGGAACCATACCTTTCGGTTGGCGTTCAAAGAGCGTTACACCCACATGTTCTTCAATGCGAGCCAGGGCTTGGGTCGCCGCGGGTTGGGACATGTTGGCAGCTTCGGCCGCCGCGCCTATCCGCCTGCGTCGATAAATTTCGCTGACCAAATGTAGGTAGCGGATATGGGGCAGTTCGGCCATCTGTGCAGGGTCTCCCTTACGAAACTATAACAAAATCAAATCTCGGACTCCAGATTTCAAAATGGTCATCCTGCCACTGCCGCCATTACCTTTTGATAGATTTCGGAACATTCAAGAGGCGCGATAATGGCTGACAACAAGACCGCTTTGGTTATCTCCGCTCATGCGGCAGATTTCGTGTGGCGATGCGGGGGCGCGATCGCTCTTCACCAGGAGTTGGGATACAATGTCACGGTTGTCTGCCTGTCATATGGCGAACGTGGTGAAAGCGCGCGGCTTTGGAAAGATGGCAAGACCCTGGACGAGGTCAAATCGATCCGGAAACGCGAAGCCGAAGCCTCTGCTTCGGCGCTTGGATTGCATGACATCCGCTTTCTCGACATGGGCGACTACCCGCTGCGCTTTTCCGAAGAGGCCGAGAACAAGGTTGTCGACATCATCCGGGACGTTCAGCCGAAGTTCATGTTTTCGCATTCGAAATGGGATCCCTATAACACCGACCACATGAAAACGACCGATTTTGCGCTGACCTGTCGCATGATCGCACAGGCCTGGGGGCACAATCCGGGGCAAAAGGTCTTGGGCGCGCCGCAGCTCTACCTTTTCGAACCGCATCAGACCGAACAGATGGGCTGGAAGCCGAATGTCTTCCTCGACATCACGCCTGTCTGGGAAAAGAAACGAGCGGCGATGGAATGCATGAACGGGCAGTTGCACCTGTGGGATTTCTACACCCGGGTTGCACAGCAGCGTGCCAACCACTTCAAGCGCAACACCGGCGGCATGTCGGGCGGGCGGGACTGCAAATATGCCGAAGGCTTCGAGACGGTCTTCCCGGTTTGCGTGGATGAACTGTCATGACCTATCCCGTCGGCACCCAAGGCGTCGTGGTCCAAAACATCATGCGTGCTGATCAGTCGGTGATTGATGGGTTGGCGGCATGCGGCGTCGCAACGGTTCACGAAGCGCAGGGGCGCAAGGGGCTGCTAGCCTCCTACATGCGCCCAATCTTCTCTGGAGCACGCGTTGCCGCAAGCGCCGTTACTATCTCTGCACCGCCTTGCGACAACTGGATGATCCATGTCGCGATTGAGCAGATTAAAGCCAACGACATTCTGGTTCTTGCCCCGACTTCGCCGTCGGATGCCGGCTATTTCGGCGATCTTCTGGCCACCTCGGCCAAGGTGCGCGGGTGCCGGGGCCTGATCATTGATGCCGGTGTCAGGGACGTGCGGGATCTGACCGAGATGAATTTCCCGGTCTGGTCCAAATGCATCTTCGCTCAAGGCACGATCAAGGAAACGCTGGGGTCGGTGAACGTTCCGGTGGTCTGCGCCGGTGAACTGGTCCATCCGGGTGACATCATCGTCGCTGATGATGACGGTGTTTGCGTCGTACGCCGGGAAGAGGCGGAGGAGGTTCTGCAAAAAGCGCAGGCGCGCGAGGCCAACGAAGCCGAAAAGCGCGCGCGGTTCGAAGCTGGAGAACTGGGGCTTGATATCTACAAGATGCGCGATCGACTGGCTGAGAAGGGGCTGAAATATGTCTAGTCCAGATCCTGCAGCGATGGAGAGATCAAGGACGCCGGTGTTGCTGGGTCGATGGTCGCGTAACATCACGATGAGAACCGACACCTTGCCGAATGATCGCGAAGGGTTTCTGTCGCAACTCTTCTCCGATGCTCAGATGACGCATTTCCGTTTTGCCGGATCGCCGAGGCAGGGCAGCTTCTTAAGCTTTTGCCGGGAAACAGGTGGCTGGCATGTCTGACGGGGTTCGTTGCATGTGGATGCGCGGGGGCACGTCAAAGGGCGGGTATTTCTTGCGCGAAGACGTTCCCGCAGATGAAGATGCCAGGAACGCCTTTCTTCTTGGGATGATGGGTTCGCCGGATGCCCGGCAAATCGATGGCATGGGGGCGGCGGATCCGCTGACGTCAAAGGTCGCCATCGTTTCACGTTCGAACCGCGAAGGCGTAGATGTCGATTACCTGTTTTTACAGGTTTTCGTGGATCAGCCAATTGTCACCGACGCACAGAACTGCGGGAACATCCTGGCAGGGGTCGCACCGTTCGCCATCGAGCGCGGGTTGATCCCGGCCCGCGAAGATGTGACCTCCGTGACTATTTTCATGGAGAACACAGGGCAATTGGCCGTCGCGAGGGTAAACACGCCCGATGGCGTCGTCGACTACCGCGGAGAGGCCCGCATCGACGGCGTGCCAGGAACTTCGGCTCCGGTTCCAATCGAGTTCAAAGATACAGCCGGATCGACCTGTGGGGCATTGCTGCCCACCGGGAATGTTGCGGACGTTGTTAATGGCGTCGAAGTGACGATGATCGACAATGGCATGCCCTGCGTTGTGATCCGCGCTGCGGACATGGGAATCTCGGGTTCGGAAAGCCCTGAAGAATTGGAGGCCAACGCCGACCTGCGCACCCGTCTGGAAGCGCTGCGGCTGGCATGTGGACCACTGATGAACCTTGGTGATGTCTCCGCCAAGTCCGTTCCGAAAATGACCATGGTCAGCGCCCCACGAGAGGGGGGGGCAATCGCCACGCGCACATTCATTCCCCACCGCTGCCACAAGGCGATCGGTGTGCTTGGCGCGGTCAGTGTTGCCACGGCCTGCCTGCTGGAGGGATCGGCCGCGCACGGGCTTGCTGAAAAGGGAACGGGGTCCGAGAGGAGCCTCGCAGTAGAGCACCCAACGGGTGAGATGACCGTCGTCGCCACGCTGGATGACGCTGGAGATGTACAGGCAGCGGCGATCCTGCGAACGGCGCGCAAATTGATGGATGGAGAGGTATTCTCTTGGTAGAGCAGCAGAAAATGGACCCGGATTGGCTCGTTTACCACCCCGATCCCAAGACCCCGAGCTTCAGGCTGCCCGAGGGGGCGGTGGATGCCCATTGTCATGTCTTCGGTCCGAGTACTGAATTCCCGTTTGCGCCGGAACGCAAATACACACCTTGCAATGCGGGCAAGGACGCCTTGTTTGCCCTGCGTGATCACCTTGGCTTTTCACGCAATGTGATCGTTCAGGCCACCTGCCATGGAAAAGACAATCGCGCTATGATGGATGCCTGCCAAACCGCAGGCGAGCTTGCGCGCGGCGTTGCTTCGGTCGGGGCGGATATCAGCGTCGACGAAATCCGGGAAATGCATAACGCCGGCGTCCGTGGGGTCCGCTTCAACTTTGTCAGACGCCTGGTCGATGCCACACCCAAAGAGGTCTTCCTGTCCATTGCCGATAAGATCATGCCATTCGGCTGGCACATCGTGGTCTATTTCGAGGCGGCGGACCTTGAGGAACTGGAGCCGTTCCTCAAGCAGCTTCCGACCATCGTGGTTGTTGATCACATGGGTCGCCCGGATGTGTCGAATGGTGTCGAGCACCCGGATTTCCAACGGTTTATCCGCTTGATGGCAGAGAATGAAAACATCTGGTCCAAGGTGACCTGCCCCGAGCGGCTAAGCTTGCAGGGACCGCCCTATGACGATGTTGTGCCCTTCTGTGCCGAGATCGTCGCGCGTTTCCCTGATCGGGTACTCTGGGGCACGGACTGGCCGCACCCCAACATGAAATCACATATGCCGGATGACGGCGCACTGGTGGATTTCATTCCTAGAATCGCACCGGATCCGGAGCAGCAACACAAGCTCTTGGTCGATAACCCCATGCGCCTTTACTGGCCATGATCGCAGCTTGAACTGCAAGGAATACGACGCACACAAACCATTAAATGGAGGAGCCTCAATGCACGACTCTATGGATCACGACTATCACATCGACATACCCGGAACGACGATCTTTGACGGCAAGATGGCCATGAAAGGCTATAACCTGAACAAGATGTGTTACTCCTTCAACAAGGCGGACAATCGCGATGCCTTCAAGGAAGATCCCGAAGCCTACATGTCAGAATACAAGCTGACCGAGGCCCAGAAAGAGGCCATCCGGTCCTCGAATATTCTGGCGATGATCGAAGAAGGTGGGAACATCTATTACCTCGCCAAACTGGCTGGCATCTTCAAGCTGTCGGTGCAAGATGTGGGCGGGTTGCAAACCGGCCGGACCACCGAAGAATTCAAGGAATACCTGCTGAGCCAGGCGTAAGGAGGAATTACAATGGCCAAGATCCTTGGTGGTATCACCACCTCGCATATCCCTGCCGTCGGCAACGCAATTCAAAATGAACTCTACGATGATCCCTATTGGAAGCCGTTTTTCGACGGGTATCCCAAGGTTCATGCCTGGATCAAAGAGAAGAAACCCGATGTCGTGATCAACATCTACAATGACCACGGGCTTGGGTTTTTTCTGGACCAGATGCCGACATTCGCGATCGGTGCCGCAAATGAATACAAGAACGAAGACGAGGGCTGGGGCCTGCCAGAGCTGGATGCGTTTCCCGGGCACTCGGAACTGAGCTGGCACATCATCGAAAGCATGGTTGCGGACGAATTTGACATTACTTCTTGTCAGGAATTGCCCGTCGATCACGGTTTTGTCGTACCGATGCAGCTTTTCTGGCCCGGCGCACCGCATAACGCGGATATGCCTAGGGCTATCCCGATCTCCGCCAATACCGTTCAGCACCCGATTCCAACGCTGAAGCGCGCGCTCGATTTCGGCAAGGCGCTGAGGAAGGGGATCGAGAGCTTCCCCGAAGATCTGACGGTTGTCGTCCTTGGCACCGGCGGTCTGTCGCACCAGCTGGATGGCGAACGGGCCGGTTTCATCAACCGTGAATTCGATGAATACTGCCTCAACAACATCGCCCATAATCCCGAGGAACTGACCAAGATCGGCCGGATGGAGCTGGTCGAGAAGGCCGGGGCACAGGGAACTGAGTTCTTGATGTGGATGATGATGCGCGGTGCTTTGGGTGACAATGTGACCGAGATCACGCGCAATTATCACATCCCGATTTCGAACACCGGCGCAGGGACGCTCTTGCTCGAATGCGCGTAATGTGTGAGGGCTGAATTGATCAAGGGGCGCTTCGTGAAGAAGCGCCCCTTATCATTTCCATTGGCCTAGCAGTAGACGGGTCAGTGCGACAGGAAAACCGGAATATTTGACCGGGCTATGATATCGGTCGTCGGACCGCCCTTGATGCTGTGCGAAAACCTGCTGTGCTCGAAGGCGCCCATCACCAGCAATTGGGCAGACACCTCTTGCGCTGCGTCGAGAAGGGACCGTGCGATACTGGACTTGCGCGGTGTCAGCATCAACTCAACATCAATACCGTGACGCCGCATATTGTGCAAAAGCCGGTCCGTCCCGGGGGCAGCTGTCTTTCCGATGGTTACCAGTGTCACCTTGGCTTTTTCTGCAAGAATTGAAAGTGCATCACCGACCGCCCGCGCGGCAGAGCGTTTGCCATCCCAGGCAACCACCGCCCGATCAGCCAAGCCCGCCGCTTCATACCCATCGGGAACAACAAGGACGGGCCTGCCGCTTTGCAGGGCTATCAAGTCCGGATTGGCTGAAAGATGCGCGTTGCTTAGCGAATCTGAATGTACGCCAGTAACGATCAGATCGAAACTGCGGGCGAACTCGGGGATAGACGAGCCTTCGGTCGGATCCAGCTCGACGAATTCGCTTCTGTCGGCAAGCCCGGCCCGTTCAGCCAAGGTGATAAAACGATGATTGACTTCATTGATGAGCTTGCGATCGACGGCCCGGAGCTCATCCAGAAAGGCATGAGAAAAATGGGCCGAATATCGCTTTTCCAGGGTCGAGTGTTCGTGACGCATAACCCCAGTCAGCCAGCCATCATGGTGATGCGTCAGTTTGAAGGCATGTGCCAGACCACTTCCGTGGGCCCCCTCACCGCTATAAGCGCACAGAATGTTCTTGATGCTCAACTTGGGTCCCCTTTTATTTGGCGCCTATTCGTAGAACAGGCGAACCAGAAACATGGTGATCGTGGGGAAAGCCACGAGAACGGCGATACGCACGATATCTGAGATGACGAAGGGGATCGCACCGCGATAGGTCTGACTGATCCTGACCCCCTTGGACATGGAGTTGATGACGAACAGGTTCATCCCGACCGGAGGCGTGATCAGGCCAATCTCGGCCGACATGAGAACCAGGACCCCGAACCAGATCCCGATCTCGGCGCTGGGAATGCCAAAATCCAGCTGCGTAATGATTGGAACGAAGATTGGTACGGTCAGAAATATCATGGCCAGTGAGTCCATGACGGTACCGAGGATCAGATAGAGCAGCAGCATCCCAATCAGGATGGTCCAGGGGCTGACATCCGTGTTCAGAAAATAGTTCGCCAGTGTCTGGGGCAGTTGCGTCGAAGACAGGAAGGAATTGAAGACCCCGGCGGCCAGTACGATGAAGAAAATCATCGCCGATGTCTGTGCCGTCGACAAAAGCGCCTGCTTTGCCGACGCGACAGTCAGACCTCCGTTTGCCCATGCGACAATGGCCGTTCCAGCGACACCAACCGCGGCGGCGGCCGTCGGAGAAAAGGCACCGCTATAGATACCGCCAATCACCAGACCAAAGATCACCATCACCGGCCAAACGTTTCCCAAGGCGCGCAGCCGCTCTCGATAGGGCATCCGGGGCAGGGCGTTGCCAGAACCTGGCACGACACGCGTGTAGACCGCCACCGTCAGCATGTAGCCCAGCATCGCCAGGATGCCCGGGATCAGCGCTGCGGTGAAAAGCTTCTCGATATTTTCCTCGGCGAGGATCGCGTAGACAACCAAAACGACCGATGGCGGAATCAGGATGCCCAGAGTGCCGCCGGCAGCCAGTGCGCCGGTTGAAAGTGCCCCGCTATAGCTCGCCCGGTCCAGTTCGGGCAGGGCGACCCGCCCCATGGCCGAGGCCGTTGCAAGCGATGATCCGCAAACAGCGCCAAAGCCTGCCGATGCCCCGATCGCCGCCATAGCCAATCCGCCACGACGATGTCCCAGCCAGGCCTCGGCGGCTTTGAACAGCGCAGTCGACATACCGCCCCGGGTGGCAAATTCGCTCATCAGCAGGAACAGCGGGATGATCGAAAGCGAATAGCTGGTCAGAGTGCCATAGGTAAAGGTCTTGAGCTGGCTGTCCATCATGCGCATGTTGCCGGCTACGACGTATGTGCCAAGCAATCCGACGACAAACATGGATGCCGCGAGTGGGATGCGCAGAGCAATCAGGATCAACAGGACCGGAAAACTCAATAGCCCTATCTGAAAGGGCGTAAACGTTGCGTTGATGATTTCCAGCATGGATCAGACCCCGGACTTTGATATTTCGAACAGAACGCGGGTGCTGCGCCAGACGCAGAAGCAGGCGGTGACGAAGAAGGCGGCTACGCAGATTTCGGCCACGATATAGGTTGGCCAAAGCGGCATCCCGAGGATCTGGGATTCCTGGTTCATGCTGATCCGCCCCATTGCCTCGCCAAAATCGCCTTGCAACAGAAGTTCGCCAAAACCCTCTTTCGGACCGCGCGACTTCTTCACGATCAGGAACCACTGGCGGGTCATGATCAGATAGGCCAGTACCGCAAGAGTCAGATCGCCCAGAAGATCGAGGATCTTGTTGAACCGCGAACCGAAGAGTGGCTCAAACAGATCAACCCTGATGTGGCCCTTGCGGATCATCGCCCAGGGTAAGGCGGCGAACAGGGCAAACCCGACGCCATATGTAACCAGCTCCTCTTCGCCCAGGATGGCATGCAACCAAGGAATGGTATCGCCGACATAGGACGATCCGAACAGGGCATCGAGCACGCGACGGGCTAGTTTTAGGATGATGCTGACGCAGGTGATGATCGTAGCGAACAAAAGCCCGGTCCCGCCAATCAGTGCCAAGCCGGTTGCAAGACGCGTCATCGCCCTTTCGACATGTGCAAACATGGTCATGGGTCCGCCTTAAGAATGGCCGACCCGCCGGTTGTGGCGGGCCGGGATTATGTAGGCTACTGGTTGGATGCGATCAGAGCTTTTGCCTGGTCGATGGCAGATTGCCCGTCAAAACCCTTTTCCGAGGCGCGCTCGACCCAGCGATCGTAGATTGGCTGCGAAGCTTCGATCCAGCGGGCGACTTCCGTTTCGTCAAGGGTGATGTGGTTGTTCTTCTCGGCAACCTTGCGACCGAATTCATCCGCGTCCAGCATGACCTGACCAGCCATCGCAGACAGGGCTTTGCCTGTCTCGGCGTCAAGAATCGCCCGCAGATCATCCGGCATACCCTCATAGGCATCCCAGTTCATCGCCAAAACGAAAGCTGCCGTGTAAAGCGATCTGTCGCCACTCATCTCAGTGTGGTTTCCGACCAGTTCGGCCAGCTTGATTGACGGGGTAACCTCCCACGGAAGAAGTGCGCCACTGATAACCCCCTTCGAGAGGTTCTCGGGAATTTGCGGCAAAGGCATGCCGACCGGAGTTGCGCCCAACTCTGTCAGAAGCTCGGTCACCAAGCGGGTAGGGCCACGCAGCTCCTGACCCGCAAGATCTTCTTTCCGCGAGATCGGTTCCTTGCTGTGAATGATGCCTGGGCCGTGAACCCAGCCGGCAAGAATCTTCGTGTCTTCGAATTCGCCGTCCTGCAACTGGCTTTCGATAAGATCGTAAAATGCCTTCGAGGTTGCCACGGTGTCCTGCATCAGGAAGGGCAACTCGAAAACCTCGCTTTCATTGAAGCGGCCCGTCGAATAGCTAGGCAACGTCAGAACCGCCTCGACCGCGCCATCCGCAGCCTGGTCGTAAAGGTCGACCGGGCGGCCGCCCAATGACATGCTGTCAAAAACCTCAACCCTGATCCGCCCGGCACTTGCCTCGGCGACGCGATCGGCAAACGGCATAAGAAATTTCGAGTGCAAAGGTGCCTTCTGAGACATGAAGTGATGAATGCGAATTGTCACGTCCTGCGCATTCGCAACTGTTACTGATCCAGCAAGCACACTTGCAACAAGCGACGCCTTCAAGAAGCTTTTCATGGTGTCCTCCCAATAATATCGCTCTCTTTCTAGGCTGCTTGCGGTCGAGCACGAAATTCAAACTCGAAGCACGATATTTGAATCTGTTATAAAAGATCGTCGATGTGGCGACTTTGAGTTGGAGCCCGCTGTTCAATTGGCTCCTGCTCTGTGGACAGACGGTGCCGTTCAATGTGTCGATTACCAATTCGTTGATCGCGTAAGAGATGCATGGATGCCGAAAGTTTCAGTCGATTTTTTCGCCGATCTCGACCTAGCCTTCTGTCTGACGTACTCGTCGTTGTAGGCGAACTGGGGCAGTCTGAAGGAGTGAACGGGGGCTGAGACCCTTAGGCCGTCGGAACTGTCCACCAAGGGGAGATCTCTGAAACTGCGTCTCGGGCTGGAGGTGCGTGGCTCAATAGCGTGTCGAACGTCACAGACTTACTTTGGTCCGGGGTGGTAGCACCTTTCCCCGGTAGCCAAGGGCACGTTCGAGCTCCACTCAAATGGCTCCAATGTAACGGGCATCTATTGCAATGCGCCCGAGAAGAGTGCATCGAGCTTCGATGAGGTAAGCAATCTGACCACCGGAAGCCTAGGTCGGTTCATCGAGACCGATGCATCCTGGCAAGGCCTACTCTTAGGCGATCAAATTTCGAAAGATTTCAAGCTTCTGACTGGTAATTACTTGCAGGCCTTGAAGTGGGCACAACTGCGATCTGCGCGCTGGTCCCAATCGTCAACGATCAAAAATATTCCGCGTGGTTTTCTTGGGCTAGAGCAAAGTCCTAAACCTCTTGCGTAGACCGCCTACGCGCCCCATATCTCGGACATGAACGACCTGAAAGGATTTGGGCATGTCCAAGACATTCTGGGGTTTCGTGACTTTGGGCTTGCTGGGCGGTGGCGCTGCGATCATCTATAATGTGATCGGTCAGACGATTGACGAAAACGGCATGCTGAATGAGCCATTTTTCCTCATTCCACTGAGCTATCTGTTTATGGTTGTTGGTTTTACCGGTGCATTGATTGTCGCCGCCAAGCGGAAGCTATCTTATCGAAGCTAGCTGGAGATCTGGCGCCCGAAGTCGCGAGGCGGGATCAGGGCCGACGGCATGTGTGTCCGTCAGATCCTGTCCGCGAGGCGTTCCAGCCCGAGAATCATCGCCTCGGCAAACATGTCAAACCCGTCATCAAGCGGCGCGGTCGTGCCGTTTTCCCAACGCAGAATGAACGCCCTGTTAGTCAGCTCAGGCATCAATGTGGTGGTAGTGGGAAATTTGGCGGCATCAATGCCTGCGATGGTCGACTGCATTGATTGTTCCCATTCATCCCGATCATCTGAGGGCACCAAGGCGAATTCCTGAGTTGTAAAACCTACCATCGCGCCGATCACTGCACTGTAAGCTGCCGGCAGTTTATCGTCGGAGAACCCCGCAGTCCTAAGTACGTCAAGGATGCGCTCTATCATCTCGAAATCCACGCTTGCATTAGAGACGAGTTGCACGCCTATCATTGGGGCAATGTTCGGATGCTTCTGAATTTGCGTGCGATAGTTGCGAAACAGACTGCGTAGCCAAGACTTCCAGCCCAAGCTTTCGTCGGTGGGGACGAGGTCGGTTAGTACGGCTGCGATGACTTCACCGATCAGCGCGCTGCGGTTGGGTAGATACCAGTAGATTGCAGTAGGATAGACGCCGAGCGCCTTGGCTAGGTTTCGCATCGAAAACGCCTCGATGCCGTCACGGTCAATGATCTCGAGTGCCTTTGTGATGATCGCTTCCTTGCTGAGAGCAGGACCTCCGTTCTTCTTGGGTTTTCTGCGGGACTTTCGTGGTGGATTGGGAATGGGAAGCATAGGCTAATCTCTGTCTTCGGAACGAGAGGGCGCGCTATCCGTGCGCGTGGGCAGGTCGAGTTTTCGAAGAAGGAGCAACAATGTTTCGCGTTCCTGCTTCGTTAGATTTCGCGACGCGTGTAGATCAAACTTCTCTACGGCTTCCTCCAACAGCTTGAGTTCGCGATGCCCCGCCGCTGTCAGGTGTAGCGATTTTGAGCGCCGGTTTTCGGGATGCGGGCGGCGTTCGACCAGCTTCAGTGCTTCAAGCTTGTCCACAAGTGACATAGCGCCGGACTTGGCAATGCCAAGCACCGTTGAAATCACGCCTTGCGACATACCCGGATTCTCTTTGATCAGAATAAGGCTGGCAAAGAGGGGAGGGGTAATCTCGCTGCCTTCTACAGCCTTAAAAAAGTCTTCGTAAACAAGGATCTGTGCGCGGCGAAGATGGGAGCCGAGCAACCGGTTCATGATCCCGTAATTGACGCCGGGCGCGACAATACGAAATGCTTCGCCGCGGGCCGTCGGTGTGGGGATGCCGCGCTGGGTGGGTCGAGAACGTGCCTTCATGTCCTCTGTTTAGTCGAGGGGCGCAGGGGTCGCAAATACATAACAGTAATATATATTGACAGTAATATAATATTACCATAATGTTGGAAGATGACTTAACCAAGAAGACGCCTCATGAAGCTAAAAACCTATCCCAATCTCGACCCCGAGCTTTTCGATATCGTTGCGGCGATTGATGAGGACTTTTCAACGCCGCCACATCTTTTAGCGGCCGTGGATTTCCGAACGATTATGGACGGGCTAGCCGCTCGGAGCGAATTGAAGCGCCCAACCGGTGTAAAGGTGTCCGAAAGGGACATTGCCGGAGCGGGTGTCAAGGTTCGTGAATATTCACGCGATAACAGTCCGTCGAGGGCTGTGCTGATGTATATGCACGGGGGCGGCTGGACGGTGGGTGGCTTGGATTCGCATGACGGCGTCTGTGCCGATATCTGCGCCCAAACTGGCATGAGTGTGGTTAGCGTTGAATACTCGCTTGCGCCCGAGCATCGCTATCCAGTTGCATTGAATGAATGCCTGGCTGTCTACAGCGATATCCGGCGGGGGCTTGGCAATCGATACCCCGGGCATGACCGTATCATAGTCGGCGGAGACAGTGCGGGCGCCAATCTTGCAACCGCGCTTTGCCTCAAGCATCGCGATGGCGGGAAGGAGCAACCGGCAGGGCAGGTTCTGATCTACCCTTGTGTCGCGGTCGATTTCGATTTGCCCTCCTACACAAGCCAGGCCAATGCCCCGTTCCTCTATCGCGATCTGATGGAAGTGTTCTGGAAAAATTACCTCGGCCCCGCCCTTGTCGGGGATCACTATGCCTGCCCCGCCCAGGCTGCGGATTTGTCGGCTCTCGCCCCTGCCGTGGTGATGACTGCGGCGCTCGACCCGCTGGTCGATGAAGGTGATCGCTATGCCGCCTCCTTGACGCGGGCAGGGGTGCCGGTTTTCCACCGCCGGGCGGAACATCTCATTCATGGCTACCTGCGCTTCAGGACCGTCTCAGGGATGGCGCGGGATGAATTTGACTATCTTGTGCGAGCTCTTCGCGTTCTCGCCGGAGATTAACTTCAATAGGGAGAAGGCAATGAAACAGCTTAAGAAAATCGCTGCAGGGGCAGCTCTTGCAACAGCCCTTTCAGGCATGGGCGCAACGGCTCAGGACGTGTCTCTCAGGTTGGGGCACTGGCTACCTGCGGCCCACCCGCTGCACCGGGATATCGAAGCCTGGGCCGCGTCGTTGAACACGGCATCCGAAGGCAGCGTCTCGGTCCAGATTTTTCCCGCTGGACAGCTCGGCCCGGCACCCGATCACTATGACCTAACGGCAAACGGCGTCGCTGACATCGCTTGGGTCAATCCCAGCTATCAGCCGGGGCGGTTTCCGCTGGCCGGGATCACGGACATTCCGTTTCTAATTGATGATGCGGCCAAGGGGTCGGCGGCGTTACAGGAGTGGTATGCCGACTACGCCCCCTCCGAGATGGGCGATGTCAAAACCTGTATCATTCACGTCGGCCCACCGGGCACCTTACATACCCAATTTGAACTGCGGTCACCAGATCAGCTGTCAGGGGTCAAGGTGCGCCCTGGCTCCGCGACGTTGGCGAGGCTGGTCGCGAGCTTGGGCGGATCGAGTGTTCAGGTGCCCGCGCCCGAAGCGGGTCAGGCGTTGGCGCGCGGCGTTGCCGATGCCATCACCTTTCCGTTCAATTCGCTGCGGTTGTTCGGCATCGACAAAAGTGTTTCCTACCATCTTGATACGCCGATGTATTTCATTACAGCGGCCTTGGTCGTTAACCCGGCCACGTATGACCGGCTGAACGATACCCAGAAAGCCGCATTTGACGCGCATTGTACGCCCGAATGGTCGGCGAAGTTCGCTGGTTCATGGATTGCTTGGGAGGAAGAAGGGCGCCTGGAGATGCTGCAGGAGGGCGACCGAAAGTTTGTAAGCCTGTCCCCGGACGAGTTGAGTACCTGGATTGAGGCGACGCGGTTCTTAATTGACGACTGGTCGAATCAGGCATCCGAGCGGGGTGTGGATGCAGAAGCAGCACTTGCCCGCTTTCGAGCGATCTACGCGGCTAAATAATGTTGAACCGGGTAATGAATTGGGGTGCGGCTATCTTTCCGATGGCCGCCACTCTGTTTGTCTTTGCGTCGGTGCTCAGCCGCTACCTGTTCAACAGCCCCTTTCGCGATGATCATGATATCTCGCGCCTGCTGCTGGGGGCTGGCGTCAGCTGGGGTATCGGGGCCGCACTGCACCGCGGCGGACTTGTGCAGATGGATCTTTTGTTCATCCGACCGGGCAGGCCGACGACACGGATTGCGGACGGGCTTGGTCGCGGGGTGCGGCTGGTCGCGCTGGTCGCGCTGACCATAGCGCTATGCATCAAGACGTTGGAGGTCGCCGAAAAGGGCGAGACAACCTTCGATCTGAGTCTCCCCTTGTGGTGGTTCTATGGAATAGCAAGCGCAGGCCCGGTTGCCGCGCTGCTGCTCTTTCTTCGTGATCTCTTCGGGAAAGCACCTTCTTATGACTGAAAGCTATATTGCATTGCTGCCAATCTCCGCAGTGCTCTTTGGCCTGATTGCCATCCGGATTCCAATCGCCCTGGCAATGGCCTTGTCAGGTTTCGGCGCGGTGATCTGGAAGATCGGGGCAGGCCCGGCATGGAGTCTGATTGAAACCATCCCGATCCGGCTTGTGACGAATTACGATCTGGGCGTCATCCCCTTCTTCCTGATCATGGGAACAGTTGCCGCCCGCAGCGATTTGAGCCGGGAGTTGTTCGCCGCAGCTGCGGCATGGATGGGGCATCTACGCGGAGGGCTGTCTGTGGCGACGCTGACGGCCTGCGCGGGCTTCTCGGCGATTTGCGGTTCCTCTGTTGCGACCGCGGCAAGCATGTCAAAAATCGCGGTGCCCGAAATGCGGCGCTTCGGTTACAGCCCGCGCGCGTCGATCGGGGCGGTGGCGGCGGGCGGCACGCTGGGCATCCTGATCCCGCCCTCTGTGGCGCTGGCGGTCTATGCAATTCTCACCCAGCAGGACATCGGTGCCTTGCTGATCGCAGGCATTCTGCCCGGGCTGCTGGCGTTGACGCTTTACATCGTGGCTGCCGTCCTTTGGGCCAGGCTTGATCCCGCCGGTCTGCCGCGCGGCGAGCGCACTGGCTATGGCGACAGGTTGTGTGCGCTGCGTAAAGTTTGGGCGATACTTGCGATTTTCGCAGCCATCGTCGGCGGTATCTACGCGGGTGTCTTCACCCCGACCGAGGCCGCCAGCGTGGGCGCAGTCGCGACCATCGTGCTTGGTTTCGTGCGGCGCAGGCTAGATTGGTGGGGTTTGATACAGGCACTAAGCGAGGCGGTGCGCGGTGCCGCAGATATCTATCTGATCCTGATTGGGGCGTTTATCCTCAATATCGCGCTGACCCTCTATCAGATTCCGCAAAGCCTGGTTGCGCAGATTGCCACTTCTGGTCTTTCACCGGGCGCGTCACTGGCCTTGATCATCGCCTTTTATCTGATTTTGGGTTGTGTTCTGGATGCGATGGCTATGGTCACGCTGACCATTCCGATTGTTTACCCGATTGTAACCGCGATCGGCGTGGACCCGATCTGGTTTGGGATCTTGATTGTGTGCGTCGTGGAACTTGCTCTGATCACCCCGCCGATCGGGATGAACCTGTTCGTGATCAAGACAGCCTTCCCGGAGTATCCACTTGTTGATGCCTATGCTGGAGTCATCCCCTTCATTCTGGCTGACATCGCGAGGCTGGGCCTGATCCTGGTGGTTCCGGCAATCGCAACTGTTCTGCCTGAGGCCATGAACTAAGAAGAAGGAGCGCCGGATTGTGAGCCTCAGGCAGTCGAAAAGGGCTTGCGCTTATCCTTATTATTGTACAGTGTACATTGTACAGTGTACTTTTGCGATCGGGAGGAGCAAAATGAAGAAACTGCTGACATATCTGGCGGCCACGACAATCCTGTCGGGCCCTGCCATGGCCGAAGAAGTCAAACTGGGCGTACTGCTCGGATTCACGGGGCCGTTGGAGTCCGTTGCTGGTGACATGGCGTCCGGCGCAGAGTTGGCCATGGCCGAGGTCAATGAGAGCGGCGCGTTCCTCGGTGGGTCCACGGTCGTCTCGGTTCGGGGCGATTCGACATGTATTGATGCCGGGGCTGCAACAGCTGCAGCTGAGCGTCTGATCTCGTCCGAAAGAGTGAGTGCGATTGTCGGAGCGACCTGCTCGGGAGCGTCGACGGCGGTGTTGCAGAACGTCGCCATGCCCAAGGGAGTGGTAATGATCTCTCCCTCTGCGACTTCGCCCGCGCTGTCGAGCGTTGAGGACAACGGGTTGTTCTTCCGCACGGCACCCTCGGATGCGCGCCAGGGTCAGGTGATCGCCGAAATGATGGTAGAGCGCGGAGTCAAAAGTGCCGCGCTGACCTATACCAACAACGATTACGGCAAGGGTCTCTCGGAGAGTATCGCCAGCAACTTCGAAGCCCTTGGAGGCGAGATCACCATTAACAGCGCGCATGAAGACGGCAAGGGCGACTATAGCGCCGAAGTCGCCTCACTGTCCGCTGCCGGAGGCGATGTCCTGATTGTAGCGGGATATCTTGACCAAGGTGGAAAGGGTATCATCCAGTCGGCCTTGGATCTTGATGCTTTTGAAACTTTCGTTCTGCCCGACGGGATGGTTGGCGATAGCCTGTTGGCCGCAATTGGTGAGGGGCTGAACGGCTCTTATGGCGTCCTTCCGGGGAGCGAGGGTGACGTTGCCGCGACATTTGCTGCGATGGTCGACAAGGCCGGGTTCAAGGTCGGTCCCTATGCCGGTGAGTCCTACGATGCCGCAGCCCTGATCCTGCTGGCCATGCAGGCCGCCGGGTCGTCGGATGGCGCGACCTTCAAGGATCGGATCATGGATGTTGCCAACGCACCTGGCGAACAGATCATGCCGGGCGATCTGGCCCGCGGTCTTCAGATCCTCGCCGAAGGGGGGGAGATTGACTATGTCGGTGCCTCGGGCGTTGAACTGATCGGCGCCGGAGAAAGTGCCGGCAACTTCCGCGAGATTCTCGTGGAAGATGGTGCGCAGACGACAGTCCGCTTCCGCTGAAATCTGCAACCAAGCGAGCACGAGCTAATAAGGCTCGTGCTCGTTTCCTATTCAAGCGATAGAGCATGATTGTCGTAGAAAATCTTCACAAGCATTTTGGTGGCGTACGCGCTGTCAACGGCGCCTCTCTGCAGATCAGGACTGGCGGAATTACCGGGCTGATCGGACCGAATGGGGCGGGCAAGACCACCCTGTTCAATGTTATTGCGGGCCACCACAAGCCAACCTCCGGCTTTGTTCATCTCGATGGGCGCGACATCACCGGGCTAGAACCGCATGAGCTGTTCGAGGCAGGGCTATTGCGCACATTCCAATTGGCCCATGAGTTTTCAACGCTGACTGTCCGCGAGAACCTGATGATGGTGCCCGATCGGCAGCCGGGCGAAACACTGCTCAACGCTTGGTTCCGTCCCGGCAAAGTCAGGACCCGAGAGAAGCAGGTACGGGCCAAGGCCGACGAAGTGCTCGAATTCCTCGAAATTACCCATGTCGCGGATGAACTGGCGGGAAACTTGTCTGGAGGGCAGAAAAAACTGCTGGAACTTGGGCGCACGATGATGGTGAACGCCCGGGTGGTGTTCCTGGACGAGGTCGGCGCGGGCGTGAACCGGACGCTGCTGAAAACCATCGGCGACGCGATCCTGCGCCTGCGCGACGAACGCCACTACACCTTCTGCCTGATCGAACACGACATGGATTTCATCAGCCGGCTTTGTGACCGTGTCATCTGCATGGCGGAAGGGGCGGTGATGGCCGAGGGGACCGCCGAGGAAATCAAATCCAACGAAGAGGTGATCGAAGCCTATCTGGGCACCGGTCTTAAGAAGAAGAAAGCGGGCGCATGAGCTATCTGAAAGGTGAGGGAATGACCGGCGGCTATGGCGGCGCGGATATATTGCACGACTGCTCGATTTCGGTCGACAAGGGAGAGATCGCGGTCATCGTGGGGCCAAACGGCGCTGGCAAATCCACAGCCATGAAGGCGCTTTTCGGCATGCTGAATTTGCGCGAAGGCGCGGTCACATTGGGCGAGACAGATGTCACCCACCTGACCCCGCAGGCGCGCGTGGAGGCCGGCATGAGCTTCGTACCGCAGGTCCGCAACGTATTTCCGACCATGAGCGTCGAAGAAAACCTCGAGATGGGCGGCGTCTTGCGCGACGGTCCACTCACCGAAACCATCGAAGAGGTTTATGAGCTCTTTCCCGCTCTTCGCGAAAAACGTCATCAGCACGCCGGCGAGTTGTCCGGCGGTCAGCGTCAGCAGGTCGCGGTCGGACGGGCACTGATGACCCGACCGAAGCTGTTGATGCTTGATGAACCCACGGCGGGCGTCTCGCCTGTGGTCATGGACGAGCTGTTCGACCGGATCATCGAGGTTGCCCGCACCGGAATCGCCATCCTGATGGTGGAACAGAACGCCCGTCAGGCGCTGGAAATTGCAGACAAGGGCTATGTGCTGGTTCAGGGCAGCAACCGCTTTACCGACACCGGTGCGGCGCTACTGGCGGATCCGGATGTCCGCAAATCGTTCCTGGGAGGGTAGGCCATGCAGGATTATGCAAACGCAGCCTTGCTGCTGACCAATTACCTGGTCGTTCCCGGTATCGCCTATGGCTGCCAACTGGCTCTGGGGGCGCTGGGTGTCACCCTGATCTTCTCGGTTCTGCGGTTTTCGAACTTCGCGCATGGCGAGCTGATGTCCGCCGGTACCATGTTCGCCATCTTCGCCACATGGGGCTTTCAGGCCATGGGGCTGAGCTTCGGTCCGGTTCCCACCGCGCTGGTCGCCTTGCCTTTTGCGATCCTGGCCAGCATCGCGGTCGTCTTGCTGACAGACAAGGCGATCTATCGCTTCTATCGGATCAAGAGGTCCGATCCGGTGATCCTGTTGATCGTGTCCATCGGCGTGATGTTCGTCATGGCGGGCCTGATCCGGTTTTTGATCGGGCCTGATGATCGCACGTTCAACGATGGCGCGCGCTTCATTCTGAAGGCGCGCGAGGTCAAGGACTATCTCGGCCTGTCCGAGGGGGTGACGATCAAGACGTCGCAAGCCATCACGGTGCTGGTCGCCAGCATCGCGGCGGGTCTGCTGTTCTGGTTCCTGGAAAAGACCAAGACCGGCAAGATGATGCGCGCCTTCTCGGACAACGAGGACCTCGCCTTGCTGTCCGGCATCAACCCCGAGCGGATCGTCAAGCTGGCCTGGGTTCTTGCCGCCGTGCTGGCAACCATCGCGGGCACGCTCTATGGGCTCGACAAGAGTTACAAGCCCTTCGTGTTCCAGCAACTCCTGCTGCCGATCTTCGCAGCGGCTATCGTCGGCGGGCTTGGCAACCCCTTGGGCGCGGTCATTGGCGGCTTCGTCATCGCCTTTTCCGAGGTGGCGCTGACCTATGCCTATACCAAGTTCCTGGCCTACACGTTGCCGCCCGCATGGGTACCCGATGGCCTGGTCCAGTTTCTGCCCACGGATTACAAATTCGCCATTTCCTTCGTGATCTTGGTGCTCATCCTTCTCTATCGGCCTACGGGCATCCTCCGGGGGAAAACGCTATGAAAACTCTTCGCAACCCGTTTTTTCTGTTCGGGGCCTATGGGGTTTGCCTCGTGCTGATCGCGCTCCTTCAAAGCGTCCAGCTTGCGCTTGGAATTCTGGGGCTTGGTCTGATCTCTGCGATCATGGCGCTTGGGATCAACATTCAGTGGGGTTATGCCGGATTGCTGAATATCGGCGCAATGGGGTTTGCTGCCATTGGCGGTGCAACCGCTGTCTGGGTGGCGGCCGATCCTGTACCCGCCGCTTGGTCGGCTGGGGGGGCTGATTTGCTGCTGGCCTTGTTCGTTGTACTTGGGGCAGTCGTGATCATTCTGGTCCTCAACCGGGTCATGCCTTCGTCAGCGTTTCAAAAAATCTGCACATTAGCGGTAGGCCTGCTGGCTTTTGTGATTGCGCGCCCGCTGTTTGGCAAGGCTGTCGAGGCGATCGAGGCCGTCGATCCGGCGCTCAGCGGGTATCTAGGCGGTTTAGGGGCTCCTATCCTGCTATCGTGGATGATTGGCGCGCTCGTCGCTGCCGGCGCGGCGTGGGTGATCGGTAAGATCGCCCTGGGCCTGCGGGCCGACTACCTTGCGATTGCCACTCTGGGCATTGCCGAGATCGTCGTAGCTATTCTCAAGCACGAAGACTGGCTGACCCGCGGGGTCAAGAACGTTGTGGGATTGCCACGGCCGGTTCCCTATGAGGTGGACTTGGTTGAGATGCCCTGGGTCCTGTCGCTGTCGAATACCTTGGGCACGTCCGCCGATGACATGGCGGCAATCCTGGTCAGGCTCAGCTACTGTGTGCTGTTTGCGGTGGTTCTGCTTGCGCTACTATGGCTGTCGGAGGTTGCCTTGCGCGCGCCCTGGGGCCGGATGATGCGGGCCATTCGTGACAATGAAGTGGCCGCCCGGGCCATGGGCAAGAACGTCACGAAACTTCATCTGCGGGTGTTCATCCTCGGATCCGCCGTCGTCGCAATGGCCGGCGCCATGCTGGTCACGCTTGACGGGCAATTCACCCCCGGCACCTATCAACCCCTGCGCTTTACCTTCCTAATCTGGATCATGGTGATCATCGGCGGGTCGGGGAACAACTGGGGGGCGCTTCTCGGCGGGCTGGTCATCTGGATGTTCTGGGTCGAAGCGGAACCGATCGGGCTGGCGATTGTCAGCCTGCTTGTGGCAGTCCTTCCCGAGGGCAACGAAATCAGGGACCATATTCTTGGCAACGCAGCTCAGATGCGGCTGGCACTAATGGGAGCGTTGTTGCTGCTCGCATTGCGATTTACGCCAAGAGGGTTAATCCCTGAACGGCAGGTAGACACGAGAGGAAGATAATCGATCGAAGTCGACAGTTCCATTTTCACAGACAACTTTTTACATAAGACACACTCTCAGAGTCTCGGCACAGCGCAACAAAATTAACATAAACTTCATTATGCGTAGTTATACTTAGTGTTGCGATAGTATATTTTCGTATGTATGCTGAACTCCTGTCACGAAGGTTCTTCAGCATGCGCCATTTACTCAAGAAGCTCCTCCCCTCGGTCGCTGTCGCTTTGACCGTGACAGGTTTTTCGCTGCCGGCACCCGCACGCGCGCAGACATACCCGATCGACTGCGCGATCCTCTTGTGCCTGTCTGGCGGCTGGCCCGCTTCCGTCCCTTGCGCCCGGGCCCGCGCTGAATTCATTCGGCGGATCACGCCATGGCCGGTGGAACCGCCCCTGCAAATCTGGCGTTGCCCAATGGGCGCATCGTATGAGATCGAGCGACAGCCGCGTGAGGCAATTCGGTCCTTCGACGTTCTGTTTCACGACGGTGCCCATCGCCCGCGACAGTCCGTCCCTCGGGTCGATCGCAATTCAAATGCTTTGGCGACAGTTGCCGTCTGGCACACCGGCGAAATTCCGTCCTCCTTTGATCCCGCAGATTTTGCGCTGCGCCTTGTTCAGGACCGGGCAGACATCGATATCAGCGGCCCAGAGTTCAACTTCGTGCGATCTATCCGCGTCTTTGATGTGCGATATGCTTGGCAAAACTTTTCTCCTCGCGGTGATGGGTGCAGCCGCGGCGCGGCCGTTTTCCTCGGCACCTATGGGACCCAAGGCGATTTTGCATGGCAGCGATCTTCCACCGCCGCCCTTCCCATAGCGCATGTCGGCCTCGAACAATGGGGAGATCATTGCCCAAGCGTTTATCACAGGTCGGTGTTCGTGGATTGGCACGACCGTGAAGGCAACTATGAGTTCGAGCAGGTGAACTACTGACCCTTTGACATGCTGTGACGCCAAAGATGTGAGGGAACTGCAGAATCTCTGCAAAGAACTGCCGTTCGTCTGCGAAGTGTGTCAGTCCGCTTTCGCGGGACAAAGCGGCCGTGTGCAGGTGCAGCCATTGCTGGTGCGGCAACGCTTCGCAGTTGCGGCATGCTCACGGCTGCGGCGCAGCCATTGTCGCCGGAGCCGTCATTCAAAGCTACGATGGCCTGTGAAATTCGAACCGCGTTTTCGCTACATGGTACAAGGAACATCGCAACGCGGGGCTTTACCGACGCTAGATTTTCGGACTTCGCTGACGCAGCATCACTCGGCACATGCCGCAGGCACCATTCTGTCTCTCAGCTGAAATCGCCAAAGCAACCGGTCAACGGTAGGACCGTTACCATTCCCAAAACAACCCTTTCGCCGCAACCTGTCAGGACTGTAAAGTCGTGGACTTTTCCAACATGTGCCCTCAAGCCTGATGTTGACGAGGCATCGTTTCGGACAAGGTCCCGGCGGAACGGATGGAATCAGCGCACGACACCAGCCCGTGCACCCAATTATAGGGCGGGAACTCTGACGACGGCCGGGGCTAGCCAAGGTCAAGGAGGGCTCTTCCTGAAATCAGCCCCAAACGATGCGTGATTGGGAGAAGCTCTTGGAACGCGCAAGCGTCTTTTTCTGCGATGATGGCGCTTGGTCTCATCTCGCTCAGCAGCACCGCGTTCGCGGAGTGTTGCCCTCAGTCGAAGGCGTTGGAGTTATTGGCGCTGCATTGGCGTCTCGTTCATTCCCAGATCGATGCCGCAAAGCTGATGGATATTTGCGCAAAAGACAGTGCGGAAGTTGATGCATAAAACGCTAGGACAGGGCGTTGGAGAAATTGTTCATATGACCGACCAGACTGCAGGCGATTTCATGCGTGACTTCCGCTTGAGGGCCAAGCAACAAAACGCAGCATTTGAAGTACGTGATCACCCCAAAAGTGGTGGGCGCTTTGGGCGGCTTGAAACCGGCGTCTTGCGCTATGGCGACGAGAATGCGCAGACGGTGATCTTTCTGACATCCGGCGTGCACGGAGCCGAGCAAGCCGCCGGGTCCTGGTGTCAGTTCGATCTGATGGATCAGGGGGCGCTGGACGATCTTCCCAATGGGATCGCGGTCGTTCTCATCCATGCGATCAACCCATGGGGTGCTGCTGCGGGCCGACGCTATTCTGAAGAAAACGTCGATCTTTGCCGGAACTTCATGACGTTTGGGCAGGCTGTTCCGGATCCGTTGGACAGCTACAATGCCCTTCAACCGCTGTTTGATGCGGCCCCCGCCGACGCCAAGGACGCGGATGCCGAGTTGGCGAAATTCGCGGCAGAACACGGCGTACCAGCATATTATGCGGCTGTCATGTCTGGACAGTATCGTGACCCGGACGGGATCGGATTTGGCGGCCATGGCCCCACTTGGGCGCGGCGGACCATTGAAGACATCATGCTGGGTCACGCGAGCAATGCGAAACGGATCTACGCGCTGGATTACCACACCGGCGTTGGCCCCTATGCCTATGGCTCGATCATCGGGATGCAGACCGGCGCGCGCTTGAAACGTGCCCGGCAAGTGTTCGGTGATTGGGTACTGTCCCCACGTGAAAATCCGCCAGCGGGGTTCATCGACGTGACAGGTCACACTACGGATGGTTATGAGGCGCTGTTTCCTGCTGCGGATGTTGTGGCCGGCGTGTTGGAGGTTGGCACATTTCAGCAGGATGTGTTCATCCGACGGCTTCTGGCCGAGCACCGCCTGACCCGCGCCCACGGGGGCGAAAGCGATCATCCCGATCTGGCCTGTGCACGGCGCGATCTGGTAAGTTTTTTTGTCCCTGACGACGCACATTGGCGCGCCTATCTGCGTCACCGCGGCGCGCAGGCCTTTGCGCAAATCCTGGAGGACGCCACACGTGAGCAAGACTGATATCAGCGCCGTGACACTGGAGGCGATGCGCGCGCGCCATGCCGATTTGGCTTCTGATGTGCTGCGCACGCCGACTGTGCCGCTGATCTCGCCGCTGATGGACCGCGCGCTGGACGGCGGTCAGGTGCATATGAAACTGGAGTGCTTTCAGCATACCGGGACCTTCAAGGCCCGCGGTGCGGTTTCGGTGGCGCGTGCCATCCCCGAGGATCGGCGCGCCGCGGGCATCACGGCGGCCAGTGCCGGAAATCACGCGATCGCCGCGGCCTGGGCCGCGCGGCGCGAAGGGTTGTCGGCCAAGGTTGTCATGCAGAGTTCGGCCAATCCGTTTCGCGTGGCGCGGGCCCGGGCGGAAGGGGCCGAGGTGATCCTGAAAGAGGGCGGACCGGCGACCTTTGGCGAAGCGGAGCGGCTGGTGCGCGAGGAGGGGCGCACCTTTATCCATCCATTCGAGGGGATCGATACAACACTGGGCACGGCGGGCATCGGGTTCGAGATGATGGCGGATGTGCCGGATCTCGAGGCCGTGGTCGTCTCGGTCGGGGGCGGCGGGCTTATCTCGGGCGTGGCCGCAGCCGTCAAGGCGATCAACCCGGCCTGCAAGGTGTACGGCGTTGAGCCGACCGGGGCCGACAGCATGAGCCGGTCGCGCACAGCCGGCGCACCGGTGACGCTGGACAAGGTCGACACCATTGCAGACAGCCTTGGACCGCCAATGGCACTGCCCTTTGGTTTTGCCATGTGCCAGGCGCATGTCGACGACATCGTGACCGTTACAGACGACCAGATATGCGCAGGCATGGTGGTGATGCAGGAAGAGGCCAAGCTGGCGGTGGAACCCGCCGCCGGGGCCGCAATGGCCGGGCTTCTGTCACCGCTGCGCAACAGGCTGAAAGGCAAGCGTGTCGGCCTGATCGTGTGTGGGGCGAATATCGACGCGGAAGGGTATTTGAACCTGATGGAACGCGGTCGCGGCAACCTCGCGGAATTGACCGGTTACTGATCAAGCTGCGGCGACTTGATCCCCTGCATCGCCTGCCGTGGTGTCATGCCATAATGGCGCCGGAAAGCCGTGGAGAAATTGGCCGAGTGTTCATAGCCCACCTCAAAGGCGATCTGGGTGATTGTCAGCTGCCCTTCCCGCATCAGGTCAAGGGCGCGGGCCATGCGGCGTGCAGTGACATATTCGCTGATCGTGCGTCCTTCAACGGCCTTGAACAGTCGGGTCAGACGAGACGCGCTGCTGCCAACCTTGGTGGCAATCTCGGTCGTCGACAGTGTTGCATCGAGGCTTTTGATCAGCAGGGTTTTGACCTTTTCGATCATGTCCAGCTCGGGTTGGCGAAACCGCCGCTCGTGCTTATGGTCGATCTGCATCTGTTCAAAAAACAGGCGCAGAATGTCATGTGCGCGTGATCGCAGCAAAAGACCAAGCGAGAAATGGCCGTCATCAGGGTCAAAGAAGGCATCGGCGGCCTGCTTTAGCGCGATGTTGAAATCAGCCTTCAAGAAGGTGAATTCATAAGGCTGCCCCAGGAGAAACGCGTGCAATGCGCCATCAAAGCTATCTGCTGAAAGGCCAAGCTCTTCCACCAGATGCTCGCGCGTGGCCGAGATGGTGACGGATTTTTCATGTGCGCCTGCTTCGAACCGCTCAAATTTGCTGCGCCCTTTGGGTTGAAGCAGCGCAGAACACATCATCGGCGTGACCGCATAAGGCCCGTGGTTCTTGCCCGAAATCACGCTGTCGCCATCAATGCGCAGATTGATCTTGATGCTGCCATTGCTGTCATATTCCTCGTCCATCGGCTCTGCGCGCTGCACCGAGGCCCAGCTTGCAAATAGCCCGCCACCAAGGCTGATGGTGTTGCGATATCCGTTTGATCCGCCTTGCCGCGTGCGGGTCTGGACCAATGAGGCCGAGCCTATCGGGCGCACATCGATGACTTCGAACGAATGCGGCGCATAGACCAGCATGTTGATGTCTTTGGCCATTCAAGGACACTCTCATTCGGAAATCTTGGTACCAGGTTCGTCATAAGATTGCGCCGAATGCGCAAAAGACGGGCGCTACCTTGGCATAGTATTGGTCAGGCGCAGGAGGGTTTCAATGACAAAGGCACAGACCGTTTTTTCAGGGGCACGCAAGGCCACAAGAGAAGAGATCGATGCAGATGCGCGGCGTTTGGCCAGCTGGCTTGCAAGCCAGGGGGTGGGCGAGAATGACGTGGTTGCGGGCCTGCTGTGGAACGATTTCGCCTTTCTCAGCCTGCCAAGGGCCTGCGGTTTGCTTGGGGCCTATCTGGTACCGTTGAACTGGCATCTGACCCGTGCAGAGCTGGACTACATCCTGAACGATTGCGCTGCAAAGGTATTGGTGGGACACGATGTTTTGCTTGCGCAGGCCGGACTGGAGCACTCGGCATTGCTCCGGGTTATGGCCGTGCCGACCCCGCCAGAGATCGCCCGGGCCTATCCCAAGGTCCAGATCGCTGATCCCCAAGGCAATTGGTCTCACTGGGATGATCTGACAAGCCTATCCGAATATGACGGCGCCCCGTTGCCCGGCAATCGCGGCGGCATCTTTTACACCTCTGGCACGACGGGCAATCCGAAGGGCGTAAAACGTGCGCCGCTGGGTGATGATGTCTGGACGCGGGTTCGCGGCCGGACCCTGGCCGCTTTCGGGCTTGCTGGCGGCGGTGCCGGACACGTCGCCCTGGCCCCCGGCCCGCTGTATCATTCTGCCCCCAACGCCCATACCACGAATGCATGGGCACTGGGCATGGACCTGATCCTGATTCCGCGCTTTGATGCCGGAGCCACGCTTGATCTGATGCGGGCCCATCAGGTGAGCCATGCGCATATGGTCCCGACGATGTTTTCGCGGCTGCTGGCCTTGCCCGAAGCAGACCGAACCCTGTTCGATCCCCGGCACCTTGTTGCGATCTGCCATGGGGCCGCGCCGTGCCCGGCGCCTGTCAAGCAGGCGATGATCGACTGGTTCGGCCCGGTCATCCTTGAATACTACGCCGGGACGGAAACCGGGATCATCGGCTGTTCGACATCGCAGGACTGGCTGAGCCGTCCGGGTACGATTGGCCGGGCAGCGGGCGAATGCGTGGTCAGGGTCATCGACGACGCGGGCCGCGAACTGCCCACTGGCGAAACGGGCCGGTTGATCTGTCACTCTGACAGCACCACCAGCTTTACCTATCACAATCGCGAAGGCAGCGAGCAGGTTGACGGATGGCCCGGCTACGTCGGGCTTGGGGACATCGGCCATGTTGACGAAGACGGCTTCATCTTTTTGACCGACCGCAGCGCGGATATCGTGATTTCGGGTGGCGCAAATATCTATCCCGCGGAGATCGAAAAGGAACTGATCACACTGGAGGGCGTCGGAGACTGCACCGTGTTCGGTGTCCCCCAGCCTGATCTGGGCGAAGGCGTGATTGCCTTGATCGAGCCGGCAGACGGTCACCTGCTGAGCGAAGCTGATCTCGTTGCCGCACTGAGGAACCGCATCGCCGCGTACAAGATTCCCCGCAAGTTCTTCGTCGTGGAAAGCCTGCCGCGCGAAGACAGCGGCAAGATCCGCAAGCGCGACCTGCGCGAGGCTTACAAGGAGGCTCTGAGCCAATGAAACGCCAGCTTACGCTTACCGCCGCGCAACTCGCCCCCGAACGGGACGGACCGGGTGCCACACTGCCAAAAGCGCTGGATGCCATCAGCGATGCGGCGGCGGCGGGCTCTGACCTGATTGCCTTTCCCGAGGTGTTCCTGTCGGGGTATCCGTTCTACTGCCTGCATATCGACGCGCAAACCGCACGTCCCCTGAAGGCGGGTTATCTGCGCAAGGGTGTGTCGATGGATGGTCCGGAAATCGCGGCCCTTGCACGGTCGGCGCAGGATCACGGCATCCATGTCGTCATGGGGCTGAGCGAACGTGAAGGCGATACGCTTTACAACACGCAGGCCTTCTTCGGCCCGACCGGCCTGTTGGGCCGGCGGCGCAAGGTCATGCCGACGCACCATGAACGGATGGTCTGGGGCATGGGCGACGGGCGCGACTTCCCGCTGTTTGAAACGGAGATCGGGCGACTTGGCGGGCTGATCTGCTTTGAGCACTCAAACGCGCTCTATCGTTATGCGGTGCAAGGTCAGGGCGAACAGATCCATGTGGCCCAATGGCCCGGCGGCATCGCGGGAATTGACGGCATCATGGAACATGCGATGTGCCATTACGCCTTCGAGGCACAGTGTTTCGTGGTCACGGTCACGGCCATCAATACGCCCGAGATGATCGCGGCGTTGGGCGATGGCGGCAGCACCGGGCTGCTCGCGCCCGGTGGTGGCATGTCGGGGGTCATCGACTGTCGGGGCAACTGGGTCGCCAAATCGGACCCCGATACCGAGATGCTGGTGCATGGCAATGTCGACTATGAACAGATCGAAGGGTTCAAGATGTTCGTCGACAGCGCCGGGCATTATGCCCGGCCCGATATCGTGCGCTGCGTGATTGATCGCACACCGCGTCTCCCGGTGAGTTTTGAAGGAGAAGAGAATGACTGAATTTGCGGGCAGGATTGGCAATCGTTCTGTTCCTTGCCTCTGACCGGGCGTCCTTTGTGAATGGCGAGGTTCTGGTGGCAGACAGCGGCTATATGGCCTGAAAGCTGCGGTCGGGGCATCGCAAAGTTTTTTGACGCTTTGCAAAAAGTATACGGTTCCGTGCCGCGCTAGCCTGAGATCAACAATAATCCAACGGGAGAACCCTGTCATGAAGATCAAATCATTGCTTGCCCTTGCGCTGGCCGGCACAACGGCCCTTGCCACCCCGGCCCTTGCCGAGGGCACCATCAAGATCGCGGTCATCGAACCGCTGTCCGGCCCGCTGGCCGCAAACGGTGGCGATATTCTGGAACGTTTCCAGTTTCTCTTTGGCCGCGTGAATGACGCGGGCGGCGTTCTGGGCGGCCAGATGTTCGAGGTGATCGGCCTCGATAACGGCTGGGACGTGGAAAAGACCGCGCAGCAGATGCAGCGCGCCGCCGATGAGGGTGTTGATTACGTGATCAACGGCATCGGGCCGCAACATGCCACGGCGATCACCAACTTCATCCGCAAGCACAACCGCCGCAACGAAGGCGCGGAGATGGCGTTCCTGGCGCATTCGGCCGGTGACAATGCGATCACAACCGAGAATTGCGACTACTATCAGGCGGTGTTCGATCCGACCGTCGAGATGAAGCTGAACGCCCTGATTTCGGGCATGCAGGAACTGGGCATCGAAGGCCCGGTCTTCACCATCAACCCCGATTTCTCCTTCGGTCAGACAGTTGATGCGTCTTTCAAGGAGCTCGCCGGCAAGGCCGGGATCGAGATCGTGGGGTCCGAGATGATCGCGCCCTTCGGGCAGGTGCAGGACTTCACGCCGCTGGTGGCCCGGATCAAGGCATCGGGTGCCAAGGTCGTGATGACCGGCAATTTCGGACCTGACCTGATCCGGCTGCTGAACGCATCGGTCGACAGCGGTCTGGATGTGCGGTTCGCGGCGCTCTACGGGCCGGATCCTTCCACGATGGCCGCAGTCGGTGCCGACAAGTTCGAGGCCGCCGGGGTGATCGCCCCGTTCGAATATGACGAGAACGACACCGGTGGCTTGCCGGTTCTGGAAGAGCTGAACGTGACCTACCGGGAAGTGGCCAAGACGAGCTGGGGCATCGACCGGTATCGCATGCTGGTGGATGGCATCGTCGGCGCGATCGAGGCCGCAGGCGACGCTGAGCCAAAGGCGGCCATGGGTTCGATCGGCGGAGTCAAGCTGACCACGGCGGGCGGCGAAGGCTACGTGCGCGTCGAGGACAATCAGATGGTCATTCCCTATTTCATCATCGGCGTTGACAAGGCGGCACCCGCAACCGTGCTCTACAAGGGAGACGACATCGGGTTCGGCTGGAAAACCGAAAAAATCATTCCTGCAGAAACGATGGCGCTGGCACCGACCTGCAAAATCGAAAAGCCCTGATCCGATCACATCCCGCCCGAGGGCCCGCGTGGCCTTCGGGCTTTTCATTCGTGTCTTGTTGCACAGCCACGCTGACCATAGAGGTTTAGATGGAAATCCTTCCATTTGTTCTGTTGAATGGCACGCTGTTTGGCATGCTCTTGTTCATGCTCGCCGCAGGCCTGACGCTGATTTACGGCATGATGGGTGTGATCAATTTCGCGCATGCGAGCTTTTACATGTTGGGGGCCTATCTGGGCTATCAGGTATCTGTCTGGGCCGGGTTCTGGGCAGGTATGATCGTCGTGCCAGTGGTTTTGGGACTTGCTGGCGTGGTCTTCCGGCGGGTTCTGATCAGCCGGTTGGCTATTGAAGATCAGGTCAGCCAGCTTTTGGTGACATTCGGGGCGGCCATGGTCATCACCGAAGGGGTGCAGATCATCTGGGGACGACTCGCCGTTCCCTACCGCATCCCCGAGGAAATGACGGGCGCGCTGTTCAACGTCGGCGGGCTCGACTTCCCGATCTATCGTTTTTTCATTCTCGTGGTCTCGTTTCTGCTGTTTGCGGTGATCCTGCTGATCCTGAAACAGACCCGCATCGGGTTGATCCTGTCGGCAGCCCAATCCAGGCCGCAGATGGTGCGGGCGATGGGCTATGACCTTGACCGGGTGAATGACTGGGTCTTTGCCGCCGGTGTTGCCGTGGCTGGACTGGCCGGGGTCATGGCGGGGAACCTGCTGGGCGTTTATCCGGTGATGGCCGAGCGTATCACGCCGCTCCTGTTCGTGATTGTCGTGGTCGGCGGCCTGGGCTCCCTGAATGGCGCACTGATCGTTGCCCTGGCGCTGGGGCTGATCGACACGGCGGCGACCACCTACAAACTCTCGGCAGAGCCGCTGGTCACAGCACTTTTTGGCGCACCTGAACGCGGCACGTTCCTAGCGGACCTCGCCCGCTTCAACACCACCAGCTTTGCGCCCATCCTGCCCTATCTGCTGATGTTGATCGTGCTGCTGATCAGACCGCGCGGCCTCTTTGGTCAGAGGGACTTGTGATGCTGCGTCTTCTTGCCATTGCCGCCGCCCTGATCGCCCTTGTGCTGTTGCCCTATTATGCGGGCAGCAACACGACGATCACCATTGCCACGCAAACCCTGGTCTGGGTGGTCTTGGCGCTCAGCTACAACATCGTGTTGGGACAGACCGGGCTTTTGTCCTTTTGTCATGCGGTGTTTTTCGGCGCGGGTGCCTTTGCCGCGAGCCACATCATCGTGGCCGCTGATGGCGGCAGTTGGAGCGGCTGGCCGGTCTGGCTCACCCCTTTGCTGACGTTTGGTGTCGGTGCCGTAACCGCGTTTCTGCTGGGGCTTTTTCTGGCGGCGCGCACGGGCGTTGCCTTCGTCATGATCACCTTGGCCATCAGCCAGTTGGTGATCTATCTGGCCATCGCGTTTGATTCCATCTTTGGCGGCGAAGGCGGTATCGGGATCGACCGGGCCTATGATGATTTCCTCTTTGGTCTGGCGAGCTTTGGCCCGCAGCGCGAGGCCTACTGGCTGGTGCTGACGTGGGCGTTGATTGCGGCTGGCCTGATCTGGCTGCTCAGGCGAACCTCATTTGGAATGCTGGCCGAGGCGACGCGCGAAAACGAGGAGCGCGTTCGCTTTTCCGGCCAGTCGACATGGCATATCCGCCTGATTTCACTGGTTATCGCAGGTGGGTTCGCAGGGTTGGCCGGGGCGCTGCACGCCCTCAATATCGAGCAAGTCTCGACCGATCAGTTCTCCCTCAAGACCTCGGCCTTTGCGCTCTTCATGTGTGTCATAGGCGGCGCGCGACATTTCCTTGGCCCCGTTCTGGGGGCGATCTTCCTGTCTGTTCTGGACAAGGTCCTGCCGGATTATACCAGCGCATGGCTGCTGTATCTCGGACTGATCTTTATCGTGATCGTGCTCTACGCACCCGGCGGGCTTGCGGGAGTGATTGACGATCTCTGGTCGCGATACGTCCGTGACCGTGGCACCGCCAAACCACGCCGCGATGCCCTGCTTGTCATGGGCATTCTGCTCGCCGGGCTGGGGCTGATCCTGGTCGTGGAAATGGCCACATCGCTTGGGGCGGCCTTGGGTTTCGAGGCTGGTGGATCAATCAACATCTTCGGGGTGACGGTGGATCCGAAATCCGTTCTGCCCTGGTGCGTTGCGATCGTGGCATTGGCGGGCAGCGCATTGCTCTTCCGACAGGTCAAGGGGGAGGCGGAAACATGAGCGCGCTTGTTCTCGAAAACCTGTGCAAGAGTTTCGGCAAGACCGAGATCATCCGCGATGCCAACCTCGACGTTGAAACCGGTGAACGCCGAGCGATCATCGGGCCCAATGGCGCAGGAAAATCGACCTTGTTCAACCTGATCTCCGGCAGGCTCAGACCAAGTGCGGGCTCCGTCCGGATGAACGGCGCGGAAATCGGTGGGACGGCGCCGCACTTGCTGGCGCGTCGCGGTCTGTCGCGCTCGTTTCAGGTGTCGAACCTTTTTGCCGGGCTGACGGTGCGCGAAAACCTGATGCGGGCGCTCTTGCGCTCCCATGGATACGGCGTGTCGCCCTTCCGTTTCCCCATGGGCAACAGGGCGCTTCGGGCGGATGTCGATGATCTGCTGGAGCGATCCGACCTGACAAGCAGGGCTAACACTCAGGCAGGTGAACTGGCCTATGCCGATCAACGCAGCCTTGAGATTGCCATGACCATTGCAGGCAAGCCGTCGGTGGTGCTGCTGGACGAGCCGACCGCAGGGATGAGCCGCGAGGAAACCACCCGCGCAATCGAGCGGATCAAGCAGATGACCGAAAACAGAACGCTTGTCATCGTCGAACATGACATGGGTGTGGTATTTTCGCTAGCGGACCGGATTTCCGTACTGGTGCGCGGGCATGTCATTGCCACGGGCAAGCCCGACGACATCCGCAAGGATCCAAGGGTGCAAGAGGCCTATCTGGGGGCGGAACATGCTTGAAACCCGGAACCTCAACGCCTTTTACGGCAAAAGCCATGTGCTGCACGGCGTCGGTCTGCGGGTGAACAGCCACGAGGTGGTCGCCCTTGTGGGACGTAACGGCGTCGGGCGCTCGACCCTGATCAAGGCGATCATGCGCGAAGTTCAGACCACCGGGCAGATCATCTTTGATGGCGAGGATCTGGCGCAAATGCCGACGCATCAGGTGGCGCGCAGCGGGATCGCCTATGTGCCGGAACATCGCGAAATTTTCGCGGGCCTGACCGTCGCTGAAAACCTCGCCCTTGTGCGGGCAAAGCCCCGGACCGGCGCGCTGTGGGATATCGCCCGCGTGCTCCGCCGGTTTCCCAATCTGGCCGAACGGATGAACACCGATGCCGGTGTGCTGTCGGGCGGCGAGCAACAGATGCTGGCGACGGCCCGGGCGCTCTTGTCCGATCCCAAACTGATCCTGATCGATGAGCCGACCGAGGGGCTGGCCCCGCGCATCGTGCAGGACATCGCGCGCATCCTGCATGAGCTGAAACAGGACGGTCTGGCCATTCTGCTGGTTGAGCAGAAGCTCGATATCGCGCTGGATGTGGCGGACCGCATCTATGTGATGGGCCACGGCGATATCGTCTTCGAAGGAACGCCCGCGGAATTTGAAGGCCATCCCGACATCCGTCGCGATTGGTTGGAGGTCTAAGATGAAAGATTATGATTACATCGTCATTGGCGCGGGGTCTGCCGGCGCGGTGATTGCCGCGCGACTGTCCGAAAGCGGCGCTGACAGCGTGCTGGTGCTCGAAGCCGGCGGCTGGGACTTTCACCCCTATACCTACGTTCCCGCGCTTCAGATGAACGCGGTCGGGAATGACAGTTTCGATTGGCGCTATGCGGTCAAACCGGACCCGTCGCGCAACATGCGCGAGGATATGTGGCCCGCCGGCAAGGTCGTGGGTGGCGGCTCGGCCATCAATGGAATGGTCTACGTGCGCGGCACCGCAGAAGATTACGACGGGTGGGCCCAGTTGGGTGCGACCGGATGGGACTACGACCATGTGCTGCCCTATTACCGCCGTGCGGAATCCAATGCGCGCGGGGCGGATGCCTGGCACGGTGGCGATGGCCCCATCGGCGTGGATGACACGCGTGCGGGCCGTCCCGTGAACCAGATGTTCATCGACGCGGCCACCAATGTCGGCATTCCGCGCAACGATGATTCCAACGGAGAGTTCTTTCACGGGCTGGGGCACAGCCAGTCGAACATAAAAAACGGCCTGCGCTCATCCACGGCGCGCGCCTATCTGCACCGCGCCGCCCTGCGCCGGAATTGCAAGGTGCTGACCCGTGCGTTGGTGCAGCGGATCGAAATCGAGAAAGGCCGCGCCACCGGCGTCACCTTTGTCCGCAAAGGGCAAACCCAGGTCGTGAACGCCCGCAAGGAAGTGATCCTGTCCGCCGGCACGATCGCCACCCCGAAACTGCTAATGTTGTCCGGCATCGGCGATGCTGAAGTGTTGGCGGCCCATGGAATCACGGTGAACGCCGATCTACCGGGTGTCGGTCAGAACCTGCAGGAACATCCCGGCGTGATCGTCAGCTATAACGTGGACAGCCCGACGCTGAATGCCGAAACCGGCGTGCTGGATTATCTGCGCCACGGGCTGCAATTCGCCTTGATGCGCAAGGGTGCTGCCACGACGGGTATTGCCCATGTTGTCGGCTTTATCAAATCGCGGCCCGAACTGGACATTCCCGACCTGCAAATCCACTTCTCGCCCTTCGCTTATGATTTCGGCACCGAAGGGGCCACGCTCGCCAATGAGCGGGCATGCGGTGCAGCAGTGAATGTGTGCCGCCCCAATGCCCGGGGGCAAATCATGCTGGCGTCAAGTGATCCAAGCGCCCCACCCGTGATCGAACACCAACTGCTGGGCAGCGACGAAGATGTCGCCACCCTCATCCGGGGTATCCGGATTGTGCGCGAGATTTTCGCGACCAAGCCGATGGCAAACGTCACTCTGGGCGAGCGCCTGCCGGGGCCGGATGTCCAAAGCGACAAAGCGCTGGAGGAGGCCATTCGCGCCATGGCCTTTCCGATGTACCACCCCGCTGGAACGGCAAAGATGGGCCGGGACGATGATCCGATGGCGGTGCTGTCGCCCGATCTGAAGGTGCGCGGCATCAACGGACTTCGCGTTGCCGATGCCTCGATCATGCCGCGCCTGATTTCTGCCAATACCAACGCCGCCGCGATCATGATCGGGGAAATGGCAAGCGACTACATTCTTGAGAGAAAGGAAATTTCGGCATGAAGGCCTCTCGTGATCTTGCCCCGCCGCCCGTTGATGGCCGCCGCCCGCATTTTGCCCTGACGCGCAAGGCAAACGGATTTCTCTATATGTCCGGCCAGCTGCCTTTTGGGCCCGATATGACAATCATGGGTGAGGACGTGGCGACCCAGACGCGCGTTTGCGTCGATAACATCGCGCATTTGCTGGCCGAACACGGGCTGGACCTGTCGGATGTCACCAAGACGACGATCTGGCTGGCTCGGGTCGAGGATTTCGCCGCCTTCAACCACGCCTATGCCGCCGCCTTTCCGGGGCCGGAGTTGCCCACACGCTCGACCGTGCGTGCCGATCTGATGGTGCCCGGCGCGCTGGTCGAGATCGAAGCACTGGCCTTGTTGCGAGATGGCCAGTCATGAGCGATACGCCTGACACCGATGCCCTTCGCTCGATCATTGGTCAGGCTGTTGCAGGCACGGGAGCGGACTGCGGATGGTCAAGCCCGGTCACCGAGGGGAAGGCCACATACTCGGGCGCAGGCGAAGCAGAGATCGCTGCTGCCGTAGAGCTGGGGGCAAAGGCACAGGCCGACTGGGCCGCTTTGCCTCCCTTGGGCCGGCAGATGGCGATGATGGAATGGGCGGATCGGATCGTGGCGGACGCCGAAGCGATTGCCCGGCTCGATACCATCGACATGGGCAAACCCATTTCCATTGCCACGCAAGAAGCGCATATCGCCGCGTTCATCCTGCGCTTCTACGCCAGTTCAATCGACAAGACCGGTGGCTTGGTCGCGCCCTCGGCCTCGCATGCTATGGCTGTCTCGACGCGCCGCCCTTACGGCATCGTGGGGGCCATCATTTCGTGGAATTACCCGGCGATCAACGCGATGATGAAGATCGCCCCGGCGCTTGCTGCCGGCAACGCGATCCTTCTCAAACCCTCCAGTCAGGCCCCGCGTTCTGCACTGCATATGGCGGCGCTCGCGCTTGAGACCTCTGTGCCAACAGGGCTGGTCTCGGTCCTTTCGGGCAGTTCCCTAGCCGGCAAGCTGATGTGCCGCCATCCGGGCGTTGCGATGCTGGCATTTACCGGGTCCACGGCCGTAGGCAAGCTGATCGCAGGGATCGCGGCAGAAAAACTGGTGCCGTCGATCATCGAGGCGGGCGGCAAGAACCCGATTCTTGTGTGCGACGACGTCCATGACCTTGAAGGGCTGGCGCGCGACGCGATTGCCGAATGCTATGCCAATACGGGACAGCTCTGCGTGGCCCGCTCCAAGATCATCATCCCGCGCGCGCTGGCCCGCGATCTGACCGATGCGCTTGTTGCGGCCGCTGATGCACTCAGGCCGGGCGATGCGCGCGATCCCGCCACGCACTACGGCCCGCTTTCATCGCTGAAACACGCAGAAGATGTGGCCTCCGCCATTGAGAGCGGCAGCGCGCAGGCGCGACTTGTCCGCGATGGCCGCAGCGCCGATCCATTGATGCAATCCATGTCCTTGCTGGCGGTGGATAACCCGGGCTCTGACCTGCTTAGGGACGAGTATTTTGGCCCGGTCCTGACCATTGCAAGCTACGACCGGATCGAGGACGGCATCGCGATGGCCAATACGGGGGGATACGGCCTTGCCGCCACGTTGTGGACGACCCGGATTGACCGTGCCAACGCGCTGTCGCAGCAGATTGTTGCCGGACACATCAAGGTCAAGGCGCAGCCCGATCTGGATGCCGGCACCGGCATGGCCCTGCCGGTCGAGCCTGCGGGGGCTTCTGGCTATGGCACGGAATTCGGCGTGGCAGCGCTCGGCAGCTACAGCCGCAGGCAGGCCGTGGAATACCTGGGCTACGGGATGTAACCTGGTGCCATGACAGGGCAGATTTGCATCCTAGGCGCCAGTGCCACACGCGTGGACCGCTGGCAGGCCAAAACCGACCGGACGGACCTTGATCTTCTGGACGAGGCCGTGCGCGGCGCGCTGGATGATGCCGGAGTTGGCCGCGATGCCGTCGAGGCGCTCAGCTTCAGCACGCCGGGGCCGGGGACTGTACAGCGGCTGTTTTCCTCCTACGCGACTGCCCGGCTGGGGTTCCGCACCGCCGGCAAGGTCGTTGAAAGCGGCACCGGCGGGTGGACCGGCGGGCTGGCCTTTGATGCCGCCGCGGCCGAGATCGCCCGGGGCCGCGCTTCTGTTGCGCTGGCGCTTGGGGTCTGGATGGAAACCGGGATCGACACGGCCACGGCAATGGATGGAGCGATCCGCTCCACCGGCGATGTCGGGTATCAGACGCCGTCGGGAGCGACGCCACTGTCATGGTATGCGATGGACGCGCAGCGCTGGCTGCATGATACCGGTGGCACCCGCGCTGATCTGGCCGCGATTGCAGTAAAGAACCGCCGCCATGCCGCACTGAACCCGCTTGCGCAATTCACCGGCGATCTGACCATCCCGGAGGTGCTGGCCGCGCGGCCCGTGGTGGCGCCCATGGGGCTTTACGATGTGTCGCCGCGTGGAGATGGCGCCGCCTGTCTGGTCCTGTGTGACCGTGCCACGGCCGACGCCTCGGGGCGGCCCTATACCGTGCTGACCGGTTCGGCCTTTGCCCATGATGGCGCGTTCCAGACCAGCGGCGACCCCGGCCCGGTCATGCCCTACGGATCGCTGGCGCGGGCAGCCGCGCTTGCGCTTGGTCAATCCGGGCTGGGAATGGGCGATATGGACCTGTTCGAGCTTTACGCGCCCATGACGGTGGTCGAAGCCATCAGTGTCGAGACCCTTGGGCTTGCCGCACCGGGCCAGGGCGGGCGCGCTGCTGCCGATGGGGCCACGGCCCTTGGCGGGCTGCATCCCGTGAACGTCTCGGGCGGGCTCTTGTCGCGTGGCCATCCCACCGGCGTGACGGCGCTTTACGATCTCATGGAGCTTCATCTTCAGCTGACCGGGGTTGCTGGCGCGCGGCAGGTCAGGGATGCGCGCCACGCGCTGCACGCCTGCGAAACCGGAAAGTACAATGGCGCGATGGTCAACATCCTGGCTTCCGGGGGGACGACGTGAACCGGCTGCGCATCCCCGGCCTCCGCCCGGTCGCCCCGCTACAGGCCATGGGGGTTGCCCGTTTCGAGGCTGGCCTGACCTCCGGCGCGCCGCAGATGCAGGTCTGCAACGCCTGTGGGCAGGCCCATTTCCCGCCGCCCTGCGCCTGCAGCTGCGGCGGCACCTCCTTTCGTGCCGAAAACCTGCCGACAACCGGCACGCTTTACGCCGCGACCATTATCCACGCGGCCCCCGGCGCCCTGGCGGCGCTGGCACCCTACGTGGTCGGGTTGATCGATCTTCAGGATGGCCCCCGCCTCCTGTTGCGCGTTCTTGGCCCGCAAGGATGGGAGCCGGAATGTGACAGCCCGGTGCAACTGCTCATCCTGGATTATGACGATGGTCCGGTGCTTGCCGCTTGCCCCGAGAACATCGACCTCACCGACACGACGGCGGCCGGTCAAAACGCGCAGGCAGGGACATAAATCATGGCAGATGGCATCATTCAATTGACCGGGACAATCACTGTCCCCAAAGACCGGCTTGATGCCTTTCGCGAAGCTCTGGCGGTTCACGCACGCCTGTCGCAACAGGATGCAGGATGCCTCGTTTTTGAAGTGACACCGGATGAAAACGATCCTTGCCTGTACCGTGTTTTCGAACAGTTCGAAAATCGTTCATACTTTGAGGCCCATAAGAAGCGCGCAATGACCTCGGATTGGTGGCAGGCAACCAGTGACATGGACCGGGCTTATCAAGAGCAGATCATTGAGCCAAATGAGCTCCTCCCCGAAAATCGGACAGTGACGGAAGCTACAATCTGACGTTTGCTGGTCTCCAAGAATGAGGAGATCAGAACATGTCGAAACGCAGAAATCATGACGCGGGCTTCAAGGCTCGCGTGGCGCTGGAAGCCGTGAAGGGCGAGCGCACCGTGTCGGAGCTGGCCGCGGAATACGGCGTTCATCCAACCATGATCCACCAATGGAAGAAGGTGCTGCTCGAGGGGGCATCTGACATCTTCGAGCGCGGCGGGAAGAAGAAGGCCGAGGTCGACGAGGAGACAGTGCGGTCGCTGCACGCCAAGATCGGAGAGCTGGCCGTCGCCAACGATTTTTTGTCCAGAAAGCTCAAGCCCTGGACCGGCAAGTGAGGCGCGGGATGATCGAACGCTCTCACCCCACGCTGTCGGTCGGGGCGCAATGCCGCCTGCTGTCGATCTCGCGGTCGTCGTTCTACTACGCACCGCTGGGCGAGACCGCAGTGAACCTGGCGCTCATGCAGCTGATCGACCGGCAGTTCTTGGAAATCCCGTTCTACGGCGTCCAGCAGATGACTTGGCACCTGCAGAACGAAGGGCACCCAGTGAATGTGAAACGCATCCGTCGGCTGATGCGGCTCATGCGCCTGATGCCGATCTACCAGAAGCCGAACACCAGCAAGCCTGCCAAGGGGCACAAGACCTATCCCTACCTGCTGGGTGGGCTGCGGGTCGATCGGCCAAACCAGGTCTGGTGCGCCGACATCACTTACCTGCCGATGCGACGAGGTTTTCTCTATCTGGTTGCCATCATGGACTGGTTCACCCGCAAGGTGCTGGCCTGGCGCATCTCAAACACGCTGGAGGCGGACTTCTGTGTCGAGGCGCTGAACGAAGCGGTCCACCGCTTCGGCCCGCCCGAGATCATGAATACTGATCAAGGGTCGCAGTTCACGTCCTTCGCCTGGACCGACCGGCTGAAACGGATCGGCACCCGGATCTCGATGGACGGGAAAGGCCGGTTTCTCGACAACATCTTCATCGAGCGTCTCTGGCGATCCCTGAAGTATGAGTGCGTCTACCTCCACGCCTGGGAGACCGGCTCGCAGGCCAAGGCTGGGGTAGGCAGATGGATCACCTTCTACAACCACCAGCGGCCTCACGCCGCCCATGGCGGACAGCCGCCCGCCGTGGTCTACATCAACCCGATCGAAACCGACCAGCAGGGGCAGAGAGTAGCTTAAATCAACCCAGAAACTGTCCAAAAGATGGGGAGTAGCTCAAAAAGAATAATCCGATCCGTCGTGTAAGGCCGCACTCATCCCGTTTTACGGATAATTCGATCGCAAAGTATCAAGCCGGGAACAGAACGACCGATTGGTTGAGTTTGCTGCACTGAAGTTGTCCGGGAGTGGTGCGTCGGCAATATCTGCGCCTGCACAAGTCCGTTTGTCCTCGACTTGATCCTTCCAGCTTGAAACTATGCCGCGTCGGCAACGAATGGCTGTTTTCTGGGCCACCCTGCAGCGCTCCAGATAATGCGAATGCAGAGATTTTCGTTCTGCATGCGCGCGCAGCACGAAAATCAAATCCACAGGTTGGGCTCTTTGCCGACCTTCGCTGCCATCTTCTCCAATGTCCGGTTTGCTAGCGGACCTCTTCCATCCAAATGTGCTGGCTGCTACCCGACAAGCCTATCCACCGTCGCCTCTTCCGATCCGCGTGAGTGCATCGAAGTCGAGTTCCTGTTTCTGTTCATCACTGATATCCGGCCGGATTTCCGATACCGGCTGGGGTCCCTGGATGTCCCACATCACCGCATGCGTGCCTATAGTCCAGCGATAAACCCAACCAACAATGCTGCACCCATCGGTCCCGATCAGATTGGCGATCGCGACGCCTTCACCGTTATCCTCGTTCACTGTTTACTGACTTCCTGCACTTTGGCGCTGAATTTGCGGCATAGTGTCGTTAGGCGCTCACTTGCGCCGCAGGCCGCTCGTGGTAGATGTTGGCTAACTGCACTTCTTTGAGGGAGCTGATCTCACGAGGGGACATCCAAAGCGGTACGCCCCAAAATTGCATTGATCTCAAATCTTGTGGTCGGGCTCCATGGCGGCTTCAACGATTGCCAGTACCTCGGATAAGTCGAAGCCAAGCGCTCGGGACAATACGATGAACTCGACAACGTCGACCCGTCGCTGACCACTTTCGATGCGCGCCACCAGAGACTGGTGGCAGTCAAGCCTGTCCGCCAAATCCTTTTGCCCCAGACCCGCTCTATTTCGAGCCTCGACCAAAGACCGACAAAGGGCCAGATGCCCGGTACTCCAGATTGTTTTCGCCACGCGTCACATACCTTTTGTGACGTCGCTAGCGGATGAAATCTGTTATCTAAAAAGTAGATATTTGAGGGTGTTATCGGCGTCTGGTTTCCACGGGATGCAAGTCTGGCGCATGCCCAGTGGCCCATCAATCCCCCACCAATTCCAGGAACCGACCGTAGTCCTGACTGACTTCGCGGGCTTCTTCGAAGGCGCGCGCACGCTCCTGCTCCAGGCAGCGGAAGTAGTCCTGAATGTCCGCGATGTAGACCTCGAAGTCCCGCCGGATGATGTCTGCATAGTCCCTGGCCGCTTGCGAATCGCTTGGGACGAAAGGCCGAACTGGGGCGAGACAGGATCCGGCTTGGCTTGCGACCGGAGCGAGCAAAAGCAGTGCCACAGCCTGCATCGTCACCCATCGGCTCAACCGCAGGTTTCTGAAACCCCTATTTTCCTTGATAGACGCCAATGGCCGTGCCTAGAGTTTGAGTAACCGAGATACAGCCGTATCTGCCGCATTATATCTTGCGGCTAATAATATACTATCGTAACTCTGGGCTTCAAGTGGGAATGCCTGGGGTCGCGCCATTGGAGAAAGCGTGAGCCGGGCCATGAACTGGGACATCGAAGCACCAAATGTGGTTACGGAAGCACGTTTCCGCGAACTCGTGGAAAGTGGCTATAGCGCTGAAATCCTGTGCCAGGAGTCGGCACATAAGAAAGGCCCGAGTTACTACGGGGTCTGGATCATGCGCGTCGTCTCTGACGATGGCGTGGAGAAGCTTCTGGTCACGGCCCGTACACGGACGACCTATAACGACATCAAGATCCGCGAGTTCAAAACCATCACCGGCGTGGTGTCCTTCCTCATCGGTATCGGTTTCTCCCATGCGGATGTGCCGCTTGAAGAAGGCCAGCGGACGACACACAAGCTGGCTGCAACCGACAAGGGCAGCAGCAAGTAGTCTCTTTCTCTTCTGGTTTCTGACGGGTCCCGCCTCTGCGCAGATGGTACTGGTCATGGAGAGCGATGGCTCTCTAACCCCATCCCGCTCCCAGGACAGCTTTGCCCGCAATTACAATGACGGCATTGGACAAGGTTCAGCGGCCGATGAGCTGGCGATCCTTGGTGACCGAGTTGCCGAGCCAGAAGACATCCAATTGGCCGCCCTTGCTCGGCCTGTTCCCCTGCCCCGCGCGGATGTCCTCAATGCCATCGAGGCCACCGCCCTTCGTTACGCCGGTCATCCCGGGCTGCGCGGCGCAGACCTCTCGGTTCGCGATTGGCTGACCCTCTACCGCGCCAATATCGAGGTCGAGAGCGCCTATCGACAGGATGCGATCTCGAGCGCGGGCGCTATAGGCCTTGGTCAACTGATGCCGGCGACGGCACGCGACCTCGGCGTTGACCCGCGTGATCCGCTGCAAAACCTCGACGGCTCCGCCCGCTATCTTGCCATGATGCTGGAGACGTTCGGCGATCCGCGTCTGGCGCTGGCTGCCTACAACGCCGGACCCGATGCGGTCCGCCAGTACGGCGGCATTCCCCCCTACCGAGACACCCAGACCCACGTGGCCCGCGTCATGGCCGTCGTGGCCCGATTGGAAGGATCAAATTCATGAAACAGATTTCACAACTATTCGTTGCCTCGCTCGCGTTCTTCCTGCTCGTCGCAGAGCCTGCGCTTGCGCAAAGCATCGATCTCTCGCCGATCCAGAGCTTGTTGCAAGGCATTGTCGATGCGCTGACCGGTCCGCTTGGCGTTGTCATCGCGACGCTTGCCGTGCTGGGCGTTTTCCTGAGCTGGTTCTTCAACATCATCGATCTGCGCCAGGCGCTCTGGGTGCTTGTTGGCATCGCCGGTGTTGCCGCCGCTCCCACCATCGTTGCCGCGGTCTTTGCCGGTGGCTGAGCGCTCGCCCCTCTTTCTCGGCCTCGTGCGCCCGCCCAAGCTTTTGGGCCTGCCCATCATGTACGCGATGGTCTGGCTCTTCGGCTCGGTGCTCCTCTTCGTCTGGGTCCAGCATATCGCGGTTCTGGCCGTGGCGGCCCTGCTCTACCCCGTGCTGTGGAAGGCCGCGGATTGGGACCCGCGCTTCATCGACGTGATGATGACGGCGCTGCAGGAAACCCCGCCGACGCGGAACCGCGGCATCCATGGCGGGGACAGTTATGCGCCCTAGTCAAGCCTTGGACGATACCCTCGATACCCGCACGATGACGCCGGGCTGGTATGCGCGCGAGACCCGGCTTGCGCATATGCTGCCCTATGTCAGCCTGGTCGATGACAGGACCGTACGGACGCGGGTAAACGAGCTTTTTCAGTGCATCCGGCTCGATGGGGTCAACAGCTACACGACGGATGATGCCTATCTCGACAAAGTGACGGCACTCTTCGCCCGGATCATCGCGCAGCTGGGGCCGGAGTTCAGTTACTACGTCCACAAGGTCTCCAAGGCGATCACGCCGGACCTCGAACCCGTGCGTGAGGACAGTTTTGCTGGAGAAGTTGACCGTCTCTGGCGCAAGAAACTCGAGAACAGCGGGCTGCGCGACAAGACCCTGACCCTCACGGTCATCCATCGCCCGCCCCCGAAAAGCGTCCTGCCCTTCCTGAACCGAAGCGCGCCGGGTCGTCTCAAGGAAGCAACCGAAAAGCGACTGCGCCGTCTGGGCGAGGCCGTGAGCGTGTTCCTGTCGGGCTTAGCCGAGTTGAACCCGCGCGTCCTGTCGGCCAAAAGCGGCGAGTTGATCGGCTTTCTGGGGGCTCTGAACACGGGCCAGGAGTTGCCGCTTTATCCGGCCAATACCTACGGCTTTCTGTCCTTCAACGTCGCCAATACCCGCGTGACGTTCCACGGCGATCATTTCGAGCTCTCCGAAGGAGTCGCGGGGCATCGCTTTGGGAAGAGTTTCACCATTGGAGAATACTCGGAAGGCACCTCTTGCACCATGTTCGACATGCTGAACCTGCCGGTCGACATGATCGTGACGCATTCCTTCACGCCAATCAATTCGAACCTCATGGCGGGCCGCATCAAGCGGCAAAAGCGCCAGATGCAGGCGTCGCAGGACGCGGCGCTCTCACTCATGGAAGCCCTCGACATCGCCGCCGATGATCTCGAAGCCAAACGCCAGAGCTTTGGCGAGCACCACATGGTCGTGACGATCTTCTGCGACACGCTGGACGAGTTGCAGACACTCAGCGCCGAGATCGTGAACGCCGCCGCCGCCGAAGGAGTAAAGATGATCGGCGAGCGGGTCGCCGCCAAGGCCCATTACCTCAGCCAACATCCCGGCAACCAGCCCAAGCGCGTGCGCGCCAGCGCCATCACCAATCGCAACTTCGCGGATTTCGCGGCGTTTCATCGAACACAGCTCGGCAAACCCGCCGCGAAAACCCCTTGGGGCCGCGTCATCACCTACCTGCCCACGCCCGAGCAGAGCGCCTATAGGTTTTCCTATCACGAGCAAGGCTCGCCCGACAAAGAACCGACCAGCGGGCATACGCTGATCATGGGACGACCCGGGTCAGGCAAGTCGGTCCTCTCGGCTTTTCTCATGACGCAAGCCCGTCGCGCAGGGGCACGGATCTTCGTCTTCGACTACCGTCTTGGTATGGAGATGGCGGTCCGCGCCAACGGCGGCCGCTACACATCGCTCAAAGCCGGCCAACCCACGGGCCTCAACCCGCTCTGGACCGAGACCGATGCGCGCGGCACCGCCTGGCTCTCGGACTGGCTCGCCACCCTGCTCTATCGTGCCGACAAGCCGCTGACGCCCGCGCAAACAAATCGCATCCAGGAAGTCGTGCGCCAGAACGCGCAGGCTACGAACCCCGCCCTGCGGAACTGGCGGGATTTCGCATCGCTTTTTGTGTCCACCGATGATGGCGGCGATCTGCACCAGCGCCTGCTCGAGTGGACCGAAGAGGGCCGCTACGGCTGGATTTTCGGACAGACGCTGGAAGACACCTTCTCGCTGAAGGGCGATGTGGTGGGCTTCGATCTGACCGGCATTCTCGACAGCGAGGCCGAGAAGGAACGCATGGCCGTCCTCTCCTATCTCTTCCGCCGGGTTGAGCGCGAGATCGAGGATCGGCGCCCCACCATCATCGTGATCGACGAGGCCTGGAAGGCACTCGACAACGCCTATTTCGCCGAGCGGCTGTCGAACTGGCTCGTGACCGCGCGCAAGCAGAACACCGTTGCGGTAATGATGACGCAATACGCAAGCCAGCTCGAGCGCACCCGGACCGGCAAGACCATTGTCGAGGCGGTGCCGACGCAGATCCTGCTCCCGAACATCCGTGCACACGCCGCCGACTACGCGATGCTGAATCTTTATGCGAAGGAACTCGATGTGCTTCTCAACACCGGCAGTGACAGCCGCTTGGCCCTCATCCGAGACGACCAGGGCTCGATCGTCGTCGATGCCGATCTGAGCGCGCTTGGGCCCAATCTCACCATCCTCGGCGGCATGGAAAAAGGCGAGGCGCTCGTGGGCGCCGATTACCGCGACCGCCCAGACTTTTGGAGGCTTTCATGATTCGTACTCTGTTTCTTCTCACCGCGCTCGGCGCTTTGGCCTCCTGCGCCCAGTACCAGGAACCGCAGGCCAATTGCTTCACCTTCCTGGCCTCGACGACACCCACAGCACCAGATTGCACCTTCACGCCCGTTGGCGCGCCGGAGGGCGGCATTGACGTCTAAGCTGCCCCATATCCTGGCGCTTTGCCTGCTGCCAGGCGCCGCCTTATCCCAAGGTGTGCCGACCAATGACAGCGGGCTGACCGCGCGCGATATCGTCGAGACCGGCGACCGCGAGGCTGACTTGGCCATTCAGGCGGACAAGCTGTCCGTGCGCGAACTCATTGCCGAGATCGAACGCGAGCAATTGGCCACACTTCAACGCATCCTCGATGCCCAGACCAGCTTCGGCGGTCAGGGCCTGCCCGCGATGGTCTCAGGGCTGGAAAACGGAAGCGGCGATCCAGACCGTTCCGTCGAAGCGGTCTACGGCAATGCCGACATCGACCCCAATCCCGGCGGCGCACAGATGTTCGGGGATGCGGCAGAAAACATCGAGCAGCTCATCATCCGCGTCGCCCAGGAAACCAGCGGGTTTGCGGGCGTGGGCCGCGCGGGCCTCTCCCCAGTCCAATGGCGCGCACTCCTACAGGCGCTCATCTGGCAGGAAAGCCGCTTCACCATCGGCGCGCGCTCGCCGGTCGGCGCCTTTGGCCTCACCCAGATCATGCCCGGCACCGCCAGCGATCTCGGGATCAACCCGGAATATTACGACAGCCCTTACCTGCAGGTGCATGGCGGCGCGCGGTACCTGGCGGCCCAGCTCAATACCTTCGACGGCAATATCATCAATGCGCTCGCCGCCTATAACGCCGGACCCGGCCGCGTGTTCGAATATGGTGGCGTGCCGCCCTTCACCGAGACCCAGCACTACGTCCAGGTTATCCCTGAACGCTACAATCTCTATCTGAGCCGCATCGGTGGCATCGAAGCGCTCGGCACGATCGACCCCGCGTTACTGGCCAATGCCAACCTCTCGATCACCGGGCATGGCGCGGCCTTCTATGGCAACAATTCCCCTGCGGCGATCAGGCAGGCCGCCTTGCGTATTGCGAACATCGTCGAGCGGATTTCCGAGACGGAAGATGTGCAGGAGAGCATCGCGCTCAACACCTATGCCCGCGCCGAACTCGTGCGTCTCGTCGCCGCGCGTATTCGTCTTCAAGCGGCGCGGACCCGCGTGCTTTCGGCCGAGGAATTGGCACAGGCCAGCGCCCGCATGGCCGAAGGCGCGTTCATGGATTTTACGATCAGGGAGATAGACTGATGAGAGATTTGCTCGTGAGAACGGCCTTGGCCACAACGCTTGGGGCTTGCCTGCATCTCGGCACCGTCTCCCCTGCCGCAGCCCAGGGCGTACCCGTCGTCGACACCCAGAACATCGCGCAAAACATCCAGCAGCTCCGGCAGATGATCGAGGACGAGATTCTGCAAAACGAGCAGCTGACGCAGCTCCGCGAACAGCTTGCCACGCTCACGGACCAACTCGCGGAGCTGCAAAGAACCTATGAGGCCCTCACCCGCCTCGCCGAACTGCCGGAAATCATACGCACCGAGATGGAAGACGAGCTGAACGGCCTGCTCGACCAGGAGTTCGGAGACATCCTCGCCACGATTGAGGCCATCAAGACGGGCGATTTTTCCGGCCTTTCCGGTTCCGGCGCGGGCGAGATCGAAACCCAGATGGATCGGGTGCTGGCCGATCTCGGATTTGACGATGACACCCTCTCGGAAATGGCCACGAGCGGCAATCCCGGGGCCAACCGCGTGGCAACACAAGCCACGACCGGCGCCCTGGTCTCGGCGGCGGCCCAGAACAGCTATGAAGATGCCGGCCAGTCGCTCGAGCGGGTCGACCGGCTTGTGGGGCTTATAGACGACATGGACGAACTCAAGGAAAGCGTCGATCTCAACACGCGCGTCACAGCGGAACTGGCCATCGCGCTCGTCGCCATGTGGCAGCTTGAGGCCGTGCAAACCGTGAGTGACGGCACAGGCGGCGTGATCGATGCCGCCACCATCGCCGAAGAGCAGCGCTTCATGGATTTCACCTTGCCGGACCTGCGGGCCGAGTAATCGCAGGGGCATGATTGGTGGCGACTGAAAAAGAAATCATCGAGGAAGAGCTGGTCTATGGCGCGCTGCGCCGTGAACGTCTCTGGCAACGCCTTGGCCTGATGGGCCTTGTCTTCGGCATCCTCGGCTGTCTGAGCGCCGCGGCTGTCTCGATTCTCGATGTCGACCCGCCCCCCGTCGTTGTCCCCTATGATCCCGCCACCGGCTTTGCACTCCCCGAAGTCTCGGTCGGCGCCTCCTCGGTGACCGCCAACCAGGCGATCATCGAGGCGGAGGTGTTCCGCTATGTGACCGACCGGGAGGTCTATAACCAGCTCGACAACGATCTGCGCATCCGCAGCGTGCTGCGCCGCTCGGACGGAGCCGCCGAGAGCGGGCTGCGCCAGATCTGGAACAGCGCCAACGAGAATTACCCGCCGACGGTCTATGGCCCCAATGCTCGGCTCGACGTGGAAATCCTCAGCATCAACCGGATCGGAACCAACCGCGCGACGGTCCGCCTGCGCAAGCGCCTGACGTCCATTAACGGCACCCAGACCGGCCTCTTCACTGCGACGCTTCTCTTCGAGTTCCGCCCGGAGACCCGCCGCTCCATCGATGAGGTCTGGACCAATCCATTCGGCTTCACCGTCCTCGAATATTCCATCCGCTCCGACAGATTGGAGAACTGACGTTGTTTTTTACAAGATCGCTTGTTTATGTCATTGCCCTGTTGCCCGGCCTTGCCTCCGCCGAAGCCATCCCGCGCGGCGGCCCCAATGACAATCGGGTTCGGCTGGCCACCTATCAGGAGAGCCAGGTCTATCGTCTCAATGTCTCGCTTACCCATGTGACGACCATCGAGTTTGGCGAAGGTGAAAGCATCCGCTCGATCATCGCAGGCGACACGGAGGGCTTCGAGATTGACGGCGTGCCCGGCGGTCAGGCCTTCGCGATCAAGCCCATCGCGCGCGGGGTGCATACCAATGTGACAGTCTACACGAACAGGCGGAGCTACTATTTCAACGTCCAGGAGGTCCGCAGCCCGACCTTTTACGTGGTCCAGTTCCGCTATCCGAACGACAATGCACGGCCCACGCGTGCCATCGCGGCCCAAGCGCCAAACTACAATTACGGCGCCAGCGCGCGCACCGAGTTCACCCCCACCCGTGTCTGGGATGACGGGACGTTCACGTATTTCGAATTTCCGCGGAACGCGCCGGTGCCGGCGATCTTTCGCTACGCGAATGGACGGGAACGGACGGTCAACACCCAAGCCACCGAGGATGGCGTGATCCGGGTTTCCGGGATGAACCGCCAATGGGTCCTGCGGATCGGTGACGAGGTGGTCTGTATCGAGGCCACGCCGCCTGCGGGGGTGGGATCATGAGCGAGACCGGAAACGCTGACCTCGAGAAACGCCTCGCCGCCCTCGAACAAGGCAAAGGCGCGAGCTCACCCCCTGCCCCACGGCGCTCACCGCTGCTCGCTTTGGTCGTCGTCCTCGTGATCGGCGCGGGAGGTGCATTGCTCTATCTCCTGTCCCAAGCCGAGGAAGAGGAAGCCCTGCCCACGGCCACGCCGGACGTGTTCCAGAACGAGGGCGACGGGTTTGGCGCCATCGAAACCCTCCCCCCGCCTGAGCCCGAAGTGGTTTTAGTCGCGCCCGAGCCTGTCGAGCCCAATGGCGAGCTCTTGGCGCAGCTCGCTGCCCTTCAGGCCCAGATCGAGGAATTGCGCAACGCGCCTGAGCCGGTGGTCCAAGAAGACACGGCCGCCGCAGAGGCGATCGACGCGCTGACCGCTCAGATCGCTGCGCTCCAAGCCGCCTCGGAAGCCGCACAGCAACGATTCCAGGACGAACTGACGGCGCGGGATCGCAGCCTTGAGCAACTCCGCATGGATCTGGAACTGGCCCAACTCGAGGCCAACCGCCCCCTCCCCGCACCCACCGGGCCCACCGAGGACGAGTTGCGTGCGCGGGAAGAAGAACGGCTGCGCCGCGAAGAGGAAGCAAGACGGCTCGCGGAACTTGAGCGCCGCGCGGCCGAGGAACGCGCGTTTCAGGAGCGCCGCATCACCTCGCCCACGATCGCCTTTGGCGGCACCTCCGGCGCAAATGAGACGGCACTGACCGAACGGACCTTTGGCGAAGTGACGGATTTTGTGCTCAACGGCGCACTGCCCACTTCGGTGACGCAAGCCGAGGTCATCGCCAATCCGTCCAACACCATCATCCAGGGCACGATGATCCAGGCCGTCATGGAAACTGCCCTCGACAGCTCCCTGCCCGGCCAGACCCGGGCCGTTGTTTCCGAAGACGTGTTCAGTTTCGATGGTTCCCGCCTCCTGATCCCACGCGGATCCCGCCTGATCGGGCGCTATAGATCCGGCGTCGATATCGCGCAGCGCCGCGTCACGATTGCCTGGGACCGGATCATCTTGCCCGCGGGCCAGACCGTCCAGATCAGTTCATTCGGGGGTGACGAACTGGGCCGCTCCGGCGTCACCGGCTTTGTCGATACACGCTTCGATGAGCGTTTCGGCTCGGCGGCGCTGATTTCGTTGATATCCGCAGCCCCAAGCGCCGCTGCAGCAAACGTGCAAGACGAAACCGCCGCGGATGTGCTGGAAGACGTGGGCGATGATCTTGCCGATGCCACGGACAGTGTGATTGGCGATTACCTCTCGATCGGCCCGGTCATCTATGTCGACCAGGGCGCCCGCGTCACGGTGATGGTCGACCGCGATCTGGAGATATTCTGAGCCAATGTCGCTGAGCTATCTCGAAACCTCCCTCGACCGGATCGAAGCCGCCGCCCGCGACGATGTCATCGAGATCTGCATCAACCCCGACGGAACCTGCTGGGGAGAATTCCAGGGCGATCACTTCATGAGAAAGCTGGACCAGGCGCTGACCGCAACAGAAGTCAAAGACCTCGGCAACCAGATCGCCTCCTCCGCCAACACAACGTTGAGCAAGGACCGCCCGATCGTCTCGGTATCGATCACCTACAAGGGGCGCCCGATCCGTGCACAGGTCATCACCCCGCCTGCCGTACTCTCGGCCATGTCGATCAGCCTTCGGTTCTTCTCAAGCCTGCCGCTTGACGGGATTGCGCTTGATTTCCTCTACGGCAAAGAACGCAAGCTCGAGGAAATTCGCCTCGAGAAAACCCGGGAATTGCGCGAGGTCGTGGCCGCGGGTGTCATCGACGAAGCACTGGCCTTCTGCGTCGACAACAAGCTCAACATGATCGTCTCTGGCGGCACCTCCACCGGCAAGACCGTGGCTGCGCGCAAGATCCTCTCGCACGTGCCATCCGAGGAACGCATCGTCACCATCGAGGAAGCCGCTGAGCTTCTGCCGACCCAGCCCAATGCCGTGACCCTCATCGCCAATCGCGATGCGGAGTTCCAGACCGCCGATGTGCTGCTCACCGCAACGTTGCGCATGCGCCCCGACCGGATCATCCTGGGCGAGGTGCGCGGCAAGGAGGCCATGACCTTCCTCGAGGCGATCAACACTGGCCATGGCGGGTCCATGACCACGCTGCACGCAGAAACCCCGCAACTTGCCGTGCAGCGTCTGGCCATCGCCGCACTCAAGACCGAGATCCCGATGACCTATGCCGACATGATCCAATACATCGAAAACTCCATCGATGTGATCATCCAGGCCGGTCGCCACGATGGCCGGCGCGGCATCACCGAATTTTACCTCCCCGGCGCAACTGAGATTGGAGCTTCCCAATGAAGACCTTTGAATACGATATCCTGTTCTTCCAGGTGAAGAAGCAAAAGGACTACGACGCGATGCGAAGCGCCTTGAATGAGCGCGGCGCGGAGGGGTGGGAAGTCATCACAGCTGAAGCCGGTGACTACGGGTATACCACGTTCTTGAAGCGAGAATCTGTGGCGGCGAAGGCGGCTTCAGAATGATGCGGGTTGTTGCGACGGCAGGTCTGCTCGTCGGTTTCTGCGCAACCGCTGGCGTCGCTGAACGGAACCTGATCCCAACGCTCGAAAACCAGCCAGATGTCTGTCTCGACCAGCCTCCAGAGCCACAGTGGATGCAAGACATCGATGTACGCGAGTCCCACAAACGGCTCCTGATCCAACAAATCTATCGTGCGCAAAGCATGCAACGCATCGTTGAAGGCCAAAGCTGCGAATGTCCTACGCGGTATCCGTCATGGAAGGCAGCTGAAGGCGTGTTCGTCGAGCATTTCGCCGCATCTGACTACTGGGACATCGTGGAAGCGACGTCAGAATACCGACGGCAGGCAAATGAGATTCGACGCGAAGCCATGCCAATCTGCGAAGCTGCCGGGAACTGGTAGGACTCTATGAGTGTCGTCACCTACTTCGTGGAAACGGCTGAAGGCTATCTCAATACCGCTGCCGAGACGCAATTCGGTGCGGTCGCCGAAACAGTCGGAACGATGCTCGTACTCGGTACCACGCTCGTTGTCATCTTGGTCTTCATCAACACGATCTACCAGTATCGCGCCATGGACGGGCGCACGGCCTTCTGGCTCGCCGTGAAAGTGGGGCTGATAGGTGCATTTGCAACCAACTGGGTTCAGTTCAACATCCTTGCTTCGGCAATCCTGAACGGGATCGACAGCATTGCCGGGTCGCTCGTGGCCTCTGTCGGCGGCGGATCACCGGGCCCATCCGGCACCTTCGCAGAGGAGTTCGATGACCTGATCGCGGCGCTCGGGGACTATTTGAATGCCGCGGGGTCTGAACTGAACTGGATGGCCGGTGCCCTGTTGGACACCCTTGGGGTTTTGCTGCTCTCAATCCTCGGTGGCTTGGCGGCGTTCATCGTCGTTGCGTCCAGGCTCATGATCGCTCTGCTGATCGGCATTGCTCCGGTCATGATCTTCCTGACCCTTTTTGAAGTGACCAAGGATTATTTCGCGCGTTGGCTTTCGGCGCTGATTTCCTTTGCGATGTACCCCATCGTTGTTGCCGGTGTGTTCGCAACGATCACGGGTGTCTCGCGGGCGCTACTTGCTGAGCTGGGCGACCCGGAAGGCGCCTCCAACATCGGCGCGCTCATCCCCTTCTTCATGATGGTGCTGATGGCAAAGGGGTTCATCATAGCAACGCCCTTCCTGGTTCGAGCGATTTCTGGAAACATCATGATGCCAGCGCTCTCAGCTGGATTCGGTGGCAGCTATGCCTTTGCCCGAGGGCTTGCAGGAAGCCAACAAGTCTACAACCGGTACGCCATCGGTGGTGCGACTGGCGCGGAATACGCAGCTCTGCGGGCGCGACAATTCTTTGGTGTGCAATCGTTGCCAAGCCGACCCAATACTGCGGGCGGGGCAACCTCTGCTCCGTCCGGTGATACGACTGGAACAGGAGCTCGTATGCTGGCACAGCTTTCAAGGTTAGGGCGCCTGGGCAGGCGGTGACGGCCCAGAGCCCGCATTGCGGACGTTCGGGCTCGATGAGGCCACACAGTCTCGGCTGCACCCCATTTCTTCAGTCGGGAGGTGCACTCATTGCTTGACCAAGCTCTGTTGGGAGAAACCACTCCCTCCAAATATCCTCATAATTCTTTGGAAGCACCGATAGCCCATGCCATAGTTGAAAAACATCGACTTTCTTTTGGTAATCATTCATCTCACCCTCGAAAGTTGTAACCTCAACTAGAGGGATTGATCGCTCTATGAGATGCGGCTGTCCCTCGTCGATGAATCGTCGCAACCCGTCCCGATAGTAGCCGATAATTGGACACATCTCCAAATCATCCCAGAAGTCATATCGCGCAATCTTACGTGCAAAATGTTCTGCCAGAGATCGCCAGTCCCCATCCTCCGCCCAACGTAACTCAGAGTATTGAAACGTGAAGCGTTGGAATGCAGAGATTAGCTTGGAGCGCTTGGCATACCATCGAAGGGCAATCTTCCCCGATTCAGTAGCCAAATCGTTGTTGCAAGGAATGTGCACTGTTCGATGCCCAGCATCGCTATATTCCTCGAACCTAGGAATTAAGATCTTATCTACATAGTCATTTAGACAAACGAAGCAGCATTTATCCCGCTCGATGTCTGCGACAACCAATAGAACCGGTTGCCCAACACCCATCCTTTCGACTGTCACCAGCTCAGATGTCTCTAGGTTCAAACGATAGGTGTCCAGTGACATTGCTGGCTTGGCACTTAGCTCCTCACTGCCCTTCTCAACGTTCCCGCGTTTATGGAGCTGCAACGCTCCGATCTTCGCGGACACCGTACTTTTTAATTGGATGAAAAAGTGTTCGCCCAGTGTCTGAGGATACTGAGAGCCTTCGCCTTCAAATACTTCCACGGCAAAGTCCAATCCGTAGTCAGGCCGGTACTCTCTAAGCACCCAATTCTCAGGGATCTTCCGCTTGAGAAGCGCAATCCCCCGCTCGTCAACTAGATGCTGAGGAGCTCGTCTCTTAGGCGTTCTAGCCATCGGAACGCGGCTTCGAATTACAAACAAACAAAATACTAAACCTATAGTTCATATAGATGGCGGCCATCCAACTTCACGCAGTATGCCTTGATGTCAGGTGCACCATCGTATGATGCCGTTCCAACGCTATAGTCTAACGCATAACGCCTTGGTTGGGTGTAATAGACATGAGCAGGCTGACGCCCAGCTCTCTCCAGAGCAAGTGCAAAGAGGCACATCGCTAGAGAATGTGTTTTCGGACCAAGTGGTGCAAGTGCACAGGTGCGGTCGCCTCCGTTGGTAACGCGACATAGCGCTTCAAATGCATCTGGGACATCAAAAGTGTGGACCTGCCAACGATCTTCAGTCCTGAGGTTCCGATTCTCAACTTCACTTTCAAGGCTCCGGAGAAACTCCCAGTTGCGAAAATAGTTTGGGGGACCAGGAGGAAACGGAAATAGATACCGAATCTTCTCGATGTCAGCCTCAAAAAGATCCTTGAGACCTAGAGGGGCGAACCCAACACCCACCACCAAATCATCATAGTTAGCTTCCGCTCGCGGCTGATCAAACGTAGGCAACGGACCTAACGGGAGAGGGTCCGAAGAAAGCTGATCACCATATTTTCCGGCGACACTGTAGCAGACAATGAGATCGCGAACTTCGGGATCCTGAGACAGGAATCGCATGATCGGAAAGAACCACCGCTTTGGCATTGAGGAGATATCAAGGACAATCTTGCCATCAGATTCGTTCCTGAACGCTTCGGAGATCTCTGCAATGCGGTCAATGTTCTGGAGAAGGTTTGCTTCTACAATGTCCTCGGCTCCCGCGCCGCCTCCTTCGAAAGTCGCTTGGATTTCTTCGAAACGCTGGTGAAACAATGCCGCTTCGGCTATGTGCGGATCTAAGATCTTTAGCAGTCTCTTAGGACCAACAGTTGGAGCCAACTGCAAGTATGCCGCAGTGCAACGATCTTCGGTTCCAAGAGTTCCCAAGAAACTCCAGTTTGCCGCCGGCAACTTTCCCATCAACCAATTCAGTTGCCCCCATGGGCGAAAATTCTCAGCCATCTGGTCCAATCATCAAGTCCAGAAGTGGAAGCGGATTGCCTGCTTCTGCCTTTCTACGTTCTGGAGGCAACCCAATTCTATCTAGAATGCCGGCATCGGCAAGCCACTCTCGGAGGAGATCGCAGCGTATATATTTCGGTTCTTTTGTATGTTGATATGGTATTCTGAAGATGGGACAATAGAGAGGGTTCAAGTAGAATTTAAGCCTCCGTTTTCGGTCTTTACTGCGCGTCGCGTGCTCGACCATTGTTAGGTTTCCGTAGTCAACCGCTTCCACCAAAAAAGAAAATATATCTGGGTTTTGCCGCAGCTCTTCAATGCTCAACGAAATTCCATTTTGACCCGGATTACTCATCTTCTCATCGTTGTGTAGCGAGGTCGCAAACTTCTCACCGAGCGTTTGGATTAGTTTGTAACGATCATCGCTCCGACCATAGTCAGAAGGAATGCGATCAAGCCATGTCCGCGCAGTTTGAAAAACGCTAATTGTTTGAATTGTCTCTGAAATCGGCAACTCTGGCGCTTTGCCCCGGTTTGATGAAGCTTGTGAAGCATAGTCCCAAATGTACTGACAAAGGCTCAAAAAGACTAAGATGTTTCCTCCGCTCAGACCCAGTATGTCGCCTTCACCGGAGTAGATCGCACGCTGACGTCTTCTGCCGGCGATTTTCAAGAGAGCCAGTTCGACACGCTCCTTCTTCCAGTATTGCTTGCCTTTTGCCTCCCACTTGGGTTCCGTCGGTTCACTGGGAACACCTTTCTGCCTATACCAGATTTCGCCCAATATGGCCGACAAGGGGTCTTCTTGAACGAGACCTTTTAACTGGTCTACTATCCAGGCTGGCCAAGTATCTTCAATCTTGAGGACATTAGCCGGAGATTTTCCTGCAAGTGCAAGTGCCTCTGCGCGAGGTAGCAGCGAACTACCCAAAGCATCTGAAATTCGTTTTGCATTCGCCCGCCTGCTACCCGGTGTGGCAAGGAACTTTAGCCGCCTAAGAAATACGTCGTTCGCAAAGTCCGGGTAGATGCTTGTTTTCCCAGCTTCCTGCTCTCTAAGTTTGACGTCCAGTTCGACCAACTTGTAGTCTCTGTCTTGTTCCAAATGGCCTTTGGACCCAAAGACGTTAATGTGATTCCTCCAAGCGTATCCGCGAGTGCCAATCCTGTACGATAGGGTCGGGTCTCTGCTAATACACTTGTTAACGACACTTCTGTAGTCCGCGCCGTCTTCTTGATCATTGATAGTTGCAAGCTCCTCATACTGATCGACCAGCACAAAGAGTTCTGTCTTTTCAGAAACAATGCCTGACGTACGTAGAGCGCGAGCGATTACCTTCGCGGGCTCACCAATGGAGGTCTTGCTTCTAGCCACTTCAGGATCAAGTTCACGATCGTTGAAGTTCAGGAACCGCCGATACTTGTGCTCGCGGTCTCGCATTCGTTCCCGCAGTTCGTCCATTGTGGAAGCTTCGGAAAGATATCCTTCCCACACAGGATCCTTCCGCACTAGTTCAACGAAACCTTTTACTCTGTCGTCGTTCCAATCAAGCCCCAGTTCTTTCCGAATGGAGCTGTTTTCTGAAAGAAGACAAACGGACCTCAAAATATCAGAACAAACGAGGTAGTTGAAGAAATCGCCAAACAGAATCTCTTTCGCGGTGGCGTCATCAGCAACTCGGCGATTACCAAACTCGTTACAGCGGGCTGTGTTCACGTTGATACCTGCCCCAATGTAGTTGGAAAACTCACTCGCCACCGGGAATGGTTCGTCTAAATCCGCATATGCTATTCGGACTGCTGGATCGAACAGCTTGTAGAGCATGCTCTTACCACTGCCTTGCACACCCGAAAGCACAACGTGACCCGCTTGAAAAACGGGATTTGCGTGTTTGACTAGCTTCTTGCTGAAAATCTGTACAAACTCTGCCGGATTGACTTTTTCACCAGCATAGAGGTGGTGGAATGGGTTGGTAGCCATGTTCAACTCCTCCTGATGCGTGAAAATAGTGGATCCCAAGTATCGGTTTGGCTATGAATTAAAGGTAAGGTGTTATCTGGGCAGTTTGAGTATAGAGTAACCAAGGCGCCTGTCCCTTCAAATCCGTAAGGATGATGTTGGAAGACGCCAAGTCTGTTTCTAATGGACTGAATTACAGGACGTATTTCAGAGAATGCTGAAGGTTCTTCCGGCTTGGCGGTACTCGATACAAACAGCTCCGGTCGCAGCGAAAGGCATGGTGAAAAACTGACATTCGCGCATTCCTGCGAAATCGTTTGTCCTACTGTGACGCCATCGGGGCAACAAATCAATGGAACTACCAAGATCTGTACATTGGGCAGCGTCTGAGCCGCCCAACGAATTGGGCCGTTCATCTGTGTCCCGGATCCGACGAAGTCCTCGATAAGTACGAGCTGCTCTATGACTTCGTCGGCGACGTACTGTCTCAGCCTGTCCTGATCACCGAACTGCTCTAAAGATCGCCAGTCAGGCCGGTGATCATGCCCGTTCAGTCCGTTCACCTTGAGAAACCCATTAATCCGAAGGCTATCAGTTATCGGACAAAACCACGTTCGTTGCACCGCATAGTCGATCAGATCGTTCAGGTTTTCATCTATGATATTCAAGTCCAAAACATCGACTAACCAGCGGACCGTTTTGTCACTGTAAGCTGAGCGTTGCAGAGCATCGATCTGCTTCTTTCCAACAAAAAAAAGATGCTTCAGCAGGCGGAACATCTTTATCTGGGCGTCTTCATCTGAACTATTCAGAAGCCACTTTGCTAAGCAATCATCGAAAGACTCATAGCGATTGGGCTCGTACTCGTCGAAAAGCTCCGCTTGTAACCAAGCGAGTTGATCCCTCAATGCAATCAGATCGTCGCTATCACCAGACATGAGCCAAGGCTCTACCAATTTGAAAAGATTACTCATATCAAGACTTCAGAATGGCTTCTCGAACAAATGTTGCCAGCGTGGCCGCCATCGGGGGAGGTACTGCATTTCCGATTTGAGTGAACGCTTCTTTAGACTTTCCCTCAAAGACAAAATCGTCCGGAAAACCTTGGATCCTGGCAGCTTCTCTCACTGTGAAACCTCTGTCCTCTTGCGGATGAACGAAAAGATCTACTCGTCCGAACCTGGTATCGACGGTAGGAGATACATCGTCCCAACTTAGACGTCGATAGCGGCCATTGTAGGTCTGAGTGAGTTCGAACTTCCCCTCTACCTCTCGAAGGAATCCCCGTTTGACCAGTCTGCGGACATCTCGTGTCACGCCTCGGTTGAGAAATTGACTAATGCGATCAATGCTCACCGGGTCGCCATCGCCGTATGCGCGTACACGCTCTCTTCGTCGCAATCGCGCAACTGCGACCAGTATTTCTTTTTCCGCCTCGCTAACGAGCCCGAATACTTCGGGTATGTCCCACGTCGAGACCGAGCTCCGACTCAACCTCACATTACTTAGCTTTTGGCCAGGCTTAATGTGTTTGATTATCTTGGCATCTTTTCCAACTGGGTTTGGCCAAGCTAATTCGCTTTCAGAAGGGGAGGCCAAACCTCCAAGTGCTTGCCGTAGTGAAATCGAACCGTTGTTCTTGACGTTCAAGTTTATGCAGTCACTACCTTTCCAGCAAACCAAAAACAGCCTTTTGCGCCTCTGAGCCAAGCCACACTTGTCGCCCTCAAGAAGTATCCTTCGAACATTATACCCCGCAAGTCGAAGTCGGTCTTCGAGAGCCACCCAAAGATGTCGGTGTTGTCCTGACAATGCAGCTGGAACGTTTTCAACCACCAATACCCTCGTCGCGTTAGCAATCGCGATGTCGGCCACTCGCATCAGGAGCGCGTTGCGCGGATCGTCAAGAAGTCGTTTTCCAACCGTTGAGAATCCCTGGCAAGGAGCCCCAGCAAGGAGAACATCACTTGTGGTTGCAGAGGGCACAAAGCTTGTAAGGTCTGCCACTCTGGCAACATCACTCAAGTTGCGCGAGTAGGTCTCGCAGGCGGCTGTGTCTATATCGATTGCTTGTTGCGAGAAGACCCCTTCTTGCAGAAAGCCCAGATCGAACCCGCCCGATCCGGAAAATACGCTGAGCGCTCGCCAGCCGCACCTCAACGGCGAAGGCTTCGGTCGAAATGCGTAAGCTGGTCCACTTTCTCGCACCAGTTCGAGTTTTGGTCGCCGAGCAATCTGTTCGTCTAGGCTGGGCTCCTCGCTTTTGTGGGCAAGAGCGAGAAACGGTTTGCAGCTTTGGAGACAATTAGGGCCGTTTGTGTCGCTCAATTCACAAGTCTTTCTTCGTTTTCATAGAGTTTACAGGCACTACCGTATCATTGAAACCACCCAAAACGACCGTTTAAAGAACTCGCCGCTCGAACGACATATGATCCTCGCCACCTTATCGAGCAACAAGCTTTTGACCACCATCCTCCTGCAGCATCGCTTCCATGTCGTCCAAGCCATCGACGGCGGACCGCATCTGCGCCTCGTCTTCCACGCCCACTGTCTCGGCATCCGCGACCAGGCCCTCAAAATCCATCTCCATCTGTCGCTGTTCCTCGGCGATCACAGCTTGAACGACAGGCGCGGTCTTCTTTGGGGTGGCATCGATTTGCCCTGACCATTGGCCACCAGCAGCCTGGCGTGCGGCCTCAACGTCGGCTTCGGATCCGCCTGACCCGTCGGGCGGCGGTGTCATCGGCATGGCGCGCGCACTCAGCGGCAGCGTGCCTTGCGATCCCCCTCCCCCCGGCTCCGGAAACGGCAACTCGCCCGTCTGAGCCGCGTGGATCGCCTTGAACAGCCGGTCATCAAAATACTGGATCCGCTTTGCGCGGACCGGCATCTGGGCATCGATGACCATGACGATCTCGTCGAGCGGCAGGCGGCGCGCCTCGTCTTCAGGGAGCAAGGAGCTTTCTTCGGTCCGTGTTGATTGGCTGCGCCCTTCGAACGGGTTCTTGCCGATGGACTGGGACCGCGTGACCACGGTTTTCGTGGTCTTGCCGACCGCCTTGCTCAGCTCCTCGACGGTCTTTTCATCCGACGGCGTCAGATAGAGCTTCACGCCCGCATTGCCCTGCAGCGCGCGGCGGGTGTTCTCGCCGTAGATTTCATCGAGGGCGGGGATCGTCTGGGTAACCACGGCCAAGTGGCCGCGGTAGGTGCGCAGGGTCTCGATGCTTTCGACCACGATGGGCATCTTGCCCAAACGGTTGAACTCGTCGAGCATGATCATCACGGGCCAGGGCTCATCCGGCCCGGGATCCTTTTCCTGCATGGCCGAGAGCAAGTCGGAGAAGAAGAGCCGGATCAGCGGCGCCAGCGGCTTCACCATCAGCGGCTGGACGACGAGATAGACCGAGAAGGGCTTCTTGCGGATCGTTCGGAAATCAAAGTCCGACACCGCCGTCGCCTCGTCGATCGCCGGGTTCTGCCACTGGTCGAGCCCCGAGGTCATCAGAAGCGAGACATAAGAGGTCAGCGTGTCGTTGTTGGTCGAGGCGAGCCGCGTGAAGATCAGTTTGGCCGCCCTGTTGTCGACCTCATGGCCCCGCGCGAAATACTCCTTCTGCTTGTTCCCGCCCGAGGCCGCGATGCGGTAGATCTCGCCCAAGGTCGGACGCTTGCGCTGGAACGCCAGCAGGCCTGCCGCCACGAAGAGATCGATCCCGCCCTTGAGGAGGCCCTGCACCCGGTCGTTGTCGCTTTGAAGGAAGAGCGTCGCGAGAAGCTGCAATTCCATCTGCTGGCGCGCGGGATCTTTCAGTTGATAGATGCGCAGGAGCGGGTTGTAGCGATGCGTGCGCTTGCCCTCCCAATCGGTGGGGGCAAAGCGATAGACCTTGTCGCCCTGGGCCGCGCGGTGCCGGGCCGTGGCCTCGAAACACTCGCCCTTCACATCCAGCGTCACGGCAGAGCCCTGCCAGGTCAGCAGGTTCGGAATGACGAACCCCGTGGTCTTGCCGCGACCCGTGGGGGCCACGATCAGCGCGTGGGGAAAGACCTTGGAGCAAATGTATTTTGCGCGGGAGCCGGGCGTCCCAAGCTTGCCGAGGATGAACCCAGTCCCAGGCGCCCCGAAAAACCCGTTGGCCTTCATCTCGCGCGCAGACTGCCAATGCGTCTGGCCAAAGCGTGTGAGGGCCGATCCCGAGAGGGCGAGGCTCAGCATCATTCCGGCGGCGGCAAAGCTGCCGATGATCAGGTGGATGAGTTGCGCGTCCTCTGGGCGGCGATTGCGGATCGCCATGTAGTTCTGCGCGATATAGGCGAAGTCGATCTCGGCCCCGAAGCCAAGGTCCTGGTAGGTCAGCACCGCCGAGGCGATGGTGTAGCCCATGGCCCCAGTCACCAGCGTTACCAGAAAGACCCCTGTGGCGATCCGCGCTTTTCCCATGGCGGCGCTCAATGGACCTGGCCCCGCTCGGTCTCGCCATCCACGTCTGTGGCGCGGTGTTTTTCATACTCAGCATCGGCGAGTTCATCGACCACCTGGCGCAAGGCCTCCGTATTGGCCGTCGCGGCATCGGATTGCAGGTAGACCTTGGCGACATAAAGCCGGTCGAGGCGGTCCTCGAGAACCTTGTCCAGCGCATCGGCATCGCCGGATGTGAGCCGCTCAAGTTGGCGGTCATCCAGCACCCGCGCGATCTCCTCGCGGAATGCCTCACGATCGGCTTCCGCCTCAAAGGGCGCGGACAACTCCCCCGCCCGCTCGTGGTCCAGGACGCGCGCAATCTCGTCTGCGAGGCGGTCGGATCGGTCAAACTGCGGTGCAGTTTCATCCCCTGTCGCGAGGGTCTCCTCGCGCGTGCCAACCCCAATCCCGTCGCGCAACTCGGCTTCGCGGCGGACCTGATTGATGGCCTCCGTGTCCCGGATCTCCACAACGGCGGCATAGGTCGCGCCGAGCCCACGGGCGAGGTGGGACGGCATGTCCGGATAGCGCGCGCGCAAGTCATCCGCGACCGCATCTGCAACGGGCGAACGGAGGTCGCGTCCCTCCATGATCCGGTCGACCTCGCGAGTGATCTCGCTGGCGCGGGCCGCATCGGTGATGGTCTCCCTGTAGGGCTCGGACCGGTCGATCACATCGCCCGGCCGTGCGAGCAACTCCGGATGCGCCTCGAGATAAATGCGCTGCTCCGTCTCGATCCGACGCTCCGCCCTTGAGGCAACCTCCCAGTCCCGATCCTCGATCTGCTGTGTGGTCAAACCCTCTGCGCGCATCTCCTGACGGATTGTCCCTTCCATCGCCTGCACGGCGTCCCGGTGATAATGGAACCGCTCGCTGACCGCTTCTGCTTCAATGACGCCATCCTGCCGCAGCACGTTTTCCCGTTCCAGAAGCGTGCCAAGTTCGACATGCACATCGTTGAGAATGTCGCGCGCCTGTTCCAGATCCGCGCGGCGTTCGAGGTTCAGATCGCGCGCCTCGGCCACCTTGGAGAGATCATCGGCGATCCATTGATGCTCGAGAGCTGCATTTGAGGCGCCCGTCTCGATCCGGGCCACCACTTCCGCTGTGCTGATCCCCGTGCCCCGCAGCGCAGTGTCTATGCGCGACCGCAAGTCCGGCTCGGCAAGACGGTCCAGCTGACTGGTGTCGATGTTCGCCTCGGAATAGATCCCACCCTCCGAAGGGTCGTCTGATAGCGTGGATGATCGCAAACCGAGAGGCTGCATGTGCTGGACCTGCGTCTGGATCTCGATGAGGCGTTTTTCCAGCATGGGACGTTCCGCATCGGACTTCTCGGCGATCATGCCCTGCACCCGCGCGAGCTTTTCCGCATAGAGGCTTCTCAGATCCTCGAAACTTTGATCCTCGGCCATATACACATCTCCTGTTCGATCCACCTGCCCGCCATGCGCCAGCACCTCGCCCGCGCGAAAGAGGGCTGCGGCAATTTCCTCGCGGGCCCCGCGGACCTCGTAGGTCTCGCGGGAGGCCTCCACGGCAAGCGAGTGGTAGACATTTCTGGTGTTGGCGATCTCCGCCAGCGTCCGCGCCAGGTCCTGCCCCACACGTTCGCGCTCGCGGGGCGCGCGACCCTCGTCCTTGGCCGCGTAGACCTCGCTGGTCCGGGCTGGGTAATGCACAACCCCGCGATCCACCCGGCGCGTGGCCTCCAGGCGCACGCCGTACTTCTCTGCCTCCTCGACCATGGCGAGGCGGAAATCGTCATAGTTGAAGCGATGGTTGCGCCCGAGGTAAAAGAACTCGCCTTCCTGCGAGCGGCGGTTCAGCACCAGATGCGCATGCGGGTGATCGCGGTCCTCATGCACCGCGATGATGTAGTCGAAATGCCCCGCGTCACTCTGGAAGAACCGCTCGGCCACATCCGTCGCGATGTCGCGCACATCCTCGCCCCGCGTGCCGATGGGGAAGGACATGAGCATATGCGTGGTCTGGCCAAGCTTGGGCTTGAAGCCCGTGTCCCACCGCTTGGCAAAGCGCGCGGTGAGGTCCTTGATGTCCTTTGCCTCGAGCTTTGCCTTACCATCCAGAAACCCGCTCGAGTCGACGATATGGGTGGACTTTGTGGTGAGGTACTCGAGCTGGTTTACGAGCTGCGATTTGGTATGCGTGCCCCCGCCCCGGATTGCCTTGAAGACCGCCGGACGGTGCCCAGCTGCCGCGCGCACAAGCTGGCTCTGCTTGGCGACATGCAGCCCCTGCATCGAGCCCCGGATGCGGCTCCAGCCGTCCCGAAAGACCTCGCCCGTGACGGCATGGACAGCATCATTCAGCCGCATGCGCAAACTCCCTCAGCGCGGCCGTAGCCTGCAGCTGCATGGCATCGCGACGGCGGCGCAGAAGCAGATCGATCTCGTCAGCGGAATCCAGGATGAACCGCGCCAGCCCGCGCACCTGCGCAAGGCGCAATTCGGAGAACTCCGCACGCGTGCTATCATCAGCCCCCTGCCCCATCCGGTTGGCCCGCGTCATCTGCTTGGCGATCTGTGCGACCCCATTGCCGACCTCGTGCAGAGAGGCGCGGTAGCGCGCCATCTCTGCTGCCATCTGCGCGTCCGGAACGAACACCCCGCCTGCCGCCTGGATGAGCCGCCGCAGCCCCTCGGCCCGGCTCTCGATCCCGGCTGTCGCCAGCACCGCATCCAAGGCTGCAAGCTCCGCAGCCGTGACCTTCACACTGACCGCGGAAACCGGGATCGCGGCATCCGCCTGGCGCTCGGCGTCGGCTTTGAGGACATAGCGCACGGCCCGCGATGTGACCTCGAAGCGCTCGGCCAGTTCAGACGTCGACACACCTTCCGCGGCATCGCGGACGATCTGCATCTTCTCGGTCTCTGTCAGGCGTTTTGTTCGGGACATGCGGAAGAAAGGCCCCCTATTTCCTGCCACCTTCCACCAAGGCTGCCACCACCTTACGATAATACACCACGCTGTCAATTATATACTTACGTTGCCTTCAGTCTCAGGCAGCCTTGGTGTCCGCTTCCCCCGCGGCCCGCAGGGACGCGGCTCTGCCGCCCTCACCACCGGGCGACCCACGGGTCCTAGGGGTCCCCTTCCCCAGCACCGCCCGAGGGTCTGACCGAACACGCATGTGTTCGGACGGAACCGCGGGCGGGCGCAAACCCCACCGACAGGGCGGACAGGCAGGGTCAAGGAGGGCCAGATTTGGCTTGCCAAATTTCTGCCGCAAAAACCGGGAGGCCCTGGCCGATAGGTTTTTGTGGATGGCCCCCTTGAGGCTGACTGGCCGGTCTGTCGCGGCCTGATCACCCCGGGGGGAGTGCGCCCCTTGAACGCGCAGCGACCGGCACCAAGAGGAGGTCGCTATCGGCGATCACCTACGCCGGTGACGGCATCTCTGGAACAGAGATCGGGCCGCCTCGAGATCGTCTCGGGGCGGCCCATCCTCGTCAGAGGATTCAGTCCTGGGGATCCTTCGCGCTCGGCGGGAACATCACCAGCTCCGAGACCGCGACGGGGAAGTCGAGCTTGAGGCTGAAGAACTCCGAGCCGTCCCCGTTGCGGGTGTTGCGGAACATCGCACCCACGCGCTGAAAACGGGTGCGCTCCTGGCCATCGGTGTCGGTGAACTTGACGGGGACGGTGGCGACGTAGTGGTTGGTCATTTGGGTTACTCCTTGTTGCGATGGGGATCACCCAGCACGGGGCAAGAGGCCCGGTCGCAAGCGCAAATGCGGAGGGTCCGCGGCCAGCCGTGGAAGCCGTATTTGTGCTTGCCGGAGCGCTAGCGCAGGGCACGATTGGGCCGACCCCGTGCGATCCACATCTATGAGCAAAAAGGAGCGACCCGGATGACCTCTGCCATAACGCAGCCGCCACCATCCGCGTCCCGCCGAGCCTGGCCGGGGAGCTGACGGTGCCCGCCCGCGTGTGTGCGATGTTCCGAAACGCCACCCGAGGGTTGTGCAGGTCTTCAGCCTCAAGTGCGGCGTCTCGACCGCTCGCGTCTTGCGCCGCTGACGATGTGCGTGAAATGCGCACCATCCCCAGCCCGTACCGATGCGGATGGACCGAACTCTGACGGGCTGGGTAGAGGGATGACGGTGCTGGACGCCCCGAGTTCCCGATCACGCGTGACCGACCGCACGCGCCATGAGATATGACGAAAGGACCGCCCGAAGGCGACCCCGTTATGGCCATCACGCGCCCAAGCTGTCGAGCATCCCCCTGGTATCAGGCATTCGGTTCAGCGAGTTGCCGATGTGTTCCCGCCAGCGCGGCCCAACCTCCAATGCGGTGGCATAGGCCCGAGCCAGATCATCGGGCCGGTCCTCGGCCATCGCTTCGATAAGGAAAGCCGCCTGCTCGCGGTCCTTCGCGGATTTCAGGCTTCCTGCCCCATCACGGCGCCGGTCGGCAATGATCAGTTTGTGGACTGCATAACGCTCCGGGCGGGGCACCTGCACCAGAACGCCGGATCTATAGATCGCCGCCGCGTGGATCGGCTCAGCGATCAGGAAGTTGAGATAGTTCAGTCCTTGGGCGTTCACGCCCAAGGCTGGCAGATCACGGAGGGTCTCATCTCCGAACGCCGGTGTGAGAAACTCGACCAACTGGCCGCTGCCACCCTGGGTCCATCGCCATGTCCGACCTTGGTCAAGAGATGGCATAGGATCGAATTTGAGCGCCGAGAACGTCTCGGCAAGACCCGGGTCGACCTGATCCTGCAACGCAACGCTGAGCTTCTCGAACTGCGCGATGTCGATGTCGCCAGTATTGGCCATACCGCCAATTGGCAGACGGATACCAAGCTCGCCTTCATAGAGGCGAAATGCATTGGTTCCGACGATGGTGCCACCCAACCGGAATGTCCCTACTGCGGCCATGGCCGACAGGATGGACCCGGTTGCCCGGTCGGTGGGGGTCATGCCTTCGGCGCGCAAGAGGCGGACAAGCCGAGACCGTTCCGCCTGCCGATCCTTGGCGGTCGAGCGCAGCTCCTCAATCCGGTTGATACGTGCACGCGTCTCGTCACTGTCCTCGCCGATATAGATGAAGCGCATCTCGGTGCCGACACGCCGGGCTGCGTACCAATAGGCCTTGTCGCCGCGCTCCTTGAGCGTGGGCTTGCCTTCGACACCGGACAATGCGTCGTCCTTCAGAAGACGCACCAGGTCGGTATAGGCGCTCATCGCGATGCTGCTGAGTGGAGTCATGCCAATCATTTCCAAGTTTTGCTTGGCACACACATACCTGTCAAAACAAGAAAATGCTAGGCAAAGCAATTTGGGCCCCGCCACGCGCATGAGAAACGACGAAAGGGCCGCCCGAAGGCGACCCTCTCTCTTCAATCCTGCGACGCCTTCTTCGCCGGGTCCGCAACCCGCATGACCGTCAGGCCTTTCGCTTCCGCCTTCTGCCCGAGGTTCAGCGCGACCCCGTTGCCGCCGAAGAGCACAACCCCCGTCGCCGCGAACTTGTCGTCCAGCATCTCGTCGTTGCACTTGAACGGTGCCGCCCGCCCGTGTGCGGACCAGCGCGGATCGAACCGCGCTTGTGCGACACCCCGTGCGCGCGCCCACCGAGCCGCAATCATCTCCGCCCCGTGCTTGCCACCCTTGTGGCAGAGGAAGATCTCCTGGTTGCGGTTCTGCTTGATTCGTTCGCGAACCTTGTCGAGCGTGTTGAAGATCACATCGACATCGGTCCAGTCTGTGGCACCCGAAACGATCAGGGGCACCCCCTCGACTTTCGACTTCTCGGCGGTTTCCCGATCATGCTGCTCGAGGAGCTGCCGCGCCTCGAAGACCGCACCGGTCTCTTGCGCCCGGACGCTTGCGCGAGACCCGGCTGCCGGGATGAAGGCGTGACCGGTCTCGATCTCGTAGCATTCCGCCGCCGCCTCGCTCATCACCTCGATGGCGCTGATGATCTCGCGCAGCTGCAGAAAGCGGGCCTGCGCTTCTTCGAGCGCGGTCTCGGCGATCTCCGATCCGTCATGGGATTTTGCCAGCGCGCCGATCTTATCGGCGGTGCGGTCAACCTCCTTGCCAAGCGCCACCTTGCGCCGCTGCAGGATCGTGGCGAGCCCATGGGCCAGCGGTTCGATTTCTGCCTCTAGGCCGGTATTGCGCAATTGACCAAGCAGAGCCTCGAAGCTCTCGCGGATGATGCGGTCGGTCAGGACGTGATCCTCCGGGATCGGCAGCGATGCGTCCTTCTCGGTCATCCCGAAAAGCTCGATGGTCTCGTAGGTGTTTGCGGTGTCGTAAGCCATGTCTGGTCTCCAGTGTTCGGTTCCAAGGCCACCACGTGAGTGTGGGGGCATGGCCGAATGCCTGGTTTCCGAATCTGCCCGGGTCAGGGACGGCGCAGCCGCCGGCTTGCCGGGCGCAAAAGTTTTCTGCGCGCAGCACCCGACACACGCGCACCCTCACGCACGGGACCGCCCCGCCCCACACGCCCCGCCCTCGCCGAAAAGTTTTGCGATCCTTGAGGCGGGTTGATTTGGGGGCCATCCGGAGGATATGCTTCCGCGCTCATGTGTGTGTGTTTTGACGGTAGGTTTGCCCGACCCGAGCAGGCAAACGGCCCGACCGGACGCGGGAGACGGATGAAGCGGCGGGATCGTTTTGCCCCGCAAAACAGACCAGAGCGCAATCCGGCGGAGCGGCCGGGGAGGAACGTGCTCGCGAGGCGGGCAAACCGGGATGCCGAGTGCGACGCCGCGGTGAGGCCGCATGGCCGAATGCGCGACGGACCGAAGGGCCGTTCTCCCCTGCGACTTGGCGTACCGAGCTGGGGAGGCCGTAAGGCTATCGACGCGCTACGCCTTGTCGGCCTGCACGGCTTGCCAAAAATTGCAATACTTGGTAGTCTATTGGAGCACCAAGGAGTTTGCCATGAGCGTTCAAAAGCAATCTGTCAGCTTTACCGACACCGCCTACACCTTCGCAAAGGAACTGGTCGAAGCGGGCGAGTATCCGAACATGAGCGCGGCGGTCTCGGGTGAATTGGCGAAGGCCAAGGCAGAGCGGGATCGTGAACGGTCATTGTTTGAAGCTGAATTGGAGCGTCGACTGTCCCTGCCTCTCGATCAATGGGAACCCGTCGGCGAAGCCTACAACGTCACTTCAGGCGCACGGGCCCATCTTGCCGCGATGGCTCAGAAGACCTGATGCGTTTTATCAGGCATCCGTTCTTTGAACGGGACCTTATCGGTATCGTTGATCATATTGTCGACGTGACTGACGGTGACGTTGCTGCAGCAAGCCGCAGGCTCGATGAAATCGATACCCTTATCCAGAAGATTGTCGAAAACCCAAAATCCGGTGCTCGCCTCAGCGGCAAGCTGGACGGATGGCTCGTGCGCCATGGCGGAGCAGGTCACCGACTGACCATCGTATTCAAACCGGATTTAGATGCGGGGCATATTTATCTCGCTCTCGTTGCATTCGGCGGTCGGGACTGGATGAGGATCGCGTCGGCAAGACATGTGTTCGCAGACTAACTTCAAAGCCAGCTATTACAATAAATACCAAGACCAGACCTTCGCTGCGCTCGAGCTGAAGAGGAAAGATGCGGAACTCTGCCGACATTGCCGTTTCCGGTGTTTGCTGACGCGGCATTTCCTCGAAAACGCAGTAGGTTTTTCGCTGCGATGCAGCCCTTGTCGCCAGAGCAGTCATTGTAGATCGCGGTGCGGTGGCGAGCGGAACTGTTGTTTGCAGCGGAAAAGCTCTTGTTACTTCGGGTCGGTCAAGAACTCCAAAAGTCTTCTGGCGTTGTGGGGCAATGTCGTGCCCTTCGGGTAGCATAGGTGATACGATTTCCTGGTTTCCAAACTCATGGTGCCGACTCGTGCCAATGCACCCTCGTCAAGTTCCTGTTGCATCATTGGCAGGTGCAGGAGTGCAACGCCTTCTCCTTTCCGCGCCATGGCGACGGACTCGATGTAACTGTCGCATTGAAGGACCGGCCAGTTTTTGATCTCGGAGTTCCAGAGCTGCTTCAAACATAGTTGCCAGTTTATCCAGTCGGGGTTCATATTCACGTACTCAAGCAATGGCGGCCCGTCCGGCAGCGGGTCGCGGCCCGAAAACATACCTCTGTGATCTGCTGCTTTGGCAACTTCCGGCGCGGCAGCCGCGATCAATTCGCAGTCGAAGATCTTTACGCATTCCAGATCAGGTACGTCACCGTCGCAGAACAGGACAACCAGATCGTGTGAGCCCGATGTGAGTTCGGTGGTGCTGTCTGTGGTCGTCACGCAGACGTTGCACGCACTTTCGCTGCGAGAAAATGCCTTAAGGCGGTCGTAGAGCCAATACATGGATATTGTTGTGCTGGACGCTATGCGGACCGCCGGTTCCTCCGGGGCCTTGATCTTGCGCACCGCATGATCAAGGAAGTCGAGCGCAACCTCGACGTCCGACGCAAATTCCTTGCCAGCACTGCTGATCTTCAGATTTCGTCCGTCTCTGGAGAACAGCTTGACGCCGAGCCAATTCTCGAGCCGGTGGATGCGCTTGCTGATTGCGGCTTGGGTCACAAACATCTCTTCGGCGGCAACGGTGAGGCTCTTGTTGCGCGCAGCGGCCAAGAAAAAGACAAGGTTGTCGAGTGGCGGCAGTGATTTTCGATAATTTTTCATTCCCATTGGTTATGGGTATTGTGGACAAAATTCAACGTTCTCCGCCTTGAGCACTCGGATTACGCTTAGCCAATAGATGTCAGCGCGCGGCTTGCATGGGGAAAGAGACGTGACCGAAAATCACGCGACATTCTCAAAAGTAATACAATAGTTTGGCCGCCAAGGGAGGAGAACATGGCAATGACGAAAGGAAAGGTAAAGCACCCGGTACTGCAGCAAGCAATTCAGGATATCCAAGCTGACAAGATCGACCGCCGGGAGTTCCTGGCCATAGCAAGTACCTTCGGCGCGAGTTCAGCGTTCGCATACGGTGTGCTTGGGCAGCCGCTGCCTGCAATGGCGCAAGAAACTCCCAAGCAAGGCGGTGTTCTCAAGATTGGGATGTTGATCTTTGATCTGAAGGACCCGCGAACATTCGACCAGGCGGAAATGGGCAACGTCGCTCGCCAATTCCTTGAACCCCTTGTGCGTTGGGACATGGATTTCACCTTCAAACCGATGCTGCTTGAGAGCTGGGATGTCTCCGACGATGCCAAGACCTACACGCTGAACGTTCGCAAAGGCGTGAAATGGAACAATGGCGATGCTTTCACCGCAGATGACGTGGTCTTCAATATCACCCGTTGGTGTGACGGGAATGCCGAAGGCAACTCCATGGCCGGACGAATGGCGGCCCTGATCAATCCGGAAACCAAGCAGGCAAGCGCGGGTGCCATCGAGAAAATCGATGCGCACACCGTCCGGCTGAACCTGAACCGCCCGGACATCACCATTATTCCTGGCATGTCGGACTACCCGGCCCTGATCGTTCATCGGGACTATGATCCAGCAGTTGGCCTGAAGAATGCGCCAGTCGGAACCGGCCCGTTCGAGCTTGTGAGCTATGAGGTCGGCGGATCCGCAGTAGTCAAGCGCCGCGAGAATGGCAGCTGGTGGGGTGGTGATATCTATCTGGATGGGGTTGAATTCATCGACTACGGCACCGATCCGGCCGCGACGGTAGCCGCCTTCGAAGCAGGAGAAATCCATGTCAATGACTGGACGAACGCCGAGTTCGTCGAGGTCATGGATGGGTTGGGCCTTGTGCGGAAAGACAAGGCGACCGCCAACACGATCGTGGCGCGTATGCGTCCGGAGAACGCGCCCTACAACGACCAGCGGGTCCGCAATGCCGTTCAGCTCGCGGTGGACAATGCCGTTATCCTCGAGCTGGGATATGCGGGTCACGGAGCAGTTGGCGAAAACCATCATGTCGGCCCCATGCACCCGGAATACGCGGAACTGCCCAAAATCGGGCAGGATGCGGAAAAGGCGAGGTCACTGCTGGAGGAAGCGGGGCATAGCGGGACGGAATTCGAACTGATTTCCGTGAGTGGCGACTGGCGCTCGACCACATCCGACGCAATTGCGGCGCAAATGCGCGATGCCGGGTTCCAGGTCAAGCGCACAGTGCTGCCTAGCGAGTCGTTCTGGAACAACTGGACGGGATACGACTTTTCAACGACCAACTGGGGGGCCCGGCCACTTGGCGTTCAGGTTCTTGGTCTGGCATACCGCTCGGGCGAGGCGTGGAATGAATCCGGGCATGCCAATCCTGACTTCGATGCCAAGCTGGACGAAGCCGTCGGAACTTTCGATGCCGACAAGCGGCGGGGAACGATGTCGGAATTGCAAGCCATGTTGCAATCCAGCGGTGCGATAGTTCAACCATTCTGGATGAACGAGTTCCTGCACCACGTTCCTGCCGTCAAGAATTATGAACGGCACCAGTTCCGCGAAATCCATCTTGAGAACGTCTGGATCGACGCGTGAGCGTGCTTCAAGCAGCTGACTTCTTGAGGCCGTAAGCAACAGAGGCTGGCAGGTCCTGGAGCGGCAGGTCCGAGCAGAACTGCTCTGGCCTGCCGGTTTGCGCAAAATCGATCAAGGCCCGGCGCTGCCTCAAGACAACGGCACGCCTTTCTATTGGAGTTTCAGTTGGCACAAAATGTTGTCCTCACGTCTGACGAAGCTCGTGATCTTATCCGCAACGCGCTGATCGGTAGTGGCACTTCACCCGAGAATGCAGGTTACTTCACCGAAGGCATACTCGATACCGAACTTTCCGGCCTCGAAGGGCACGGGTTCTACTGGCTGCAATACTATTGTGCCCATCTGCGCAGCGGGAAGGTGGATGGAACGGCTGTCCCTCAGGTCGAAGCCCTGTCCGACACCAGCTTTCGGGTGGACGCGCGGCATGGGTTTGCCCATCCGGCGATTGAGACCGGTTTCAAACATCTGATCCCAGCGGCCAAAGCGCATGGCGTTGCGGCGATGGGTGTCTACAATTCCTATAACGCCGCCACGCTGGGGTTTCACACCGGGTACCTGGCGCGTGCTGGCCTGCTGGCCATCGGTGCAACCAATGCTGTTCCTACCGTTGCGCCGGTCGGTGGCAAGACCCCGATCATCGGCACCAACCCCATTTCCTATGCAGTGCCTGCTCCGAATGGCGAAATCGCCTTTCTGGTCGACCAATCCGCAACGCAGGTGGCCTGGACATCCGTAAAGCGTGCCGCCGAAGCCGGTGAGCCGATCCCGCTTGGCTGGGCGCTTGACGCAGACGGCAACCCAACGACGGATGCAGAGGCCGGGCTAGCCGGGTCGATGGCGCCTGCCGGCGGGGTCAAAGGGTTCAGCATCGGGCTACTGGTCGAGGTTCTATGCGCCGCCCTCGCAGGGGGCAAGCTGGGACCGGATCAGGGGTCTTTCACTGACGATGACGGCAAACCCATCGACAATGGGCAGTTCTTTATTGCCCTTGATCCGCAAAAGTTCTCCGGCGGGGCTTTCGATCTAACGATCACCACGTTGATGGCGTCGATCACCGAACAGGAGGGCGCACGGCTGCCCAATGCACGGCGTGAGGCAAACAAAGTGCGCTTGGCCGAGGAAGGCTTGAAGCTGGAATACAATCTTTACAAGAAATTGGAGGCTTTCACATGAGCGTCACCATCAAAGACGTCAAGGTTACCCCTTTGGCATTTCCTTTGAAGCAACCCTACATCTGGTCACAATCGATGCTAGAGCATTTCATGGTGAACCTGATCGAGGTCACGGCTTCGGACGGGACAACCGGCTACGGCGAGTGCGCGGTTGGGCCCGATCAAATCGGAACCATGCACATCCTCAACCGGCTGAAAAAGGGTTTTCTCGACGAGAACCCTTACGATTGGGTTGCCCTCAAAGACCGTATCTTTGCCGATACCTATATCGGCCAGGCGATCTGGACCATGCGCGCCTATAACCAGATGATGACCGGGTTTGATTTTGCAATTCTTGACCTGATCGGCAAGCTCGACAAACGCCCTATCCATCAGGTTATGGGCGGTGCCCACCGTGAAAAAGTAGGATATTTCTTCTTTCTGCAAGGAGGCACCGCAGAAGCACTGGCACGCCATGCCGCTGAGGGGGCCGAGGCAGGCGAGCGTATCTTCTACATGAAGGTCGGACGCGGAGAAGCTTTGGATATCGAAATGGTGCGCGCCGTCCGGGCCGAAATCGGCGATGCGCGCCTGCGTCTTGACGCGAATGAAGCCTGGGACATTCAGCAAGCCATTCGCATGTGCCGGAAGCTGGAACCTTTCGACATCGACTTCCTCGAACAACCGACCCCCTGCTGGTCAATCGACGCACTTGCACAGGTGCGAAACTCCGTCGGAATCCCGATTGTTGCGGATCAGTCCGCCTTCACGATCTATGACGTGTACGAGATTTGTCAGAAGCGCGCGGCTGATATGATTTGTATCGGCCCCGTCGAAACCGGTGGGATTCAGCCGATGCTGAAAGCGGCGGCGATTGCCGAGGCGGCAGGACTGAAAATCTGCATTCACAGCTCCTTCTCCACGGGCATCACGACAAGCGCCGAGTATCAGATCGGAAAATTGGTCCCCAATCTGGACGACGGGAACCAGATCATGTGCCAGCTTCTGAAACAAGACATAGTGGCGTCTCCAGCATTCGCACCAAAACAAGGCTGGATGCATTTGCCTGACGCTCCGGGTCTAGGCATCACGCTGGATGAAGGCGTGCTGCAAACGGCGCGAGACGCCTTCCGCGATATTGCCTCGTCTTGAAGCCTTTGTTCAGCCGAGCCCGGGAAACAAACCGATATGACTGAAGCACCCGCTAGATCCAAACGCCGCTCTTCAAATAAGCGTGGCCAGATCATTCCACAGTTGCCCTGGGGGCAGCCAAGATATCACTTCCCCCTTGTGGAGCCGCTGACGCATGAAGACGTGCTGAAAACGCATGACAATGCGTTGCGTGTCCTGGAAGAGATCGGCATCCGGTTCCAGGATGAGGACGCGGTCGCCATCTTCGCCAAGGCAGGATGTATCATCGGCGAAGACGGAATGACGGTCCGCATTGGTCGTGATGTCGTTGAACAGGCCCTGAAGACCGTAAAATCAGAAGTTGTCCTGACGCCCAGAAACCGGGAACGCGCTGTCACCATCGGTGGAAATCACGTGGCCTTCGCGTCGGTTCTCGGCCCCCCCTACTGCTCGGATATCGAGAAAGGGCGGCGCCAGGGGACGTTGGAAGATTATTCCAACTTCGTGCGCTTGGGACAGTATTTCAACGTCATCCACATGATTTCCGGTGCGCCGGTCGAAGCCATGGACATCCCCCTTGAGACGCGGCACCTGTATGGCACACTCAGGACTCTCGAACTTTCGGACAAAGTTCCTTTTGTTTTTTGCCAGGGTCGGCAACGGATTCATGACGCCCTGGACATGATTGCAATGGCCAAGGGCATGGACCGGAACGGCCTGATGGAAGAGCCATCGACATTCACGATCATCAACTCCAACTCGCCGCTTCAATACGACAAACCGATGGCGGGCGGCCTGATCGAAATGGCGAAGCATAACCAGTTGTCGATGATCACCCCGTTTTCACTCGCCGGCGCCTCCCATCCGATTTCTCTGGGCGCTGCGAATTCACTCGCCGTGGCCGAGATGCTGGCGGCGCTGACGTTGACACAGCTGGTCAGGCCGGGCGCGCCTGTGGCGTCTGCAGCCTATACGATGAATGTGAACATGCAGACCGGCTCGCCGGGGTTCGGGTCACCGGAGACAAACAAATCCCTTCAAATTGGTTCACAGATGGCCCGGTTTTATGGTCTCCCCATAAGGTCTTCGACATTCACTTCGTCTCCTGCCCCCGATGCACAGGCGATCTATGAATCCTTGGGGATGCTGTGGGCTTCCATAACGTCCGGAAGCAATCTCATCATGCACGCTGCCGGCTGGCTTGAAGGCGGGCTTCGGTCCTCGTTTGAAAAGTTCGTACTGGACGTCGAAATGCTTCAGATGATGGTCAAGTATCTGGAGCCCGTTGCCGTGAACGACACCACGCTGGCATTCGAGGAGATCAAAGCGGTCGGTCATGGCGGGCACTTCTTCGACACAGAGAACACGATAAATAACTACAATACCGCGTTTTATGAGCCCATTGTCGCCACCGCCAAGAATTTTGGCCAGTGGGAAGAAGATGGCAGCCTGGACGCGACGCAACGCGCCCATCTGGTATACAAGAAAGCTCTGGACGCCTATCAGCAACCTCAGCTTGACGCTTCGACCAGTGAAGCACTTGAGGCCTTTGTCAAAAGGCGAGAGGACCAGGGCGGCGCTCCAATAGATCTATAGCTCTGAGATCGATTTGTGCTTCGCGCCCGCGCTAAATGCAACTATCCCATGCATTTCGTGGATCGCACTCACCATTCCTGACAGGTGCAAATCGCATTCTATCCCGCCGCGCGTTGGCAAACCTCTAACCGGTCGGTACTTGGATCTTTCGCCCATAAAGAATTGCATTGCTTTCGATGAACGGCAGCTTGTCCCGCCGCGCTGTAGCGACGTCCTTCGAGCCGTCGCAGCGATGGTATCTCTTCCGGCGCACGCAGCGCGAAAATCGAATTCACAGGTTGGGCTCGAATCAGATTTCGCCGCTCCCTGCCGGAATGCCCGGTGCCAGATTACGAATGGCATATGATCATCTTGATGAATCGGGAAACCCGTGCTTTTTCAGACATTTCGCTGAATTCTACGATGGCCGGACGAATGGCGGGTCTCAGAGTGCGACGGCATCGCGGATCGCTGCGTCACCACATGGCCACAAAGAGCCAAAAAGACGGATACTGCAAAATGCACAAATGTCACTTCAGCGTAAGCAGGGGTCGATCCTGCTCATACCAGTTCCGCCTTTGGGCGGCGCGACGTGTGCGCTCATTCGGCCGACACTTTCTCACAGCGTAGTGTTAGAAGACTAGGTTCCGCTTGGATCGAACCACTGGGATCAGCTGGTATGCCTGTTGTCTACAGGTTTTGACAGAGCCGGTTTGCATCTAGCATAGCTGCGTGAATACCACGAGCCGAGACACAATCACCAATGCGAAACAGCGCAAATCCATTTGTGTCCGGGTCTTCCAGGCAAGGTTGTGCACTGGCTTTCAGGTATGAGCTGATGTCAATCTCACCGCCGTTCGATGCATTATTTGCCAATTCTTCCATCAGATCATCCATCGGCACTGTGCCTGCCTCTATCACGATTTGATCAAAGGCCTGCGCTTCTTTTGTTGCGCTGTATTCATTTTGAAATGTTGCTTTGACTTGGTTCCCAACCCGATCCAATCGCATCAGGCGAAGATCTGGCTGGATCGTCACCCCTGCGGCATAAAGGTTGCGCAAGTGAATCGCATGGTTTGTCACACCGACATCCTGAGCGATCATGCGGTCTGGTGTCACCAAGAGCACCTTACTTCCGGCGGTCGCCAGGAACTCGGCCACCGTGGGTCCACTTTGTGCACCAGTTTCGTCGTAGACAAGCACGTGTGCGCCAGGGGCGACCTCACCCGACAGGATATCCCACGCTGAATGGGCCAGTTGATCTCCGCCCTCAACTTGCGACATCTCTGGCATACCCCCTGTTGCGAGGATCACAACATCAGGGCTTAGCCCCACGATATCATCGCGTTCGGCATAGCAATTGAACCGAAATTTGACCTGCAACGTAACGCAGCGATCATAAAGCCAACGGGTGATGCCGATCATATTTTAGCGCCACGGGATTTGCGCGGAGTAGACAACCTGCCCACCCGGATCGCTTTGCGCTTCCAGCACAGTGACATCGTGGCCCCTTTCGGCACAGAGCCGCGCGGCCTCAAGACCTGCGGGGCCTGCGCCGACGATCACAACTTTACGGCGGACTTTGGTCTTCAGCACTTGATGCGCAAGGACGTTTTCCCGGCTGGTCACCGCGTTGTGCAGACAGAGGGCGTCCCCGCCACGATAAATACGGTCGATGCAATAACCCGCACCGACACAGGGTCTGATACTCTCATCCTCGCCCGCCAGATGCTTGCGCACCATATGCGGATCAGCAATCTGCGCGCGTGTCATGCCGATCAGATCAACGTGCCCCTCACCTACGGCAAAGTTGGCTGTTGCAAGATCCGCAACGCCAGCGGCATGCAAAACCGGCAAACCGGTAGCGCGTCGTACCTTTCCGGCCAGTTCAACAAAACGGCCAGAGGGAAACGCCATAGAGGGCACGGTTTCAGCCACACCGGCCTTGGTCCAGTTTGCACCACCCGAGATGTTCATGCAGTCGACAAGCCCGGGTTTTGCATGGGCCAGAGCGATGGCAATCCCGTCTTCTTCGGTGATGCCGCCTTCGATGAACTCATTCGCCGTAAAGCGCAAACTGACGATGAACTTCTCAGGCGTGGTATCTCGGATTGCTTCCAGCACTTCCATTCCAAACCGCAGCCGGTTCTCCATCGAACCGCCATAGTCATCGGTGCGCTTGTTCGATAATGGGCTCCAGAACTGCCCGATCAAATGGCCAGACACCAGCAGCTCGACACCGTCCAAACCGCCCTCCGCACAGCGTTTTGCCGCCGCGGCATAATCAGCCACGATACGTCGGATGTCCGACGGCTCCAGTACCTTTGGCATCGCGCCATGTGCGGGTTCCCGGATTGCTGAGGGCGCAACCGTTGGCAGCCAGTTTCCCGATGCAGGATGCGTCCTGCGCCCGGCATGACTGATCTGGCACATCAGCGGGACGTCATAGGCGTGGATGCGTTTGGCGAAGGCATGCAGCGGCCCAACGATCCGATCATCCGACAGGTTCAATTGGCCAAACGAGGCTGGGGAATCCTGTGATACGGAGGAGGCTCCGCCGAACATCGTCATGGCCAAACCACCTTTGGCCTTTTCCTCGTGGTACCGTTGGTAGCGTTCACC
>NZ_JAGQAG010000003.1 GCF_021405525.1 Ruegeria pomeroyi
GCGCGGATCGACCGGCTTGTGCACCGGATGGCCCAGCCCCGGCACGATCATCTTGCGGGCGCGGAATTTTTCCACCGTCTCGACGGCCAGCGCATCCAGATCGACACCGGTGCCCAACTTGTCCTGTGGCAGTGCCTCGTAAAGCATCTTCGAGGCACCCTCCATAGAACCGACAAAGACGGTGCCCAGCCCGCACAAGCCAGCCGCCACAGCCGCCTGAAGCGATTCCGGCGCCCCCATATAGGTCATCCGCGCCGCCAGGGCCGAGGGCGTGATACCATGTTCGACCAAGGTAATGACGATAGCGTTAAAGACGCGGCTTTCCTCGGGCGTGGCCTTGCGACCCGTCAACTGCAGAAACGCCAGATCGCCGAGGTTCATGTGGCCCAGGATCTCGTTGGGCAGATCGAGCCCACGCACGCTGATCTTGTCAGAGGTGCTCCAGGCAATGTCGGAGCTGATTTTTTCTTTGCGTTTTCCCATCAAACCGGATCCCACGAAAAGACATCCGCCGAAACTTCGAGCGGCGTGAACTGTGATTTGAGCGCGGGAATGGCGCGCTCGGCGATTTCATCGGCGGTCCAGCCATCATCGGAATGAACCGACCGCACCGGGCGGGGCTGGTTGAACAGGAAGATCTCGTTCTTGCGAACCGCAAAGATTTGTCCTGACACGTCAGCCGCGCGGTCGCTCATCAGGAAACAGGCCATCGGTGCAACCTTGGCCGGTGTCATCTCCTTGATCTTTTCGACCCGTGCCACCTGTTCCGGGGTGTCTGTCTTGATAGACGAGATCATCCGGCTCCAGGCGAAGGGCGCGATGCAGTTTGACCGCACGTTCCAGCGTTTCAGGTCGAGCGCTACCGATTTCGAGAAGGCCGCGATGCCCAGCTTTGCCGCCGAATAATTCGCCTGCGCCAGATTGCCGATCAGCCCCGAGGTCGAGGTCATGTGCACCAGAGCACCGCCCTCTTGCTCGCGGAAATAATCGGCCGCCGCGCGGCTGGTGTTGAAGGCGCCATAGAGATGGACCTTCACCACCGCGTCGAAATCCTCGTAGGTCATTTTGTGGAAGAACCCGTCGCGCAGGATGCCGGCGTTGTTCACCACCGCGTCGATGCGGCCGAATTCCTTGACACCCGCCTCGATCATCGCGCGCGCGGCGTCCGGATCGGTGACGTTGCCGCCATCGGCGATCGCATCGCCGCCCGCCGCCTTGATCTCTTCGACGACTTTCTGCGCCGCAGTTTCTGTCTGACCGGTGCCTTTCAGGGATGCGCCCAGATCATTGACCACCACGGCGGCGCCTTCTGCGGCTGCCATCAAGGCGATATCACGCCCGATCCCACCGCCGGCCCCGGTGACCAGAACGACCTTTCCGTCAAGTGCTTTTGTCATCTTCTTGCTCCCTCAGCGTGACTTGCGGTATTTGTCCAACCCGCCGGTGTGCATGACCCGGCCCATGAGCGGCACACCGATGATCTCTTCTGCTTTGACCGCCGCTGCGATCAGCTTGTCCAGATCAATGCCGGTTTCGATGCCGAGCTCGTGACACAGGAACACTGAATCCTCGGTGCAGACATTTCCTGCGGCGCGCGCGTGGCCGTGGCCCGCGAAAGGACAGCCGCCAAGACCGGCGACGGAGCTTTCGAACATGTCCACGCCCATCGACAGGGCCGCATAAACGTTGGCGATCCCCAGCCCACGTGTGTCATGGATGTGCATACCGATGCGCGCCTCGGGCGCCAATTCGCGCAGGGCGCCGATCATCCGTTTGACCGCCTCGGGGTTTCCCCAACCCATGGTGTCGGCGACCACGAGGATCGGCACGGGGATGTTCTCTTCTTCGCATAGCTGAAGGATAAAGCGGAAATCGTCCAAGATGCGTTCTTGGGGGATGGGGCCCTCGAGGTTGCAGCCGAAGGCGGTCATCACATAGGCCGCGTCGACGGTATATCCCTCTTCCTTGTAAAGACGGACCCAGTCACGTTGTTTTTCCCGCATCTCGGCCGAGGAACAATTGTTGTTCGATTGGGCGAATGCTTCGGAAGGATAGAACAGCAGACGCGGGTCGATATCGACCTCATGCGCGGTCAGGGCCTTGCGAAACCCTTTGTCGTTCAGCCACAGCGATGTGTAGTTCACGCCCGGTTTGCGCTTGATACGCTGGAACAACTCGCCGGTGTCCGCCATCTGAGGAACGTATTTCGGGCTGACAAAGCTGCCGACCTGAATGCGTTTCAAGCCGGTTTCGCTGAGCATGTCGATCAGTTCGATCCGCTCTTCGATCGGGTAAATCTTCTTTTCGATCTGAAAACCCTCACGCGGGCCTTCTTCACGAAATTCTACGAATTTGGGAAAGTCGCTCATTTCATCACTCCTCGGATGGCAGGATCTCGGCGATGACCTGGCCGCGATCGACCATGTCCCCATTCGAGACGGATATATTGCTGGCGATCCCGGCCGCGGCCGCCCGGATCGAGATTTCGAGTTTCATGGATTCCATGACCGCGACCACGTCGCCTTCGGCCACGCTCTGACCATCGGAGACCTTGATTTCGACAATCATGCCGGTCAGCGGAGAGGTCACGGCGCGATCCGCCGCGGCATTGTCGCCGGCAAAGGCAAGGGGCGCGGCGGGCCGAAATACCAGGCGGCCTTCGGGCGTATCCAGTTCGATCACGCCCGCGTGCAGGCGCGCGTCGATCAGATGGACGGTGTCGCCTTCGCCGACACGCCAACGGCCCGGGGTCAGTTCACGTGCCGACAGTATCAGCGCCTCGCCTTTCTCCGAATGGATGGTGTACTTGGCACCCGGTTTGACAGGACTGACGCGCAGTTCTTCGGATACCTCGTCAGAATCGGTAAGCGTCACGCGCTGCCCCGCTTCAATCGCATCGCCGCCCAGTCCAAGCCGCCAGCCGGTAAAGGCATCACGGTTGGTCCAGGGATTGGCGTTTGTGTCGCTGCGCGACTGGGTCACGAAGAGAATGGCAGCGGTCGCCTTCCACAGATCGGGGCGGGTCAGGCCGGGTGCCTGTGTCAGCTCATCCAGCCTGCCGTCGATCCAGCGGGTATGCACCTGCATCCGTTCGAATTCATGGTTTCGCGCCAGCGCCGTTAGAAAGGCGCGATTGGTCTCGACACCTTCGACCGCGACATGATCAAGCGCCGTGGCCAGACGTGCCAATGCGGTTTCCCGGTCGGGCGCGTGCACGATCAGCTTGGCGATCATCGGGTCGTAGTAGGGCGTGACGGCATCGCCTTCTTCGACGCCGCTGTCGATGCGCAGGCCCGATGGCAGGCTGAGCGTGGAGAGCGTGCCCGTCGACGGGGCGAATTGCATCGCCGGATCTTCGGCGTAAAGCCGCGCCTCGACCGCGTGGCCGTTGATCGTCAGATCGTCCTGCACCAGTCCAAGGCCCGCGCCTTCGGCAATCCGCAGGTGAAGCGCGACAAGGTCCAGCCCGGTGATCGCTTCGGTGACGGGATGTTCCACCTGAATGCGCGGGTTCACCTCAAGGAAGAAATACTCGCCACCCGCGACCAGAAATTCGACCGTGCCCAGCCCGCGATAGTCCAGCGTTTCGCCCAAGCGCACCGCGTCGCGTGCGATGTCGTCCAGAAGCGTTCGGGGCAGACCCCAGGCCGGGGCTTCCTCGATGACCTTCTGGTGGCGGCGCTGAAGCGTGCAATCGCGTTCGAACAGATGCACCACATGGCCTTTGCCGTCACCTGCGATCTGCACTTCAACATGGCGCGCCTCGGGCAGGAAACGCTCCAACAGCAGCCCTTCGGAGCCGAAGGTGGATTTTGCTTCGCGCAGCGCGCCTTCGATGTCCTCGACCAGCGTGGTTTCGTCAGTGACGAGCCGTTGTCCGCGCCCACCACCGCCGCCGACCGCCTTGAGCAGCACCGGCAGGCCCATTTGGCGCACCTCCTCGGCAATCTGCTCGGGATCGGACCGCGCACCTTCGGCGCCCGAAATCACCGGGACGCTGGCCGCCACGGCGGCCTCTTTGGCGCTGGCCTTGTCGCCGAAACGTTCAAGCGTTTCAGGCGTCGGCCCCATGAAGATCATGCCGGCGGCTTCGACCGAACGAGCAAAATCGGGGTTTTCGGCCAGAAAGCCATAACCGGGATGGATCGCATCCGCGCCCACTGATTGCGCAGCGGCAATCACCGCGTCGATTTTCAGATAGCTCTCGGATGCAGGTCCGGCGCCGATACAGACAGATTTGCCAATCTCGCGGACATGCAGGGCATTGGCGTCGGCCTGCGAATGCACGCCGACGGGAATGATACCGCTGGCCCGCGCAGTGCGCGCGATCCGGCAGGCAATTTCGCCGCGGTTGGCGATCAGAAGCGTCTTGATTTTCACGGTTCGCTCCTCACATCCTGAACACGCCGAATTTGGTATCGACCTTGGGTCTGCGCGATGTCACATCCAGCATCAGCGCCATGACATCACGGGTCTCACAGGGCTCGATCACGCTGTCGATCCAAAGGTTGGAAGCAAAATTATAGGCTCCCTGAAAATCTTCGTATTCCTTGCGGATCGGTGCCTTGAAGGCTTCCTCCTCCTCGGGGGTCCAGCTTTTGCCTTCGCGTTCGTTGATCTGCGCGCGGACCTGAGCCAGCACGCTGGCGGCCTGTTCCGGCCCCATGATCGCCGACCGTCCCGTCGGCCAGGCAAACATTGCGTCCGGCTGGAACGGGCGGCCCAGCATGGCCAGGTATCCCGCCCCATAGGAGCCGCCGGTGATAATGGTGAATTTCGGCACCCGGGCCGAAGACATGGCCGTGATCATCTTGGCGCCAGCCTTGGCAATGCCCATCTGCTCGACCTCGCGGCCCACCATGAAGCCGTTCACATCGGCCAGGAACAGCAGCGGAATATCACGCTGGACGCAGAGATTGATGAAATGCGTGGCCTTCAGTGCGGCTTCGACGAAAAGCACGCCTGTATTTGCGAGAATACCGACCTCGTGGCCGTGGATGCGGCCCCAGCCGGTCATGATCGTGTCGCCATAAAGCGGTTTGAATTCGTGAAAATCGCTCTCATCGACCAACCGAGCCACGATTTCGCGGTTGTCGGTCGGCACCTTGGGGTCGCGGCTGATGAGTCCATAAATCTCTTCGACCGGGTAGGCGGGCGCACGGGGCGTTTCGGGCGTCTTGCGGGGTTGGGGTTTTTCGCCAAGATGGCTGACAATTTCGCGCGTGATGGCCAGAGCGTGGGCGTCATCTTCGGCCAAATGGTCTGTCACACCGGAGACGGACGAATGCATCTTGCCGCCACCCAGTTCTTCGGCTTCGACCTTTTCGCCGGTTGCGGCAAAGGTCAATTCCGGTCCGCCTAGATACATAAAGCCCTGACCGCGCACGATCACCACTTCGTCACAGAGCGCGGGGATATAGGCACCACCCGCGGTGCAGGGCCCCATGACCACGGCGATTTGCGGCACACCATCGCCAGACATGCCGATCTGTTGGTGAAAGATGGAGCCGAACTGGCCTTCGTCGGGGAAAAGGTTGGCCTGGTCGGGCAGGAAGGCACCGCCGGAGTCCACGAGGGTGATGACGGGCAGGCGGTTTTTCCAGGCAATTTTCTGTGCCCGGACGTGTTTGCGGCAGGTGATCCCGAAATAGGTGCCGCCCTTTACGGTGGCATCATTGGCGATGATCATGCACTGACGGCCTTCGATCACGCCAATACCGGTGATGATGCCGGCGCCGGGTGGAACTCCCTTGTGCATATTCAGTCCGGCCAACTCGCCGAGTTCCAGAAATGGTGTGCCCGGGTCGATCAGTCGTTCGATCCGTTCGCGCGGCAGGATTTTGCCTTTGTCCACATGACGTTTGCGCGCCATTTCGGGGCCGCCGACGCGCTGTAAGAGCCGGAGGGCATGTAGTTCATCGACCTTTTCGCGGTAAGACACGTCGTTGGCGCGGAAGTCGTCCGACGCGGTGTCGAGAAGGGATTTCATTCTAGTCATGGCAGGTCTGGATATTTCCTGAGAACGAAGGCGACCTTGGCGGCGCCAGGTTTTTCGAAAGTGTCGGCCGCAACCAGGTGAACGTCGGCCTTGAAGACCAAGGATTCGCGCAGGCGCTGCTCGATTTTCTTTTTGAGGGTGACGTCATCGGCCGGATCGCGATTGGGGCCGCGTTCGACAATCACCGTCAGCGCGCCCTGCGTGGTGTGGCCCTCGAAATCGGCCACGATGCGCATGACGCCATTGGTGTCCGGCACCATTTCGGTAATGACGCTGTTGATCGCCGACGGGAAGACATTGGCCCCCCGGACGATCAGCATGTCGTCGGTCCGGCCGGTACAGCGGATCTTCGGCCCGGTGCGGCCGCAGGAGCATTCGGTATCGATCACTTCGATATAATCGCCTGACCGGAACCGCACGAGCGGGCTCGCCTGGCGGCCGAGCGCGGTATAGACCATCTCGCCCTCGGCACCTTTTTCCCAGGGGATGATTTCGCCGCTTTCGGGGTCGAGCAATTCGGTGATGATATAGTCCATGTTGACCATGTGCATACCCGACTGGGCGTCGCACTCGGCCCAGTATGTCACGCCCAGATCGGTGCCGCCCAGCATCTCGGTGCATTTCGCACCCCAGGCCTTTTCGATCTTTGCCCGAATTGCGGGAATGCCGCCGCCGGGTTCGCCGCCGACGATCACGCGCTCGATACCCAGTTCGCTGGCCTTGCATCCCAGCACCTCGGGAGCCTTTTCGGCCAGGTGCAGAACAAAGTTCGGAGCGCCGACCACGCAACGCGGCCGCGTGTCTGCGCAGGCGCGCAGCAGACGTTCTGCACCGCCATCCGCCCCCACCGGCACATCGATCGTGCCCATGTACTGCAATCCCTGCATCACCGGGATGCCGCCGACAAAGCCCTTGGCCAGCGAAAACGCGTGCAACACCATATCGCCCGGTCGCACCCCGTTGGCGAAGAAGCAGCGCGCCGTCATCTCGTGCCACATTTCGGCGTCGGATTCGGTCAGGGCCACATACGAGGGGCTGCCGGTGGTGCCCGACGAGGCCTGCATCTGGATGATGTCCGACATTGGTGCCGCGCGGTGCTTGCCGAAGGGCGGTTCCGCAGCAAGGCTTTCGCGGATCTCGGTCTTGTAGGTGTAAGGCAGCTTCTGCAGGTCTTCGATGCTGCGAATCTCGTCGAAATCGACACCGGCGTCGGCGAACTTTTCCTGATAGAAGGTCGAATTCGACTTGAGATAGGCCATCTGGTCACGCAGCCGCTCTTCCTGAATACGGCGCACCTCGTCGAGCGGCGTGCCCTCGATCGCGTGCCAGAAGCGATCATTTACCTTGTCGGCGGCATCCTCCCGCCGGAAGCGCATTCCAAATTGCATGTCGTTCTCCGTTCCAAGCCGTGGCGATCAATAGGATCGTGGCAGGCCCATGACCTTTTCGCCGATAAAGCTCAGGCACAGTTCGCGGTTCACCGGCGCTGTGCGCAGCAGGCGGACCAGCGGGTACATTTCGTAAAGTCCCGTATCTTCGGTAAAGCCCGATCCACCATGCGCCTGAAGCGCCGCGTCGACCGCTTCGATCCCGGCTTCGGCGGCGGCATATTTCGCCATGTTCGACGACGCACCGGCAGGCAGCTTGTTGTCGAACTCCCATGCCGCGCGCCGGGTCATCAGACTGGCCATCTCGACCGCTGTGTGCGCCTTGGCCATCGGATGCTGCACGCCCTGGTGCGCACCGATGGGTTGGCCGAACACATTGCGCTCGGAGGCATAGGCCACGCCCTTGTTCAGGGCGAACCGGCCGATGCCGCAGCACAAGGCGGCCAGGATGATACGCTCGGGGTTGAGGCTGTCGAACAGGATCGAGAACCCTTCGTCCACCTCGCCGACCACATCCTCGGGGCCGAGATCCACATCGTCGAAGAACAGTGTCCACTGCTCCTCGGGCAGGGGGATCGAGATCTTCACCCGCTGCTTGTCGACGCCTTTTTTCTTCAGATCCACGGCGAACAGGGTAAAGCCGTCGGTCTTGCGGCTGACCTCGGTATGCGGTTTGGTCCGCGCCACCACGAGGCAGTAGTCGGCCACTTCGGCCCCGGTGATGAAGGTCTTTTCGCCCGACAGGCTGAACCGGTTGCCTCGACGCTTGGCCAGCGTAGTGGCCTTCATCGTGTTAGACCCGGCCCCCGGTTCGGTGATCGCGAAACAGAACTGGATATCACCGCGGCAGGCAGCCGGCAGCAGTTCTTTCTTGTGGAACTCGCTCCCGTGGCTGGCGATATGGGCCAGCGACATGGTCGGCCCGACCACCATCATCAAAAGAGGAATGCCGTGATTGGCGGTGCCCTCCATGAACAGGGCCATTTCGGTCATACCAAGGCCCGCGCCGCCATATTCCTCGGGCACCATGATGCCGAGGAAGCCGTCATCGGCGATCTGGCGGAACATTTCGTGCGGAAACTCGTGCTTGCGTGCGTGTCTCAGCCAGTAATCGTTGTCGAACTTCTGCGCCAGCTGGCCGCCATAGTCGTAAATCTGGCGTTGTTCGTCGTTCAAAATGAAATCCATGCTTCGTCCTCAAGCCTTGAATTCGGGGGCGCGCCGGTTCTCGAATGCATCGAGGCCCTCGGCCACGTCATCGCTGGGCAGTGCGCGCACGGCGGCATCGCGCTCAAGCCGCATCTGCTGGTCGATACCAAGGTCCGCGCCTTCGCGCGCCAACCGCTTCATCTCGGCGATGCCGGGACGTGAACGGGTGGCGATTTTCTCGCAGTATTCCAGCGCAGACTTGTGCAGGTCCGCATCCGGCACGATGTAGTTGACCAATCCGGCCTCTTTGGCCTCGTCCGACTTGAGCCAGCGGGCCGAGAACATCAGGTCGAGCGCCCTGCGCTGCCCCATCAACCGTGTCAACCGCTGCGAGCCACCCCAACCGGGAATCAGCCCGAATTGCGCGTGCTGATCGCCAAACTGGGCGCTTTCGGCCGCGAAACACACATCGCATGCCAGCATCAGTTCGATCCCGCCGGCCAGACACAACCCCTGCACTGCCACCACGACAGGGAGGGAGGAGGTTTCGAGCGCACGCAGGTTGTTCATGCCAAAGGCGATGAAATGGTCCAGCGCGGCGGGATCGTTCAATTTACCTTTCACTTCCACCAGATCGGCACCGGTGCAAAAGTGCTTGCCCTGCGCCCGGATGAGGATCGCCCGAATAGCGGGGTTCGCCTCGAATTCCGCACGCGCGACAGAAATACGCTCATGCACCTCAAGTGACAGGCAATTGAATTTCTCGGGGCGGGCCAGTTCGATGATGCCGGTGTTGCCCTCGGAAGTGACGAGGATGGGGTCGCTCATTTCGCGGCTCCCTTCGCCTTCTTGTCATACTGCAGCGCCATGCGACCGACCTTTTCGCGGGCGATCACCAGCTTCTGGATCTGCGCGGTGCCGTCACCGATCTGCAGGCCGAGCACATCGTTGTAGCGCTGGTGGTGGGGCAGGTCGGTGGTGTAGCCGTAATGTCCGTGCAGGATCAGGCACTGGTGAAGGATCTCGCAGGCGGTTTTGGGCAGGTACCACTTGCACATGGCGGCCTGAGAGGTGTGCGGCAGGCCACGGTCGCGCAGGTCCAGCGTGTAATAGCAAAGCTGGCGCATCATGGTCAGTTGGGTCTCGGCCTCGGCCAGGGGAAAGCTGACACCCTGATACTGCACGATCGGGGCTCCGAATGCCTCGCGCTCCTGAACGTAGGCCCAGGTTTCATCCACCGACGCTTGCGCGGCCCCCAGGCACTCCAGCCCGATCAGTGCGCGGGAATAGTCGAAGCCCGCCATGATCGTGCCAAAGGCACGGTCCTGTTCCGCCATCATATTTTCGGCCGGAACGAAAACATCGTCAAAGAACACCGACCCGCGCCCGACAGGCTTGGTGCCGATGTCGTCAAAATGGGTGCGCTTGATGCCTTCCTGGTTCAGATCGACGAAAAAGGCGCTGACCCCGCGTGAGCCGCCATCAGGATCGCCGGTACGGGCAAAGACGACCGCCGCATCCGCCTGACTGGCAAAACTCATGGATGTCTTTTCACCGTTCAGCCGCCAGCCGTTGCCGGATTTCTCAGCTCTCAGAATCAGGTTCGCCGCATCCGAACCGCCGCGCGGCTCTGTCAGGCCCAGGCCAATGACCGCATCACCCGAAACAACCTTGGGCACCCATTCCGACGCGATGTCCTTGGAGGCATGTTTGGCAACCATTCCGCCCATGAGAGAGCCCAGAAGCTGCACGTAACTTGCGTTGAAATCGGCATAGGCGATCTCTTCGACGATCAGCCCTGACGTGACAGAGCTTTCGCCGAGTCCCCCGAATTCCTCGGGCAGATCGGCCCCGATCAGCCCCAGTGCGCCCATCTCCTTGATCAGAGCACGGTCGAATGTATGGCCGCTGGCGCGTTCTTGATATGTGGGCGCAAGCCTTTCAGTTGCGAAGCGCTTTGCGGTCTCGCGAAACGCCTTCTGATCGTCTGTAGGCTGGAATTGCATCGGTGCTCCTCCCCATGAGCGAAAATCTTCTTTCCAAAAATCTAACAAATGTTAGAATGTAGATCAAGTGCAGTTTTGAGGAGGAGAACCAAAGTGAAAAATAGACCAGATGGAAGCTTTGAAACCATGCTCTCGCCCATCCGCGCAGGCCAGCATACATTGCGAAATCGTGTCATCATGGGGTCGATGCACACGCGGTTGGAAACCGAGCCTGACGGCATAGCCAAACAGATCGCGTTTTACGCCGAGCGTGCGCGGGGGGAGGCGGCGATTCTGATCACCGGCGGGTTTTCGCCCAATGCCGAGGGCATATTCGATCCAGAAGGTCCGCGAATCGATGATCCGGAAGAAGCGCTTAGCCTGCGCCCGATCTGCGAGGCGGTGCAGGCCGAAGGCAGCCTGATCTGCGCGCAACTCCTCCACGCCGGGCGCTATGCCAAGATCGAAGGGTGTGTGGCCCCGTCACCGATCCGCGCCCCGATCAACCGTTTCATCCCGCGTGAAATGACCGACGCCGACATTCTCCGTACCATCGAGGATTTTGCCGTGGCGGCCGCCAATGCGCAGGCCGCAGGCTTTGATGGCGTCGAGATCATGGGGTCCGAGGGATACCTGATCAACGAATTCACCGTCACCCATACCAACAAGCGCCAAGACGACTGGGGCGGCAGCGCCGCGAACCGCCACCGATTCCCGGTCGAGATCGTGCGCGCGGTGCGCGAACGTTGCGGCCCCGAGTTTCTGGTCATCTACCGGATTTCGGCGGCCGATCTGGTCGAGGGCGGCGCGCCCGCCGATGAAATTGCCGCACTGGCCCGCAAGATCGAGGCCGCAGGTGCGGATATTCTGAACACCGGCATCGGCTGGCACGAGGCCCGTGTGCCGACGATCGCCTATCCGGTGCCGCGCGGTGCCTGGCGCAAGGCGGCAGCCAACGTGAAAGCGGCCGTGTCGATCCCGGTGGTCGCCTCGAACCGGATCAACACACCCCAGCTTGCCGAAGACATACTTGCCTCTGGCGATGCGGACATGATCTCGATGGCGCGCCCGTTTCTGGCCGATCCGCATTTCGTGAAAAAGGCGCGAGAGGGCCGCGCGGACGAGATCAACACCTGCATCGCCTGCAACCAGGCCTGTCTGGATTTCATCTTTTCGGACCGGCCGGTCGGATGTCTGGTCAATCCAAGGGCCGGGCGTGAAACCGAATTCCAGGATACGCCAACCGACGCGCCAAAGAAAGTGGCCGTCGTCGGCGGTGGTGCCGCGGGCATGGCCACAGCCGCCGAGGCGGCGCGGCTGGGCCATGCTGTCACGCTGTTCGAGGCGCAGGACAAGCTGGGCGGTCAGCTGAATCTGGCCCGCGCCGCACCCGGCAAGGACGAATTCGACGAAACCCTTCGGTATTATGCCGGTCAGATGCAGAAACACGGGGTCACGCAGCGTCTGGGACAACGGGCAGAGGCGAGCGATCTTGAAGGCTTCGACCATGTGGTCATCGCTACCGGGGTCACGCCGCGGGTTCCCGACCTGCCGGGTATCGACCATCCCAGCGTCGCGACCTATGCCGAAATTCTGTCCGGCGACCGTGTGGCGGGCGACCGTGTCGTCGTGATGGGGGCAGGGGGCATCGGTCATGATGTGGCCGAGTTCTTGGTGACCGAACCCGCCGAGACCGCGAATTCCGACGTCTTTTGCGAAACCTGGGGAGTGGACCCCGAGTTTGTCTCCTCGGGTGCCCTGGCGGGCGACCCTCTGGCACCGAAGCCGTCGCGCCGCAAGGTCGTCATGCTGCAGCGCAAGACCGCTAAACCGGGCGCGGGGCTTGGTGTTTCGACAGGGTGGATCCTGCGCAACGCGCTGCGCAAACATGGGGTCGAGGCAATGGGCGGGGTGACCTATGAACATATCGACGATGCGGGGCTGCACATCGTCGCGGACGGAAACCCGACGGTCATCGCAGCCGATACAATTGTGCTGTGCACCGGTCAGGAACCGGAACGGGCCCTGGCCAAAGAGGTTGTAGCGCGCGGCGTCCCGGTTACGATGATCGGCGGGGCAAAGGAGGCCGCCGAACTGGATGCGCTGCGCGCCATTGATGAGGGCGTGCGCCTGGCGCAGGATCTCTGAACCGAGGCTCGGGCAAGGGGGAAACTATGCTGACCGACGTCATCCGCGCGGGGCGCGCTGATCTGTATTCGATCTTTCGAACCCGCGCACATGACTGCGCCCGCGCCCTCGCCATCGAGGACGGCAGCAGAAAACTGACCTATGCAGAACTGCTGGAGCGGGTCGATCGTCTGGCGGCTGTATTTCTGGCACGAGGCGTGGCGCCCGGAGACAGGATCGCGATCCTGTCGCATAACCGCTCAGAATACCTGGAGGTCGAACTTGCAGCAGCGGGAATCGGCGCGATCGTCGCCTGTCTGAACTGGCGGCTTGCCCCCGATGAACTGCGGCACTGCATCGATCTGGTCGAGCCGGTTCTCGCGGTTGTCGAACCGGAACTTTCAGAAGCTTACCGCGCCGTCGCGTCGACACCCTGTCTAACCGTCGGGCCAGACCTGGAAACGGCCATTGCCGGGGTCGAGCCGGACCCGCGCACCGGAACCATGGTTGACGACCCCGAGGCCGGTCTGACGATCCTCTATACCTCGGGGACCACGGGCCTGCCCAAGGGGGCGCATATCAGCCACCGCGCGCATATCGCCCGATCCATGGTTTTTGCGGCCCAGCTGGCGCTGGATCCCGGCGACGGGTTCATCGCCTGGGCGCCGATGTTCCACATGGCCTCCACCGATCATGCGCTGGCAACGATCCTGCGGGGCGGGACCGTGGTGATGGTGGACGGGCTGCAGCCCGCCGTCATCAACGAGGCGCTGTCACGCCACAGGATCGGCTGGTTCGTGATGATGCCCGGGGCACTGGAGGCTTTTATTAACGAACGGCACGCCAACCCTTTGCCGCTGAAGGGGATCAAGGTTTGCGGCGCAATGGCTGATCTGGTGCCGCCGCATCAGATCGCGGAACTGACCGGTCTTCTGGACACGCCCTATCTGAATTCCTTCGGGGCGACCGAAACCGGCCTGCCGCCGGGAACCGCCGATCTGATCGCGCCGGGTGTGACCCCGGACCGGCTGTCCAAGCGCATCAGCGCCTTTTGCGAGGTGCGGCTGGTCGATCCCGACGACCGCGAAGTCCCCGATGGAACGCCGGGCGAAATGGCGCTTCGGGGTCCGACGCTGTTTTCCGGGTACTGGAACGCCGACGACACCAATGCCCGTGACTTTCGCAACGGCTTTTTCCACATGGGCGATCTGTTCCGGCGCAATGCGGACGGCACCGTCGACTTTGTGGATCGGGCGAAATACCTGATCAAGACCGGAGGTGAAAACGTCTATCCGGCGGAAATCGAACGTGTGCTTCTTTCTCATCCCGATGTGATCGATGCCGCCGTGGTAAGGGCCTTCGACGCGAAATGGGGGGAAAGCCCGGTGGCCTTTGTCGCCTGTGACGATGACGGGCCGGATGCCGAGGCGCTGCTGAACTTGTGCCGCGAAAGCCTCGCTGGCTATAAGCGACCACGCGAAATTCGCTTCATCGCGTTCGAGGATTTTCCCAGATCGACCAGCGGCAAGATCCAGCGGCATATCCTCGAAGCCCGGCTCGCAGATTAATTTTCGCTCTGACCCGATCGTCAGCCAGCCACGCCAGTTCGCCCCAATAGCGATAAAAGCGTTCTTATCCTCGTTGCCACGAGCTTCTTATCCCCGCCCTTTGGAGTAACCCCCTGAAAGTGATCCACCATCTGGGATAGATTGACCCGCGATTGAAGCGCAGCCCTCTGTCGGACTACACGGCTAGGGTTTTCCGGGTGTTTGAGCTCAGGAGGATTCGTAGATCCCTGAGCCATTCATCAGTGCGATCGGTGGTTTGTTCCCGGTTGCGCTGTGGGGGCAGCAGTAACCCGGCGCATCGCACCGACGGGCATGGACTGCCGGCAATTGCCGGTTGGGGCTGCTGCGGGCCTTCAAGGGAAAGTCGGCGACTATCCGATGTGCGGGACAAAGCGGACATTCGCCAAGCGACCTCAAACGTCCGGTTCTGTACTGCGGCCCGACAAAACGATATCAAGTGATCAGCGGTCAGCCGATCGCACCTGTGTAACTGTCTTCTTCGGCCCTCCTGTCTGCATGATCTGGGACAGGTAAGAATTGCGCCGTCTGATGAAGTCACGCAGAAGGGTCGGGTAATCTTCACTGACGGCATTCTTCACAGAAACCCGACGCTCCAGTTCATGTCGCCAGGCCCTTACACGGGCAAGCCCTGTGAAGACGCCAAACTCTCCGATGGTGTCAAAAACGTCGAAATAGCGGAAGACCGGGCCGAATACGACATCGACGAGGCTGAACCGGTGGCCATCGAACCATGGTCCCTCCCCAAGCTCCGCGTCCAGCCGAAGGAACTTTGCGCGGAGCGCCGCCACTTTTTCTTCCAACGCTTTCTCGTTCGGCGCCGAGTAGAACCCCGCAATGTCGTTCAAGACAGCAGATCCAAATTCAATCCAGGCACGGTGGCGGGCGCGATCGAGAGCGTCGTGCGGATGAAGCGCGTGGGGTTGTGTATCCTCAAGATATTCGAGGATAACCGCAGATTCGAAAATCGGCGTCCCGTCCACAACCAGGACAGGCGTCTTGCCCAGCGGAGATATGGCAAGAAACCAGTCGGGCTTGTTCGAAAGATCGATGTCAGTTCTCTCGAACGTGACACCTTTCTCAGTGAGCGAGATCGCCGCGCGCTGCACATATGGGCAGAGCGCATGGCTAATGAGGTGGAGGCTCATGTTGTCTCTCCCGCCATCTGCACGTTACCGGGCGCGAAGGAAGGGCTGAGGGCGAAACGGCCGTCGCCCAGAAGCCCTTGCACGATGGCAAGCAGCGTCAGATAGGCCGGGTATTCCCACCCGCCGTTCTCGTATCCGAACATCCAGCCGTTTCCGGAGTGAGCCCAGGTCGCACCGGCCAGGATGGGCACGGTCGCCGACGCGACCCACCGAGCCTGTACGCCGAGGACCAAAAGGGCACCGGCAATCGCCTCGACTGCAAAGACCATATAAGCAAACCAGCCGGGCAGCCCGATCGAAATGAAGAACTGCGCCGTTCCGGGAAGTGTGAAAATGAAGAGCTTGAGAAACAGGCTGTGCGCCAGGAACATGATCCCGAGTGCTATACGGAGCAGGAATATCCCAAATTCTGTGAGGTGCGATTGTGACATGATATGATCCCATATGTCGATGCAGTTGCATCTATATATAGCGCGTCACATGCGATGTCAAGGTTGATGCACTTACATGTACATGATAGGTGCTGGATATGAACGAGATTGACCATGCTACTGAGGCCGCCTGGACAGCCCTCATGACTAAAAGCCGCGTTTTGCTTGAGGCTGTCGAAACGTCTCTGAAATCGGCAGGATACCCGCCAATTGCATGGTATGACGCGCTTCTCGAACTCGAGAAGGCTGGCCCGGACGGACTCCGGCCATTCGAACTCAAAGACCGGATTTTGTTACCCCAATACGGTACCTCGCGGCTGCTGAACCGTATGGTGAAAGCAGGGCTGGTGAACCGACAGGACTGCTTGGAAGATGGGCGAGGTCAAAACATTTCTATCTCTGAAAAGGGTAAATCTGTCAGGAGGGCGATGTGGCCGATCTATGAACGGGTTCTGTCGGAAAGGATCGGCGCAAAGCTGAAACCCAAAGACGCCGCTCAATTGGCCTCGCTACTCTCAAAGCTCTGAAGTCTAGGTCGACTGACGCGAAACCTGTCTGTGACTTTCCACGCTAAGTGGCCCTGAATTTTTTTCACGTTAATTGGCCGACAGTTGCCTATGTCGGTGTACGAAGGGTGTTTCGGGCTGTTTCGACGTCCTTTCGCATCCAACAGACCTCTGCGTGATCGTTGATAAATCCCATGGCCTGCATGAATGCATATACGGTGGCCGGCCCCACGAATTTGAAGCCAAGCTTTCGTAGGTCTTTGGACAGGGTCTCGGACGCTGGTGATTTGGACCGCATTTGTGGCAGTGCGTCGTCCTTGGCAGGTTCATATAGCCAGATGAATGCGGCGAAGGAGCCTTCCTCTTGGACGACCTCGAAAGTACGGCGAGCGTTGTTGATCACGGCTTCGATCTTGCCTCGATAGCGAACAATTCCTTCATCGGCAAGTAGGCGCTTAATATCGTTGTCGTCAAAGTTCGCAACTCCCCGAAAGTCGAACCCGGCGAAGGCAGCACGAAAGTTCTCGCGCTTGGCCGGAATGGTGCGCCAGCTCCGCCCTGACTGGAAACTCCGGCGTGACGGCAGCCCATCGGCACCGTGGGCGTCCATCCGTTCCAATTACGGTTGCAGCATCAGGCCGCTGCCGCATAAACTTGAACAGAAACTGAACCAGATCCTCCGTTACGATACAGTCTCAGCTCTCCGAAAAACCCTGACGAGGGACAATCGGCGACCGCACTGCTAAAGGCTAACATTACCGCTTGGCAGGTCTGAACCTGCTGGCGGCGATCTGGATACCGCGCGCGCCTACGGGAAACGGTTGGCCGAGGTCGCGAGCCGCTGGAACAGCTGATCCAGCTGTCTGAATAATCGGCCCGGCCGCCCGGATCGGATGTGCTGCGGCCGGGTTGCGCTCAGTCCGCGACCCCCGCCCGCCCGATCAGCGCCATGAGCGTTCCGGTCATCGTTGCGACGAGCTTTTCATCCTGGCTCTTCACGGCATAGGCACGCGCCTCGCATATGGTCAGCGTCCTGCCTGGTTTCACCACGTCAGCGACGAAGCGAAACCGTTCGCCGTCCGCCGGGTTGAGTAGGTTGATCTTGAATTCGGCCGTCAACACTGCCGCGTCCGCTGGCATCAGCGAAAAGGCCGCGTATCCGCAGGCGCTGTCCAGCGCTGTCGACAGGATTCCGGCATGCAAAAACCCATGCTGCTGGGTCAGTGCAACCTGATGTGCCATTTCCAGAACGATGCGGCCGGGTAACAACTCGGCAATGCTGATCCCCAACGTGTTCATCACCTTCTGGCGATCGAAACTGTTGCGCACGCGTGCGTCATAGTCGGGGTTTTTCGGTTTGAATTGTGTCATGGCGGGTCTTCCTCTTCGATTTCATTCGTCAATGACCAATCTTAGGCGGTCTTTGAGGCGCGTATCTTGTAGCGAAAGGTCAAAACGACGCGGAATAGACAGAGCGCGCAACGCGCCGGGCGGTTTGCCGGCGAAGATCCGGCAAGCGGCGGACAAGTGAGATTGATCGTAGTATCCGGCGTCCAGCGCCAGATCGCTCAGCAGCAGGGTCTTTGACGCAAGCTGCCCGAGAGCCCGGCGAAAGCGTCGCAAGGTCGCAAGCCGCCGCCGCGACACGCCGGTTTCCGCCCGCACCTTTCGACGTTTGGTCCGGTCGCTGTAAGCTCCGGTTGGTGCGGCAAAGCGCAGGTCTCTCGCAAGGCCGTCAAGCACCGCGATGAGCGCAGGCAGGTCATCGTCCCCGTTCTGAACCCGGGCCAGTTCTGAGGCCAGCATGTCCAGCCCTTTGGAGTCGGGAAATCGCTGCGGTCGTGACGACAGTCGCAGCCCGGCCACGACACCCAGGAATGGCCTTGGGCGGGGCGAAAAATAGGGGCGCGGTTCTGCCAGCGATACGCGCCCGCCGCCGCTGTCGTCGCGCGTTACCGAAAGGGTAAAGAGGTCGGTTGCGAACCGCCCGTGTCCACCACCGCTCAGCACACCGGTATCGCGGAACACGAACAAATGGTCGATCTGTTTGGCCGCTTCCTCAGGCGGAGCCAGTTCGAGATAACGCGGCGGCTCCATCAGGTTACTTGACGAAAGCATCCCGGTTCTCGGCGACGAAATCGGCAAATCGGCGCGCCGGGCGTCCCATCACATCACTGACCGTGGTCTCGATGCCGGCAAGGTAGCCCTTGGGCGCGATGGAAGCCAATTCGACCATGGCTCTGGCGACCTCGTCCTGCATTCCGCCAGCCACCATGCCCGCCTTGGCATTTTCGGCCGACAGGGACACGCACGACACTGTTCGTCCCGTCACCCCGGACAGAAGGGCCGCGATGTCATCCCCTGCAAGAGCTTCGGGCCCGGTCAGGCCAAGAGCCTTGCCTTCGTAACCCGGAGCGGTCAGCGCCTCGGCGGCGACATCCGCGATGTCGCGGGCGTCGATCCAGGCCACGGGGCCGCCCAGATCGTCATAGTACACGGCGTCCTTTGCAATGTTGCCGGCCTGCCACAGCAGGTTCTGCATGAAATAGGTCGGCTGGACAAAGGTCCAGTCAAGGCCGCTTTGCTTCAGCAGCTCCTGGGTTTCGGAATGCCACTTTCCAAAGGTCAGCCCCGCCTTGGGCGACGCGCCAAGCCCCGTGGCCACAACGATATGGCGCACGCCCGCGGCCTTGGCCGCCTCGATCACGTTCGCCTTCCACTGGCGCATGTTCAGATGGGCAGGCGTGACCAGGTATATCTTTTCTGCCCCGTCACAGGCCCGCGCCAGCGCGGCAGGGTCCGTGAAATCCGCTGCGACCGCCTCGCATCCTTTGGCCCTTAGCGCATCTAACTTGGAGGGGGCGCTGGTGACAGCGCGCACGGACGCGCCTTTTGCCAGAAGCGTATCGACGAGGGGCGCGCCAGTCGTGCCCGTGGCTCCGAAAACAGTGATCATGACTTTTCCTTTTGCAGGTCTGCGATGGGCTGAATGGTTTCCGGGTTGCTGATCGACGACAGATCGCCCGGATCTTCACCGAGAAAGGCGGCACGCACGACACGGCGCATGGTTTTCATGCTGCGGGTCTTGGGCAGCGCTTCGACAAAGTGGATCTCGCGCGGGCGGAAGGGCTTCGAGACGATCTCTCCGACACGATCCTTGAGCCGGTTCACGAGCTCCGCGTCCGGCGACACATTTGGGGCCGCCACGCAGACGCAGACGACGGCCACGCCCTTGATGTCATCAGGTGCCGCGATGGCAGCGGCGTCCACCACCTCTCCGGTTTCGGTCAGGGCCGCCTCGATCTCGGGCGGGCCGATGCGTTTGCCGGCGATGTTCAGCGTGTCGTCCGACCGGCCCAGGATATACCATGTCCCGTCCGGATCGCAGCGCACCCAGTCGCCGTGCCGCCAGAGGCCGGGGAAGGTGGACCAGTAGGTTTCAAGGTAGCGATCGCGGTCCCCCCAGATGGCCGGGGTCAGACCCAGAGGCGGCTGGGTCACGACCAGTTCGCCGACCTCGCCCGGTGCGGCTTCGCTGCCGTCCTGGCGCAGAACCTTGGCCCCGACACCCAGGGCCTGGGCCGAAAATCCGCCGGGCTTGAGCTCGTGCAGCACGGTCGAGGTCAGGATCGCGCCAAAAAGCTCGGTCCCGCCCGAGATGTTCAGCGGCACGGCGCGGCGGCGACAGATATGATCGAGCTGCCAGAGCCAGGCATCCTCGGTCCAGGGCTCGCCGGTCGAGGCGACGATGCGCAGGGACGACAAGTCGTAGCCCGACAAAGATTCAGTATCCTGCGTCATGAACTGCCGTACCAGGGTCGGGGCCACGCCGAGATGCGTGACCTCCATCTCGGACGCAAGACGCAACAGCCTGAAGGGATCGCCGGGCATTGATGGTGCGCCCTCGGCCAGCACCAGAGTCGAACCGGACAAGAGCACCGACAAAAGGGTAAGCGGTCCCATGACCCACCCCATGTCGGTCATCCAGAGGTGCCGGTCATCCCGTTTCATGTCGAGGCAAAGCAGGAAATCGGCCGTGGCCTTGGCCTGCACGCCCAGATGGGTATGCACGACGCCCTTGGGCCGTCCGGTGGTGCCTGACGTATAGGCGATCAGAAAGGTGGCTTCGGCCTTGACCGGAACGGCGGCAAGCTCCGGACTGGCGCGGCCCACGGTTTCGCTCCAGTCCAGATCGCGGGCGGGATCGGCTACCGCACCGCCGAACCGTCGCAGGCTGATCACGGTATGAACCGATGGCACGTCGGTCAAAGCCTGGGCGAGGCTCGCCTCCATCCAGACCGGCTTGCCTCGCCGGGGTGTGGCATCCGCTGTCAGCACCGCCACGGCATCCGCGTCGTTCAGGCGCGATACGATGGCATGAGGCGCAAAACCGGAAAACAGCGGCACCGCAACCGCGCCCAGCCGGGCAATCCCCAGAAGCGCGGCCTCGATTTCGGGGATCATCGGCATATAGATGCCCACCGCCTGACCGGGCCTTACACCGCGCGTGGCAAGGGCCGAGGCAACGCGGGAGGCTTCGGCGGTAAGGTCGGAATAGGTCCAGCGGCGGCGGCTTCCGTCTTCGCCGACCCAGTCGATTGCGACCTTGTCGCCCAAGCCATCGACAATTCGGGCGTCAAGACAGGTTTCCGTCAGATTCAAAGTACTCCCGACGGCCCACCGGATCGATTCGGGCCCTTCGGAGATATCTCGCAACCGGCTGTAGGGCCGCGCGAACCGTATCCCGGCATGGTCAATGATCCGGCCCCAGAACCAGTCTGGGTCTTCATTCGAACGGCGGACGAGTTCCTCGTAACTGTCAATGCCGCAGCCCGTCAGAAATGCGGTCAGAGTGCTTGTCCGCTGGATGTCAGAGCCTGGCTGAAACATTCGCAACCTTTCTAGAATGAAAAAGGGCCGCACAAAAGGCGCGGCCAGTCGGGGAGGTAACTCTTTTGGCACGGTTTGGCAGCAACGCCTGGTGTCCGGCGCTGCTGTCATGGCTTCAACCGTGCATGGACAAGCCGCCCGAAACCGAAATCACCTGGCCGGTAATGAACCCTGCGTCGTCCGACGACAGGAAGCAGATGATGCCAGGGTAATCCGTCGGCTGCGCCAGGCGCTTCATCGGAATCGCCCGCTTGAGACCTTCGGCGATCTTTTGACCTGCCTCGCCCTCGGCAAATTGAGCGAACAGAGGTGTGTCGGTCGGTCCCGGGGCGACCGCATTCAATTGTATACCTTTGCGCGCCAGCTCGCGCGCCACGGTCTTCGTGAACGAAATGATGCCGCCCTTGCAGGCTGAATAAACCGCCTCGCCGGATGACCCGACACGACCAGCGTCAGAGGCGATGTTAACCACGCGACCGCCGCCGCTCTTGACCATGCCCGGAAGCACCGCGTGATGCATGTTGAGCGGGCCGTAAAGATTGATGTCGATAACCTTTTTCCAAAGATCGGCATCGGTGTCGAGAAACATTCTGCTGACGTCCCAGCCGGCGTTGTTCACCAGCACATCAATCGGGCCGCCGGATTCGAACTCGGCCACCGCCGTGTCGACTTGACTACGGTCGGTGATATCTACCTTGAAGGCCTGCGCCTTCCCGCCAGCCTCGGTGATCAGTCGGACAGTTTCCTCCGCCCCATCCTTGTTCAGATCGAAAACGGCAACTTCGGCGCCCTCTTCGCCGAACCGTTCGCAAACTGCGCGGCCAATGCCGCTTCCACCGCCGGTCACAATGACCCGTTTTCCACTCAACCCTCGCATGGAGGTCCTCCTCTTCCGATAAACCTTTGTCAAGAACTTGATTCGGAACGTTCCTTGGATTATTCTAACATTTGTTAGATTTAATGCAATGGACAGTCTCGTGTCCCGCAAGTATCGAAATGAAATGGTACACAAGACTGACCCCCCCAGGACACTGAGCGAAGACTTGAGCAAGTCTGAGAGGACACGTGAGGGTATCCTTTCGGCGGCTGCGCGACTTTTTCGGTATGAAGGCTATCACGCAACGACTATGCGCGACATCGCGCAGGAAGCTGGCATTGAGGCCGGCAGCATTTATTATCATTTTCAATCCAAGGACCAGATTCTGAGCGAAGTTCTCGATCTTGGCGTCCGTCAACTATATCAGGCGGTCAGTGAAATCGTTCGGTCGGCACCGACAAGTTCGGAGGATTTTCGCAAGACTTTCGGACTGCTGATTGAAACACACCTTGCCTACCTATTGACCGACAGCGACTTTACGTCAGCCAATATTCGGAACTATCCGATGTTGTCGGACGAAACACGCGCCCCGCATCGCGAATTGCGTGCATCATATGCGGGTGCCTGGGGCAAATTCCTGAATGACGCCAAACGCGCCGACCACCTTCGAAGCGACATATCCACTGCTGTGATCCGCCAGTTCATCCTGAGTGCCATGAACTGGACCGTAGAATGGTACGATGTCGACTCGTATCCGGTGCGCATACTCGCGGAACGAATGAGTAAGCTGATACTTGACGGAATGTGTCCACATCGCAAGGCGGATACCGAAGGCTTGAAGCTGTGCCCCGCCACTACCGCCAAAACCCCGGATCCCGACAGCAAGGCGGCTAAGACCCGTGCAGAAATTCTAAAGGCCGCAGCGCGCGTTCTGAGGGACAATGGCTACAAGGCGACCACGCTGAGAAAGATCGCGGAAGAAGCGGACATGAAAGCGGGCAGCGTCTATTACCATTTCAACTCCAAAGAAGCGATCGTTGACGAAGTTCTAAACGCCGGACTGAGGGACTTGCTATCAGGTGTCGAAGCCGCCGTTCGGAAATTCGATGCCCCGTACGATCATCACGCCAAGATAGCGACTGCAATCTGGGCGCACCTGGATTTCCTCTTCAAGGCAAGTGAATTCACCTCGGCGAATATCAGAAGCTATGGAATGCTCCCCAATCATTTCAGGGAGAGGCACAGGGGTATTCGCCATGAGTATGGAAAACTCTGGGATCGGATACTCCGTGAAGCTCAGGACGACGGTGCCATACGGTCGGATATCAAGATCGTCCCCTTGCGCCAAGTGATGTTGGGTGCCTTAAACTGGACGGTGGAATGGTTCGACCCGAACAAGGCAGGAGTGGAAGGATATCTATCACTGCCTGAATTCTCCAGCATGCTCATCAATCTGCTATTGGAAGGCATTTGTAACCGGGAAGCGACCCCGTCCACAGGACAAGGTAGCCCTGAAAGCGGTTGCCCCGGTCAGACCAGAAGGAAGTGATACAGCCCTTCGGCAACCGCCTTTTCCCGATCCGTCTGCCAGCTGAGCACGCTGACGCTTGCCATCCGCTTGCCTTTGCGCGTGACGTTAGCGCGCGCAAAAAGCGGTCCCTTCACACCGGGTCTGAGGTAATCGACGGTCAGGTTGATCGGCTTGGCCGGAACGTCGGCGAAATCGGGCTGTACCGCGATGGCGGCAGTGGCCTCCATAAAACTCGCGATTATGCCGCCATGGTAGTACTCCATGATCGGGTTACCGATATGGCGGTCATCAAAGGTCATTTCCGCCTCAGCATGGAGACTGTCTAGACTTCTGACCTCAAAGTTGAGAAATCGGAAGAACGGCACCCGGGATACATTGGCATTGACAGTTTGCACGTCCATCACGAGGTTTTTCCTTTTGTCATTGCGTCAAACAGGCTGGTTTCGCCGCGCGTCAATGCAAACGAGGCGGTTCCCCTAGCTATTTCAGCATCCTCATGGCCCGCGAACCAGACGCTGCCGGAATTGAAGGCGATGTGGCGGGTCTTGCGAAAACAATGCGCTTGAACGATGACATCCGCGCGCGAACGGGCCGGGCGCAGGTAATCAACTCTGAGGTCAAGAGTGGCCATGGTACTGACGCCTTCGATGGCAACAAAGTTCGCCAGTCCAAAGACACTGTCCAGAAGTGCCGTCAGGATACCACCGTGGAGCAGCGATTGTTCCGCATCGACGCAAAAGTCCGGATTGAACGGCATCCGAACCCGAACACCTTCCGTCGAGACCTCTTCGATCTCAAGCGCCATATGCGTTATCAGACCCTTGCCGCGCGCATTCCACATCTGCGCGATTTGCTCCATCTTCTTTTGGGTGATGTCTGACATGCGATCTTTCCTTTAACGCCCCGTGAAATTGGGTTTTCGTTTTTCGACGAACGCAGCAACCGCCTCGTGGTGGTCTTCGGTCTGATGCATGAGCGCCTGATAGGCCGCCGCGGAATTCAGGAAATCCGGCAGGTCCATCCGTTCGGCATTGCGCATCAGACGCTTGGCGACCCGCACCGCGCGCGGCGGTTTCGCGGCGATGACAGCGGCCCGTTCACGGGCCCGTTCCATCAATTTTTCATGAGGCACAAGTTCAAGCACCATACCAAGCTCCAGCGCTTCCTTGGCCTCGACCATGCGCCCCGAGAAGGTCAGATCGGCGGCCTTCTGGTGGCCCAGACGACGCAACAGGAACCAGCTGCCCGCATCGCCCGGAATGATTCCGAGATTCAGAAACACCTCGCCGAACCTTGCTTTTTCTGACGCGATGCGCATGTCGCACATCATGGTCAGGTCGCACCCCGCGCCCACCGCCGGGCCGTTGACTGCGGCGATCGTCGGAATATCCATGTTGTAGAGCGCAAGCGGCAGCCGCTGCACCCCATCAACATAACTCTGCGCCGCCGCCAGCGGCTCCTTGCGGAACACGCTGTCGGGATCGTTCATCTCCTTGATGTCCCCGCCTGCACAAAAGGCCGGGTCGGCCCCGGTCAGGATCATCACGCTGACCTGAGGATCGGCCTGCACCTTGGCGAAGGTCTCCAGAAGGGCAGCGATCATGTCGTTGCCGGTGACCGGGTTGCGCCGCTCGGGGTCGTTCAGCGTAACCGTAGCGATCCTGTCGGAAATCTCCAGAAGGACGGGCTGTTTATTCATTCTTGCCATCTCCCCGTTCGCGTTTCTCGAACATCGCGGGGTTGATCATGTCCCGCGCGTCATGACCCATATGCAAGGTTTCACCGCCGTCTACATAAATGTCTTCTCCGGTGATGAAACCGCCAAGTTTCGAGGCCAGGAAAATGATCGTGCCTGCGATGTCCTCGGCCGCCCCCATCCGGTTTAGCACCGAGCGGTTCAGCTTTTTCCACTGTTCCGGCGGAATCGGATAGCGGCCAAGCGCATCGGTCTTGATCGTGCCCGGCGCGACACAGTTCAGCCGGATGCCGTACTCGCCCCATTCGGCGGCCAGCGTTTTCATCATGCCCGTCACACCGGCGCGGGCGGCGACGGTGTGTGTAAAGCCGGTAAGCGCGGTGCGCGCAGAGATGGCGGTGACAAACACAACCGATCCACCATTGTCGTACATGAAGTGATCCGCCGCTGCCCGGGTCATCTGCCAAGATCCGATCAGGTTGTTGCGGATCACGGCTTCGAAGCCCTTGTTGGTGATATCGCGGGCGGCCGCGATATACTGGCCGCCGGCATTGTTCACCAAAACATCCAACTGCCCATAGTGGTCCTTGATCCGCCCCATCGCAGCTTCGATACTGTCTTCGTCGCGGGTGTCTCCGGGCACGACAAAGGCCTCGCCCCCCGCCGCCCGGATCATTTCGGCGGTCTCTTCCAGCGGCTCTTCGCGGCGCGCGAACAGCGCAAGCCTTGCCCCGCAAGCGGCCATTTCGATCGCCGTCGCCCGGCCCATTCCAGATCCGGACCCCGTGACCAGGGCAACTTGACCCGCCATGAGATCCGACGCGTAACGCCTTGATTTCGCTTCGCTCATGTTCCGCCCCTAGTTCTTCAGCAATTCGCCAGAGATGATGAGTTTGCGAACCTCCTGGGTGCCTGCGCCGACCTCAAGCACGCGACCGGTCCGGTATAGCCGGTTCACTTCTGTATCACGCATGTAACCCGAGCCGCCGTGAATCTGGACAGCTTTGTCCAGCACGAAGGATGTCGCCTCAGCGGCCTTGTAGATCGCCGCAGCGGTGAGCTTGTGTATTTCGCCGCGCCCGCCTTCGCCCTCTTCGAGGCCTTCACACATGGCAGCGGTGCGCAAGGACAGGCTCCGCGCGGCCTCGATCTGCGTATACATGTCGGCCAGCATCGCCTGAACCATCTGAAAACTGGCGATCGGTTTGCCGAATTGCTGGCGTGTCTTGGCGTAATCGATGGAAATATCCAGCGCCCGCTGCGCAATGCCCAGAGCGTTGAAACAGACGATGGCACGTTCCAGATCAAGTCCGGACATGGTAACGGCAACCCCGCCATCCAGCTTGCCGACCATGTTTCTGGCCGGAACACGGCAATCTTCGAATACCAGTTCGCCCGTCGGCGAGCCCCGGAATCCCATCTTGTTCAGCTTCTGCGCCACCTTGAAACCGGGCGTGTCGGTTTCCACGATAAAGGCGGAAATGCCCTTGGCCCCTTTTTCGGGCGATGTCTTGGCATAGACCAGCACCAGATCGGCAATCGGCCCATTGGTGATGTAGATCTTGGCGCCGTTCAGGATGTAGTCGTCGCCATCCTTTTTGGCCGTGGTCCGCATCGAGCCAAGCGCATCAGACCCCGCGCCGGGTTCGGTCAGACCCAGGGCACCCACCAGCGTGCCGTCGCACAGACCTGGCAGGTATTTTCGGCGCAACTCGTCATTGGCGTTGCGATAGATATTATTGACGCAGAGGTTGTCGTGCGCCACATGGGTCAGTCCGATGGCCGCCGAGGCGCGCGACATTTCCTCGGTGATGATACAGGCCGAGGTAAAATCGAGCCCGGCACCGCCGAATTCCGTCGGCACGTTCAGTCCCAGGTAGCCCATTTCGCCCAGCTTGGGGAAAACCGAAGACGGCAGGTCATCAGTATCGTCCATTTCCGCATTCAGATGGTGGAATTCGGACATGAAGAACTTGCCGGCCTGATCGGCCAGGGCCTGCTGTTCGTCCGTCATGAAATGTGTTGGCAGAGCGGTGTCGTTGCGCAGTTGCTTGTTCATTGTCTCGTCCCCCTCAGGCGCGCAAAAGTTCTTCGGCAATGATGATCTTGCGGACTTCGCTTGTTCCCGCGCCGATCTCCAACAATTTGTTGGCGCGGAACAGCCGGTTGATCTCGGTGTCCTGCATGTAGCCAGAGCCACCATGAATATGACAGGCTTCGGTCACCGCCTTGTTGAATGCCTCGCCTGCGTAAAGACAGGCCGCCGCGGTCAGTTTGTGGATTTCGCCACGGCCCCCGGCCCCTTTTGGTAGGCCCGTACAGGCGGCCAGTGCCCGATAACCGAATGCGCGCGCGGTTTCGACCTCGGTGTAGATCTCGGCCAGTTTCGACTGCATCATCTGGAAACTTGCAATCGGTTTGCCGAATTGTTCGCGAATCTTGGCGTATTCCAGCCCTAGTTCCAGGGCGCGTTCGGCCATGCCAACGCAGACTGAGGCAACCATAGCACGCTCCAGATCCAACCCGCTCATTACCACCGAAACGCCGGTGTTTTCCGGTCCAACCATGGCGGATGCGGGTACGCGGCAATCCTCAAACACCAGTTCTCCGGTTGGCGAGCCGCGAAAGCCCATCTTGTCAAGCTTTTGCGCCACCTTGAAACCGGGATTGTCCGTCTCGATGATGAAAGCAGAAATGCCCTTGGCGCCCTTCGACTTGTCGGTTTTGGCATAAAGCAGGATCACATCGGCAATGGGGCCGTTGGTGATGTAAATCTTCGAGCCGTTGATGACATAATCATCACCGTCGCGGCGGGCAGTTGTGGCCATGGATCCGAGCGCATCGGATCCCGCACCCGGTTCGGTCAGGCCCAAAGCACCAACCAGCTCGCCCGAGCAAAGGCCCGGCACGTATTTCTTCACATGCTCTTCGGATCCATTGCGCAGCAGGTTATTCAGGCACAGGTTGTCATGCGCCCCGTGTGAGAGGCCCACAGCCGGATTCCACTTCGAAATCACCTCGGACACCAGCGCCTGGGTGAACTCGTTCTGTCCCGATCCGCCAAGCTCTTCGGGTGCGGTAATCCCCAGCAGGCCCAGCTCGCCCATCTGCTTGAACAGATCATCGGGCCACCATTCCTCGTCATCCATACGCGCTTGCAGTGGGTGTAGCACCTCGCGCGACACCCGATCCACGTGATCGACGATCTGCCGTTGCTCATCAGTCAAAGAATAGTTCGCCCTGATGGCTTCCAGATCAGCCGAGATGGCCTCACTTTGAGTGGTCATATCATCCTCCCGAAAAATGTCGTCCGCCGTGTTGACCAAAATCAAACATATGTTAGAAAATAGATCAAGCCAAGCTTTTGACGACCTGACGTAAGAAAGCGCGGTGTCCTGCAATACAGAGGGGGGGGAGCTTCGGAAATGACTGAGAGCGTTGTTCAATCGCAGGCGCTCGGCAAAGAAGTGCGTATCACGATTCGACGTCCTGACAATCGAAATGCCCTCAACCGTGAGGTCGCAGACGGGATCATGGCCGCCATATGTGCTGCCGAGAGGGACAGCGATTGCCGCGTGATCGTTCTGACCGGCGAGGGCGAGCGCGCCTTCTGTGCCGGGGGCGACATCAAGGCGGGGGCGGATGGCGGCCCGTTTGTTCAGGATCCGGCGGACCCGGATCATTTTGCCGGAAGGTTGTTCGAGACGATACAGGCGTGCCGAAAGCCAACGATCGCGCGCATCAATGGCGTCGCTATGGGGGCAGGAGCGGGCATCATCTGTGCCTGCGATCTGGCTGTGATGGCGGATCATGCTCGCATCGGAACGCCGGAAGTGAAGGTGGGTCTGTTTCCCATGACGATCGTGCCACCCATGATGCGCGTGCTGCCCCGGCGGAGGCTGATGGAGATGTTCATCACCGGCGTTCCTCTGACGGCCGAGGAAGCCCTGCAGTTCAATCTGGTCAACTATGTGACCGATGCCGCGGGGCTGGACGACAAGGTTGCAGAACTGGTTGCCCAGATCGCCGCGCAGTCGCCGAGCGCGATCCGGCTGGGAAAATACGCCTGTCACGCGATGGAGGACATGACCTATCCGCAGCAGATGCGGTTTGCAGAAACACTGTTACCGCGTGTGGCGCAGACCGAAGACGCGCGCGAAGGCTTTGATGCCTTTATTGAGAAGCGCAAACCCGAATGGACGGGCCGCTGATCAAACGGGGAGGAGAGGAATATGTCGGAACGAAAGCTGCGCATCGGATGCGCGTCGGGTTTCTGGGGCGATACGCCGGAAGCGATCGGTCAACTGGTCTCAAAGGGCGAGATCGACTATCTGGTGTTTGACTATCTGGCAGAGGTGACAATGTCGCTGATGGCGCGGGCCCGCGCCAAAGCGCCCGAGTCGGGCTATGCGCCGGACTTCGTCAAGGCGCTGGCACCCTGGTTGTCGGATATCAAGGCAAAAGGGATCAAGGTCGTTGCCAATGCAGGGGGCGTGAACCCGCGTGGCTGCAGCGATGCGCTTGCCAAAGCCGCCGCCCAGGCCGGGATCGATCTGTCCGTCGGAGTCGTGCTAGGCGATGACCTGTTGCCCAGGGCCGATGAAATTCGCAAAAACGGTCAGACGGAAATGTTCTCGGGTGTCGCATTTCCAGATGATATCTGGAGCATGAATGCCTATCTGGGTGCCCGCCCCATCGCTGCCGCGCTGGATGCCGGGGCCGACATCGTGATCACCGGACGCTGCGCCGACAGCGCGGTCGCGCTTGGTCCCCTGATGCATGAATACGGTTGGGGCGACGATGACTGGGACAAGCTCAGCCAGGGATCGCTGGCCGGCCACCTGATCGAATGCGGCCCCCAGGGAACCGGCGGCAACTTCACCGACTGGCAGGACGTGCCGGGTTGGGACAATATGGGCATGCCCATCGTCGAGGTGTCCGAAGACGGCAGTTTCATCATGACCAAGACGCCTGACACCGGCGGGCTGGTCGTGCCCGGGTCAGTCGGAGAGCAGATGCTCTATGAAATCGGGGACCCGCGCGCCTACCTGTTGCCCGACGTGATCTGCGACTGGTCCGGGGTCACCCTGGAACAGGTCGGACCCGACCGGGTGCTGGTCAAGGGCGGCAGGGGGCTTGGGCGCACCGACAGCTACAAGGTGTCGGCGACCCATGCCGATGGCTGGCGCGCGGTCTCTACCCTGACACTGGCCGCGATTGACGCACCCGCCAAGGCCGAACGTGTGGCCGAGGCGATCCTGACCCGCTGTCGCCGGATTTTCCGCGACCGCAACATGGGAGATTTCCGGCAGGTCAGCGTCGAGGTGCTGGGGGCCGAGGCGGCCTACGGCGCAAATGCGCGCGCCCGGACCCGCGAGGTGGTGCTCAAGATCGGCGCGGTCCATGACGATCGCGCCGCGCTGAACATCTTTGCCGGCGAAATCGCACCGATGGCGATTTCGACCGCGCAGGGTCTGACCGGGTTCTTCGCCGGACGGCCAAAGGTGCAGCCGGTGGTCCGTCTATTTTCCTTCCTTCAGAGCAAGGCCGAAACCCCCGTCGCGGTCGAGGTCGACGGCAAGGATGTGCCCGTGAGCGTGGCCACTACGCCAGTCCACCTTGATCCGCCTGCCGCACCGCCCGCAGATAGCCGCGAGCCCGGTCCGGACGTTGTCAAGGTCCGCCTCGTCGATTTGGCCTGGGGCCGCTCGGGCGACAAGGGGGACATCGCCAATATCGGCATCCTCGCGCGCAAGCCGGACTACCTACCATATATCCGCTCGGCTCTCAGCGAAGAGGTGGTGAAGGACTATTTCGCCCATGTCTGCGACGGCAGGGTAGAACGGTTCGACTTGCCTGGAAGCCATTCGCTGAATTTCCTGTTGCATGAATCGCTTGGCGGTGGCGGCATCGCCTCGGTCCGCATAGACCCGCAGGGCAAAGGGTTCGCGCAGATGCTGCTTGATATCGAAATTCCCGTGCCAGCCGATCTGGCCGCACGTGACGGACTGAATGCCGCGGCCCGGAACTAAGAGGACGACACCATGACCATTTCGAAACTCCTGGTCGCCAATCGGGGCGAGATCGCGGCGCGCGTGTTGCGCACCGCTAAGGCCCGCGGGCTTGCGACTGCCGTGTTGCGTCATGTCGCCGAGCAAGAGGGGCCGGCGCATCTGATCGCAGATGAGGTCGTGATGATCGACGGCCCGACGCCCGTGGCCGCCTATCTCGATATTCCTCAGATCGTCGAAGCCGCCAAAGGGATCGGCGCGGACGCGGTTCATCCCGGCTATGGCTTTCTGTCAGAGAATGCCGGTTTTGTCGCGGCGCTGGAAAAAGCCGGAGTGACCTTTGTCGGCCCGACGTCCGAGGTCATCGACCTGATGGGGGACAAGGTCCGCGCCCGCGCCTTCGTCGAGGAACGCGGGTTTCCCGTCGCCCCCTCGGCCATCGAGGATGATGATCCGGCGAGCTTTGTCGAACGCGCCCGCGCCGTTGGCTATCCGCTGCTCATCAAGCCCTCGGCCGGCGGTGGCGGCAAGGGCATGCGCGTCGTACGCGAGGACAGCACGCTGGAGACCGAAATCGAAACCGCGCGCCGCGAAGGCGAACGATATTTCGGCGACGGGCGGCTTTTCGTCGAACGCTATATCGAACGCCCGCGCCATATCGAGGTGCAGGTGATGGGCGACGGACAGGGCAACGTGGTCCATTTCTGGGAACGTGAATGTTCGATCCAGCGCCGGTTCCAGAAGATTATCGAGGAAACGCCGTCACCGGCGCTGACCCCCGAGCAACGGGATGAGATCTGCGAGACCGCTGCCGGAATTGCCCGCGCCGTCAAATACCGCGGGGCAGGGACTGTCGAATTCATCTATGCACAGGATGGGGCCTTTTATTTCCTGGAAATGAACACCCGCCTTCAGGTCGAACATCCGGTGACCGAGATGGTAACCGGCTTTGATCTGGTTGCCGAGCAGCTGCGTGTCGCGGCGGGCGACGGGCTGAGCGCCGTGCAGGCGGATATTCCCCAAACCGGACACTCGATCGAACTGCGCATCTGTGCCGAGGATGCGACCGCCGATTTTCGCCCCGCGATCGGCAATATCCTGCTGCTGGACGAACCCCAGGGCGAGGGGATCCGCGTAGACAGCGGCATTCTGGATGGCGGCAAGGTAACGACCGACTTCGACCCGATGTTGTCCAAGCTGATCGTGCATGGCCCGGATCGCGCGCAGGCCATCGCCCGTGCCCGGAGCGCGGTGCAAAGCTATGTGATTCTCGGGGTAACGACCAACACCGGTTACCTGGATGCAATCCTTGCACATCCGGATTTCGCCTCTGGTGACGTTTCAACTGGCTTCCTGGCTGAACAATCCGAAACGCTAACCGCGCCGGGCGAAGATGTCTCTGACTTGCTGATAGCGGCGGCGGCCCTATCGGACGAGCGCCTGGTGAGTGACGTAATGCAGATACCGGAAATGTACCGCAAGATGGGTGGGTGGAGAAACTGATGCAACGGATTTTTCAGATCGACGGAGAAGAGACTGATTGCTGGCTGGGTCATGATGGCAGCCGGTTCGTGCTCAACACCCCCACTGGCGCTGTTGCCTGCCAATTGGATCCGACGGGTCTGCCGGGCGGTTACAAGCTGCGGGCCAAGGGTGTTGTGCGCGAATTGCGACTGGCCGTGGGGCCGGAAGCAACTTTTGTGCACATGGACGGGCGAACCTACGAAGTCGGGCGGGTTGATCCCGCCGAACGCCTGGCCGGAAGCGACGGTGGCGCGAGCGACGACCGATTGGTGGCGCCCATGCCGGGTGTCGTGGTGTCAGTTGCGGTTAAACCCGGCGATGCGGTTGAAGAAGGCCAGCCACTTCTGGTGATCGAAAGCATGAAGTTGGAAACCACACTGACGGCGCCGCGCGACGGGGTCGTTGCCGAAATGCCATTCGCCGAAGGCGACAGTTTTGGTCTGAAAGACATCCTGGCCCAATTGGCTCCGGAGGAGGAGTGACCATGCGCAGAATTGAAAGTCAGATCGACACCAATGCCGCCGACTACAAGGCAAATTTCGCCGCCATGTCTGAACGGCTGAAGGAATTCCACGCTCGCCAGCACGCGGCGCGTTTCGAACGTCCGCAACGCGATATCGACCGCCTCGCCCGCCAGAACAAACTGGGCGTGCGCGAGCGGTTGAAACTGCTGCTGGACCCCGGCACTCCGTTTTTGGAATTTTCAACCCTGGCGGCCTGTCGTGAATATGACGGGGTGGTGCCCGGCGCAGGCGTGGTTACGGGGATCGGCATCGTGCAAGGCCGCGAGGTCGCCATTCATGCCAATGATGCCAGCGTCAAGGGCGGTGCCTGGTATCCGCATACCGTGAAAAAGGTCGTGCGTCTTCTGGATGTCGCGCTGGAAAACCGTCTGCCGGTCATCCATATCTGCGACAGCGCGGGCGGTTTCCTGCCGCTGCAGCACGGGGTGTTTCCCGACCGGTATCTGGGCGGGCGGGTGTTCCGCAACCAGGTCAAGCTGAGCCAGGCCAATATCCCGCAGATTGCCGTGGTCGGCGGACACTGCACGGCTGGCGGTGCCTATGTGCCGACGCTGAGCGACTACAACATCATCATCGAAGGCACAGGCGCGATTTTCCTTGGCGGTCCCCCGCTGGTCAAGGCGGCTACCGGCGAAGAGGTCGGTGTTCAGGAGCTTGGCGGCGCGGTCATGCACACCTCGGTATCGGGCACCGGCGACTATCGCGCCGCGACCGAACAACACGCCTTTTCACTGGCGCGCGAGATTGTCAGCCAATGGATGCGCACCCCGAAAACGATCATCGAAACCGCCGCTTTTGAAGAGCCATACTACGACCCCAAGGAGCTTTATGGGATCATCCCCAAGGACCGGAAAACCCAGTTTGATATGCGCGAGGTTCTGGCGCGGATCGTCGATGGCTCGCGCTTTCACGAATACCAGCCCGACTATGGCACCACGATGGTTTGCGGCTTTGCCCATATCTGGGGTTACAAGGTCGGCATCCTTGCCAACAACGGGGTGCTGTTCAACGACAGTTCGCTCAAGGCAGCGCATTTCATGCAGTTGTGCAACCAGAACCGCACGCCTCTGGTCTTTTTCCAGAACATCACCGGCTATATGGTGGGCCGCGAATACGAAGAACGAGGCATCGCCAAGGATGGCGCCAAGATGCTGATGGCGCAGGGCGGCTCGGTCGTGCCGAAGTTTACCGTGATCGCCAATGCGTCTTACGGGGCCGGCAACTACGGGATGTGCGGACGGGCCTGGGACGCGCGCACGCTGTTCATGTGGCCCCAGGCCGAGATCGGCGTGATGGGGGCGGATCAGGCCGCAAATACCATGGCGGACGTCAAGATTCGGCAGCTTCAGCGCGAAGGCAAAGAGCTGACCGAAGAAGAAATCGCCGCGATCCGCGAACCGGTGCTGGAAAAATACAAGCGCGATGTCGAGGCTTATACCTCGACCTCGGAATTGTGGGACGACGGCATCCTCGATCCGGCGGACACACGCAACGCGCTTGGCATGTCGATTTCTGCCTCGCTCAATGCACCGATCGACGATCCGCACTACGGGATCTTCCGTCTGTAAAGGCTTGAGGGACGGCACACCGGGTCGGGGAGTGCCGTTCCGCGTCAAGGCGCTTCCATCTGGTGCTTTCGGAATCTGAAGTAGTCCTGACCGGTCCGGTTCCCGGACCGGTCAGGACGATGTCCGCCGCGCCTCCTGAATGGAGACGACGTCAGAGGCCGCCATGCCGGGCCGGTTTGCCTCGACCGCCTTCAGCGGCTCGACCGGCGTCAATCCGGCCAGACAGTCGCGCGCAAGTTGCTGGTATTCCGCGGTGCCGCGCGTTTTCCACGCGATTTCTTTCTCGCTGACCTCGCGGATCACCTTTGCCGGCGATCCCACCACCATCGAACGCGGCGGAATCACGGTTTCGCCACGCACAAACGCCTGCGCGCCGACAATCGATTCCGCCCCAAGCTCTACACCATCCATAATGACGGAATTCATTCCGACCAGAGCGTTCCGGCCCACTGTGCAACCGTGCAGGATCGCGCCATGGCCGATGTGGCCGTCGCTTTCCACCACGGCGTCGCGGCCGGGAAAGGAATGGATGATGCAATTGTCCTGAACATTGGCTCCATCCCCGATCACGATCCTGCCGAAATCGCCCCGCAAGCTTGCTCCGGGGCCGATGTAGCATCCATGACCCAAGATGACATTTCCGATCAGAACGGCCTGGGGGTGGACATATGTATCCTCGGGCACGACGGGTATAAAACCCTTGAACTCATAACAGTATGCCATTCCGACCACCTTTCGTAAGCTGAGTGCTAAACGCTTGTCAGCGGTTGCGCCGGGACCAGAATCCCTCAATTGTGCCGCCGATCAGGGCGTGTGGCCCGAAAACAAACACAAGTTAGAAAATAGCGCAAGCTCCCTACGTCACAGCTTGGCGATATTGACACTTCCCAAGGTTGGGATTTAAAATCTAACAAATGGTAGAAAATAGGCTGGCGGACCGATTAGGGTGGCCTGACCGAACTTGGGAGAGAGAGAAATGACAGACAAAGCCTATGTTGCAGGCGTTGGGATGGTCCCGTTCCAGAAGCCGGGAAAATCCGAAAGCTACGATGTGATGGCGACCGCTGCGACCCGGTCCGCTCTGGCAGACGCGGGGTTGGATTATGATAAAGTCCAACAGGCCTATGTTGGCTATGTCTATGGCGACAGCACCTGCGGTCAGCGCGCCCTGTACCATGTCGGAATGACAGGCATCCCGGTTCTGAATGTGAACAACAACTGCTCGACCGGATCGTCCGCCCTGTTCCTGGCCAGGCAGGCAGTTGAAAGCGGCGCGGTCGAATGTGCTCTGGCACTTGGGTTCGAACAGATGCAGCCCGGCGCAATCGGTGCGATGTTCCATGACCGGGTCAGCCCGTTTGCGGCATTCGACAGTGAAACCGACGATCTGGTTGGCCGTTCCGAAATCCCGCTGGCACTGCGGTACTTTGGCGGTGCGGGCAAGGCGCATATGGACGAGTTCGGCACACCCGTCGAGACCTTCGCCAAGATCCGCGCCAAGGCCAGCCGACATGCTGCGAAGAATCCGGTTGCCCTGTTCCGGCAGGAGGTGACGGCGGAAGATGTCATGGCCGCCCAGGTCGTCTGGCCCGGCGTCATGACCAAGCTCATGGCCTGTCCGCCAACCTGTGGCGCGGCGGCGGCGATCATTTGTTCCAAGGAATTCGCCGACAAGCACGGATTGGACAGTTCCGTTCGGATCGCGGCGCAGGCCATGACAACAGACGGACCGGAAACTTTCGAAGCCCATGACATGCGCGAAGTGGTCGGCTTTTCGATGGCCAAGCGCGCCGCCGATCAGGTTTACGAGGACGCGGGCATCGGGCCCGAGGACGTGGATGTGGTCGAACTGCACGACTGTTTCGCCCACAACGAGCTTATCACCTATGAGGCGCTTGGCCTTTGCGGTCGCGGCGAAGCGGCGAAATTCGTTGATGATGGCGACAACACCTACGGCGGAAAATACGTGACCAACCCGTCGGGCGGTCTTTTGTCCAAAGGCCATCCGCTTGGGGCGACCGGCCTAGCGCAATGTACCGAGCTCGTTCAGCAGCTTCGCGGCCAGGCAGATGCGCGCCAGGTTGATGGCGCACGTCTGGCGCTTCAGCACAATCTGGGCCTCGGCGGGGCCTGCGTCACCACGCTTTATGAAAAAGCCTGATAGCGCCTTTCGGGAGGAATCAATATGACTGGAAAACTCGACGGGCGCGTGGCGCTGGTCTCGGGCTCGGGCCGGGGCATTGGCCGCGAAATCGCTCTCAAACTGGCCTCGGAAGGGGCCCGGCTGGTGATCAACGATCTGGATGCGGATCCGGCCAATGAAACCGCCGAGGCGGTGCGCGCAATGGGAGCTGAGGCCGTGGTCTGTGCCGGCAGCGTCACCGAAGACGGTTTTGCCGAACGGTTCATCAAGACCGGCGTGGACAGCTTTGGCGGGTTAGACATCATCGTGAACAACGCAGGCTACACTTGGGATAGCGTCGTTCAGAAGATGTCCGACGAACAGTGGCAGGCGATCATCGACGTCCACCTGACGGCACCTTTCAAGATCCTGCGCGCTGCCCAGCCGGTGATCAGCGCCAAGGCCAAGGAAGAGGCCGCCGCCGGGCAAGAGGTGTTCCGCAAGGTGGTCAACATCTCGTCCATCGCAGGGACCGGCGGCAATGCTGGCCAGATCAACTATTCCGCCGCAAAGGCCGGTATCCTAGGGGTCACCCGGACGATGGCCAAGGAATGGGGCCGCTATAAGGTCAACGTCAACGCCGTCGCCTTCGGCCCGATTCGCACCCGCTTGACCGAAGGCAGCGCGGATGGCGACAGCACGATCAAGGTCGAAGAAAAAGAGATCAAGGTCGGCGTGAATCCCGATCTCCTGTCCCAGATGGAGCGCATGATCCCGCTGGGCCGGGTCGGCACTCCGGAAGAAGCTGCCGGTGCCGTCTATCTGTTCTGTGCGCCGGAATCGAACTTCATTTCAGGCCAGCACGTCATCTGCGGTGGCGGTTTCGTGATCTAAGGCATTTGCCCGGACCCGATGACGGGGTCCGGGCAAGCACATTAATGTCTGGGCGGCCTCTTGGCGGTCGCCAATGCGGAATTTTCCGCAAACTCTAGTCCGGCACGATCACGACGATTTACTCATTTGCGTTATTAACCTAACAGGCGTTAGTTAGGCGTTGGGGCGATACGAAAGTATATGGCACAAAACACGGCAATCAAAATCAACGAGACATCGCGCAGCGCGGTTGGACGGGATGGGGTGCTGGACATTGCCGCGCGGCTTTTCCGCGAACAAGGCTACGGGTCCGTTTCGCTCCGAAAAATTGCCGAGGCCGCCGGGATCAAGGCGGGTAGCATATATTATCATTTCGGTTCCAAGGACGAGATCGTCGCGGCCGTTCTTGATGCAGGGATTCGAGTCGTTCACGAGAGCATGAGAGACGCCGTCACCGACCTGCGGGCCGATGCCGACGGCGAAACGGTACTGCGCGCCGCGATCCGGGCGCATCTGCGCGCGCTTATTGATGTGAGCGATTATACATCGGCGAATGTGCGTATTTTCGGGCAGGTGCCGCAATCCGTCCGGGATGCCAACTTGCCCACGCGCAGGGCCTATGAGGCAGAGTGGGACAGTCTTCTGTCCCAGCTTAAGAAAGATGGCACGCTGAAGCAAGACGTCGATATCCGTCGCCTGCGCCTGATGCTGATCGGTACATTGAACGCCACGCTCGATTGGTTCGACCCGGACCGCGGTAGCGCCGATGCGTTGTCACGCACCTATGCCGATGTGTTCCTCAACGGGATACTCCAAAGACAGGATACCTGACTTCATGGCACGTCTTGAAACAGCGGTGCTGACCGCATCAGAGACCTACACCCGCAACCACGCCGCACAAAGCGAGCGCGTCGAAACGCTGCGTGCGCGGATCGCCGAAGCAACGGCTGGCGGCCGCCCCGATATGGTCGCGCGGCATCGCAAGCGCGGCAAGCTGTTGGTCCGCGAACGGATCGACCTGCTGGTGGATCCGGGCACTGCGTTTCTTGAGCTGTCGTCGCTTGCCGCCTACGGTCAATACGGGGGCGAGGTGCCCGGTGCGGGGATCGTGACCGGTATCGGGATCGTCCACGGGCTGCCCTGCGTTGTGATCGCCAACGATGCGACAGTGAAGGGTGGGTCTTTCTATCACGAAACCGTGCAGAAACACATCCGCGCCCAGGAAATCGCAGCCGAGAACCGGCTGCCCTGCCTCTATCTGGTGGATTGCGGCGGTGCCTATCTGCCAGAGCAGGACCGGGTTTTCCCCGATGCCCGCCATTTCGGCAATTCCTTTTATCGTCAAACCAACATGTCCGCGAGCGGCCTGCCGCAGATCTCGGCGGTCTTTGGAGGCTGCACGGCCGGTGGGGCCTATATCCCGGCCCTGTCGGACGAAGTCATCATGGTACGCGGCAACGCACGCATCCATCTGGGCGGCCCCTCGATCGTCAAGGTGGCGATCAACGAAGAGGTTGATGGAGAAACATTGGGGGGGGCCGAGATGCATTCGCGCGTCTCCGGTGTGTCTGACCATCTGGCCGAGGACGAGTATCATGCGCTTGCTCTGATGCGCGACATCGTATCCGAACTGGGCCTGTCGCGCCCGATGGGTCCCGATGCAACCTGCGCGCCGCCGGCGCGCAACCCAGAGGAACTGCTTGGCGTCATCAGCGCCGATCGCAAACAGCCCTATGACATGCGCGAGGTTCTGCTGCGCATGATCGACGCCGGCGAATTCCGCGAATTCAAGCCCGGATGGGGTGAGACGCTGGTCTGCGGCACCGCGCGGATTCACGGCTATCGAGTGGGCATTCTCGCAAATAATGGGGCGCTTGTGTCCGACAGTTCGCTCAAGGGCGCGCAATTCGTGTCGATGTGCGATCAACGCAACATCCCGCTTTTGTTCCTCCACAACATCTCGGGCTTCATGGTCGGCACCGAAGCCGAGCGCGGCGGCATTGCCAAAGACAGCGCCAAGCTGGTCTATGCCATGTCGGTTGCCAAGGTGCCGCGCCTGTCGGTCCTCTTGGGCGGCTCATACGGGGCAGGCAACTACGGCATGTGCGGACGTGGTTTCGCCCCGAATTTTCTCTTTGCCTGGCCCACGGCGGAACTGGCCACCATGTCTGCCGACATCGCCACAAATGTGATGCTGGAACTGCGCCGCCAGAAAGGGGGCGACCCGGGCAAGATGGAGGCCGACATGAAGCTGATCGAGGAGCAGGTTCGGGCCCAGTACGGTGAACAGTCCGATCCCTATTATGCCACCTCGCGGCTTTGGGATGACGGGCTGATCGAACCCGCGCAAACCCGCGATATCCTTGGCCTGTGTCTGGCCATCGTGACATCGGTGCCCGAAGCCGGTCGCCATACGCCTGTATTCAGAATGTGAGGCTTCAAGTTGACCAATACCTACAACACGATCCTTATCGAAACCGATGCGCGTGGCGTCGCCACGCTGACGCTCAACCGCCCCGACAAACACAATGCGCTGAATGGCGAATTGATCGCAGAGCTATACGATGCCGCCGAAAAGCTGGCTGCAGATGACGATGTGCGTATTGTGGTCCTGACCGGCGCGGGCAAGAGCTTCTGCGCGGGCGGCGATTTCAACTGGTTCGCCTCTAATGTCGAGAAAACCCGTAGTGAAAGGGTCGCACAAAGCGCCACGCTGGCGCGGCTGTTGCGCCGTCTTGACACGCTGCCCAAACCCTTGATCGGGAGGATCAACGGCCCGGCTTACGGTGGCGGTGTCGGCATGATCTCCGTCTGCGACTACACCATCGGCGCCGAAGGCGCGCGCTTCGGTCTGACCGAGGTAAAACTGGGCCTTCTGCCCGCGAATATATCGCCTTATGTGGTGGCCCGCATCGGCAAGGTGCATTCGCGTGAAACCATGCTGTCGGGGGCGTTGTTCGACACGGCCCGCGCCGAGCGGATCGGTCTGTTGACCGAGGTTGTCGCGCCGGGCGACCTGGACGCCACGGTGAACCGGGTGGTGCATGATCACCTTCAGGCCGCGCCGGGTGCCGTGGCCGATACCAAGGCGCTGATCGCCTATGTCGCGTCCCACGATCTGGAGACCAACATGATCTACACCGCCGACCGGCTGGCCGATGCGTGGGAGACTGAGGAAGGTATCGAAGGCATCAACAGTTTCATCAACAAGGGCGTTCCGTCATGGCGGGTGAAATGAGCTTCACCCGCGTTCTGATCGCCAACCGGGGCGAGATTGCCCGGCGCATCCAGCGCGGGTGCCGCAAACTGGGGCTGGAAAACGTAGCGGTGTTTTCGGACGCGGACCGCGACGCGCCCTTCGTGGCCGAGGCCGATCATGCCGTCTGCATCGGTGGGGCCGCCCCGTCGGACAGTTATTTGAACGTCGAGGCCATCCTTGAGGCCGCGCGGGCGACGGGCGCGTGTGCGGTGCACCCGGGCTATGGTTTTCTGTCTGAGAATGCCGGTTTCGCGGCGGCGGTCGAGGCGGCGGGCCTTGTGTTCATCGGGCCGGAACCCGACGCTATCGCGCGGATGGGCTCCAAGATCGAGGCCAAGGCTGCCGCCGAAGCCGCAGGCGTGCCCGTCCTGCCCGGCTATCGAGGCGAGGATCAGTCCGACGCGCGCCTGCTGCAAGAGGCCGAGGCGCTAGGCACCCCCTTTCTGGTCAAGGCCAGCGCCGGCGGCGGCGGACGCGGGATGCGGCTGGTCTCCGATCCGGGCGACGCACCCGAAGCGATTGCATCTGCCCGGGCCGAAGCGCAGAGCGCCTTCGACGATCCGGCGGTGTTCCTCGAACGCTATGCACCCCGTGCCCGCCACGTCGAAGTGCAGGTTCTGGGCGACACTCACGGCACCGTGCTGCATCTGGGCGACCGCGATTGTTCGCTGCAACGCAACCACCAAAAGCTGATCGAAGAAGCCCCCGCCGCCGATCTTCCCGAGGCTGTGCGCGACCGCATGCGTGCGGCAGCGGTGCGGTTGGCGCAGGCGATCGGCTATCGCTCCGCCGGGACGGTGGAATACCTCTATGACCCCGGGCGCGGTGAATACTACTTTCTGGAAATGAATACCCGGTTGCAGGTGGAACACCCCGTGACCGAGGCGATCACCGGCATCGATCTGGTCGAATGGCAGTTGCGCATCGCGCGGGGCGAGCCGCTGGCGCTGACGCAAGGCGATGTGCAGTTTGACGGGCACGCCATTGAAATCCGCATCGCCGCCGAAAACCCGGCCGAGAATTTCCGCCCCGAAACGGGCGAGATCAGCCTTTGGGCTCCGCCCGCCGGCGTGCGGCTCGATACCGGGGTCGAGGCAGGCTCGGTCGTCAGCCACCATTACGATTCGATGATTGCCAAGCTGATCGTCCACGCGCCGGATCGGGCCGGTGCGATCCGCCGGGCGGTTGTCGCAATGGATGCCTTTGCAGTCGGTGGCGTCGGTCTGAACCTGGCCTATCAGCGCGCGTTGCTGACACACCCGGATTTTGAGGCGTTCCGGCACCATACCTCAGGCCTGCCCGAGATGTTTCCAGGCGGCTGGACTGAACCGTCCGCTGATCCCCGGGACATGGCCCTTGCCGCGATGGCGCTGCATCTGCATCTCGCCCCGGCGGGCGCGTCGCCCTGGGAAAGCCTGGGGTCATGGCGGCTCACGGCCCCTGCGGGGTGGCCCGGTGCAGCATCCTATTGGGAGACGACCAAAGACGACCCGATCCGCGTAAACGGCTCCGGGTCGGTGTTGACAGCCGTACAACTGGACGGCCAGACCATCGCGGTCGAGAGTGCCGCCTTAACAGGATGCCGTCTGAGCGGACGCATCGACGGGGTTCCGTTTTCGCGCACCGCCTATGTCTCGCGCGCGCCGGGTCACTGGCGGGTGCACCTGCAAACCCCTGCCGGAATGACCGCGACAGACCTGCGCACGCTGGAAGACCAGCATCTGCAACGTGCCACCGGCGGGTCTGGCGTCGCTGACCTGTTGTCCGCACCCATGCCCGGCGCCGTTGCCGAGGTGCGTGTCGCACGCGGCGACCGCGTTAAAGCCGGTGACACGCTTGTGGTGCTTGAGGCCATGAAGCTGTTGCAAAGCCTGCCCGCGCCGGTCGCGGGCGTAGTGACGGAAATCTATTGTGCACCGGGCGACACGGTTGCCGGGCACGCCCCACTTATCAAACTCGATCCAGAGGAAAACACATGACCAGACAAGACAACATCACCGCGGCCTCCGGCCCGTTCAACGAAGACCTCAACTTGATCCGCGACCAGCTGCGCCGGTTCATCGAAACCGAGGTGACCGCCAAGGCCGAGCCCTGGGAGGAGGAGGGCATGGTGCCCCGCGACGTGCTGCGCCGGATGGGTGATCTCGGCGTTCTGGGGATGCGCTATGACGAACAGTATGGCGGCGCGGGGCTGGACGTGATGTCCAGCGTGGTTTTGGCCGAAGAGGTCGGGCGATCCACCTTCGGCGGATTCTCGGCCACGGTTCTGGTCCACACCGACATGGCCTCGCCGCATCTGGAAAACGCCGGCACGCCCGAACAGAAGGCGCGGTGGATGCCGTCGATCACCTCTGGCGAAATGATCACCGCCGTCGCCGTGACCGAGCCGGGCGCGGGCTCGGACGTGGCCGGCATGCGCACCCGCGCGGTGCGGGACGGGTCGGATTGGGTGCTGAACGGCACCAAGATGTTCATCACCAACGGCGTGCATGGCGATCTCTACTTTGTCGGCGCCAAGACCGATCCCGATGCCAAGGGGTCGCGCGGGATCACCATGTTTGCGGTCGAAAAAGGCACGCCGGGCTTTTCGGTCGGACGGGCGTTGAACAAGACCGGCTGGCTGTGCTCGGACACTGCCGAACTGATCTTCGAAGATGTCCGCATCCCGGCCGAAAACGTTCTGGGCGAGGTCAACCGCGGCTTCTATTCGGTGATGAAGAACTTCCAGAACGAACGCATCGTCCTGGGTGCGATGGCCTGTGCCGAAGCGCAAACCGCGCTGGACATGACCGTGGATTACGTCAAGCAGCGCAGGGCCTTTGGCGGCGTTCTGTGGGACAAGCAGGCCGTGCGCCAACGGCTGGCCGACTGTCAGACGCGGATCGCGGCAGGACGTCAGCTGGTCTATCACGCCGCCGGTCTGGATGCCGCGGGCGGTGACTGCGTGAAAGAGGTCTCAATGGTCAAAGCCTATTGCGGCGAACTGGTGAACAGCGTGCTTTATGACTGCGTCCAGTTTCACGGCGGCATGGGTTATATGCGCGAAACACCGGTGGAACGCATGTCACGCGATGCCCGTGTGCAGGCCATCGGCGGCGGGGCGAGCGAAGTCATGTTGGAAGAAGTCGCCAAGCGCATGTGAGCTTACTATCCAAAAAATAACAATCTTCAGAAACAAGGACGAAAAAGATGAATCTGGAAACCACTCAAAGCCAATCAGTCGCAAGACTGACCCGAGAAATCTCGATAATACTCGTCGGCACAATTCTTTTGGCACTATCCGCCAAAATCGTGGTGCCGTTCTACCCCGTACCTATGTCTACACAGACCCTGGTTGTCTTGGGTCTGGGCCTTTTCCTGGGGCCGGTGCGCAGTAGTCTTGTTGTTGTGACATACCTTTTTGAAGGTCTGCTTGGCCTGCCGGTCTTCGCAGGCACGCCTCCGGCTCCGGCCGGACTGGCGTATATTGCGGGTCCCACAGGCGGATACCTGATAGGCTTCGCACTTGCAGCGGCGGCTGCCGGTTGGGTTGTTCAAGCACTGCAAGGACTTTGGCCTTCATTCAGAGCATCTGTCGCGGTCTTTTTGGGCTCGATACTCATGTATTGCGCAGGGCTGTTCTGGTTGGGTGGCTTTGTCGGCTATGGCGAAAAGTTGCTGAACGCCGGTCTTTACCCGTTCCTTCTCGGGGATCTGACGAAGGCGACAATTGCTGTAGTTCTGTATACTGCTTACCATAATCGCCGCGCTGTGTGACTGCCAGCCCAAGACTGTATCAGACTGTTTCAGTCTCATACGGTCTTGGTCCAATATAAGTTGAAATGGTCCGATGCCGGATTTGACAGGCACCGGACGCCAGCCTGAGGTTTCCGGCGCCATGCGAGAGCAATGCGCAAAACTGTGCGAACCAAATTGTTCGCAATCAATACCTGGTCGCACACAATGAAAAGAAGCAGCATGTTTTTCTCAGAGCCGGAGCCTTGCCGCGCGAAGGGAGTCGAATTGGCCCCTGGAATTCTGAGGATCGTCGCGAACAATCCCGGAAAGATGACCTACCACGGGACAAATAGCTACATCATTGATACGCCTGATGGTCGGTTCATAATCGACCCCGGCCCAGCAGAAGACAGTACACATTTCGAGGCAATCATCAAAAATTTGGGGGCCAAACCATCCGGGATTCTGCTCACACACCACCATTCTGATCATTTTGGAGTCGTCCCAGCCCTGCGAGCACGGACAGACGCACCTGTTTATGCCTCACGGGCATTCCCTGACGATGCATTTCGACCTGACCGGTTTCTGGAGGACGGACAGGTCATTGCCGGTCTTACCGTCCTGCACACACCTGGTCACGCGAGCGACCACCTTTGTTTCGCGAGACCTGACGGAGTGCTCTTCACGGGCGACCACGTTATGAGTTGGAACAGTTCGATCGTCAGCCCCCCTGACGGAAACATGCACGACTACTGCGCGCAGCTACAGCGGCTGATTGAGCGCGACGATAGGATCTACTTTCCGGGGCACGGACCTATACTCCGGGATCCGCAACCTTACGTCAAACGGTTGCTTTCCAACCGCATGCGTCGCGAGGCGGAGATCCTCGCCCACCTCTCAAACACCCCGGATTCGGTCCAGAATATCGCCGCTTCCGTCTACCAGAAAACCGACCCACATATCGCAATGGCCGCAGAACGAAACGTTGCGGCGCATCTGGAGAAGCTGTTGTCTGAGTCGCGGGTGGTACAAGATGGCGAGGCCTGGAAATTAACATAAACTTCACTATCGGAACTTGACATCTGTAGCGGGGCTTTCATGGACTCCAAGTCCGAGCAAGCGAAGCTACCGGGATATCTCCCCTTCCAGCACCGCTCGTCCGTGCACCGCCAAGGTTGCTGAAAACCTCTGGCACCCAAACTTGCGGATCACATCGAGTACCCGCGCTTCGTAGGCAGCGTGTCCGATCAAGCGACACAAGTCGGACGCGTGGAACTGGCGGTTCGCAGTTGGTGCGGCTTGCATCTGTCTCAGCAATTCGCGCTCTTTGGGATCCGTTATTGGTCTCGCGGGCGGCTTGACCGCGGGACGAGTTGGAGTTCCCCACGAATTTCGCCATCGGCGCATGAAGCCAAGCAGGAAGCCGGCCGGCACCCTGCCGTTGCCTCGGGACCGGTTGAAGGCAAGGAAGCGATCCCAGATGACCTGGGTGTCGATGTTCCAGCAGGGCAACGTGGCCTTCGCTGCTTTGATGAGCTCCGCCCAACTTGTCTGAAAAACGTTCGAACTCGTGGTGATATCGATCAGCCCTGAGAAGATAGTTTTGTTTTTATTATCTCTAGATAGTGATGTGTCGCCTTCACCTGACACGAGATCATGGGTTTCACTCTCCTCGTCGAAAGCGGAAAACCGAAAGATCCAGGGCGCGAACTTGCCATTCGGCTTCGCCCGCTCGAGCTGCAACTCCGAAGCCTCAAGTTCGCTCAGAAGAACCGCAAGATACTGCCGTGAGACACCCATCTTCTCCGCCAGGGCCGAGAGGGTGAAGGCTGCCGTTCCGCGCGACAAACCGTTGTAGCCATCCTTCCAGGCGATGGCATCGAGGATGAGGGTGGCAAGCTTGTGCGCTGCAACAGAGAGATTTGTCTGCGTGATCCGTCGCAGGATCAGGCCGGTCGTAGGTTCCATGGTCGAGGTCTCCTTGGAGATCCGACGCCATGTCGTGAGACAACAACATTCTTGCCAGCAAAACAACTTTGCTGGTTGCAGGTGTTTTAGCGGTGCGCTAGGAAACTCTTGTTCACGGAGTTTTCTAGCACGGCGTCAGGCTTCACGGTCTGGCGTCGTCTCCTTTTCGGGGGTTTTGCACAGCCTTCCGTGCGGGGTTGTCAGGACGCGCGCGGTAAAAACCGCGCGCAGATTTTGTCAGTAGCGAACTTCTTCAGAACCATAGTTCCCGGCGTGATCACGCCAGTCGACGAAGACGGAACGGTAAAAGTAGCTGCCACATCCATTCGGGATGCTCAGGCCAGATGCGGCTGGCACCTGGCCCACGGTGGATCTTGTCCATCGGTAGTCGCCCTGCACGCCGTAGGACCCCAATCGCGTCGAGTCGCTGCGATTGCAGTCGCCATCTCGGTTTTCGTGCTGGCGATACTGGATGTGATAGACCCGTATGCTGCGCACGAAATCAAAGGCGTCGCCCGAGATGTCGATGTCGGCTTGTTCATCCGCTTGGACGCGGACAAGGGGCATAGGAGTCGATTCCTGCGGTTCGGGCGGATCGCGGAACGTGATGTCATAAAGGCGTTCCATAGGCGACATTGGACTGGGGTCTTTGAACGACACACCCATTGGGCACCGCCAGATTTGTAAGGGCGGCTCGATCGGCCATGGCGTGATCCGCCGAATGAAGACCGCTCTGGCATGCGCGCAGGGCGCAGAGGCAGGCCAACCGCCCGCAAGGCAGAGGAGGATCGCACAATCCACCTGATAGGCCTGAGCCGGAGCTGACGAGGCCATTAGTCCGGATATGCTTATTGCCGTGGCTGTTGCCACGCCGTGGATCACGTGCTTCATGATGCCGACTCCATCTATAATGGTGCAGCGATACGAAACAACATTAATGATAGCAAGGAGATTTGATTGATGGTTGCGTGCGATTGTTCGCTTGTCTAGCTTGATGGCTTCCAAGAACTGACGTCGGTTCTGGCTGCTTCGGCGTCTTGAAAGTGGCCAAAATTGCGGACCTCTTTCATGTTAACTTTCACTCAAATATCTGTAACCAAATACAAATATGGCATTTCAATGCGGCCACGAAAGCGGTCATGGAAGAACAGGCCGCATGAGCCCGTCACACGGCGAGTCGCAGCGCTCATGGTCTCGGGAATGGCAGAACGGAAAACTGTCTCGCCTGGTTCCCCGGCGGGAATCCGGGCGCAGAAGGACGGGGTGGAGCAACGAGCCTATGTTGGGACCGAACATGACCTTGAAGATTTATGTCAGTATCTGATACGATTGAGCATGGATAGGAGAGTCTGATGCCAAACGTCCACCTGACCGAACCGATGCAGAAATATGTGCAGGCGCAGATCGAGTCCGGCGCTTACGCCAATCTGAGCGAAGTCGTGCGCGCCGGCGTGAGGATGCTGATGGAGAAGGACGGCGCGCGGCAGTTCTACGCCCTAAAGGCCGACCTCGAGATGGCAGCCACCCTGGCCGAAAATGGGGATTTCGCCGAGTTCGATGCTCAAGCCTTCGAACCGGATGCGTTTGATCGCTGACCCGCATGACCATTCGACTTTCCGGTCGGGCCAGAGCCGACCTTGAAGAGATCCGTGCCTACACCGTCGGAACTTGGGGCAGGGACCAATGGCTCGTCTATTACCGCCAGTTGGTCACCGCCTTCGAGCGGATCACTGGCGATCCCGACCGGGGCCGGGACAGGAGTCTCTTTGTCCCGGGGATGCGGTCGGTCAATTGCCAGCGTCACGTGATCTTCTACAAGCGGCTCGATGCGGCGGATGGCGCGGCAGTCATCCTGCGTATCGTGCACCAGCGCCGCAACATGCCCGCGCTCGTCTACTACGAGGATCTCGACGGCGGTTAAGCCCATGCGTTTGCTCAGTCCAATAGCTCGACCAGTCTTCCATAGTCTTCACTGACCTCGCGCGCCTCCTGAAGCGCGCGGGCGCGCTCGGCATCAAGACAGCGGAAGTACTCCTGGATGTCGGCGATGTAGCTCTCGAAATCAGCACGCAGCAGATCGGCATAGGCACGCATGTCTTCTTGCGACTGAGGCAAGAACGGTCGTTCGGGAGGCACGCAATCTGCTGCCGCGGCTATCGGCATGCTTCCAAGCAGGAACGCGAACAGCAACGGTGCGTTGCGCGCAATAAACAAGCGCAGGGCAAAACTCCTTTGCCGCCTTTAAGATTATCATTCTGTCGGCTATCACCGTTATCGGAGCAAGGCGAACTTCGTCAACACGTTATTATTGTCTTGCTATCACTAATGTTGTTTTGTATCGCTCACGGTGTTGCGACCCCGTGGGCCTGATACTGCACCCAGGCAGAACAAGGACCCAAGGGAAGGCCATGATAGAAGAAGCCCCGAATGTGGTTACAGAAGACGGACTGCGCGGCTTGCTCGCCGAGGGCTACCTCATTGAGGTGGTCTGCAAGGAGAGAGCAGAGAAGCGCCATAACAGCTGGTACGGCTCGTGGGTCATCCGCGCCGTCGCCACTGATGAGCGTGACGATAAGATGCTCGTCACCAGCCGAAGCGTCCTCAAGCTCCGCGACTTCAAAACCATCGTTGGCCTTGTCAGTTTCCTGGCCGACATGGGCTGTACGACCGCTAGCATCCCACTTGAAGAAGGTGGCCGCGAGCGCCACGCCGCGCCGCCGGTCAAAGGCAGCTGACCGCGCGACTGCGCTCGTCGTTGCTTTGGGTACAGGCGTTTGTTCCGCGCCCCCGGCCCTGGCCGACGGTTTCATCTTTTCGGTTGGCCCAGACGGCCAATTGATTTCCACTTCTCAAGAGGCAAACGGGCGCCTTTTTCTCTTCGCAGAACCTCGCGTTCCTGACGCAACGAGCGAGACAGCGATCCCGGCTCGATCCGCCGCCCGCGCCACCCCAGAAATCCTCCATGCGATCGAGACCACGGCTCTGCGGTATGCCGGGCATGGTGCGCTGCGTCGCGCAGGGCTTTCAGTCACTGATTGGGCGCTCCTTTACCGGGCCAATATCGAAGTCGAGAGCGCATACAATCCAGCTGCACGTAGCCCTGTCGGTGCCATAGGCCTTGGCCAGCTTATGCCGGATACCGCCCGCGACCTCGGCGTGGACCCACATGACATTGCGCAGAACCTCGACGGATCAGCCCGCTACTTGCTGATGATGCTCGAGCAGTTCGGCGAGGGCTCTCTGGCCCTTGCGGCGTACAACGCCGGCCCTGAGGCGGTCACACGCCACGGCGGCATCCCCCCTTTTCGAGAAACCCAAGGGCATGTGGCCCGTGTGACTGCCGTGTTTGAGCGGCTCAGAGGAGATCTTTCATGACATCGAGACCTTCGATCGTCGCGCTCGGCGCGATGGCCCTTATCGTGCTGGCGGGTCCAGCGCTTGCGCAGAGCATCGACCTCTCGCCGGTACAGACCCTGCTTCAAGGCATTGTCGATGCGATCACCGGTCCCTTGGGGATCGTGATTGGCACGCTCGCACTGATCGGGGTGTTCCTTTCCTGGCTCTTTGGCATCCTCGACTTCCGTCAGGCGCTTTGGGTCGTGGTTGCGATCGCGGGCATCGCCGCAGCACCCACCATCGTCGCCGCCATCTGGACCACCTGAGCTCCATCCATGGCTGACCAGTCCCGCGTATTCATCGGTCTTCTCAGGCCACCCAAGCTGATGGGCCTGCCGATCATGTACGCAATGGTCTGGCTCTTCGGTTCGACGCTTCTGTTCCTCTGGGTGCAGAGCTGGGTGGTGGCCGTCTTCGCGGGGCTGGCCTGGCCGGCGCTCTGGAAGGCCGCGGACTGGGATCCGAACTTCCTCGATGTCCTGGTGATCACCTTGCAGGAAACCCCGCCCACGACGAACCGCAAGCTGCACGGAGGCGACAGCTATGCCCCGTGATGGAATTGCCGATGAGGTTGAGAACGCCATCGATCCGCTGACCGCGCTGCCGGCATGGGTCAAGGGCGAGAAGCGGCTCTCAATGATGCTGCCTTATGTGAGCCTCGTAAACGACCGAACGATCCGGACACGCGGCAACGAGCTGATGCAGTGCATCCGCCTCGAAGGGGTGAACAGCACCACGAGCGAGGACGGGCATCTGGACCGGATCGGGGGGTTGCTGGCTGGCATCGTGGCGCAGGTCGGGACCGAGTTCTCATTCTACCTGCACAAGGTCTCGAAAGCGGTCGATGTGACCCTGCCGCCCGTTCCGGGCGAGGGGTTTGCGGCTGCCGTCGACGAACGATGGCACGCGCATCTCGGCCGCGCGGGTTTGCGCGACAAGACGCTGACCCTGACGGTGCTGAAGCGACCTGAGACCGGCAGCCGCTTGCCGTTCGGACTTGGGGCGTCTCGCTCGCGACATGCGGCCGACACCACCCGCCGCTTGCGCAAGCTCGACGAGGTTGTGGGGTTTCTGCTGTCCTCCTTCGATGAGCTGAAGCCCCGCCTGCTGGCCGCAAGCACCGGAGAGCTTCTGGGCTTCCTCGGTTCACTCAACACGGGCGAGGAGCACCCGCTCTTCCCCCGGTCGCGCCTCGGTGTGATCGCCGAGGACGTAGCCAATACGCGCGTCACCTTCCGCGGCACGACCATCGCACTCTCGGACGGTGCCGTCGGCGACAAGCTCGGGGCGATCTTTGCGGTGAAGAACTACCCCGCCAAGACCGATAGCCTGATGCTCGACGAGTTGAATCTGCCCGTCGACATGGTGGTCACGCACTCTTTTGTGCCGATCAATGCCAACATCATGGCGGGCCGGATCAAGCGGCAGCTGCGGCTAATGCAGGCCGCCAATGACGGAGCCGTCAGTCTCGCCCAGGAGTTGGAACTCGCGCAGGACGATCTGGAATCCAAACGCCTGATCTTCGGCGAGCACCACATGACCGTGGCCGTCTATGCCCGCACCCAGACGGCGCTTGACGATATCGCGGCCGAAATCCGCAACATCTCCGCCACTTCCGGGATCAACCTGATCTCGGAAGCCTTCGGGGCGCGGGCGCATTTCATGGCGCAGCATCCCGGGAACACAGGGGCGCGCAGCCGCAAGGCCGCAATCACGAACCACAACTTCGCCGATCTCGCTACCTTCCACCGCACCCCGCTCGGAAAGACAGGGCGGGAAGTCCCCTGGGGCGTGCCGATCACGCTCTTTCCGACACCCGAGCGCAGTGGTTTTCGCTTCAACTTCCACGAACAGGGCGCGCCGGATCGCGAGCCCACGGGAGGCCACACGCTGATCCTCGGCCGTCCCGGCTCCGGCAAATCCGTCCTGGCGGCTTTCCTGATGACCATGGCACGGCGGGCAGGTGCGCGGGTCTTTGTATTCGACTATCGCGCGGGCATGGAGATGGCCGTCCGCGCGCTCGGCGGCAGCTATTCGACCGTGCGGGCCGGACGGCCCACGGGCCTCAATCCGCTCCAGACCGAGATCGACGCCCGCGGGCAGGCCTGGCTTGCCGACTGGCTTGCAAGTCTTCTCGAACGCCGCGACCGGCCTCTGACCCCGATTCAGACCAACCGACTGCAGGAAGTCGTGCGCCAGAACGCGAGCGCAGGACATGCTACCTTGCGGAACTGGTCGGATTTCGCCTCGCTGCTGGTCTCGACCGATGACGAGGGCGATCTCTTCGAGCGTATGCAGGAATGGACGGCCGAGGGTCGCTACGGCTGGATCTTCGGGGCCAATGCCGAGGACAGTTTCAGCATCGATGGAGACGTCGCGGGCTTTGACCTCACCGGCATCCTCGATTCCGAGAGCGAGCGGGAACGCATGGCGGTCCTGTCCTACCTCTTCCGCCGGGTCGAGCGGGTGATCGAGGACCGCAAGCCCACCATCATCGTCATCGACGAGGCATGGAAAGCCCTCGACAACGCCTACTTTGCGGAGCGACTCAGCAACTGGCTGGTGACCGCCCGCAAGCAGAACGCCGTCGTCGTGATGATGACGCAATATGCCAGCCAGCTCGAGCGCACGCGCACCGGCAAGACCATCGTGGAAGCGGTGCCGACGCAGGTGCTCTTGCCCAACATTCGTGCTTCCGCCGCTGACTACGCGATGCTCGGCCTGACCGAGAAAGAGCTCGACGTGCTTCTGGGCGTCGGCTCGGCTTCGCGGCTCGCGCTTGTACGCGACGACCGTGGTTCCGTCGTGATCGATTCTGATCTCAGCGCGCTCGGCCCGCTCGTGACCATCCTTGGCGGAATGGAGAAGGGCGAAGCGCTTGTCGGCGCCGATTATCGCGAACGTCCTGATTTCTGGAGAGTGACATGACCCGCACCATCATTCGCAGCGTCGCGCTGCTCGGGCTCGGCCTGACCCTGACAGCCTGTGCGCAGCATAACCCCCCGCAAGCCAACTGCTTCAATTTTCGCGAGGCTCCTGCGCAGGCAGGAACCGCCACCGCCACGATCTCGACCATGGGGGCGGAGGTCACGCGCCGCGACACGGCCTGCGATTTCGTCCTCTTGGGGGCGGGCGGCTGAGCCAATGCGGACCTGGCTTCCTCTCTCGATGATCGGCTTTGCACTGGCAGGTCCCACGGCGGGGCCAGCGGTCGCCCAAGGCGTGCCGACCTTCGATCTGCGCCTCTTCGCAGAGCGGCAGGCCATCCTTGAGCAGACCGATCGGGACCTGGCACTGCAGCAGGACCGGCTAAGCCGCGAGGAGGAACTGGCCGAAATCGAGCGCCAGCAACTCGCCTCCCTCGAAGGGCTGATGGATGCCATGTCGCTTGGCGCTGGAGACGTGGCCGGAACCGTGGCGGGGCTCGAGGCGGGGCAGGGGGCGGTAGACGACGTCGAAAGCGCGGCCGCCAGTCTTTATGCGCCCGAGGACACCAATCCAGCGGCAGCGCGGATGTTCGGCGATGCCAGGGAGGGGATCGAGGAGCTGATCATCCGCGCAGCACGCGACACCCAAAGTCTGTCCGGGGTCGGCCGCGCAGGTCTTTCGCTCGTGCAATGGCGCTGTCTCTTGCAGGCGCTGATCTGGCAGGAAAGCCGTTTCCAGATCGGGGCACGCTCACCCGTGGGGGCCTTCGGACTTACCCAGATCATGCCCGGTACCGCGGGCGATCTCGGGATCTACCCGGCGTATTACGACGATCCCTATCTGCAGGTCACCGGTGGCGCGCGCTACCTCGCCCAGATGCTGAACATGTTCGATGGCAACATCATTCATGCACTCGCCGCCTATAACGCCGGTCCGGGCAATGTGCAGGATTATGGCGGTGTGCCGCCCTTCGCGGAAACCCAGCACTATGTCGTGGTGATCCCGCAGCAGTACAACAGCTACCTCGCGGCCGTAGGCGGCATCGATGCGCTCGGCACCATCGACCCTGTGCTCCTCGCCAACGCGAGTTTCAGCCTCTCGGCCCATGGCGCAGGGGTCTATGGCGACTATTCGCTGGTCTCGGTCCGTGCCGCCGCCCTGCGGGTTCAGGACATCATCACCCGCATTGGTGAGACCGAGGATCTCCACGAGGCCATCGCGCTCAACACCTATGCCCGGGCCGAACTGGCCCGGCTGGTTGCAATCCGGACCCGGATCAAGGCCGCCCGAACCGAGCCACTCAGCGCCGAGCAGATCGCCTTGGCGGCAGCCCAGGCTGTCGAGGGGCAATTCATGGATTTCAGTCAGGAGGATTTGCGTTGAACCTGCGCCTGCCCCGTTCCCTTTTCGCCGGTAGCATCGCTCTCGCGCTTGCCCTCGATGTCACCGGACCTGTCGCGGCACAGGGTGTGCCCACGGTGGACACCCAGAACATTGCCCAGGAAATCCGCCAGCTTCAACAGATGCTGCAGGATTTCGGGATCCAGACCGATCTTCTGGACAATGCGTTGGAGCAACTGGACATGCTGCAAAGCCAACTCGATCAGCTGAACGAGATGTATGCCTCGCTCACCGGGCCGCGCAGCATCCTCGGACTTGCCATGGGCGGGGACCTCGACACCTTGCTTGAGGCCAACTTCGAAGACATCCCCGGCCTGATCCGAGGCATCCAGGCGGGCGATTGGAGCGCGCTCATCGGGCCCAATGCCGGGCCCATGCGCACGCAGATGGAACAGGCGCTGGCAAGTGCCGGGTTCGACGAGGATTCTCTCCGCGAAATCGCCACCAGCGGCAATCCGGGCGCTGAAGGCGTGGCCACGCGAGCAACCACAGGTGCTGTGATGTCGGCGGCGGCGCAGAATAGCCACGCAGAGGCGGAACAGTCTCTCGAACGGGTGGAACGTCTGGTCGAGATGATCCCGGACATGGAAGATCTCAAAGCATCAATGGATCATAACACACGCGTCACGGCGGAACTCGCCATCGCCATGACCCGGATGTGGGAGCTGGAAGCGATCCAAACCCTGGGCGCTGGCAATGCAGGCGTAGTTGACGCCGCCACCGTTGCTGAAGAACGCCGCTACATGGACTTCACCTTGCCGGATCTTGAGCCGTGAGTGGGGCAGGGGTGACGAGTGCGCGCGAACTCGTGGAAGAAGAGCTTGTCTACGGTGCCCTGCGCCGGGAACAGCTCTGGCGGATGATCGGCATTTCCGGGGCTGGCTTTGGCGTATTCGGCTGTTTGACGGCTGCGGCTGTCGCGCTGATGGTCGAGACGCCGCCTCCCGTGGTTGTGCCCTACGATCCCGCCACCGGGATGGCGCTCCCCAATGCCACGGTTGAAACCGTTTCGCTTGCCGAACGACCTGCCGTGATCGAAGCACAAATCTATCGCTACATTCTCGACCGCGAGACTTACAACCAGCTCGACAACGATCTTCGTGTCCGCCGCGTCCTGGCACAGTCTTCCGGGTCGGCCGAGGCCGGCATGCGCGCGATGTGGACATCGGGTCAGGAGAGCTATCCGCCGACGCGATACGGGGCTGCGGCCGAGATGGCCGTTGAGATCGCATCGATCACTCTGATTGGCGAGAACCGCGCCCAGGTGCGGCTCAGAAAGCGCCTGACAAGCCCGCAAGGGGTACAGGATGGATCGTTCACCGCCACGTTGATGTTCGAATTCCGGCCGGAGCGGACCCGCGCGATCGACGATGTCTGGCAAAACCCTTTCGGTTTCACCGTTACCCAATATGCCATCCGATCGGACCGTTCCGAATGACTCGCACTCCAATCTCTGCGCTGCTGGCCGCCGGTATTCTCGCGTTCGCGGGAACGACTGCCTTGGCCGAAACTACGCCCCGCCCAGGTTCTCATGACAATCGCGTGCGCGTCGCGACCTGGACTGAAGGCCAGGTTTACCGTGTCGTCACGACTCTGACCCGCGTCACCACAGTCGAATTCGGTGAGGGTGAAACCATCCGCTCGATCATCGCCGGTGACACGGTCGGGTTTCAATTCGACGGTGTCCCGGGTGGCCGTGCCTTCGCCATCAAGCCGACAGCATCTGGCGTCGCCACCAACATCACCGTCTACACCAACCGCCGCTCCTACTACTTCCATGTCGTCGAAGCCCGGGAGACGCCGCATTATGTCGTGCAGTTCCGCTATCCCGAAAACCGCGTGCAACCCACCAGGGCAGTTGCGGCCGATGCGCCGAACGCGAACTATGCGGTCAGCGCCCGAGAAGAGTTCACGCCGACGGCCATCTGGGATGATGGTACCTTCACGTATTTCCGGTTCGCACGGAATGCGCCGGTGCCCGCCATCTTCCGATATTCGAACGGCAGGGAACGCGCGGTGAACAGCCAAGCCTTGAGTGACGGTGTCATCCGCGTGTCCGGTGTCAACCGACAATGGGTCCTTCGCCTTGGCGAAGTTGTGGTTTGCGTCCAGGACGCAGGGCAGGCCACATCATGACCGACGGTACGGAAGACCTCGCCGCGCGCCTCGCGGCTCTCGAAGGTTCGACAGGCAAAGCGAAGGCCAACAAGCGGCCTGCGCCGCTTGCCGCGATTCTTGGAGTCGTCGGCATCGCGGCAGCAGGTGGTCTGGCGTGGGCTGCCCTGCAGCCGTCGGCAGAAGCGCCAATGGCGACCGCCGCGCCGGAAGAGTTCCAGAGCAGCGGCCCCGGATTCGGAGATCTGGCGCCGATTTCTGCCCCGGAGCCCAGCCAAGCCCCGCCTACGGACACAGGTCCGAGCGAGTCGGAACTCGCGCTGATGGAAAGTCTTGCGACATTGAGAGCGGAACTCGAGGAACTACGCGCAAGACCGGCCGAGGCCGCGGACAGCGGGGCGGAGCAGGCGATTGCGGACCTGACGGCGCAAATTGCCACCTTACAGGAAGCATCCGCCGAGGCGCAGCGTGCCCTCGAGCGGCAGCTGACAGAGCGGGATCGCGAATTGGATCAGCTCCGAATGGACTTGGAACTTGCAAGGCTTGCGCCACCAGAGCCGACCTCATTGGGACCAAGTGAAGAAGAATTGCGGCTGGCCGAACTCGAAAGGCGGCGCGCAGCCGAAGCCGAGGCCCGCGCAGAGCGTATCGCGTCTCCTATGATCGCCTTCTCCGGGATGGGCGCGGGTGCGGATAGGGAGAATACGCTGGAAGCCGCGCGTCTGAATGCAGATGAAGCCTTTGTTCGTTCGGGCGCGCAACCAGCACAGGTGACACGTGCCGAAGTGATCGCGAACCCATCGAACACGGTTGTTCAGGGCACCATGATTCAGGCTGTGACAGAGACGGCCCTCGCCAGCACACTACCCGGCGCGATCCGCGCCATCGTCTCGGAAGACGTCCATTCTTTCGATGGAACGCGTATCCTGATCCCGCGCGGCGCGCGGCTGATCGGGCGCTACCGCTCCGATGTCGCACTTGCCCAATCGCGCGTCATGGTGGCATGGGACCGGATCATCTTGCCCGATAATCAGACCGTGCAGATCAGCGCCTTCGGTGGAGACGAACTCGGCCGTACTGGCACCACCGGGTTTGTCGACACCCGTTTCGCGCAACGCTTCGGCTCCGCCGCGCTGATCTCCTTGATCGGCGCCCTGCCTGCGGCTGCAGCGGGTCAAATCGACAGCGAGGCGGCGGCCGATATTGCGAGTGATGTCGGCACCGACCTGCGCGATAGCACGCAAAGCGTGATGCAGGACTATCTGGCGATCCGGCCAGTGATACATGTCGATCAGGGTACACGGATCACGGTCATGGTTGATCGTGACCTCGAGATTTTCTGACATGGCTGCAAGTTATCTGGAAGCGTCGCTCGACCGTTTCGGCCCCGAGGTCCTGCGCGACGACACGATCGAGATCTGCATCAATCCCGACGGACAAGTCTGGGGCGAGTTCCAGGGCGATCACTTCATGCGAGGTCTCGGCAGCCCGCTGAGCCAGACCGAGATCAAGGACCTCGGCAACCAGATCGCCTCCGCCGCCTCGACCACGCTCAGCACCAAGAAGCCCATCGTCTCGGTCTCGATCCTTTATCGCGACCGACCTATCCGGGCGCAGGTGATCCAGCCGCCGGCAGTCGAGGGCGGTTTCTCGATTTCTCTTAGGTTCTTCTCCTCCCTGCCGCTTGAGAAGATCAAACTCGGATTCCTTTTCGGCAAGGAACGCAGCCTTGAGGGTCTGCGTCGGGAACGGAACGCCGCGCTGCGCGATGTGGTGAGGTCCGGCGACATCGACGCCGCGCTGCGGTTTTGCGTCGAGAACAAGCTAAACATGATCGTCTCGGGCGGTACATCGACCGGCAAGACGGTCGCAGCGCGCAAGATCCTCTCGCTGATCCCGCCCGAGGAACGGATCATCACCATCGAGGAGGCGGCCGAGCTGCGCCCCGAGCAGCCCAATGCCGTGACGTTGATCGCGGACCGGGACACGGATGCCCGCAGTGCCGATGTGCTCTTGGCTTCAACGCTTCGCATGCGACCCGACCGGATCGTCCTGGGCGAAGTCCGCGGGCGCGAGGCGATGACGTTTCTCGAGGCAATCAATACCGGCCACGGTGGATCGCTGACCACGCTGCATGCCGAGACCCCACAACTTGCTGTTCGCCGCCTCGCCATCGCCGCCCTGAAAACGGATGTGCCGATGACCTATGCCGACATGATCGATTATATTGAGGGCTCGATCGACGTGATCATTCAGGCAGGCCGCCATGAAGGCACGCGCGGAATCACCGAGTTCTTCCTCCCGGGTCAAACCACAGATTTGAACCTCGACACGGTCGACGGCAGAGGCAACAAGAGCCCCTCCGTTGCCGCTGAGTAAAAAAGGAACCCCCCAGATGCGAAAACCAATTCTCGCACTCATGCTTGCCGCCTTGGCGGGCCCCCTTGTGGCGCAGACTTCGCCTCCGATCTCAAACGATCTCACGGTCGATATGTCGCCTCAAAAGTACCGGATTTGCAACGATCGTCCGGCGCGCCCGACCTGGATGGACGAAATCAATCCGCGGGAAGCCTACAAGGCAGCAGCTTTGATGGAATTGTACGAAATTCGGGCCTGGGAGGAGATCGCTGAATCTGGCGACTGCGGCTGTGAAACCCGCTTTCCCGCTTGGGGTAGCTCCGATGGCGAGTATCATGAAAGGTATGCAGGCCTTAGCCAAGCCGAGCATTCAGCGTTTCGCCGCGACTGGATTGAAGTAAGGAAGCAACTCGAGCCGAGCGTGCGTACAATCTGCGAAGCTCAAGGCAACTGGTAATGGGCGTCGTCAGCTGGATGGTCGGAACGGCAGACGCGTTCCTTGTCGATGCGGCTGAGTCCCAGTTCGGGGCCGTGGCAAGCAATACCGGCACGATCGTCCTGCTGATGGTCACGCTTTCGCTAATCGGCGTCTGCATCAACATGGCATTCCAGTTCCGCAGCATGGATGGGGCCAGCTTCTTCTGGTACCTGATCAAGCTGATGCTGATAGGGCTCTTCGCCTTCAACTGGGCAAACTTCAATGCAGTAGCGAACGCCGTCATTGGAGGCTTGGACTACGTCGCTGGCGCGCTGGTGTCTTCGGTTGGCGGCGGAGGAGCCGGAGCCACACACTTTGCCGGCGAATTCGACATCCTGATCGAAAAATTCAGCCAGTACCTGAATGCCATCGGCAGCAATTTGAACTGGATGACGGGCGCGATCCTAGGCGGCATCGGGCTTATTCTTTTGAGCCTCCTTGGCTTCATGACCGGCATCGTCCTCATATTCGCCAAGATGATGCTGACCCTCATGCTCGGCCTTGCTCCGATCATGATCGCTCTGTCGCTCTTCGACGCGACCAAGGATTTCTTCCATAGGTGGGTCTCGACGACGGTCAGCTATGCCTTCTACCCCATCGTCATCGCAGCAATGTTTTCGACCGTCGTCGGCATGGCGAATTCGCTTCTCGCGCAGCTCGGTGATCCAAACTCGGCAACCAACATCGGATCGCTCGTGCCGTTCTTCGTCATGGTGTTCCTAGCCAAGGGCTTCGTCGCTGCAACGCCCCTGATTGTGCGGGGGATCTCTGGGAACCTGATGGTAGCCGCAGCGCCCGCTGTGGTCGCTGGATCGACCGGGATCATGCGGGGGATCTTCAATACCGACGGCGTGAAGGGCCGGGCGCGGATCGGTGCGCTCACGACAAGCGAAGTAATCGGACGAGGCGCGGTGCAGACGCCTGCCGCTGTGCGGAGCGCCGCGGCAACGACAAGCGCGCAGGTGGTCAGAATGGCGGAACGAGCAAAACGTTTGCGAGAGTAGAAAGGAGAAAGCAGCCTTTCGCCGCACTGTGCATGAACTCACACAATGCGGGACTTTTCGGGCTTTCGCTGCGCCGTTCACGAAGGTCCGTTGCCCCCTCTTCTTCAGGGTGGACTAAGCATCGAGTAACGCATCGATCACCGCGCATTCTGGGGCAGCATCGCCGGTGCATCGCGCAACAGTGTCCGACAGGACGCGCTCGATGCGCTGCAGATCGGCAATCTTGGCCTGAACGTCAGTCAGATGATCTTCGGCGATGATCTGCACCTCGGCGCATGTCCGGGATCGGTCATCGACCAGCCCAAGCAGCCCGCGAACCTCTTCGAGAGAAAAGCCTAGATCGCGGGACCGCATGACGAATTTCAGCCGCTTGACGTGGGCATCGTCGTAGCTTCGGTAGCCCTTCGTACTGCGCGGCGGGTCCGGCATGATCCCGATTTTCTCGTAATAGCGAATGGTTTCCAGGTTGCAGCCCGTTGCGCGGGCCAAATCGCCCCGCCGAATTGATCTCACGCTTGTGTTACTCATTGTGCCGAAAAATCCCTTGAGCCTGTATCAACTACAGACCCTAGAACGGTGGAAACATCTGTTCAAGGAAGATTCGATGGAACAACATTTGGCGGAACTTCCGCAATCTCAGTCGCAGAAAATTGGCGACGAAACCACCAAGGGATGGGGCGTGACCGGCCTCGGCGTCCTCGGTGCGCTGGCGATGACTTCTTGCTGCATCCTTCCATTGGTGCTGGTCAGCTTTGGCGTGACAGGCGTGTTCATCGCGCAGCTCGGGGCGCTCTATGCCTACAAATGGTACACCTTCGCGCTGAGCGCCGCGTTTTTGGGATACGGCTTCTACAAGGCTTACAAGCCTGTAGATGCCGAGGCCTGTGCCGATGGCACCTGCGCCCGCCCCATCGACCGCCGCATCATGCGCGCAACCCTCTGGGCCGCTTCCGCGATTGTCGCTGTCGCCATGATCTTTCCCTACATCACCCCCTTCATCCTGAAATTCTGAACGAGGACCATGACCATGAAGCATCTCCTGTTATCCGCCCTGGCCATCGTCGCACTCTCGACCCCGGCCCTCGCTGAAGAGCGCCAGGTCGAGATCGCCGTCAGCGAACTGACATGCCCGTCCTGTTCGTTCATTGTTGCCAGCTCGATGCGCGGTGTTCCGTCGGTCGAGATCGCCGCATTCGAGGACGGCCCCGAATACGGGCAGGGTGTTTACAGCGTGACCTACGATGACGCCGAAACTTCCATCGAAAGCATCATCGGCGCGGTGACGGCCAATGGCTATCCGGCGCAGGTGCTGCCCGACACAGCCTCCTGAGCCGCCTGCAATGCGTGACAATCTCCTGCAATGCGTGACAATCTGATGGGTGGCCTGCTGGCCTTCGGAATAGCAGCTCCGGTCGTGGTCGTCTGCTGCGGCGGCGGAACTGCCGTGCTTGCAGCGTTGTTCGGCGGCGTTGGGGCTTGGCTCTCTGGAATGAGTGGCATTGCCGTGCTGGTTTTGGCGGGTCTGACCTACCTGATCGTCCGCGCACTGCGTCGTTCGCAAATGAAACGCGCCTCCGGCCCCGACCCATCACAGAGAAAGACGGCTCCTTGACTGACACACCTGAAAATTCCGACCGTCTGCTGAAATGGGGGCTTGGCGGTGCGCTCTTCGCCGCGCTCTGCTGCTTTACACCGCTTCTGGTCGTCATCGTCGCTGGCGTCGGATTGTCGGCCCTCACGGGCTGGCTCGATTACGCCCTGTTCCCGCTGCTGTTTTTCAGCCTCGCCGTGGTGGCACAGGCCCTTTGGCTGCGCGCTGGCAAACCGGGACCGGCCCCGAAACTTTGGGCCACCGGCCTCGCGGTGGCCCTGTCGATCCTGATCATTCTTCTCGAATTCAGGTTCGCAATACGGATCACAATCGGCGTTTTCGCCGCCACAGCACTCTACGCGGTTCTCCTGAACCGTGCGCAAAAGAAAGGATCGCTCTTATGATGATGGGATGTTGCACCGCCACCGGCATGGTCTTCGGCCTCCTCGGCATGTTGACACCGCTGATCGCCATCGGCGCGGTCATATATCTGCTCGCCGCCAGACCAAAAGACCCCGAACATGGCGAGGCGCGCTGAGATGAAAGACCTGAACAAAACCGACGATGAACAGGGCGGCTATGACCTGATCGTTCTTGGGGCCGGATCGGCGGGGTTCTCCGCCGCAATTACCGGCGCGGATGCCGGAAAGCGTGTCGCCCTCGTAGGACATGGCACCATCGGCGGAACTTGCGTCAACGTGGGATGCGTGCCCTCCAAGGCGATGATCCGTGCGGCAGAGGCCGTGCACTGTGCGGGGGCTGCCAAGCGGTTCCCCGGCCTGTCGGGACGGGCACAAGTGGATGATTGGCAGACGCTCGTTCAGTCCAAGGACGATCTGGTCACGACCCTGCGCCAGAAGAAATACGCGGACCTTCTGCCGGAATATGAGGATGTCGATTACATCGACGCCGGTCCCGCGCGGCTGATCGAAGGTGGCGTGACAGTCGGTGAGCGAACCCTGAAAGCACCGAGGACCATCATCGCCACGGGCGGGCGTCCCGTTCTGCCGACCATCGACGGCATCGAGGAAATCGGCGCGCTCAACAGCACCAGTCTTCTGGAACTCGAAGTACTGCCGAAAAGCCTGATCTTCATCGGCGCGGGCTACATCGGCGCGGAGCTGGCCCAGATGATGAGCCGCATGGGCGTGAAGGTCACGCTTGTCGCCCGTTCGCATCTGTTGCCCGGCGCGGAACCAGAGGTCTCGGAGGCATTGGCGGCGGCGTTCGAGGCCGAAGGCATCACTCTTCTGACCGGGTTAAGCTACGACACTGTGCGCCGCGACGACGCGGGCGTGACACTGCGCGTGATCCAGAACGGAAAGCCTGTCGAAGTGACGGCGGATCACCTCGTTTCGACCGCTGGCAGGCGGGCCAATACCAAAGATATGGGCCTAGACGCAATCGGCGTGGAAACCGACGCGCGTGGGTCCATCGTCGTCGGCGAGGACATGCAGACATCGGTGCGCGGCATCTATGCCGCAGGCGATGTGACCGACCGCGACCAGTTCGTCTATATGGCGGCCTATGGTGCAAAGCTCGCGGCCAAAAATGCGGTTCTCGGCGAAGACCATCGCTACGACAACGCCGCGATGCCCTGGGTGGTGTTTTCCGACCCGCAGGTCGCGGGCGTCGGTCTCGGTGAAGCCCAGGCGCGGGACGCGGGCCTCGACGTCAAGACGTCCATCGTACCGCTCGATCAGGTGCCGCGCGCACTGGCCGCACGCGACACGCGCGGATTGATCAAGCTGGTGGCGGACAGAAAGTCCGACCGGCTGCTTGGCGGCCAGATCATCGCGCCCGAGGGGTCCGATACGATCCAGACCCTCGTTATGGCGCTGAAGTTTGGCATGACCACAAAGGCGCTCGGGGAGACGATCTTCCCCTATCTGACGACCGTGGAAGGGCTGAAGCTGGCGGCGCAAACCTTCGATATGGACGTGGCAAAGTTGAGCTGCTGCGCCGGATGAAGATCAGGACAAGGACCGGAGAATGAATGAAGACTACGACCTGATCGTCATCGGGGCGGGCATGGCGGGCGTGGCCGCGGCCAACAAATGTGGCGCGGCAGGATGGCGTGTCGCCATTGTCGATGCGCTGCCCTACGGCGGCACCTGCGCATTGCGCGGCTGCGATCCAAAGAAAATCCTGCGGCGCGGTGCGGAAATCATGGACGCGGCACGGCTCATGCAGGGCAAGGGGATCGATCCCGGTGATCTGTCGATCAACTGGGCCGATCTGATGGCACACAAGCGTGGCTTCACCGATCCCGTGCCGGACAAGATGGAAAAGGGCCTGTCGGGCAACGGCGTCGAAACCCTGCATGGAGCCGCGCGGTTCACGGAAAGCAACACGCTGGAGGTCGATGGAACGGCATATCAGTCGGAACGGTTCCTCGTGGCCGCCGGTGCCATGCCCAGGCCGCTGAGCTTCACAGGGGCCGATCTCGTGATCGACAGCACGGATTTCCTCAACCTGGAGGCCCTTCCCAATCGGGTTCTTTTTATCGGTGGCGGCTTCGTGTCCTTCGAGTTTGCGCATATCGCCGCACGGGCCGGAGCCAACCCGATCATCGTGGATCGTGGCGCCCGGCCCTTACGCGGCTTCGATCCCGATCTGGTCGAAATGCTGATCGACCGCAGCGGCGGTATCGGCGTGGACCTGATGCGCGAAACCGAAATCGTGTCGGTCTCGGAAGCCAGTAGAGCATTCACTGTCGAGGTGAAGTCGGGCGATGAAACCCGAACAATCGAAACCGATCTGGTCGTGCATGGCGCGGGCCGTGTGGCAGCCCTGGCCGATCTGAATCTTGAGGCGGCTGGTGTTGATTACAGCGACAAGGGCATCGTTGTAGCCCCGCATCTGCAAAGCACGACGAACAGCGCGGTCTTTGCCGCCGGAGATTGCGCCGACACCGATGGCATGCCGCTGACGCCAGTCGCAGTGATCGAAGGGAAGGTCGCGGCCTCCAACATGCTCAAAGACACTCAGACCGCACCGGATTATGCCGGTATTCCTACAGCCGTCTTCACAGTCCCGGAAGTGGCGCGTGTCGGTATGTTGGAAAGTGAGGCAAGGGACGCCGGGTATGATGTCGATGTTCGGTTCACCGACACTGGCGATTGGTATTCGAACTACCGGATCGGCGAGACCTCTGCTGCCGCGAAGGTCCTCGTGGACAAGTCGAACGGCAAGATCCTCGGCGCGCACCTGTTCGGCCCGGAATACGGCGAACTGATCAATTTCTTCGGGCTGGCAATCAAGCTGGGCCTGGCGGCCAAGCAACTTAAGTCGATGACGGCGGCCTATCCAAGTGTTGGATCGGATTTGGGCTCGCTTCTCTGAATTTGAAAGATTTTTCGCAATAGACCCGATCCTCCTCGGAACGTATGTCTGGCCCGATGAAGACGGTTCTTATCTACTTCGCCGCTGCGCTGGCCGAAATTGCCGGATGCTTTGCTTTCTGGGCCTGGTTTCGGCTGGACAAGAGCGTGTTTTGGTTGGCACCGGGCATGCTGTCCCTTGCCGCTTTCGCCTGGCTACTGGCGCTCAGCCCCGCCGATCAGGCGGGCCGCGCCTATGCAGTCTACGGTGGCGTTTACATCGTATCGTCCCTGCTGTGGCTATGGGGCGTAGAAGGGCATCGCCCGGATCAATGGGATGTAGTTGGAGCGGTCATTTGCCTTGTCGGTGCGGGTATTATTCTCTGGGCACCGCGCAGTATTTGAGAGGCAGCCGCAGACGGGGTGAAGCGCTGAATCGTTCGATTAGATCGCCTTTTGGTTCACGCGTTCCGACAACTCGGCGCTGCTTTCCCTCCGCATCGCGGCTGCGATCAAGCAGGTTTTCTACCGCCCTCGAAAGCAGCGATACATCCTTTACGCAGCATCGGTCAAAGTGGGCTCTTCAGTTACATTCGCCGCGAGGAGAATGAACGTCAACTCCTGCGAAACTCATCCGTGCTCCGCGATGATAGCTCTCGTTGTCTGAACTGCCGAAGCAAGCGTTGTCCGGTCTGTGTTCGTGATACCTAGGCCCTCAACATCAAGCGACAGTTGACCTTGGCCACCTCCGCTTGCAGCAGCACGAGCCGCGCGGCCGCGGGCCTTCGCTGCGCTGACAGGGTCAGTTTTCGATGCGTTAGGCACATTGTGGCCGACTTCCCGCGGTCCCGCAGCCGCCCGCACTTCCTGCAGTTCTTGCTTCAACCTCTCCACCGTTTCCCGGGTCTCAGACATCTGCCGATCCCGCCGCAGGCCGTCCTCGTCCGGATATGGGAAGCTTCCCGATTGACAGGCGTGCAGAACCTTCAACGCCGGGTCCTCGAAATACTTCACCCTTCTTGCCCGGATCGGCATCTGCGCGTCGATCACGAGGATGACCTCGTCGAGGTCCATGCGTCGGGCCTCATCCTCGGTCAGGAGCGGGGTATCTTCTGTCCTCTCCGAGACGCTGCGCCCTTCGAATGGATTGCGTCCAACAGCACGGGAGCGGGTCACCACACGCTTGGTGGTCTTGCCGACAGCCTGGCTCAATTCCTCGATGGTCTTCTGCTCGGACGGGGTGAGGTAGAGCTTTACCCCGGCGCCGCCCTGCAGCGACCTGCGGGTGTTTTCACCATAGATCTCGTCCAGCGCCGGGATCGTCTGGGTCACGATGGCGAGGTTGCCGCCGAAGGAGCGCAGCGTCTTTATGCTTTCGGCGACGATTGGCATTTTCCCGAGCCGGTCAAACTCGTCGAGCATGATCATCACCGGCCAGGGCTCGTCATCGCCGGGTTCCTGTGCTTGCAGCGAGGCGATCAGGTCCGAGAAGAAGAGGCGGATCAGCGGGGCAAGCGGGCGGATCATCTCGGATTCGACCGCAAGATAGATCGCATGTGGGCGACGGCGGATATCCCGGAAGGAAAAGTCAGAGGTCGCGGTGGCCGCGTCGATCGCGCGGTTGTCCCAGGTGTCGAGACCCGATGTCATGAGAAGCGAGAGGTAGGAGGTGAGGGTGTCGTTGTTGGTCGAGGCCATACGCTCGAAGATCAGTTTGGCCGAGGTGTTCTTCACCTCCTGCGAACGCTTCAGATATTCCTTCTGCTTGTCGCCCCCCGAGGCGGTGATGCGGTAGATCTCGCCGATGGTCGGCACGCCGCGCTCGAAGGCCAGAAGACCGGCCGCCACGAACAAGTCGATACCGCCTGCGAGAAGGCCGCTCAGCTTTTCGTTGTCGGTCTGCAGGAAGAGCTTCGCGGTGAGTTTAAGCTCCATCTGCTGCCGGTCGGGGTTGGTCATGGCAGCAATGCGCGCCAGCGGATTATAGCGATGTGTTGGTCGGTCCCAGTCGGTCGGCGCGAAGCGGAAAACCTTGTCCCCCATGCTGGCGCGGAAGCGCGAGGTCTCGCGGAAGTTCTCGCCTTTCACGTCGAGCACCACGGCGGAGCCCTTGTAGGTCAGCAGGTTCGGGATCACGAACCCCACGCCCTTGCCCCGGCCTGTAGGCGCCACGATCAGCGCGTGGGGGAAGGTTTTTGAGACTAGGAACGGGCGCTTGGATTTCGGGGAGCCGAGCTTGCCCAGAAGGAAGCCACCGTCGGGCTTGGCAAAGAAACCGTTCCTGTTCATCTCGCTGCGGGTCTGCCAATGCGTCGTCCCGAAGCGGGTCAATGCATCCCCCAGAAGCGTGACGCTCAGCATCAGCGATGCCAGGCCGAAGCTGCCAAGGATGAGGTTCACCCAGAGGAAGTCTTTCGGTGCAGACTGAGACAGACCCCGATATTCGCGGGCAAGCAGGGTGACGTCGAAACGGGTGGGAGAAAGCCCATAGCGGAACATGACAAAGCCGGTCGCCACGACATAGCCCATGGCGAGACCGACCAGCACGAGGCTCAACACTCCTAAGGCAATCTTGCCTTTATCCATGGGTGATCCCCTTCTCGCCATCTGCCGCAGCGTGGCGTGCGCGCTGCGCCTCTATCTGTTCTTCCGCCAATGCATCGAGAACGCGCTCCATCGCCGGGCCGTGCGCAGTGACCTCGCTGCTCTGGAGATAGGTCTTGGCGAGTTCCAGCTGGCGCAGCGGATCCTCGGTGAATGTGTCCAGGACGTCCGCGTTACCGGCCCGCAGCGCGTCGATTGCGTCGTGGCTTAGTCGCTCGTTTATCTGCCGGACGATGTCCTGCTGCTCTGACTCGGAGAGCGGGCCCTCGACGTCGGCGTTTCGCACAAAGGCCATGACGGTTGGCGCTGTCTCTTCCAGATACCGGCGCTCGGCGTAGTCTTGTCGCGCCTGGTCCTCGATCTCGAAACTGCGCTCGCTGATATAGGCACGCGACGCGCCTAGCGAACGAAGGTGATTGATTTCGTCCTGGACGGCCTTCCCGAATTCATCATCCGGCATCTCCGTGCGATAGCGGGCGAGGGTGCGGAGCTCTTCGGCAATCGGACCGAGATGATCCGAAGGATCCCGCAAGGCGAGGTCCATGTCGCCAGCATGAAGCGTGCGGTCCTGCTCGGATACCGCATATTGCGGCGGCATTCGACTGTCGGTGATCTGTTCCCAGGCCATTGAGGCCAGTTCGGCATGTTGCGGCGATTTCTGCGCGTAGACGTCGAACGCGGCGCGGGCCTCTTCAACCTCCACGGCACCTGCCCGCCGGACGGACGGGTCGTCGAAGAACGGATGATCGAAATCCGTCCGGCGGAACTGCGCCACCAGCGCTCTGAACGCCTGCCGCTCCGATGGGGCAAAGATGTCGGACCCATCTTGCGCGAGATCACTCCCAGGTGTCGTCAACCGTTCACCAAGCGCTGCCTCAGCGTCATCCACCTCGTCGACCTCGGTTGGCGCGCGCAGGACGCGTACATCGGTCAAAACATCGCCCAGCCGAACATGCACGGCTTCCAGCCGGTCGAGCGCGTCTTCCCGGTCCGCAGATTTCTCCAGATCGAGGTCGCTTGCTTTGGCAATCCCCTGCAGATCCTGTGCCAGCCACTGGCGCTCCAATGCAGCATTGCCTGCCCCCTCCCGCAGGCGCGCGGCCACAGCCTCGGCATCGATGCCCGTGCCTTGCAACGCTTCGGCCAGCTTTGGTGCCACCTCTCCATCGTCAAGACGCGCGAGGTGATCTTCACTGGCGTTTGGCCTTGCATAGATGCCGTCCCGGGACGGAGCATCGACCAGGGCGGCGGAGCGATCCCCGAGCGGGTTCAAATGCGCGACCGAGGCCAGAACGTCGGTCAGCTTGCGCTCGATCACCGGCCTCTCGGCCGCCGGCGCCCTGTCGATCGCCGCCTCGATCTGGCGAATGTTCTGAGAAAACTCGGTGATCAGCGTGTCGAACGCTGCTTCGTCTTGGGACATGTAGATGGCTCCGTCAGCTTGCATCTGACCGCCACTGGCAAGGATGGTGCTGGCCCGCTCGAGCGCTTCGGCCACGTCGTCGAAATTCGAACGTGACGCCTCCGCCGCGAGCCCACGGTAGATCAACGCCTTGTGCCTGACGGTTTCCAGAGCGGCCCCCAGGTCCGCGCCGGTTCTCTGGCGCTCAACTGGGGGACGACCTTCGTCGCGAGCCTTGTAGATTTCATCGATCTCGGCGCGGTAGGTCGTGACGCCGCGATCCAGACGACGCGTCGCCTCAAGGCGGATCCCATGAACCCGGGCCGCCTCGACCATCGCCTCGCGAAAGGCGTCGTAGTTGAAGTGATGATCCTTCCCGAGAAAGAACATTTCGCCATCCTTGCTGCGGCGGTTCAGAACAATATGCGCATGTGGATGCGCGCGATCTTGGTGTATTGCAGCAATATAGTCGAATTGCGACCCCTCACCTTGAAAGAACTTCTCGCAGACCGCCTGGGTGATATCGCGCACCTCTTCACCCCTGGTCCCAACCGGGAATGCCATCAGCAGATGCGACGTATGGCCAAGCTTGGGGCTGTAGCGCTCGTTCCACTGGTTCTCGAACCGCCGCGCCACTCGGTTGATCTCGGCTTCCGAGAGCTGCTTCTTCCCGTCATGGGTGCCGCGACTGTCGAGGATATGGGTCGACTTTGTTGTGAGATATGTGAGCTGAGCCCGTAGCTGCGCCCCGGTGTGACAGCCCCCTTTCGAGATAGCCTTGAAGATCGCTGGCGAATAGCCGCGCGCGGCCCGAACCATCTGCGCGCCCCTGGAAAGCCCCTGCCAGGATCCCGAAACTCGGCTCCAGCCGCGGTCAAATAGCGCCGGGTCGATGCCACGGACCCGGTCACTCCGCGCCATTCTCATTCCTCTCGGCGAGGCCCGCCAGGGCAGAGCTGATCTCAAGGTCCAGCACGCTGCGCCGCGCACGCGACATCTCCTGGACCTGGTCGGCCAGATCGAAGACCAGACCCGCAAGGGCGCGGACGTCACGGTGACTTGAGGCCGGGTAGGACAGTCTCTCGCCCCGCACCTTGGCCTCGTTCAGACGTCGCGCGATCTGGTTCACGTTGTTGCCGACCCGGTTGAGCGCGGCGCCGAGGTTGCGCAACTCGTCACACATCTCGTCGTCGGGCAGGAAAACACCTTCGGCCGCCAGCATCAGGCGGCGCATGGCATCCGAGCGGTGCGCAATCCCGCGCCGCGACAGCGCCGCGTCGAACCGGCGCAGGTCGTCGTCCGAGACCCGGATCCCCACAACCCGCGATCGGCTGCCGTTCGCTGTCTGACGCTCATCCCAGTGGTTCACCACGTTGTAGATCGTCTTCAGGCTGACATCGTAGCGGGCTGCCAACGACACCGCGGAGACGCCGTTCCGGCGCTCTTGGGAGATGGTCGATCGTTCGATCACTGACAGTCTGCGGCGGCGGGGCATTTTGAAGTTAACGTTCCTATTTCTTGCCAACTTCGTACAAGCCCGCCGACTCCCAACGCAAGTGGAGTCGACCATAAGGGCTTGTACTCAATGTAGAAAATCGCCCTGCAGGGGCGATTTTCCGTCCTTTGTCAAATGGATCGCGCGTCGCGCTCATTGCACCACGCGATGCGGTCTCCGCATCGCGCATCGCGTCTTTCGCGCCCCGTCTCTTGCACCCCGCAAGACGGGTTTTGCTGCGTGCTAACCGGCTCGCGTCACCCGCAGAACGACATACGCGAGACTGCCTCCCGTCGTCTGGAGCGCGCTAACCGTCACCTGCATTCTGTCCGAAGCGCATCGCCAAGCGTATCCCGACACTTGGAGGGTGTGTGATGCCCCGCGGCGAATGCTGATGGCGCCACGGCAGACGTCGCACGGTCATCGCACAACGCCGCCCGCTGCATGCCAAACGCGGGTCGCATCCCGACTTCTGCTTGACCCCTCCGCCTCATGCGTTTAGCGACATTTGGGTATTATCGTTGCGATTCACTATTTTTGCGGAGGATCAGAATGCCGAACGAAAATCTTGTGGTGATCGCAGCGATGGCCCGGAAAGGGGGCAGTGGAAAAACGACGCTTTCGCGCGCCTTGATCAGCGCCGCGATCGCCGCCGGACGCAGAGTGATGTTGATCGACACGGACAGCACGAGAGTACTCGGTGCCTGGCATGCTCGGGCGGAAACCGGTGGGCTGAGTTCGCCGCTTCTCTGCTCGGTCACCGTCGAAAGCGTGGCGGGTGTCGAGGATCAGATCAATCAGGTCTACATGGCAGGCACGGCAGACTTCATCTTCATCGATACCGCAGGGGTCGGTGCCGAATGGTCAGACGGCATTGCGGTGCTTGCGGACCACATCGTGACGCCCGTCATGCTGTCGACGTCTGATTTCGATGTCGGAGCGCAGACTTCTGATTGGTTTGAGAAACTGAAATCCCGTGTTGACGACCCCTCCAGCCTTCCGCGCCACCACGTCGTCCTCAACATGGTCGACCCGAAAACGACCCGTGCTGACGCCGCCCTGATTGAAGAAGCGCTCACCCGTTTTCCGGTGATTGAGACCGTCATGATGCGACGAAACACTTACAAGGAGATGGATCAGAAGGGGCTTCTCCACGCCTTGGCGCTGGAAAAGCAATCCGATCCGAACCCCCTTATGCGTCCACATGTACGTCATGTCGTCGAGGCGCTTGAGGAGGCGACGGACATTCTCAACAACATTCTTGCTGCGTGAGGACAGTCGATTGCGCAAGAAGATCCCGACCATCACTAGGCCCGACCCAGCCTACGCCGCCACCCTGCAACAGGGTGACCGCGAGGTTCCCGAGAAGGAGGAAGAGGTACAGGTCACAGCAACAAAGACAGGCACCCCAGTCGCTGACGTTGGCGCTGATCGGCACGAGTCAGAGCGTGCGCCGAAAAGTGCCGTGGCGCCGCACCAAGTCACCGCGGAAAGCTCTGACCCGCATACCAGCCTGAGAGCTCCCGTTTCGGCACGAGCTTTGAGCCCGACCCGGAAGATCGACATCAGGGTCAACGCACTCGAACGACAGGAAGCAGCGCTGGAAACTTGTGGTGTTGAGCCGGCACATGTGGTGCGTGCCGCCCTGCGCCGTGCAGTCAAAGGCTGGCAACTGTCGCCGGTCTTCGCGCCAATTGCTGAGGAGCGGCGCACTCGAAACACGCAGTGGCAGGCCCGGACATCACTGGCAGTCGATGCGGCCAGCCTGGGTATGCTCCTTCGGGACCACGACCCCCTCGACGTCTTGAGTAAATGGGCTCTGATCCGCGGCCAAGTGGAACCACGCATATGGGGCGAGATCGACAAAATCTTGGAAGAAATTGCCGTTCGCGCTGCATCGCCGCATGAGCAGCACACACCGTAAGAGATCTATCTGAAAAGATAACTTGCATTTCGCCGGTGGATTTTCGCCCAACGGCAGAAGCTCGCCTTGCAGTTGCGGAAAACGTGGCGCTATTGAGCGTCATATAGATTTTCAGACCTCAGTGGTGACGAGTTACGAGGTCCATTTAGGAGGAACGCATTATGAACACGAAGCCCCGCCTGACTGGCGAACCGATCATGCGCATCCTCTGCAAGACATCTGAAAATCTGGTTGGCTACCTGTACCAATGGAACAATGGCGACGTGCAGCCTGCCTGGTTCGACGGCGCCATGGCGGACGTTCGCTATGAACCATTCATTCAAGCGATGGAACAGAACCCAGTCGATCCGAAGACCCCCAGACCGCGTCAGCAAGATCTGACGCACCTTGAAAAGGCCTAGCTCAAGGCCTCGCGTCGGTTTGTGGGTCATCCCATCCCGCAGGTCCTTTGAGCGATAGAGTTGACTTCTATGCCTCAAAAGTGATCTATCTGTGAGTTATAGAAAGGATATCTATAACTCATGGCTTGGAACTGGACGCTGCCTGATTGGCCGGATTTCCGGTATGACGCCTCCGCGCTGGAGCCGTTTGAGCAGACGTTCCTGCTGTCGTCCGGAGAAATCCTCGGCGCGGTCCATCATGTCAGCCAGCCGGAGCGCGAGCAACTCCGCATCGAACTGCTCAGCGAGGAAGCAATGCAGACGAGCGCCATCGAGGGTGAAATCCTCGACCGGCTCAGTGTCCAGTCTTCGTTGCGCCGCCATCTGGGCCTCGATCCGGACAGCTACCCTGCCAAACCGCGCGAACAGGGCGTCGCGGAAATGATGGTCGACGTCTATTCCAGTTTTGCAGAGCCGCTGACCCATGAGACGCTGTACCGCTGGCATCGAATGCTCCTGTCCCATGACAGTCGGTTGGAAACCATCGGGGCCTACCGACAACACGCCGAGGCGATGCAAATCGTTTCCGGCCGCCTTGACCGGCCCACGATCCATTTCGAAGCGCCGCCCTCGGAGCGGGTCATGCCTGAGATGGAGCGATACGCGGATTGGTACAACAAGACCGGGCCGGGGGGAGCAGAGCCGCTTCCAGCGCTGACGCGCGCAGGGCTAAGCCACCTCTATTTCGAGAGCATCCACCCATTCGAAGACGGCAACGGACGCTTGGGTCGCGCCCTCGCTGAAAAGTCGCTGGCGCAGAATATTGGCCAGCCGACCCTCATCTCGCTCGCCTTCACCATCGAGAAGCAGCGCAAGGCATACTACGACCAGCTCGAGCAGCATCAAAAAACGCTCGATGTGACCGATTGGCTCGTCTGGTTCGCGGAAGTTGTCTTGAAAGCCCAACAGGCAACACTCGACCGCGTCGGCTTCTTCATCAGCAAGGCACACTTCTACGATCGTCACAGAGACCACTTGAACGAACGCCAGGCCAAGGCCATCGCTCGAATGTTGCGGGAAGGCCCTGGCGGTTTCAAAGGCGGCCTCAGCGCCGACAACTACCTCAAGATCACCGGAACCTCACGCGCGACCGCGACCCGCGATCTGCAGGATCTGGTCGAGAAGGGCGTGCTCGCTCGAACCGGCGAGCGGAGGCACACGCGATACTGGTTGAAACTCGACTGGAGTGAATAAAAATTGCATGAAAACAACAATTTATAAAAAATCCGATAATTCGTTTTATGTAACATGATCCGAGACTTGAGCTCACGTTGGTGGGCTTGGGAACGCGCCCGACACACTTCGTCACAACCGGTGCTTGTCCGGCAAATCTTTGTTTCCGCAGCACAGATACCCCTTTGGTCGCATCCCGGAAAAGCTCGGGATGACTCAAGCCTGCCCGAAAGCGAATGGTGAACGGTCTTGCGTGTTGGATTTTCCGACATTATATTGAGAGCAAGACAGCTATTCGGACATGGACGATGCAAACGACCACCAAGACGAAACTGTTTCCGAAGCAGGATCTGGAACTTGTGCTTCGTGACGAGCTCATGCTCGCGGCGGAGGCTGAAGCCAGCATGCACGGAATTGTACTGCCCGCATCATCTGGGGTGGCGGCAGTCGCACCTGTACCGATGGACTCTCTTGTAGTTGTGGAGCTCTTGTGCGCGGTCGAACCAGTGCTTGGCTTTACGCCGGCGGATGCGACGGTACGCACTGGCGGATACAACTCGGTGCAAGACGCATTGGATCACTTAATCCCGCGGCTGGAACAGCAGTGGAAGAAGAAGAATGGAGTGTCAGCATGAGCGTCGCCAAGCGGACCAACGACGATGACCAAGAAGCTCGGCAGGAGATGGGGGAGCGGCTGCGGGAAGCACGTCGGTATTTGGGTCTAAAGCAAGACGAGGTGGCCCAGTACCTCAAGATCCAGAGAACCGCGTTGTCTGAGATCGAGGCCGGAAACCGCCGTGTCGAGGCTCTGGAGTTGAACCGGCTCGCGAAGCTGTATCGACAACCGGTCGCGTATTTCATCGGAGAAGACGATGCAGCTGGGAGTTTGCCGGTAGATGTAGCGCACCTTGCACGACAAGCCGCAGACTTGTCTCGGCAAGACCGGGATGAACTGGGGCGTTTTGCCGAGTACTTGCGCGCCCGCTCGGCCGCAACCCAGGAGTAACCAGTGGTTTCCAATTATTCGCAGGCAGTTCGCGGCGGAGCAGCTGCGGCGGCTCGAGCACACCGGCAACTAGGCGTGCGAGAGCGGCTCGAAACGTCAGGCGGTTCAGTCAACGTTTTTGCTCTCATCAATGAACTTGACGTGCCTTTGCTTCTACGGCCGCTCGACGGCTTGCTCGGAGCATATCTTAATGCCCCATCGCAAGGGATTCTCGTCACCACTCAGCGCCCCATGAGTATCCAGCGATTTACGGCCGCACATGAGCTCGGCCATTGTCTTCTGAACCATCAACCCAGCCTCGACGATGAAGCAAGTATCCTCCGTCGAATGCCAGCCAATTTCGATCCGGGCCACGACTATCAAGAAGTCGAAGCCGACGCTTTCGCAGTCGCGTTTCTCATGCCCAAATGGCTGCTCGCCCTACATATGAGGCGGCAGAATTGGACTGTGCCAGACTTTCGACGCGCAAACGTGATTTACCAGTTCAGTCTGCGACTTGGGGTGAGCTACGAGGCGTTGTGCTGGACCCTGGTTCGGTACAGGATGATTGCTGCGAAGCAGGCCCGCGAGCTTTTGCAGACAAAGCCAAAGGCGTTGAAAGAAGCTCTTCTCGCTGATCATCGACCGACAAACTACCGGGGCGATGTATGGCTACTTACCGAACGCGACGCTGGAGCGCTGATTGATGGCAGTCGTAACGATCTATTCGTCCTCAAGCTCACCGAGCACAGCAATGGAGGATACCTCTGGAACATCCATCAATTGCAGGAGAGCGGATTCGCCATCGTCAGTAATGAAATCGAAGCGATCGAAACAGACAGCGTCGGTGATCCTGGAATACGACGCGTCACGGCAATGCCTCCGGAAGAGTACCGAGGTCGCCTTGTGTTGGATGAAACACGACCCTGGGATCACAATCAGAGCTTCTCCAGGCTCGAGTTGGACCTCGACCTGACAGGCCCCGAAGGTGAAGGCCTTTCACGTGCTGAGCGGCGAAGACTCCTGGAGGCCGCTTGAGTGACAGTGACGATAAACGTAGATTTACGGGCGAAATTTGGGCCCGTCAGGGATCAAGGTGCGCGACCAACTTGCTTGGCGTTTGCCGCCAGCGACGCCCATGCTGCATTGCGCAGCGGCTGGGATCCTCTGTCATGTGAGTTCGCCTTCTACCATGCACAAAAACGTACCGGGCGCTCTCCAAATAAGGGAGCATTTCTCGACGACATGTTGGCCACGCTTCGCGATACCGGCCAGCCATCGGAAAGTGGATGGCCGTACATTCCGCGTTTGCCCACGGACCTGAGGCACTATCGCCCCCCATCATCCGTCGGAAATTTATTTGGGCGCGAAGGTCAGAAGACCAGTCACGAAGTCGATCGAGTTTGCGATGCGTTGGATTCCAACGTCCCTGCTATTGTTCTTTCAGTCCTGACGAGAAGTTTCTTTAATCCGCCATCGGATGGAGTCATCGACCAAATCACCGGTGACGAAGTTTTTCCGGCGCCGCGACATGCCGTTATCGCGGTCGGCTATGGGGAAGCGGCGACGAAACGTGTCATTCTGGTGCGAAATAGCTGGGGACCAACCTGGGGTTTGAGCGGGTATGCTTGGCTAACTGAGGATTTTCTGGCTAAGCACATGTATGCCTTGGCAATATTGACGGACGAATGCGATGTATCTGGCCATTCCGCCACAGCCTGATTGTGTAAGAACTTGGCGCGAAGCGGTTCGTTGCGTTGATAGCGAACCCGGACATGAGGCGCACAACGTCCTGATGTCTGTTGATGACCCGACCGCCGGGGCAAAGTTGAGCGACGCGAGCGTCAATGCCGTCAATGAATTCTTGCTACGGCACGACAAATCCGTCCGAACCATCGCCAACACGATCTTTCCGGAGGCGCTCTATCACAGATATGGTGCCCCGGAATTCTTCGACCGGTTTCGCGACCGAGTTCTGCCCACGGTACGACGCAACGAAAGATGGTCAGGATATTATTTCGAGCGGATGGTCGATTGGCCCGGCGCCCCGGCCGGCAATCCGCTTTGGGACATCGTCACGCGTATGAGGGACCCGACGGTCAGGGCAAGGAACAAATTTGAGCTTGCTCTTTTCGATCCTGCTCGCGACGTTGATCGTTCCCCTTACGGCGGACAGTGCCTCAGTTTTCTCAGCTTCAAACTGTTGGCAGGGAATCCGGAGACGCTCACACTCACAGCGATCTACCGGAACCACTACTATGTCGAAAAGCTACTCGGAAACTTGGTTGGTCTCGGCCAGTTGATGTCGTTTGTGGCCACTGAAGCTGGACTCAATATTGGATCCCTGACCGTGCTGTCGTCACATGCGACAATCGACCTGCCACGATCAACCTGCGGGGGGACTACAACACGCGGCGAGCTTCGAGCACTCCTTGACGAGATTGATGGTCTGTCTGCAGCCAATACCTAGGCAAACTCAGCGAAAGGCAGAGTTGCCGTTTCCGGTCGCCGGGCCGAACTTGAGAGATTGTATATTGCCTCGATGCCCGCAATGAACTCACTTTGCCCACCATAGCTCGGATGGCGGACCTGAGATACAGGAAGGTCCAAATCTGCTAGAGCTTCTCCCGCATCACGCCCAATTGCCACCAAGCGTTTAGGTTGAAGCATCTCCAGGAGTGCCAACAGAAATGGCCAGGTTGCCGAACGCTCCGTTTTGCGATGTGAGCGGTTGGTCATGGGATCATCTGGCGCGTGCGGGTGAAGCGGAAACACATTCCACAGCATTACTGGCCTGCCAATTGACGAAAGAAGCTGCCAAGTGACTGTCGCCGTACGTTCGGCAAGTGCCGGTCCTGTCGTGGCCCGAGCAAGGGTTATTCCGCCAAACAGATGTTCAGCTTCCGTGAGATGTGCTTCGTCGGTCAAGGGTACTCCGGTACGCCGTCCCCCCCGGTACCCGAGGTCCCTTGCTATCCAGATAGTATCAGCACGGGCATTCATCGCGGCCTCAAGACACCGCTTCAGGTTCTCGCGTCGAGCGCGCGCAGCATCGACGGTATCGTGAATGGGGCAGATGTCGCTGTACGGATTAAAGGTGTTCACCAAATCGACAGCGGCAAGTTCTTCGACAAAGGATTCTGGAGTGTTCATGTCAACGGCTCGATGTTTAGCCGCCGCTCTACGGCATCTAGGATAACAGTTCCACGGCGATGTTCACGCAGATAGCGAAATGCTGCGTATCCTTGCAGGATGGCCTCTTCCCACAGCCAGGTCGGACAGTTCTCGGCTTCGTAGCCGCGAACGAACTGTCTGACCTGCTTCAATAGGTCGAACGGCAACTCCCCGGCCTTCAGGTCTTGAAAGAAATCCATCTCCATGGCCTGTCCGAAAATCCAAGTCGCGATCCCCTCCTCGATCAATGCGGCGCGGGCTCCGTCTTGGGCCTCGTCGATCTTTGGCCGACTCTTACGTTTCAACCGAAAAAGGGAACGAGTGACCGGCGACCAGCCAAGGATAGCGACGTAGGCATAGTGGAAGACATCATGGAACCTGTAGTCATCCGGTGTCATAGCGTTGTCCGTCAGTCGATCCCCGATGTTGAGGCCGTTGCAGGTCTGGAAGACGTAGCGTTTGCCACCAACCTCCCGTTCAAAGATGTTGATCTTGAGGTTTCTGGGCAGCTGTTCTTCCGGGGGCAAGTCCGCATCGAAGAAGGGCGGGTATGCCTTCTGGATGGGCCATCGGTCTGTCGTCTTTGCTCGATTCTTGATGGCCGCAGCTTCCAGCGTGACGCCCGCTTCATTGGCCGCGCGAATGAGTATCTCGAGAATCGCGACAAGTCGGGGTCCGAGACGTCGGCGATCCCTTTGGAGCTCGTTGTTCGATTGATCGGCCATAAGAAGCCCGGTTGCAGCCGCCAACTCGATGAGGGTTGCTTCGAAAGCCGGTGACGGTGACTGTCCAGCGGTCAGTACAGACGGCTGCAAAGCCTCAAAGGTGAGCGGCACACCCGTTGCGGATAGCCAGTTCTCGCTATCGCTGGCAAGGTTGGTGACAATATCGGCGAACGAGATTTCTGCCCTAGCAGCAACTAGGTTGAAGTACCAAAGTACGTCGCCGAGTTCCTCTGTAACCGCAGCCGCGTAGGCGCGATAGGAGATCGGGTCTCTCTGCTTCTTCTTCACTTCAGAGAGAAGGCTCCCGACCTCTCCAAAGAGGCCAAGCAAAGGGAAGTTGAGGGAATCCGCGTCCCGCCGAAGGTCCGTCGCAAGCGCATCCGTTGAGAAATCCTGCACTGACAATGGAATGAAATCGTCTGACATCTGTCCTCCAAATGTGTGATAGCTGAATGCGAGGCCACCTATATCTTGTATCTGTCATTTGAATCGATTGCGGTCAGTCCGGCAAGAAAAAGTGACTTTGCGCTCATCAGACTTTCCAAGAACCGAAGCTAGGCACACCGAACGGCAAGGGCTGGAGCAATCAGAAAGCGGTCTTCTGGTGCGCGGATCACATCTTGGATGACGACTGGTACCCACGCCGCTTCTTCGTCGCCGACAGCTTCATCAGGGCGTTGACCGCCCTGCCCTCGTCATCGTGTTGCTCGATCAGCATCTGGCCACGGTAACCGATCCGACCCCATTCCCGCACCAGGCTCACGCCGCCAAACAGGTCTTGCTGAACGCTCATTCGATAGAAACGCCGCATGTTGAGAGACGGGTCGATCCGCTTGAGATCGACTGTCGTCGGGAACACCTCCATTTGCTGCGCTTCATCGAACATTTTGCGGTCACCTCGTCTGCGACAACGATACCAAGTGTATGTCCGTGTTTCCACAATGTTCTCTCCCGAACAGGGAAAGGGGGCTCACGCCCCCTTCTCGAACTTCATGACCGGGATGCCGAGCTTCTTCGCCTTGTCGGCGAGGTTTTCCTGGATACCGGTTCCGGGAAAGACGAGGACCCCGACCGGGAGCACATCGAGCATCGCATCGTTTCGTTTGAAGGGCGCGGCCTTGGCGTGCTTGGTCCAGTCAGGCTTGAAGGCGACCTGCGTCACGCCCCGGGCCTCGGCCCATTTGGCGGCGATGAGTTCTGCACCTTTGGGGCTGCCACCGTGCAGAAGGACCATGTCGGGATATTTGGTCCGGACCTGGTCGAGCTTACCCCAGATCAGGCGGTGATCGTTGAAATCGGTCCCGCCGGTGAGGGCGACCTTGGGGCCGGCGGGAAGCATCACCTCGGTTTCGGCGCGGCGCTTGGCGGCGAGGAAGTCGCGGCTGTCGATCAGGGCGGCGGTCATGTGCTGGCGGTTCACCATCGAGCCGGTGCGGGGGCGCCAGGTGGATCCTGTGTGCTGAACGAACTCGGATGCGGCGTGATCGCGCATCATGTCCATGCAGTTGCGCCGTTCGACGAGGGTCAGGCCTTCGGCCGTCAGGCGCTCGAGTTCGACGGATTTCACCTCGGAGCCGTCCTGCTCGCGCTGGAGGCGGCGCTGCGCCTGCTCGTTGTCATCGAGTGACCGCTCGATCCGTGCCGTGGCGCGGTGGAAGAGGTTGACCTGGCCCCAGAGCACCTCTTCGAGGTCGGGTTCCATACGGGTGTCTTCCAGGGTCGCAACGAGGGCGTCGAAGATGTCCGCGACGGCGACGGCGAGGCGCTGCCCATCGGGCATCGGGCGCGGATCGGGCTCGTCAAAGGGGCGATAGCCATAGAGCTGGAGCTCGTCGAGCGCATGGGCGGTCTGGGATGCGCTATGGGCGGGTTCATACGCGTCGTTGTGGGTGTGGATCGTCATCGGTTTCTTGCCTCCGGGCCTGTCTCGTCCGCGCGTCATCCCGCGCGGCCTTCATGGGCAGACCCGAGCCGTCGGGGCGGTTGCCCCTTCACCCCGGCTTCACCGGGGCCGGAACAGCGTGGAGGAGGTCGGCAGGGAAGCTATTTGTCTCGCGATGCAAAGGCGGCTTTGCCGCCGGCGGAAATAGGTTCCCTGCCGACCTTGCAGGGGCAACCGCTTTGACGGCCTGCCCATCTCTTGAAGGCCGCGCAGGGCTGACGGGTGGATGCGCAAGGCCCGGGATGGGGTGAGGACGACGATCCAGAGCCACGACTGGGATGCTGCCCCCTGCCCCGCGCTCCCAGCCCCCCCCTGCGCGATGCAGCTCAGCTGGGCAGGCGATGCCGATCCTCTGGCCCGATCTGACCTGCCAGATGCTGGCGCAGTGCGTCCTTGCCGTTCGCCCGAAGATCATCGTTGAAATCCCCGAGCCGCGGTTCCAGCACCCGCACGCGCACCCCGACCTCGGAGGCTCTGGCGCTCAACCTCCCTGCCGCGCGCTGCCCGGCCGGATCGCGATCGATCGCGATGTAGAGGCGCTTCAGCCCCTCTGGCAGCAGGACCGCCCCGAGGTGACCCGAAGAGAGCGCCGCCCAGACGGGCAGACCTGGGATTGCCTCGGACAGGGACAGCATGGTCTCGATGCCTTCGCCAACGACGAGGATGTCATCCTGCGGGGTCAGCCTGACAGCATTGCCGAGGAGGTGACCCATAGCCCGACGCTCTGGATTCACTGCCGCCTTCCCCTGTCCGTCAGGCGCCAACCAGGTGCGATGCACGCCCTGCACGGCCCCTGCCCCATCGGTAACCGCCGCGATCATCGCCGGTCTGGGGATGCTCCGGGTCTGCCCCTCTTCCCGATGCCAGCACTTCGGGTGGAAGCGTAAGGCGCCTTTCGCCCCGAAGTGGGTGATGCCACGGGAACGGAGGTAGGTCTCCGCAAGCGTGCCTGTGATCGGGTTCGAGGCAGCAAACAAGCGCGCCGCCGCCGCAGGAGTGCCACCGGGCGCCTTGGCCTTCCTCGGCTCTTGCCTATCCGGGACGACCGGCTGCGGACGGCCAAGATGCGCTCGGGCCTCGGCGAGAAGGTCGGGGAAGCGCGTGATCCCCGTCCGGGCGCGGATGATGTCCAAGAGATCGCCATGCTCGCCTGTGGCCCCATCCGTAAACTTGCCCGCTGCCCCTGGCCCCGACGTGGGCCCGGTCAACCGCACGAAGAGCGAGCGGCCAGGATTGTTTTGCAGGTCACCCACGATCCAGTAGGATCCTTCCCGTCGTCCGGCGGGAAGGTAGGCACGACAAACGCCTTCGGCATTTTCTGCCAGATCGCGCACGAGGTCTTCGGTCTCGGAATACATGGGTTAACAACCTCCGCGATCATGTAGCCTTGCGACAGGACAACGTGCAAGCAGACGATCCAGTATCTCGACACCATCGGCGTCGGTCGGGCAGAACAGCCGAAGCTTCCAACTGATGATCTCCGAGAAGAAGCCATCGGCCTTGAGCCGATCCTTGGCTGCCTCCGAGAAGCCCGAGAGTTCGATCCGGTTCGCGCCCATGACGCGCGAGCGGTGCAATTCCATCCCTTCCGACAGGCGCACCACGGTCTTGCCCTCCAGAACGAGGGCATGGACCTGTGCGGCCGAGAGCTTGGGCGCATCGGCGGCCAGCGTGGTCGCGACCCAGGCAGGCGAGACGCGGCGGCCGATGATGCGCTGCCCGTCATCGGTCTGCAGGCGGTAGACGCGAGTTTCATCCTGGGGAAGCTGCTTCCAGATCGGCAGCAGCAGACCTCCCACGATGTGCAGCGTGGAGTCCGAAAACTCCGGCACCTCGGCCAGTTCCGCAGTCCACGCCGCTGTGAAGGCCGCGCGGTCGGCCTCGAGCCAGTGGGTGTCCTCCATGATCTTTGCCGGGACTGTGCTGGCATCGGTCGGGCGGATCAGGCGCAGGCGCGGCTCGATGGTCCCATCTTCCAGCATGTGACTGGTGGCGGGAACCTGCACGGCAGCCCGGCCCGAGCGGCTGTTGACCAGAAGCCGCGCCTGCAGGTCATCCAGCCATTCGAGCGCATCGGCCAGCGAGGTAGGCGTGTTGCGGCGCTTTTCCGCGATGGTCAGCAGCTGGGTTTCCGCGCCGGAGCCCGGATGGGTGTAGATGACCTGTACGTCGGTCACCCGGAAGCTCTCGGCACGGAGTGTCTCGAGCCCGAGATCATAGACCCCGGCGGCGATGGCGCCCTCAATTCTCTGATCGAGCAGCTCCTCGAAACCCGCGAACAGCACGGCCTGCATGTCGATCGTCAGCGCCAGCAGGCGATTGAGGAAGGTCGTGATCGGCGGCAGGTCATCCTTCAGCCCGTTGTCATCGGTCAGGCTGAGCCCGGTCGCATCCTCGAAAGCCCCGAGCGAACATCCGGCCAGATCGCCGCGATAGATGCGGCGGTAAAGCTGGCGCAGGGCGTCGCGGGCGTAGGGCGACTCGAGGTTGTCTTCGGGCCGGAACAGCCCTTGCCCGCCGGTCTGGCGCTGGCCACGCGTTATAGCGCCAAGCGTGTCGAGACGTCGCGCAATGGTCGACAGGAACCGCTTCTCCGCTTTGACATCGGTGGCCACCGGCCGGAACAGCGGCGGCTGCGCCTGGTTTGTCCGGTTGGTGCGGCCCAAACCTTGAATCGCCGCGTCTGCTTTCCAGCCGGGTTCCAAGAGGTAGTGGACCCGCAGGCGCTGGTTCTTCGCCCCGAGATCGGCGTGATAGCTGCGCCCGGTGCCGCCGGCATCTGAGAAGATCAGGATACGCTTTTCGTCATCCATGAAGGCTTGGGTCTCCGTGAGGTTCGCGGCTCCGGCCCGGTTCTCCACCACGAGCCGTGCCGAATGCCCTTCGCCCTTCCGCACGATGCGCCGCGAGCGCCCTGTGACTTCGGCCACGAGATCGGTGCCGAAGCGCTGGACGATCTGGTCGAGTGCACCCGGCACGGGCGGAAGCGAAGCCAGTTTCTCAATCAGCGCGTCACGACGCCGGACGGCTTCGCGGCACTCCACCGGTTGGCCGTCGCGCGTGACGGGGCGCGACGAGAGGTTGCCCTCGCTGTCAGTGAAAGGCTCGTAGAGCTGGACCGGGAAAGTATGGGCGAGGTAGTCTAGGACATACTCCCTGGGAGTGATGTCACAGCGGATATCGTCCCATTCGTCGGTTGGGATCTCCGACAGGCGGCGCTCCATGAGCGCCTCGCCCGTCGAGACGATCTGGATGACGGCGGCATGGCCTGCCGCCAGATCCCCCTCGATGCTGGAAATCAGCGTGGGGGTCTTCATCGAGGTGAGCAAATGGCCGAAGAAACGCTGCTTGGCGCTCTCGAAAGCCGACCGCGCGGCGGATTTCGCCTGACGGTTCAGCGTGCCCGACCCGCTCGGCCCGTCGGCCGCGCCGGAAATGTTCGCTGCTTCCAGCGCTGCGGTCAGGTTATTGTGGATGATGGCGAAGGCCCCGGCGTAGGCATCGTAGATGCCGCGCTGCTCGGGCGTGAGCGCATGTTCCAGCATCTCGTATTCGACACCGTCATAGGACAGCGACCGCGCCGTATAGAGGCCGAGCGCCCGGAGGTCGCGGGCCAGCACCTCCATCGCCGCGACACCGCCAGCCTCGATGGCTTCCACGAATTCCGACCGGGTCGCGAAGGGGAGTGAAAGATGGTGCCCCAAAGGGGCAGGCGAAGCTCCAGTGGAGCTTTGCCAATCCTGAACGCCCGGAGCGCAAGCGAAGGGGCCCCCGCCCCAAAGTCCGAGACGCTGAGCATAGGCGAGGTTGTGGACCGTCGTCGCGCCCGTGGCCGAGACATAGACTACGCGGGCATTCGGAAGTTTGTGCTGCAGGCGCAGACCCGCCCTGCCCTGCTGCGAGGCCATGGTATCGCCCCGCTCGCCTTTGCCGCCGGCCGCATTCGCCATGGCATGGCTTTCGTCAAAGAGGATCACCCCATCGAAATCCGCCCCGAGCCAGTCGACGATCTGGTCGACGCGGGATTTCTTGGCACCCCGTTCTTCCGAGCGCAGCGTCGCATAGGTGGTGAAGAGGATGCCCTCGGTCAGAGGGATTTCGCGCCCTTGTGCGAAACGCGACAGCGGCGTCACCAGAAGCCGCTCCTGGCCAAGCGCCGACCAGTCGCGCTGCGCGTCCTCGAGGAGCTTGTCGCTTTTCGATATCCAGAGCGCCTTGCGGCGGCCTTGGCACCAGTTGTCGAGCAGGATCCCAGCCGACTGGCGGCCCTTGCCCGCGCCGGTGCCATCACCGAGGAAGAAACCCCGGCGGAAGCGGACGGCGTCAGCGGCATCGTCGGGCGCGGCCGAGACCATGTCGCCGGTCTCATCGACGATCCAAGACCCTGCGAGATATGCGCCATGCGCCTCCCCCGCGTAGATGACGGTCTCGAGCTGCGCGTCGGACAGCAGGCCGTCGCGCAGGATGGTCGCCGGAAGCTTGGGGCGATAGGAGGTTTTCGGAGGTGCGACAGAGGCCATGGCCGCCGATTGCACAAGCTTGGTCGGGTGCGATGCGGCGTCTGGGATGTCGATAGCCTGCAGACGGAAGGTCTCGTAGATCGCGTCGGACAGCCGTGCGGCGTCTTCGTCCTCGGCGGCGTCGCGGAGTGCGTAGTTTAGTTCCTCGGCCTCGATCGGTGTGTCTGATTTCGCCGGTTGAGCCGCAGAGGTCGCGCGCGATCGGTTGACGGGCTTGCATGTTGTGGGGGCAGGATTTCCCGGGAAGAGGGGAGAGTGGCCCAGACCCGCATTTGCGGCCCGTTCCATCTCGAGGCGCGGCGGAACCTCGGCAGTGACCCGGGACATCAGATGTGCCACGTCCGGGGATGTGGGTTGGCGCAGGTCTGCGGTGATGCCTCCCGGCTCGCCGCCGCGGCATTTATCGAAGACAGAAATCCGCGTCTCGAAGCTGGTGCCGTGCTTGGCGAAAGCTGCGCCCGACACCGCGCCGGTGAAGATGAGATGGGCCGTCTCGGTCAGACGGCCGAAGGTCTCGGCCCAGGCCGGCGCATCCGGCGCGAAACCGGCTCCGGTGATGGCGACGAGCCGTCCGCCGGGGGCCAGACGCGCGAGGGCCGAGCGCAGATGCCGGGCCGTCGCCTTGGTCGACCGACCATCGACATTGGCTTGGGCCGAGAAGGGCGGGTTCATCAGGATGACGCTCGGGCTTGAGGAGGCGTCGAGATGATCGTCGATCTGCGCGGCATCAAACCCCGTGACCGGTCGGCCCGGGAACAGCAAGCGAAGAAGGTCGGCGCGGGTGTCCGCCAACTCGTTCAGCGCGAGGCTGCCGCCCGCGATCTCTGCGAGGATCGCCAGAAGCCCGGTTCCGGCGGACGGCTCGAGGACGAGATCGAAGGGCGTGATCTGTGCTGCCGCCAGTGCGGCGAGCCCCATGGGCATGGGCGTGCTGAATTGCTGAAAGCGCTCCATATCTTCCGACCGCCGGGTGTGCGTGGGCAAGAGGTCAGCCACCTTGGTCAGGATCGGCAACAGCGCCGCAGGCGAGCCGGCCCGGGTCAGCAGCGCACGGCCGAACTTCCGCAAGAACAAGACCAACGCCACCTCGCCTGCCTCATAAGCGAGCTTCCAGTCCCAGGCACCGGTCGCATCGGAACCGCCAAAGGCGCGCGCCATCTCGAAGCGCAGGCGCAGCGCGTCGATCTGAAGCCCTTGCGCCAGATCGGGCTGCAGCGCTTCGGCAACAGCAACGATCGCAGAGGCAGGATTTGCTGCCAACGAGACAATGGGCGCAGGCAAGGACGCCTGCGCAACAGGGGCAAGATGGGTCATCGGGAAACTCCGGAATGAAGGACAGGATCAGGCCCGGACACCCTCTCTCGGGCAGCCTCGGACCTGATCTTTCCCGGCCCCTCTCTCCCTCTCGCACCAAGGTGTTCCCGACGCTTGGCTTGATTTTGTTCTTGTTATGTTCTATGCTCAGAGCCAAGCCAGAAAGGGGGGTTCCACCATGGAAAGCACCAAGCACGCCCTGCCCGTAACGCCCAATCAGATTGCCTATGCGCGGTCGCTCGCCCTGCGCAACCGGACGCTCCTGCCCTGGGAGGTTCAGCAAGACCGGCGATCTTTGAGCGCCTGGATCGAGGCTCAGGCCCGGCTGAAGCCGGTATCGGACATGGACCGGCTGCCCACGTCCAAGCAGGTAGCCTTCGCTGAGAAACTCGCCCAGATCAAACGGCGCGCCGTTCCGGACGAATGCTTCCGCGACAAGCGGCTCATGTCCAAGTGGATCGACGGGAATAAGTGAGCACCGCACCGGCTAGTGACGCTCTGTGCGATCGTCCAGCTTTTTGCCACATCATAGTTTGGCAAACCGAGCGCAGCTGCCAACCTGTAGGTTGGCAGACTGGCCCTTCGGGACATCAGCCTCGGTCAAGCTCCTGTCCGAAGGACCAAGGTCTGGTTCCGGCGGCACGCCGGGATGTGCACCGCTGCGACCTTCGGTAACCACCGCAAGTCGTAGCCGTCTCTCAACCCAGCGTCTTCAGATCTCCCTCCCCTTGGGGCTAGTCCCTAGGTGTTCAGTCCCGGCATCTGGTGGATCGGGTTCAAGATGAATCTGTCCGGCTCTGATGTCCAGATCTTGCAGATGTATTCGTAGGGTGTGAGCCCGTTGAGGGTCTTGAGCCGGCGCGCGAAGTTGTATGCTGCCATGAAGTCCGAGAGGTGCGTTTGCAGCTGATCATGGCTTTCGTAGTGGAAGCGTTTGACGGTGGCCTCCTTGATCGTGCGGTTCATCCGCTCGACCTGTCCGTTGGTCCAGGGATGGTTGGGTTTGGTCAGCCGGTGCTCAATCCCGTTGGCCTCACAGATCATGTCGAAACGCATGGGCCGAGAATAAGCAGTGTTCCGGTTCCGAGGCTGCTCAGCGAACTGAATGCCATTGTCGGTGAGGACAGTGTGAACCTGATATGGCACGGCTTCGAGCATGTGTTGCAGGAACTCCCAGGCCGTCTTCCTGTCTGCTTTCTCGACGAGCTGGGTCACCGCAAACTTGCTCGTGCGGTCGATGCCAACGAACAGGAAGAGCTTTCCTTCAGCAGTCTGCACTTCGGCAATGTCTATGTGGAAGAAGCCGATCGGGTAGCGTTTGAACTTCGACCGCCTCGGTTTGTCGCCCTCGACGTCAGGCAAGCGTGAGATACCATGCCGCTGTAGACAGCGGTGCAGCGCCGAGCGTGTCAGGTGCGGGATAGACGGCTGAAGGGCATAGAGGCAGTCATCAAGCGGCAGCAGCGTGTGGCGCCGAAACGCGACGATGGCCGCCTCCTCAGCCTCCGTGAGGACCGTCGAACGTGGCTCCTTTGGGCCGGTCTTGAGATCATCGACCGTCTGCCGTTTACGCCACTTCGCAACCGTCTTTGGGTTGATCCCTAACTCCCGGCTCAGCGTCGCGAGCGAAGCTTGCGATCGCTGTATTGCTGCTCTGACGGCGTGCGTGGTCGTGGCGCTTCCGTGACGAACCTGTCCCATAGGGCATCCTTCCATTCCTTCGAAAGGATCACACCATCAAACCGTGGGATCAAACACCCTAAGTTCTTTGGAAATGGTGAGATAGGAGCGTCCATAACGCAGGAAAAGCATTTTCATCAAAGAAAACTGTAGATGTATCTTTGAAAATCTGTCACTTTAGGTATCATGGACACCGCAAGGTCACAGAATCTGAAGAAAGTGCTCGATGCCGTACCCGCCGGGTATCTGGTCGACGCGGCATGGCTCGTCTCGCAGGGCATCGCCTATGAGAGCTTCCGTGACTATGTGAAACGCGGCTGGCTGGAGCGCATCGCACGCGGTGTCTTCCGCCGACCAGTCCCGAATATGCAGGCGTCCAACAGCATCGACTGGAAGACCTGCATCCTTTCGATGCAACATATAATGGGTCATGATCTGCATGTCGGGAGCACAACGGCACTCGGTGAACAAGGACATGCCCATTACCTCCGCCTGGGGGAAAGCGCTCCAGTCTGGGTCTATGGGGACAAGGTCCCGAACTGGCTGATCAAACTGCCGACGGATGCCCCTTTCAGTATCCGCCCCCGTTCCTTGTTCACCGATCCGAAGCTGGGCGTGATCGAGGGCAAGAATTCTGGCCTGCCATGGGACTGGGGTCTGACGATGTCGACGCCGGAGCGCGCAATCCTGGAAGCCATGGACGAGTTGCCCCACCATGAGAGTTTCCACACGCTCGACATGGTCTTCGAGAGCCTGACAACCCTGCGCCCAAGGCTGATTTCCGACCTCCTGCAAGCGTGCCAGAAAATCAAGGTCAAGCGCCTGTTCTTCGTCTTCGCGGACCGCCACGATCATCCCTGGCGCAAACGGATCGACCCGCAGGCATTCGACCTCGGCAGCGGCGACCGAGCCTTGATCCAGGGCGGCAAGATCCACCCGCGCTATCGGATCATGGTGCCAGAAGAATTCGTGAAACCGGAGGCCGAAAATGGCGCGTGAGACCTATGAAGCCCAGGTTGCGCTCCTGGTGCGCGTCCTGCCCAATGTCGCGGGCGAAAGCGTCTTCGCGCTCAAGGGCGGGACGGCCATCAACCTCTTCCACCGCGACCTGCCTCGGCTGTCGGTCGACATCGACCTGACCTACCTGCCAATCAAGGAACGCGCCGAGAGCCTGGACGAGATCAACGCCGCGATGGATCGCATCGCGGCTTCCATCGAGACCGGAATCCGAGGCGCGAAATCTCAGCGCATCCAAGGGGGCGGCGGCGGAGCCACCCGGCTCCTGGCGCGCCTCGGGAATGCCGAGATCAAGATCGAAACCTCGCCCGTGACCCGGGGCGTAGTCCACGACCCGGAAGTCCGGACCGTATCTGCCGCCGTGGAGGATGCCTATGGCTATGCCGAAATGCAGATCGTCTCGTTCGAGGACCTGTTCGCGGGAAAGCTGCACGCCGCCCTGGACAGGCAGCATCCCCGGGATCTCTACGACGTCACACTCCTCTACGAAAACGAGAGCCTGACGCAGGACCTGTTCCACACCTTCCTGATCTATGTCGCCAGTTCGCCGCGACCGGCGCATGAGCTGCTCGATCCGAACCTGATCGATCTCGAGCAACCCTACGCGCGGGAATTCGAAGGCATGACCAGAACACCCGTCCCGCTCGCTACGCTTTTGGCGACGCGCCTCAAGTTGGTCGCCGATCTGCAATCGAGGCTCGATGACAAGGCGAGGCAGTTCCTCCTGACGCTTCAGGACGGCGAGCCTGACTTCGCGGCGATCGACCGTTCGCAGGCCGCTGACCTACCGGCCGTGAAGTGGAAACTTCTCAACCTGAACAAACTGAAGCGCGACAACCCCGAAAAGCACGCAGCGCAGCGCGACGCCTTGTTGAAGCTCCTGGGTTGAGCCACGGCCATCACCGTCGTGAGGGGCGCTTTGCGTTGGCCGTCCTCATCGCGTCGATGGGAGGCGCCGAAGACGGGTGAACTCAGTCGGCGCTTCCAAGCCCTGTGTTTCGCTGAAATGACCGCGTTTTCGCCCGACGAAAGGCAGAGCGCAGTGCTTCGGTCGGCAAAGGCGGCGAGTCCATCGCTTCAAAGAAGTGCGCATGGTCGATCTGCTTGAGATCGGTGCGGTCAGGGCTTTCAATATCAGGCGTTGCCATCCTTATAGGCCTCCGGGGCAATTACGGTTTTGCGGATTAGCTGACAGCCGCAATCGAGTAGTGCGGTGTCCCATCCCAAACAAGATCCCAAGACGCGCCCGGACGAACGTTCTGAATTGCGTGGGGCTCGAAGCAGACCAGGCAATTCCCGCCCGGTGCAGGAGCCCGGACCGAAGGGTAAATCAGGCCCTTGGATCCGCCCCGACGCAGATGCTGTGCCAGGCTTTGGCCCTCGGGATACCCGACAGCCGGATCCGGATGCAGCGCCGGATGACCTGCCTCATCGGTCATGTCGTTGAAGACGCCGATGAAGTCGGCCAGCAATTCCACATAGCGGGCGCTGTCGTGGAAGCTGCCGGTAAAGCCGAGTTCGCGTGTGCGGTGCCAGGCCACTTCGCTGACAGAAACCATCACATCCCATGCGCAGTACCAAGCGCCGCGCTCCTCGGCGTTGAAGCGGTTTCCGCCGGCGCGGGTGTAAGTGAAGGCTGCGTTGACGTGACTGTCCCCATAGATGCGCAGATCGCGGCTACGGCGTTGCCAAGCGAGTTCGCGCGGGTCCAGATGTGGGTTGCGCCCGCGTTCGGCCTGTAGACGTCCACTGGTCAGGCCCTCGATCTCTGCCAAGATCTCCATCTCGTCATCGGTATCGACGAGACCGCGCAGGGATGGCGGCTTGTGGTAGGTGGCAGGCAGGAGACGAACGAGACCGCGATCTGAAACCTCGGTCTGCTTCATGCCCCACCACGCAACGCATCGAGATAGGTCCGCACCGCGAGGATCTGCGGCAAGCCACCTTCGATGGCGGTGTCAACCGGACGGCTGCCCCCGAACAGCGGGCCGGTGTTCGGTCGGGTGAACCAGCTTCGCGCGAGCGGCTCGGAGAAGTAGAGTTCGAGCGACTTGTAGATGCCGATCACCGCACTGAGCCGCAGAAGCTGATCCTTGGTCAGTTCCCCCGCGAAATCCGGCTTCTTGGCGCGCTTCCATGTGCTCTCTGACATGTCAGCAAGGCCAGCCGCTTCCTTCAAGTTGAGGCCCCAGGCATCAACCACGCGCGCGTAAGCCTTCAACGCAACGGCGTTGACCTGTGCGGGTTCCCGGATTTTCTCTGCAACGTACATGGCGTCCTCCATTGGCTTCAATATAGTCCATATGGACCTACTGTAAAGATCAAATGAACCTTGCACTTTGATCTCTGTTACCCGAACCGCCGCCCTCCTTCCGTGAACGTATACTCATTGACGATGATCCCCTCGTCGATGGCCTCGTCCGAGGTGAGGTGGTCGTATTCGGCTTCAAGCTGGCGGTAGAGCCAGCGGGCCAGATCACGCAGCACCTCGGTCACGACTTCTTCCGCGTCCTCAGTCGGCGGCTGCCAGGTCGCGCTGTCCCGCGTGACGTCGATCGACATGGTATATTCATGGTAATAGCGGCCACGGTGGCTGGCCTCCGCGGCGAGCTGGTAGAAATTCCGCCGCTGAATGGCCTGCAGCCGGTCGACAATTCCATGCAACGTCACATCCATCGGGGCATAGTCCCGGATGCCCGCGGCAGCGCCCTTGGCGTGGGACCAGTAGCCTTCGAAACAGGCCCCGTCGCCCTGACTCCAGAAGCCGGAAAACCAGATGCAGGGCTTGACCCGCGTCCCGCCGCCCATCAGACGGACGGGGGTCGTCTTCAGGCGGATGCCGAGGAGCGCACAGACCCGCTCGAAATCCTCATAGACCGCATCCCACCAATCGTCGTGGGGTCCAAGGTCGCGATACCAGTTGCGGGCCTTCTCCTTGGCGGCATCCGAGAGCTCGGGGAACTGGTAGACAGTGGTGCAGATGATCTCAGGCATCGACGTCCTCCCCGTTCAGCGCCACGACCAACCATTCTTGCGTGCTGGACCAGCCGATGGATTTACGAGCGCCGAGATCGATGGCATGCGCACCGCCGCCAAAGGCGTCGAGGCGCGACCGGGAGCAGGTCAGGGCATACTGGAACCCCCAAAGGCCGGTGAGGTCGAGGTCTTCGGCGAGCCGCAAGACGAAGCGGATGACAGCTTCGACATCGCCGTGTTCGTCGTCGTGGATCCAGAGGCTGCTGCCCTCGGGGGCATCCTGGTGCACGAGATCGAAGCCAGCGACATCTGGGTCGTCAGCGTCCTGATCCGCAGCGCGAAGTTTCTGAAACAGCGCGAGCGCGCGGACGGCCTTGTCGGGGCTGCCGACGTCGAGCAGGCATGAGAAATGGGTGAAGTAATCCGCCATGGGGACCTCCTTAATGGGGAAGACCCGGCCAGGAGGCCGGGCGATCGATTGGGATGAAGGGGTAGTTGGGAACGGTCAGCCGGTCGGCGTGTCGCCCGCCGCCTGTCGTGCGGCATGAGCGCAGAGCATCTGCCGGTAGAAGCGCTTGCGCGCCAGCCGGAGACTGCAAACAGCGCGCGTGTCGGGGTGTAGCGCCCGGACCGCCGCGCGAACCACTGCCAGTCGCGAAGCGGTCGGCGGCAAGCCGAGACTTAGATAAGTGGGATCGGTCATGTCAGCTGACCTCGACCACGGGCGAGACGAGATGCGGATCGACCTGTGCCTCGATCCGTTCGGTCCGACCCATCCAAGGCTCGGGCCGAATGGCCTTCACCCAATCGGCGAAGCTCGGGATGAAGCCGAGGTCCTCCTTAACATGCTGCTCGCCGACCCACCGGGTCGGGATGATGCGTCCGGTGGAGAGCGTAAGCGTCGGACCAAAGATTGTCTCGGCCATGAAGATGCCCTCGGCATGGTGGCGCAACGCCCGGTGCCGAAAATCGGCTGTGATCTCCTTGCTATGGTCGAACCAGGAATGCACGGCGAGGTAATCCTCGACCGTGCCGCCCCATTTCTTCACCGAGGACAGGGCGTGGTGGTAGGGATGTGCCATCGCCGCCCCCTCAGAAATCGTGGGTGGTGAGTTCGGACGAGGTGAAGCGCTCGTTGAACTCAAGGTGAATGGAGCGCGCGCGCGCGTCGAAGCAGAATTCGCCATAAGCGCCGTCGTTGTTTTCCCAACCTCCATGGGTGTCAGACAACCAGTCGTAGGCCAGTTGCTCGACGACATCTTCCAGCGAAAGCGCCCGCGTCTCGACCTCCGGGTCGTCCCAGGTCAATGCGGCATAGGCGATCTCGGTCTTGGGGAAAGCAACCTCGGTCTCGCCAGCGTAGGCTTCGATACTTTCAACATGGCCGCTATCGCCATAGCCGTCGAAGCTCACCGTCACATGGGTGATGCCCGCGGCAGTCAGGCCATCGAAGAGGCGCTCCTTGTTGGCCGGACGCAAAGCTGCGATGCGCGCGTCACGCTCGGACTGCCGAGCCAGCACGGCGGCGAAATCAATCTTGGACGGCGCCATCGGCGCGGCCAGGGTGGGTTCGATCTTGGACATTGGAAACTCCGAAATGAGCGAAAGGATCTGAACCCCGAGGCTCTCTCTCGTCCTCCTAGGCTCACATCCTCCCCTGCCCTTCTCTGACTCTCGGGCGTCACGCCGCGATCTGCAGTGCGCGAGACGCGAAGACACGCCAGAGCGGATCGACAAGACGGGCATCGAGAACGTCGGCGTGGTGCCGCAGCCGTCGCGCGAGGCCATGTTCATGCCACTCGGCCGCTCGTATGGCATGCGCGCGGGTCTGGCTGGCCTCGGACACGACGGCGCGGGCTTCGGCGGCATCCGAGACCGGGTGGCACCATGCGACCCCGCCATCATTGGTAGCGCCGGCCAGAACGAGGCGGCCCTCCCTATCGAGGATCGCCAGGATGCGCGGCGCGTCTTCAGGGGTGACATTTTCGGCGTGAACGACTGCCCCCTGCATGGCTTCGGCCAGCGTGGCAGACCGCTCCAGTACATTGGGGTGTGCCTGCCCTGACATGAGAGCTGCGGGCGCATGGCAAGCCGTCGTGAGCGCAAACGGCAAGTCTTGATCTGCAAGAACGGTCAGGAAGCTCGGCGGCAAACCTGTCTTCTGTGTTTCCGGCTGAGTTTGGAGAGGAAGGTCGAACATGGGCATATCTCCGACGGTGCGGAGAGCCTCTCTCCCCGCTTCAAACCGTCAAAGACCAACCCCCCGCCCTCTTCCTCGGAAGGGTGACGGTGGCAGGCTCGCAAGGCGCGTCACAGCTTGCCCTGGGCCCGCAGGCTCAGTTCCGTCCCGGCACCGACGATGATGTGGTCATGCAGCGTCAGGCCTAAAAACTTACACCCCTTCTGGATCTCCCCGGTCATGCTGAGATCGGCCTCCGACGGTGTCGGATCGCCCGACGGGTGGTTGTGGATCAGGATCAGCGCGCTGGCGTTCAGCATCAGCGCCCGCTTGATCACCTCGCGTGGATAGACCGGGACATGGTCGACCGTGCCGGTAGACAAAAGCTCATCAGCGATGATGCGGTTCTTGCGGTCGAGATAGAGGACATGGAAGCGCTCGATGGGACCTCGGACAGTCAGCGCACAATAGTCCATCAGAGCTTGCCAGCTGCCGATGACCGGGTTCTGGCTGAGGTAGCGGCCGAGGATGTCGCGTGCCTCGAGGATGACAGTTTGTTCCTGAGGGGTCATGGGGGTCTCGCTGAATTGCGCACACCGAAGTCCTCTGCCCTCTCGGGGCGGGGCCAGTGGCGTGCATGTTGAAGAGGAAAACGCGACCGCCGCGGATGCAGGCGGCCGCTGTGCCGGGCTTCGCGTCAGCCGACCCGGTCGAGGAGCTTCTTGGCGCGCCCTTCCATATCAAGGCGGGCATCCTGCTGAGTCTTGTCGCGCGCAAGCCGGGTAATGCCCTGTACGAAGTCGAAGATGCTCTCGGGCGGGCGACCTTCCTCCATCAGCACCTTCTCGATGATCTTGCCGGATTCGGCCTTCGAGAAACCCCGTTTGCGCAGGAAATCCGCGCGGTCTTCGTCGCTGCGCGCCACGACCTGCTGCCGCGCGGCCTTGATGCCGTTCACGAAGCCCTGCGGTGAGGAATTGGCAAACCGCGTCAGCGCCGGAGCCGCCTCATGGGCGAAGCGCGAGGCGGCGTATTTCGAGTGGCGGATCTTGATCTCCTGGAAATCCTCGACGCCCCAGAGGTTGCGGTTCTGGCACACCGCCCGAAGGTAGAAGCTCGCCATGCCGAGTGTCTTGGCACCGACCTCGGAATTCCAGCAATAGAAGCCCCGGAAGTAGAGGTCGGGAGAGCCGTCCGCCAGCTTGCCCGCCTCGATCGGGTTGCGATCGTCGACCAGGAACAGGAAGACATCGCGGTCAGACGCATAGAGCGTGGTCGTATCGCGGCTGATCTCGACATCGGGGTTATAGACTCCGGTCGACCAGTCGAGCACGCCCGGCACCTTCCAACGCGTATCGCCGGTGCCATTGCCCGCGATCCGCTGCACCGCCTCGACAAGCTCGAAGTCATGAATGCGACCGTAGTCGGGACCGGTCACGGCGCGCAGTTCGGTCCGGCCGTCTTCCGTCTCGAAAGTCTTCACCTGCTCGGCGCGGTGGTTGGTCAGACCGTACTGCAGGTTGATCCCCGCCAGTGGCGCGGGCAACTGGCGCAGGTACGACGCCGGAGCGCCGACGATGCTGGCAAGCTGGCCGAAGGCCCAATGCGTGGGTGCGACCGGTTCATGCGCTTTCGGCAGCATCAGATGCAACCGCTCGGGGTTGTCCCGCGCGGCCTCGACGCGGATATCCGCCGTCTGCACCACACGGCTGCGGCTGCGTTCGGAGCGGCTTTTCACACTGGCCCAGAGATCATCGAGCGACAGATACCTCTCATCATCGGGCCGGTTGAACCATTCGGACGACACCCGCCCGTTCCGCTCACCCCGGCTCGCGTCCACCTTCCAGCCACCAGCCCGCGCCGGTGCGACCGGATCCAGAACTTCCACAACACCCATCGGTATTCCTCCGTGACAGGCGCCGGGAGCCACTCTCCCAGCCCTCAACCCGTCACCGGAAAACCGGCCAACCTCAAACTCTCTCGGGCAAACGGCGCTAAGTCGGAGGCGCCGCACGCCCGCAACTCGCTGGTGTTGACCTGCGTTCAAAAATGGCAGAGTTTAAACATGGCCTTTCTCGCAGGCCGGTGTGCCCGCCACGCGAAGCTTTGCAGCGATCTTGATTTCGAACAGCAGACCTCATGCCATCGGCGGGTCTGATTAGCAGCGGGCACCTAGTCAGATCCGGCTTGGACATGGATCATGACAGAGAACACTAAGCTTAAGACTTTGAAACTCCTGGCGAAGCGTTACGCTAGGGCGACGGGTCATCCACAGCACGTAGCGCTCGACTTTGTTGCCAGTCGAATGGGCTTTGCTCATTGGAATGCGTTGACAGGCAGCGCCAAAGGAGAGTGGGTTCCCTCCGAAGCACAAGTTGCCACGATCAAGGCCTTCGTGGAACGGATCACTTCCTACGAGGGTGCGACCTTCGACCATATCTTCGGAAGCCCCGATGCCGTCACTCGAGGAGAAGTACGGGGGCATCCATACGAACTGAAAACAATGCTTGGTGACGTCCGCATGGATGGTGAGGGTTGGCAGATCGTGCTGCCAGAAAACCCTTTGGCCGCCCCTCGTGTCGAGATCGACATCAAGCATGCCCAGACCAGCCCGATGAACGATCGCGTGCTACGTGAAGAAGCCATCGGGATTGCGAGGGAATTGATGCAGAGCGTCAAGGCGCAGCGATTTGCCGATTGGCCACGGCGCGCCACAAAGCCGGATGCGGAAGGAAATGTGCGGCACCCGTTCTTGGAGATGGAGGAATCGAACCTCTGGTACTGCCTTCACTGCAACTCAGAGATCACCGGCCCACAGATCGCTGGAAACCAATGGCACTGTCCCAGCTGCGGCGCATCACCAATCAACATTCTTCCAGAAGCCTTCTGGCTGGGACCGAACGATGAAAAACCAGTGCCAGTCCAATCCCGCGCCGAAAGGCAAGAGATTGAACCCATCGTGTCAGTTATAGATCCGCGGCCAAGGCTTGACCTCAACAATGACCAGGTGACCCATTTGATCCGGGCTGCCCTGTTCGAGGATGCGACCAATGCCAGCGAACGCATGGGAGCAGGTCTGGCCGAAATCTGGGTTGATGACGATCTCGACGTGGTTGTTTCCTTCGAGGATCACTACTGGCCCGAGGACAAGGAGCCGACCGCTGCGATCAAAGTGGCCGCACTGCTTGGGATCGAGATTGAGTTGGAAGTTACTTGGTCGGATCCGTTGTTCGCATGGCCCGGTTTGGGCACCGTGACCCAGAGCACGGCCGAATATACGCGGTTGATGCTCGACGCGTATCGCAGTCACGGCGCGACCAGAACTAAAGACGAAATCTAGCTCGTGCGCATGTTGAACAATTAGGCGCATTCAAGGCGCTCAGCACCGGAAGGCAAGCGTGGGTGCCTTTTCCAGTGGCCCGAAGAGACTTTTAGCCCGGCGGTTTAACCCGCCGGGCCCGAGGGGGAGACCCCGTTCCTCAGAACGGGATCTCGTCGTCGCGGTCGACCAGCTCGGGGTTTTCGTTCTCGGCCGACTTCGGACGGCTCAGGAAGTCGACCTTCTCGGCGATGATCTCGCAGCCGTAGCGGTCGTTCCCCATGCTGTCGATCCACTTGGTGTAGTGAATGCGACCGTGGACGAGGACCTTCATGCCCTTTTCGCAATGCTCCGCGACCGTCTTGCCGAGACCGTTGAAGCAGGTGATGCGGTGCCATTCGGTGTCCATGACACGGTAGCCGTTCTCGTCGCGCATCACACGGCCTTCCGAGAGGCGGGGGCGCGAGGTGGCGAGGCTGAAGTTGGTGATCTTGGTGCCGCTCTGGGTGGTGCGGACTTCGGGGGTCTGACCGATGTTGCCGGCGAGGATGACGATGTTCTGCATGATAAGCTCCTGTGTTTCCTGTCTTCGGGACCGTCCCTTCGACAAGACCCTGAAAAAGCCCGTCGGGTGACGCGTGCACGGTGGACAGCATGGACACCGGACACCCCCAGAGGACCGGGGTGGAGCGGGCAGGACGCCAAAGGCGGCCAACACGGCCCGGACTGACGCGGGGTTGCGCGCAGGAGATCGAACGGGATTAGGGGATTGTCAGTCGAAGGGATGGCCCAGGAGACAGAGAGATACGGGGAGCCCATGCCAGACCATGTCCCCTTGCCCATCGGGACTGCTTTACCCCAAGCCCAGCACGCCGCTAGCGGCCCAAGTGGCTATCACCGGCTCTCGCCCCCCTGCCCTTCCGTGCTGCGGAATGCAGGGCCTTGCCGCGACGGGCTATCGATACCGGAATATTCAGGACACGGACCGCACCAACGGCTGCTTTCGATCTCGACGTACTGTCGCTCAGCGAGCTGAAGAAAATACAGAATGACGTCGCCAAAGCGATTGCCACATTCGAAGATCGGCACAAGGTGGAAGCCCGCGCCAACGTGGAAGCTTCCGCCCGAGACCTCGGCTACTCCCTAGCCTACGGCGACCCCGAACAGCGCACCGACTCCAGCGGTCGCCGCCATGGCGAGTGCACCCCAGAGCGTGACCCTTGCAGCACCTCGAATAACACCAGCACCGCCAGCAGAAGCGCCTAATCCACCAAGAACCGCGAGGCCGAGGATCGTCGACACGGCGACCAAGAAAACGATCCGTGCATCCGGGACGACCAGTGCGACGATCAAGGGCAGCACCGCACCCACGGCGAAGGTCAGCGCCGACACCAAGGCGGCCTGGATCGGGCGGGCTGTCACGGTCTCGGAGATGCCAAGCTCGTCGCGGGCATGCGATCCGAGCGCGTCACGTTCGGTCAGTTGCACGGCCACCTTTTCGGCAAGGTCTCGGTCCAGCCCTCGCTCGACATAGATTTGGGTAAGTTCTTCGAGTTCGGCCTCGGGTGTTTCCGCCAGTTCGCGGGTCTCGCGCGCAAGGTCAGCGTTTTCCGCGTCAGTCTGAGAACTGACTGAGACGTACTCGCCTGCCGCCATGGACATCGCGCCGGCCACGAGGCCAGCCAGCCCCGCTATAAGGACCTCCGGCTTTCCCGATCCTGCTGCGGCGACGCCGACCACGAGGCTTGCCGTCGACACCAGCCCGTCGTTCGCGCCGAGAACGGCGGCCCGCAGCCAGCCGATGCGATGCACCATGTGGATTTCGGAATGCGAGAGGCGGCTCATGGCGTGGCTCCTTGCGCGATGTCATCCTGCCCGGAGGAGACAGCCTTTGGTTTCGGAATAGTGGGTTCATGGGGCGCGATGCGCAGCGCGCGGAGGGCGTTCAGGATCACTGCAACGTCGATGACCTCCTGCAGGAGCGCCCCCTGCACCGGAGTGAGATAGCCGAAAGCCGCCGCGATCATGCCCATGACCGAAAGGCCGATCCCGGCGACAACGCTTTCGACAGCGATGCGGCGCGCGCCGCGCGCGATCTCGATCCCTGGCCCGAGGCGGTCGATACGGTCGACAAGCAGCACGACATCCGCCGCCTCCGCCGAGGCCGCCGCGCCCCGTGCGCCCATGGCGACGCCCACGTCTGCCGCTGCGAGCGCGGGCGCGTCGTTGACCCCGTCGCCCACCATCATCACCGGGCCGTTCTTGCGCTCGGTGAGAACGAGCAACACTTTCTGGTCCGGTGTCAGCCCGGCCCGCAGACCGTCGAGCCCAAGCCCTTCGGTGACACGCTCGGCCACGTCAGCGCGGTCTCCGGTCGCGAGCAGGATACGCGCGATCCCCTCGCGCCGCAGCCCGTCCAGCATCTGGCCCGCGCCGTCGCGCAGGGGATCGGACATGACGAGATGCCCTACCATGTGCCCGTCGACCGCGACAGCAACGAGGACCGAACCAGCGGCGATGGCGGAATGATCGCCGGGCCGCCGTCCGACGCGGGATGCGACGAAGGCATCCCCGCCGACGATGATCTTCCGGCCTTCGACATAGCCGACGACGCCTTCGCCCGGAATCTCCGCCACGTCTGACGGAACGGGTAGAGAGAAGCCCCGCTCCTTTGCGGCGGCGACGATGGCCTGAGCCACGGGGTGCTTGGACGCTTGGTCGAGCGCGGCAGCCAAGCGCAGTATGTCCTCCTCTGCCATGCCGTCGTGGCTGTCGATTGCAACGATCTGCGGCCGTCCGTCCGTCAGCGTGCCGGTCTTGTCGAGGATCAGCGTGCGGATGCGCGCCATCGTCTCGAGCGGCCCCGCTCCCTTGATCAGCACCCCGAAATGCGCCGCGCGCGACAGGCCTGCGACCAGCGCGACCGGCACGGCCAGGATCAGGGGACATGGCGTTGCGACGACAAGCACGGCGACGGCCCGGATCGGATCGCCGGTGAACCACCATGCCGCGAAGGCGATGCTGACCGTGACGGCCAGAAACCCCAGCGACCAACGGTCGGCCAGTCGCGACATGGGCGCCTTGGAGGCCTGCGCCTCTTCCACCAGCCGGACGATCCCGGCATAGGTGCTGTCCTTGGCCTCGTGAGTTGCGATCAGGTCGAAGGCTTCGCCCGCATTGGTCGATCCGCTCATGGCCTCGGCGCAGTAACGGAGCCGGACGGGCAGGGATTCCCCCGTCAGCGCCGAGGTGTCGACGAAGGCCGTCTCTGAGCTCAAGGTGCCATCCACCGGCACCACGTCGCCCTGCCGGATCAGAAGGCGGTCGCCGGGCGCAATTTCGTTCAGCGGCACTTCCTCCAGCCCGCCATTCCGGTGTCTTGTCGCGGTCCGGGGCACACGGGACAGCAGGTCGTGCATTTCACGGCGGGCACGCCCTTCCGCGAAGGCTTCGAGGAAGGTGCCGCCGGAATACATTACGGCGACCACCGCCGCGGCGAGGGTCTCGCCGAAGACGAGCGCCGCCGACATGGAGAGCGCGGCGACAATATCGAGGCCCACTTCGCCGGAACGCAGGCTGCGCAGGATCTCGACCACGAGCGCGGCGAGCGCGGGAACGACGCCCGCGATCCAGACCGCGTTCGCGACGTCGGGTTCGCCGGAAAAGTAGAAGGCAAGTCCCGCAATCAGGCCGGTCGCGGCAATGAGCAGGATAGCGGTCTTGAAGCGGTCGGTCCGTGTCGTTTCCATGCGGCTCATCTCCCCTCGGCTGAGGCGATTGCCGCTGGCTCTTCGGAAAATAGTCGTCCGACTCCCACGCCCCTTACGTTGACAACATCATCGCGCAAGAGGAACAGGGCGTCGAGGCCGCTTTGTTTTGCGAGCGTCGCGCCTTTGACCGGCCCAAGCACCATGAGGGCCGTCGCCCAGGCATCTGCCTCTGCACAGCTGCGGGCCACGACCGTGATGGAGGCCGGCGACGCGATCAGCGGCGCTCCCCGCCTCGGGTCCATCGTGTGCGACAGGCGGCGCCCCTGCACCTCGACCCAGTGACGGTAGTCGCCCGAGGTCGCGACGGCGGCATCCTGAAGCGCGAGGATCGAATGCGGCGTCCGGCGCTCGGCGTCCGGCGCCTCGACCGCGATGGTCCAGGCTTCACCGTCCGGCCTGAGGCCCATTGCACGCATCTCGCCATCGATCCCGACGAGTCCGTCGGATATGCCTTGATTGCGGAGGATTTCGGCCAGTCGATCCACGCCGTAGCCCTTGGCGATGCCATTCAGGTCCAGCGCGATGGGTGCGGCCTTGCGCACGTGTTCGCCGTTGATCTCGAGCACGTCATGCGCCGGGCGGCGCGAGGCGGCCATCGCGGTGCGGATGCCATCCGGCGCGGCGGCCTCCGGTCCGAAGCCCCAGGCCATCACCGCGTCGCCCATGCCGATGTCGAAGGCTCCACCAGAGGCGCGGCCAATTTCCAGGCCGAGGCGTAGCACCTCGAGCAATCGTGCAGGAACAGCGATCCATTCACCGATCGGTGCCGCGTTGAGCCGCATAAGGTCGCTGTCCGGCTTCCAGGTCGACATCTGTCCGTCCACCTCATCCACGGCCGCCTGCAATGCCGAGCGGACCGGCCCCGGGTCGAAACCGGGGTCCGCGAATAACAGCGCCGACCACCTCGTGCCCATCGTCGGCCCGTTCAGCGCGATGCGCGCCCGCTCAGTAGACATCTTCGACATACCGCCCCTCCGCCTTCAGGACTGCTGGTGTCAGCCCGGCCGGCGCGAGGATCTCGGCCAGCGCCTCGGCCACGCCGGCGGCCATGTCTCGTCCGCCGCAGACCATCACGCGCGCCCCATTGCGGATGAGCTCCGCGACCTGAGTGGCCTCGCTGCGCAGCGCGTCCTGGACGTAATGGGGACGCGCCCCGCGCGAGACGGCCGTGACCAGCCGGCTTACACGCCCTTCGTCCTGCCATCCGGGGAACTCCTCGCCGTAGAAGAAATCGCTGTCGGGATGGCGCATGCCGAAGAACAGGTGGATCGGCCTGCGGCGCGTATTGCCGCGCACAAAGCCCGCTAGCGGCCCGATGCCGGTCCCCGCGCCGATCAGGATCAGGGGCGCCCGGCTTCGGCCCGGACGGAAGCCGGGGTTGGGGCGCAGGAAGGCGCTCACCGTGTCGCCAGGTTCCAGCGCTGTGAGCTGACCCGAGCAGAGCCCGCCGGGATGCTTCTTGACCACGATCTCGATGAAGCCGTCGCGGCGCCCAGAGGCGAGCGAATAGAGCCGCGGGACGGTCCCGCCTTCGGGCAGAATGCCGATCAGGTCACCCGTCTGGAACCGTGCGAACCCGCCCCCGAGCAACCGTTGCCAGAGCGCAACGCGGGGAAGCGCGAAGCGGAGGATCGCCGTCGGGGCCTGCACCTCGGCGCCGTAGTCGCGCCGCGAGACGAGGGTCAGCGTGGTCGTTTGCGGCTGGACAGGCCGGTGCGACAGTTCGAGTTCGATCCCGAGAGCGTCTCCGAGCGCCCGGCCCCAGCGCGCGAAATCCTGCGGCGACTGGCGGTCGATTGTGTCGAAAGCCAGCAGTTCGGGCCAGCCCTTCGCCTCTGCCGCAGTTGCGACGGACTCCGCGTAGGCGCAATAGGCCGGAAAGCTGCGGTCGCCGAAGCCGAGCACCGCAATAGGGATGTCCGCCGCCCGGTCGCACGCGTTGAGCCGGTCGAGAAAGCCCTTGGCCGAGGCAGGCGCGGCCCCGTCGCCATAGGTCGCGGCGAGCAGGATGATCCGCTGGGCGTTGGCGTAGCTTTCGGGGGCGAAGCCCGACATCGGGCCGACATGGACGCTCTGCCCGGCTTGCGTCAGGGCGGCGTGAAGCGTCGCGGCGAAGCCCCATGTGCTGCCGCCCTCGCTGCCGACAAGCAAGATCGTCTCGGCGCGTCCGGCGGGCTGGTTGCCCCGGATGCGTGGTCGCCCGGGCCGCCCGGCGAGCCAGACCAGCACGCCGGTCGCGCCCATGGCCGGCACGCCGAGCGCCATGAGCCCCAGCACGAGCCCCAGCGTCGCCGCACCCTGTCCGGTGTGCAGCATGTAGATGGTCTCCGAGACGCGCTCCCACCCGGTCAGGTCGGCCCAGGCCAGCAGCGCCCCGTCGCCCTGATCGAGATATCCGGTGCCCCGGTCGGTCTTGAGCGTGAATACGTCTGTTGCGTCGCCGGGATAGGGAAAGCTCAGCTCGCGCAACTCGGCGACCGGCGTTCGCCGAAGCGTGGGCATCCGGCCCGGAGCGAAGCCGGTCTCCCCACTGACCTCGGCAGGGGCGACCGGCAGGACGCCTCCGTCCGGCAGGAGATCGAAGGTAGACGCCGTCATCCAAAGCGCGGTCGTGGAGGACAGGACGAGGCCGACAACGGCGATGCGTGCGATCTCGGCGTGCAGCCGCCCGGCAAGCGGTCCGCGCAAGGGTGAAAACCAGCGTCGCCAGCCGCCCACCCGCCGCGCGACCAGCGTCGCGCCGGAGAGCGAGAGGATCAGCATCGCGGCCGCCCCTGCGGCCATGGCGATGCGGCCGCCGTCCCCGAGGAACAGCGAGCGGTGCAGGTTGGTGAGCCAGCGTTCGGCCTGGTTCGGGTCGGCCGAGGCTACGCCCTCACCCGTCGCCGGGTTGATTACGGCGGCACCCGGCGCGCCCTGATCGAACCAGTAGGCAGTGATCCGACCGGAGGGCGACCGGCGGATCTGCTCGACGCCCGGATAGACGGCCTGGATGCGGTCCGCGAGAGCGGCTACGGTCAGTCCGGCTTCCGCCTGCGGCGCGGCGATGCGCTCGGCCGCAGGGAAGACCGACAGTGCCGCGCCGCTCAGGCCCAGGATGGTGACGAGCGCAAGGGCCAGAAGACCCGGCCAGCGATGGAGTGCACGGATCATGGCCCCACCCTTCACATGTCGTAGGCGAAGCTGGCGATGTACCGGCGCCCGCGCACCGGCGTGCCCGCGCCGTCGGTCGTGAGCGGTACGGCCACCTCGTTCGGACTGTCGCGCATGTCCTCGACGGCCGCGTCGATGTGGAGCGTGTAGCCCGCATCAAAGAGCGCGTCGGCGAGGTCGAGCGTGATCTCGAGCGTGCGGCCCGCGCCGACGCTGGCGCCGGTGATTCCGTTCACCTGCGCGGTGTCGCCGCCGGTGGCGCGGTACCAATCGCTGAGGTGCTCGTAGTACTTGGACTTGCCGCCAGCCATCCAGAGACTGCCGACATAGGCGCCCGAGGTGTCGGTGACGTAGAGCGCGAGATAGGCCCCGTCGCCGCCGTAATTGTTGAGGGTCGTGGTGAGCGTCACCGGCCGCGCCATGGCGAGGCCGGGGAGCGTCAGCGCGGTGGTGAGCGCGAGCGTTGCGAGAAGCGATTTCATCGGGTTGATCCTTGTTCGGAGAGGAGCTTGAGAGCGGTTCAGTTCACCTGAACCTGCGGCGGGGTGCCGTTCCCGAAGAGGCCGTTCTGCGGAGGGGCGACCGTGCCGGCGGGCGCGGGATTGCGGGCGCCGCCACGGTCGTCGTCCTCATCCTCGTAATCCATCTCGACGATCTGCAACGTCGCCGGATCGAGCTTCACCTCGATCTCCCGGCCATCCTGATCTCGGCCCTCGATCTCGTAGCAGCCATCGTCGATCTCGAAGTCGCGCACGGTCCAGCCGTTTTGCTCAGCCAGCTGCATCACGGCCTCGCGCGGCTGCCACTGGTCACGGGGCACGCGGCACTCGTCGTCGTCGGCCAGGGCGGCGCCAGCGGGCAACAGGGCGATCAGGGCGAAGGCGGTCAGGGTCTTCTTCATGGCAGGGTCTCCTTGTCATCTGCTGAGGACAATCTGGAGACAGGACCTGAGGCCTTCCTGACGCGTCGGCGATTCCCGCTTCAGCTTGCCGTCAGGAAAATGGCCCCGCCGATGAGGGCGGGGCCAAAAAGGTGCGAGCGCAGGCCACAGGGCTGACATGGCGATGCGCCCTGCCCCGCGGTTAAGCGAATTCGAACTGCTCGAAACGGACACGGCGAGGCGTTTGGCCTTGCGCCTTCAAGCCCTTCAGGACCCCGTCCTTCAGGCCGGTTGGGCCACAGAACCACAGATCGGCTTGCCGGACTGCGAAAGGGGTGGCGCTGATCAGCCGCTCAGCCGTGAGCCTGCCATCGCGCGCCGTGACGAACACCTCGAAACTGAACCTCGGGTTGCGGGCAACCGCAGCGCGCAGCGTCTCTACGCCAATCGCTTCATCTTGTGTCGGAACGCAGTAGATGAGGTGAATGTCGCGACTCTCCGCCTCTGTCAGGCTTTCCGCCCAGGCGAGGAACGGCGTGATACCGATGCCGCCGGCAAGCCATATTTGGCGCGCACCGCCCTTGCGGAAATTGAACCGTCCATATGGCCCTTCGACCTGCACACGCGTTCCGGTCCGCAAGATGGCGGGCAGGCTTCGTGTCCAGCCACCCAAGCCCCGGATGGAGAACGTCAGGGTGCCGTCAGGGCGCGGGGCGCTGGCGATCGTGAAGGGGTGCGGCTCGGACAGTCCCGCCTCTGGCGCGCGGAAGAAGGCGAATTGCCCCGGCCGCCACCGCATGGCCCGCCCCTCGGGGCGGAGGGTCAAGGTGGTCGTGTCACCGGTCTGCCTGATCTGGCTGACGGTGAAGTCTCTACGCCGTAGGTGCGGAGCGAGCAACTCGGTGAAGATCCAGGCGACCACTCCGGCGATGCCGAAAGCATTCAGCACCAACATGAATGTCGGGTCTACCCCAGCAGGCATGTCGACAAAAAACTGGTGAAACACCACGATTGCAAAAAGGGCTCCCATGAAACGATGGCTGAACCGCCAGAGCTGATAGGGAATCTCGAGCCCGATGAAGGGCAATCTCCGGAACCAGCTGACAGCGACTAGGGCGAGAAGTGCGTTGAAGGCAAGTTCGCCCGCCTCTTCACCTAGGTCCCCAAGGGAGGTTTCACGCACCAAACGCTCGAAATCCGGCTCTATCTGCTGGTGCAGTATCATCAGGACCATCGCGGAAATGCCGAGCCATTTGTGGACCCGGTACATTCGATCGAGACCGCCGAACAATGGTTCCACCAGTGGCGGCCGTGCGGCGAGGATCAAGGTCTGTGCCATCGCGACAACTGCCGCGGCCCCGACGGCAATACCAAATGCTGCATCCGCACCATAAGGCGCATAGGTGTTCATCCCGAACAGAGCCGCCAGCAGGCATGGCAGCGCCACCAGCACCGGGCCCGTCAGGGCCAGAGGAGAGTTGAGGGAAAGCCGAGGGAGTGTGGGAAGGCCCGGCGCAGAGACATTACCATCACGATGCGCCGTATCAGTCATCGTCGCGTCTCTCGTGATCGCGGTCGCGACGATCATCATCGTCGTCCTCAAACTCGAACTCGATTACTTCCAACGTCGCCGGGTGGACCGTCACCTCGATCGCACGCCCTTGGGCATCCCGGCCGTCAATTTCGTAGCAGCCATCGTCGATCTTGATGCGGCGCACCGCCCAGCCATTTTCCTCGGCAAGACGGGCAACCGCGTCGCGCGGCTGCCAATCAGCCATCGGAACGAAGCAGTCGTCGTCAGCCAGCGCCGCGCCGGCCGGGAAGACCGCGAGAAAGCCGATAATTGTCAATGTCTTCTTCATGGGGCACACTCCTAGTGGCTCGCCTCTTGATGCACTTCATGCGCTGCGAAACTGACGACAGCCTGAACGGGCGCGACCCACAGGCTTCAGCTTCGTGTCAGCCAGACGGATCATGCAGGGACATCAGACAAGAACGGGTACGACCATGCGCATATTGCTGATCGAAGACGACACGACCCTCGGCGCTGCCGTGCGCGACCAGATCGCAGCCGATGGCCAGTCAGTGGATTGGGTTACGCGGTTGGATGCGGCAAGCGATGCCATGGCTGCTACGTCCTACGACTTAATCCTGCTCGACCTGATGCTGCCGGACGGGCGTGGCATCGGGTTCCTCAAGGTTTTGCGCACGCGGGGCGACGTGACGCCGGTCATCATTCTTACCGCACTCGACCAAGTGTCGGACCGCATCGAAGGCCTCAACGCGGGCGCAGACGACTACCTTGTGAAGCCTTTCGACCTGTCGGAACTGTCGGCGCGGATCGGATCGGTCGCGCGGCGCTACAGCGGCAACCCCAACCCGATCCTGACCCACGGACCGCTCGACATCGACCTTGCTGCGCGCAGCGTCCATCGGGATGGCAGACATGTGCCGCTGACGGCGCGGGAATGGGCGCTCTTCGAAGCCTTCCTCGCGCGCCCCGGGCAGCTCCTGTCCAAGGCGCAGTTGGAGGAGAAGCTCTACGCCTTCGACGCCGAGGTCGAGAGCAACACCATCGAGGTCCATGTCAGCCGCCTGCGGAAGAAACTGGGGAGCGCAATCATCGAAACCGAGCGCGGCATGGGCTACCGCCTGGGCAGGCCATGAGGTGGCCCGCAAGCCTTCAGGCGCGGCTCGGCCTATCCGTGGGGCTGGTGCTGACGGTGCTGTGGCTGCTGGCTGCGACGGTGACGGCCGTGATCGTCCGGGCCGAAATGGACGAGGTCTTCGACAGCGCGCTCCGTGAGACAGCGGAGCGGATCCTGCCGCTGGCAGTAACCGACATCGTCGGGCGGGAAGATCAGGGTGTGACCCAGCGGCTCGCCCCGATCCGTGCGCACGACGAGTTCTTCACCTATCTCGTGCGCGATGCCGAAGGCCGCATCCTGCTGCAATCGCATGCGGCGGACCCCACCGTGTTCCCCTCCTATGACGGGCCCGGGTTTCGCCAGACCGCGACGCACCGTCTCTACAGCGACGCGGCGCTTCAGGACACGATCCGCATCACAGTGGCCGAGCCGCTGGCCCACCGCATGTCGGTGGCTCGCGAAATCCAGATGGGTCTCGGCCTGCCCTTGCTGATCGTGCTTCCAGTGGCCTTGATCGCGATCATCCTGGCAGTTCGCTTCAGCCTTGATCCTCTGCGCCGGTTCCGCGCGCGGCTGGAAGCACGTGGCGCTCGCGACCTTTCGCAGGTTCCTCACGAGGGGCTTCCAACTGAAATCGGCCCGTTGGCTGATACGCTGAACAGCCTGCTGGCCAGATTACGTGAGGCGTTCGAGGCCGAGCGAAGCTTCGCCGCGAACGCCGCTCACGAGTTGCGCACACCACTCGCGGGAGCGATCGCGCAGGCGCAGAGGCTCAGGTCGGAAACCAAGGACCGAGCGGCTGCACAACGTGCGACCGACATCGAGGAGACGCTGAAAAGGCTGACGCGACGCACAGAACGCATGATGCAACTCGCGCGGGCAGAAGGCGGGCGATTGAGGATGGACAAAAGCTCGGATCTGAGGGGCGTTGCGAGAATTGTGGTGGACGATATTGGCCGCACGGGCACGCCAGATCGTATCAGGCTAAATCTTCCCGACATGGCTGTCATGTCAGATCTTGATCCCGACGCCTTCGCCATTCTGTGCCGGAACCTCGTGGAAAACGCTCTTCGTCATGGGGGACAGACTACCCCGGTCGACGTCACGCTGACCGCATCTGGCCAGTTCACCGTGGCAAATGACGGCCCTGTCGTGCCAGGCGAAACACTCGACCGGCTGACAGCGCGTTTCGAGCGGGCCTCTGCCACCTCCGACGGCAGCGGCCTGGGTCTTGCCATCGTCGCCGCAATCGCAGAGCGGATCAGCAGCCGCCTTGTCCTTCAATCGCCGCGGCCGGGCCGGACCACAGGTTTTCAAGTATCGCTCAGGTTGCCGATAGACGACAGCGAGTGACAGCGACATCCACTTTGGTTCCCAAAGGGTCAAATGCAGCCTTGGGATCAAGATCATCAGGGCCTGGCCTGGCGCGTCGGTTACCGTGCTATGCAGCGTCACGCTCGGAAAGGCAGCGCACAGCGCCAGCAGCCTGTTCGGAATGGACCCCGCGCTGATGAACGTCATGTAACCAGCGCTCACCATGAGGGTGACCGCTGTTTCCAGCATATAGGGATGGTCGACGAAAAGGCTTCCCGAACATGGTAGAAGCAGACTGTCGGAAGCGATTGTTAGCCGACTGACTATCCCCGGTCACGGGGGCATTACTAGGCCCAGGTGCACACCTGTGCCACGCCTGGGCCCTCGGGAAGTGAGGCCGAAGCTTCACCCGAACGGGTCGTATTCCGAGACGATCACGACCTCGTCGCCGTCGATTTCATCGGCGGGGACGGCACCATAGGTTCCATCACCTGCCTGGAAGACGACGATCGAGACCATGAGCGTGGCGGCGAGGGAAGCGGCGAAGGCGTGAGCATCTTTGCGGGACATCTGTTTGGCTCCTGTCTTGGAGGCGGAGGACCATCCCCCGCGCGACAGGACCCCGCAGGCCCGAAGACTGGCTGACATCACCGGGTGCGTTCGGCTCGTCCGAATCCACCCGGCGGCACGGGTTCGCCCGTAGTCCGACCCCTCGCGGGTTGATCTCGAAGACAGGATTCGGGGCAAGGAAGGGAATGGCGAGCGGGGGATGGTGCGACCGCTGACTGGAGCCGTATGTTCCACTGGTGCTTTCGCTGCCAGCCTCCCGGGCAGGCTCTTGGATGACGATCCCTTTCCGTATTGGAATGGATCCTATGGTGCCCCGCGATCTCGCGGGACAGGGGCGTCATGGATGAGAGGCCCGCTCTTGGGCGGGCCCCTTGGGTTCTACATAGGCTCAGGCGGCAAGCTCCGCGTCCCCTGCCCTACCGGCGTCTTCTTCGCCGACAATCTCCAGCCGCGCGTTGCGATAGCCTTCTCTGGCGATCCAGAGTTCGGCAGCCGTGACGGACTCGGCCAGGTGGAGCAGCTCCGTGCAGCCGCCGAAATCCAGCACGACGCGCACCTGTCCGGGCTTCGGCTCCTCAGCCACTTCGAATGTCAACGCACTGTCAGCCGAATGAGTCCGCATGATGGTGACAAGAATGACCCCGTCCGAAGAGAAGTTCCCCTCGTGCAGCGTGAACGACGCCGGCGCCGTCCAGGTCGGATAGGGTCGCGGCGGCTCCTTCTTGACGAGACGGCCGACGCCGTTCGAGCGCTCCCAGGCCGCGAGCTTCTTTGTGAACCGGGCGGGCGGTTTCGTTGTGCTATCGGTGTAGCGAATGAGCGCGCCCAGGGGCGCGGTTTCGAGAATGGTGGTTGGAGACATGATTCCTCATCCTGAATGCGTCATTTTGCATTCATCTTATTGATATTGTTGTATTTTATGTGATTGAGCGCGGGTTTCCCCGCCCTCGGATGGAGCGGATCACTCCGCGGCCATCATCGACGCATCATCACCCGGCAGGTCAGCGGTGAGGAAGGCGGGCAGATCGACATCCTCGGACAACTCGGTGTCGGGAACGTCACCAGACGCCCCCTGCCCTTCTTCACCTTCGAGTGCCGCCAGATCGTGACGGCGAAGCACCTCCGGCAACCAGCCGCTGCCCTTCAGAAGGCGCTCGGCCTCGGTCGCCATCTCGGCCTTCTTCAGGTGATCGAGGAGCTGCGCCGTCCCCTCCCCTTTTGCCTCGCGCACGGCTTCAAGGATCCGGGCCTTGGGCACGCGGTTCAGGTAGGTATCGGCCGTCGGCTCCCAGCCAGCCTCGACCATATCGAGATCGACTGCCTGTGCAAGCAAGTCGGCCTGCGCCATCCGTCGGGTCAGACCACTGGCGGAGATACCGGCACCGTAGGGGTTCACCTTCTCGTGGAGCGCGTTGATCCCGAAGCTAAGGCAATGCGCGAGCAAGGACAGCCGGCTCACCTGATCGAGGGAGGTCAGGTATTCCCAGAGAGCGGCATCGTCGCCAAGCGGAAGGTCGGCCTCCCACTCCGCGTGGCGATCGTCCACCAGCTTGGCAACCACGCTGTCCTTCAGATCGCTGGCCTGCGCCGACATGTAGACGTGACGCACCGATGCCTCGCAGCACCCGCCTGAAGCGCTCGACATCCGGAAAGTGTCGTTGACGAGCTTCAGGAGCAGCAGCGTCAGCGCGATGTCGGGAGAACGCCCGACAGCTTCGCGCAATGCCAAGGTGCGGTACGCCGTCAGCTCCATGACCAGCCGCTCGGGCAAGGGCTTCAAGGCACCATCGTCTTCTTCGTCCGACAGACCCGCCCCGAGCGCTTGACCAGCAGAGGTGATCACCGTGCCATGGCCGATACCATCCACGTTGCTCGTCGCCGAAAGCTCAGCGCCCTGCCTGTCTGCCGCCTGTTCACCGCTGTGGACGTCGGCCTCTGTCCGAGGTTCATCCTCCGGCCGCACAAAGCCCCGATAGACGGAAAGCTCGCCAGAGCGATCAAGCGTCACAAAGGCCCCTGCCCGCGCGATCTCCTCCGCGTCGAAGATCAGCGGCCGCGTCTCGAGCTTCTCCATCGCGACTTCGAGTTCGCCAAGGCGGGCGTCGGTCTCTTCAGGGAATTCGTCCTGGCCCTCGTACTCCTCTTCGAACGCCCGGTATTCGGCGAGCAGCTTGGCATGGGCCGCGCCTTCGTCATCCGACATCGGCGCCGGATTACCGTTGAGCCGTCGCAGGCCGTGGCTGTAGCCATAGGGCAGGTCGAGCGAGACCTCGATCCATTTCCAACCTTCGGTCGCGATGGCTTCGGCTTCAGCCTGAAGCTTCTCGCTGACCAGGCGATCGAGCAGGGCAGGGTCTTCCAGCCATCCGCCGTCGTCGCCCTGGAAGAGGTCGTGCAACATGGTGCCGCCCGCCGCCTCGTAGGCCTCGACGCCGACAAAGACGGCGCGCCGGTCAGAGGCCCGCACGGAGGTTTCCGTCAGCATGCGCCGGATCTGATAGGGCTCCTTGTTCCAGGACGACTTGATCGCCTCCCAGACCTGAATCTGACGCTCGTGGTCCGGATTGACCGTGAAGGCCATCAGCTGCTCCAGCGTCATTTCATCCTCGACATAGAGCTCAAGCAGGGCAGGGGCCACGGCGGCGAGTTTCAGGCGCTGTTTGACCACCTGCGGCGTGACGAAGAAAGCGGCCGCGATCTCTTCATCGCCCTGACCATTCTCCCGAAGCGCCACGAAGGCGCGGAACTGATCGAGCGGATGCAAGGCAGCGCGCTGCATGTTCTCAGCGAGCGAGTCGTCTTCGGCGAGGATCGTGGACTTGGCATCCCGCACGATGCAGGGAATGGGCGTCGTCTTGGCCAAGCGTTTCTGCTTCACTAGTAGTGAAAGGGCTTGGAAGCGCCGACCGCCAGCGGGGATTTCGAACTTACCGGTCTCGGACCCGTCATCCGCCAGAACGGGCCGAACGCTCAGGCTCTGCAGCAACCCGCGGCGGGCGATGTCTTCGGCCAGTTCCTCGACCGAAATGCCAGCCTTGATGCGCCGGACGTTGGACTGGCTCAGCACGAGCTTGTCGAAGGGAATGTCCCGGGACGGGGACAGGGTGACTTTCTGGGCAGATTTCGCCATCTGATCTTCTCCACGACGGGCGCCGGAAGCCACTCTCCCGATCTCACTTCCCGTCACCCCTCAAACCAACAAACCTTTCCCTCTCTTATTCTGACGCTCCCGAGACAGGACCTTAACAGCTGTTAAGTCGTCAGTTCCGATGGCGCGGAACAGTACGCAGTCTCTCAACCTTAACAGCTGTTAAGCTGCAGATCGTCGCCCAATCAATGCCATGACCATCGGCCCACAGGAAAACTCACCGGCCGCAGCTTTGGCAGTTAGAGCTCGCAAGTATCCACCAGGCGATCTGATGTCCTCAAAGCGTTCCAGCATGGCAGCAACGACGATCGACGCTTGCTCCGGACCCATGAACCGCTGAGCTTCTTCCCATGCAGACGCACTGATCCCCATAGCTGGCCGCACATGGCATGCCGCGTCAAAAAGCTGATGCCAATGTCGGATTTCGCCTTGGTAGAAGGTCTTGAGCGAGGGACATGCCGCGATCACCAGGTGCAGCGGGATCTTTGGCAGGTGTCTTGTGTCCTGTTCATCGACGTCAGCCACGGGCTCATCCCTGTCCACATCTGGCACGCCGGCCGCCGCCCCGCTTTTTTCTAAAGCAGGTTCAAGATCTATAGATTCTTTATTTGAACTATGATGGTGGCGCTCAGATCGGGCATCATTGGTGTTCATTCCTTCTGTTTCAGAGCCATCAATGATGTTGCGTGCCTGGTCGAGGAGAGCTTCAAGATCGGCTCGATAGGCCACGAGGTCCTCAATTGAAAGCTTGCGGCGAAGCGCGCGCGCTGTGAGGATAGCCTTGTCACGAAGCTGGTCCCAGATGCCGAGGCCTGGCTGCATCTCGCCTCCGAACTCCGCGAGAGCCGCGAGATCACGCCGCATGAGGCTTACAACCTCTCTCAGACGCCTGACGCGCTCCTCAGCCTCACGTACGGCCTCTGCGGCCCGTGCTATCTCCTCGGACTGGCAGTAGAGCGGGGAAAGATCGAAGCCAAAGGCGACGCGCTCTTCGCCGTGCTTGCGGACGTAGCGCTTTCCATTGGGGCTATCACGCCGCTGGAGCAAACCAGCATCGACAAGACGCGCGAGGTGACGACGCATCGTGGAGCAGGGCATACCATTCAGGCGCTCACAGATCGCCTTGTTCGAGGGGAAGACTACCATCTCGGCGTTCCCGCCAAGTGCATCGTCTGGAAAGAAGCTGAGGAGCCCCTGCAAAACAGTCAAATCACGTTCTGACACGCCAAAGGCCGCTTGCGCCTTGGAGAGCTCGCGCAGGAGTTCCCACTTGTTGACGGGTCTGCCCGGAACAGATGCCTCGGGGCGCTCGATCACGCGCAGATGGGCGTGCGAGATCGGCCGCATAAACGGCGAAATCGGTGTGTACTCCATGAAAACATTCACGAAGGCAAAATTTCTGCGGCCCGCGAATCGCTTTGCGCTTGCGGGGTAGGGGCCAGAACGCTACATTCAGAAGTGCGAAAACTGAGATTTTGTAGCGGGCTGATCCCGGTGCGAAACCTTACAAAGGTCTCGTGAAGCTAGCTTCTCGGGGCCTTTTTCTTTTTTGCCTGTATCGTGCCTCCTTCTTGTTGGTTGCTCTTCCTCAGTCTTCTGAACGCTTCCAGCGCTCATGAAGCTCGGTAATCAGCTTTGAGGCATTGCCCTCCAACCAGCTGACAAATTCAGGTTCATCCGTAGTCAGATCGAGTTTTAGCTGCTTGCCTTGGCGACCGGTCCTGACTGTCGCAGCTCCGACACCGGGGATCGCCAAAGCAGGCGCGCCCTTGCGAGACGGACTTGCTTTCCTCTCCGCGCTCTTCGCAGCTTCCAGAACTGCGAGAAACGCACGATCAGAAACCTCATCGACCGAGCCGGAACTTTCGGACTTAGCTGTATGAGCTGCGGCTTGCAGTTGGTCTCGATCACCGTCGTAGGCACCCAAGGCCTTTTTGAGTTCTTCCCATCTTGGGCGACCAATCCCAGGAGCTGCACCAATTGCCTGGATGAGTTCCTCGCCGACTGTCCGAACGACACTCAAGAGTTGTGAAACCCCAGCTTCGTGGAGGTTAAGGACTTCGGCGACACCTCGATTGGTGCGCTCAGCCCCTTCCAAATGGTCACCGTCCAGAAGCGCCGTTGCAACAAGCGCGCGTTCAATAAAGCTCAGATCACGACGCTCTTGGTTCTCGAGAAGCTGATCTCGAAGCGCTTGATCACCCTCAACTTCCGTGACGATGGCTCGAACTTTGATACCGAGTTCGCGACATGCTTCTAGGCGCCTGCGGCCATAGATCAGGTTGTAGCGATCGCCTTCCAGTGGGCGGACCAAGACAGGCACACGCTGACCGTTCTTGGCGATAGAGTTCTTCAGGCCCTCAACTTCAATCTGAAGCCTGTCATCCAACCGTCCTTCGGTAACAATCTGCGCCGGATCGATCTCAAATACACCGCCACGCAGTCGGCGTCCTTCAAGAGCGTCAGGAGCGTTGCGAAGGGTCTGCAGCGGCAGGCCAAGTTTAGGCTTTCTTGCCATTCCGCCCCCATGTGTTCTGGATGATTTCAGCGATCTCATCGTTCACTGCGTTCATGGATTCGATCGCACGATCAAACGTCTGACGCGTGAAGTCCTTCTTGTCAGCTTCGTAGAGCGTTTGCTTGGTCAAGCCGGCATCAGAAATTGCGGTCGATTCAACCATGTGATTGGTCAGGACCGACCTCCCGAACAGCCCGCGAATGAAAGCGATGACTTCGGTTTGTGGCGCGTCGCCGACTTTGTATCGCGTTGGCAAAAAGCGCAGCCAATCGAAGCGCAGATTTGCGCCTGCATCCCTGATCACTCCCAGGAGATCCGCAGTCATTCGCAGGAATTGGGACATCGACATGAGGTCAAGCATCTGCGGGTGAACCGTCACGAGTACACCCGAGGACGCGGAAAGTGCTGACATCGTCAAGAAACCAAGCTGCGGCGGGCAGTCGATCACAACAACGTCGTAGTTTGCTTCAACACTATCGAGAGCATCATGAACTCTCGCAAAGAACGCCTTCGCTCCTCCTCGCTGGATAGCAGCAGGCGTCTCGTGCTCGAACTCCATGAGTTCAAGGTTGCCCGGGATGAGATCAAGGCCGCGGATGTAGGTCTTGCGGATCACTTCGCCGATCGGAACCGGATCGTCATAGCGAACTGCATCATAGAGGGTTCCGCCCTCCATAAGGTCGAGTTCCGGCTGGATTCCATGAAGAGCTGAAAGGGATGCTTGAGGGTCGAGATCGATCGCAAGAACCCTGTACCCCTTAAGCGCCAAGCGTTGAGCGAGGTGAGCAGACGTCGTCGTTTTGCCGGACCCGCCCTTGAAGTTCACCACTGAAACGACTTGAAGCTCGTCACCGTCGCGACGCCCAGGCACGTAAGTTCCAGACTTTTTTGCGTTTCCTTCAAGCGTCTGCCGGATTTCCCAGATATCGTCGAGCGTATAGCGACGATGACTTCCAGCCGTCGTCTCAACGTCAACGATCTTTCCTTCTCGATGAAGCTTCCGAAGATAGGTATGGTCGACGCCAAGGAGCTCAGCAGCTTCGCCGCTAGTCAAAGTGCGCATCACCTTCTTTGCATCCGGAGGGAAGTGTGCGGCGCGCTGAGCATGCAGGTTCGACGCGAGAAGTTCCGCGTAGTGCCCGATGGCGATGTCTAGATCCTGCTCTACTTCGCTCATGTCTACCCCGATCCGTGGGCGCGTTTTTTATGTGACCGCGCGTTATTTTTCGAGACTATTGCCCGACCAACCAGATTCGTGCAAGCACTTTCTAGATTTAGTGGAAATCGGTTAGGCCAACACAAGTGTGATCCTCAGAGGAGCCCCAGCTTTTCAGCACGCTCCAGCAGCATTCTGACTGAGGAAGGCTGCCAGCTGGTGCGACCGCGAGGGGTGCGCTCACGCATGGATTCCAGTCGGTCGCAGATTGCCTGCAAGGTGATCTCGGGGTCAGCACCTTTGATTGCGGCGACAATCGCAGGCAGGCGATCGTCGGTTTCGCGACGTCCAGCGCGTCCAAGCACTTCAGCAGGCAGGAATCCGTCCGCCACGTATGCCTTCACGGCGCGAAGCAAGCGGCTTTGCGTCCAGCGCCGATCATGGGGCAGGGGGCCATTGATGATCCGCAGGACGTCTTCCCAAGCCAGATCGGGGCGCAAACGGCGCACATGGGGCACCCAATCCTGCGCAGTTTCGTTCAAGCGCTCCATGTAGCCGTCCTGTCGCGCCAGCCGCACCTTGCGCAGCGCTTCAGGGTCCTTGGCGCGAAGACCTGGGTTGCCGCCGACGCGGCCCTTTGAGCGTGCCGAGGCAAGTCCGGCTTTGGTACGCTCGCGGATCAGAGCGCGTTCGAACTCAGCCGCAGCGCCCAGAACCTGCAACGTGAACTTGCCCTGGGGCGAGGCAGTGTCGATCGGGTCCTGGAGCGAGCGGAAGAACGCCCCCTTGCCCTCCAGTTTTTCGATCACCTCAAGTAGGTGCGACAAAGACCGCGCAAGCCGGTCGATCCGCACGACGACCAGCGTGTCGCCCTTGCCAATCCGCTCCAGCACACGTGCAAGCACGGGCCGCGCGCGATTGCCGCCCGAGGCGTGCTCTTCAAAGATCTCGGTGCATCCCGCAGACTGCAGTGCTTCAGACTGGGGCAGGGGGGTCTGATCCTCGGTGGAGACGCGCGCATAGCCAATCAGGGGCATGAAACTGGGCCGTTTGCAATTTAATATATCGCCAATAAACGACCGTTTGTAAACGAATGCAAGTAAGTGCTCTCTCGTCGTGCTCGTCCAAAAACCCTTGGTTTCCTTGCGCTGAGCGCGATCTGAGAGGTTCCACCGGCAGTCGCGCGCGCATACTATATAAAGAGCAAAGGCAACCGCCACAAAATCACTTGGGTAATGTGCAAAAGAACAGTATTTTGCACATATGAAGCCCCAAGCATCCGCTTTGACAGATAATTTCGATGACCCCCTCATCACCATCGAGGAGGATGAAGAAGCTCACGAAGAGGATCTCTGGTTTCTGCCGGGACCACTCGATGAAGAACCAGATGATTTACCTCCCGGGCCACGGGCAGAACCGCCAGACACTGCTGTCATCGATGACTGGCAAAGGCAGAAGGCGTTCACGCTGCGCGACTGGCAAAGGTGGCTGGACGCTTAGGAGCTCTGGATGATCGGCTGCTGCGTGGCCCGGAAGGCTGGCGGCATCGCCTCGCTTTGATCGAGGCAGCGAACCTCAGCTGGTTCTCAGGGGATCGGGTGAGTTCTGATCGTCTGGCGCTCTGGATATCGATGCGGCTCTCGGGCGCACAGGATGACCCAAATGCCCTTGCAAGAGTTGGATGGGCTGTTCGGCGCCTGACAGGCGGTCCCGGACCAAAGGCTGATTTGGCCGCCTTCCTGGATCGCCGCGATCCCGAGAACATTGAAGACAGCGCTGAGCGTTTCGAAGATCGCGCGGGCGGATGGTTGGACGTAATGGCCGCCGCTGCCGAACTCCACCCAATCACGCGGGCTTGCATGGGCTTTCATCTCTGGAGCCTGGCGGGCCTCGGACAGCACGGCGACCAGATCGAAGCCGCCGTCACCGCGTCCAGGATCGCGGCCAGCGACGGAAGCGGCGCCATCTTCGCACCGCTAGCTATGGGCGGGGCAGGGGGGCTGCGTGTCTCGGGCTTGCCACCCGAACGCTTGACCCGCTGGTTGGATGGGATGAACAGCGCAATTCTAACGGCGATGCGGCATCTAGACGATGCCGAGACATGGAGTGCTCGGGCGGAAGGAGTCATGTCTCAGCTTTCGGGGCGAACTCCGGCGGCTCTTCGTTCGGCGTTGACAGAATGGCCTTTGGTGTCAGCCCCGATGGCGGAGGCATTAACAGGCGCAAGTCGCGCGGCGGTTCAAAGGAACCTCGCCTGGATGGAAGAGAGAGGCCTGATCCGAGAAGTGACGCAACAAGGACGATTCAGGATGTGGCGGATCAAGGACTAGACCGTTGTGATCAGATCCAGCGACAGGGACCTTCTCGGTTCATTGAGGGAGGAGCGCTTATCGCCAATGCTTACGTTCATCGATGTCGCCAAAGGGTGGTGTCGCGTAGCCCTTAATTGTGAGATGAGAAATCCAACGAAATCAACAGCTGTGCTTTGCCCTTAAATATGAGATTTTGCCTTTAATTCCGATATTTTTGCTCTTAAACCTGAGACAGGGTTCACAGACATTTGCGGCAAATATCGATGGATGATGATGGCGAAGACTACGTTGCCGTTGGTGCTGAAGAAGCGCGCAGGGCCGCGGTGCTGCGTCCCCTTGTTCAGGCCTTTCTCAAAGGGACTGGCAGTCTGGAAAGTGGCATCAATGACGCCGTTTGGGAGCTTGGTGTCAGCAGGGCGACGGTCTGGCGTTGGGTAAAGCGGTTGGCGGAAGAGGGTGGGCGCACCAGCGCTCTGACGCCGCGGAAACGGGGCCGCCCGACCGGGACGATCTTGATATCCAGCAAAGTCGAAGCGGTGATCGAAGAGCACCTTCGCCGTTATTTTTTGCGCCGGGAGCGTTCGAGCCTGTCGCGCGTCGTGACAGAAATCCGCAGCGCGTGCTGGCAACAGGGCCTGCAGCCACCGACGCGGCGGACGGTTCAGCGTCGTCTGGATGCAATGAATGCCCGCAAAGTTGCGAAGGCACGAGAGGGCGCAAAGGCGGCCCGCCAGAAGTTTGCGCCGGTCACGGGTGAAAACAAGGCAAATCATCCTCTGGAAATCGTGCAAATCGACCATACGCCCGCAGACATTATTCTTGTCGACAGTTTTGAGCGCCAAGCAATTGGCCGGCCTTGGGTCACGCTGTCGATCGACATCGCAACGCGGATGGTAACCGGATACTACACTTCTCTTGAGGCTCCTTCGCGTCTGTCTGTGGCGCTTTGCCTGACACAGGCGGTTGCCCCCAAGGCGCAACTTCTGACGGAATTGGCGTGCAATATTCCTTGGCCCGCACAAGGCAAACCGCAGAGTGTCCATGTCGACAATGGCCGCGATTTCCGGTCGCGGGCCTTTCGGTCGGCCTGTGCGGAATGGGGGATCGATCTGGTCTATCGACCGCCGGGAAGTCCTCACTTCGGAGGTCACATCGAACGTTTGATCGGGACGATGATGGGGGCGGTTCACCTCCTGCCGGGCACAACGCAATCCTCGGTCACGACCAAGGGCGACTATGATGCCGAAGGCATGGCCACGATGACGTTGAGCGAATTCGATCGTTGGTTTGCTTTGGAAATCTGCCGTTACAACAACAGCATTCATTCAAGTCTTGGCTGCACGCCCGTTGCCAAATGGGAGGCGCTCTCAGAACAAATGACGGGCGATATCCCATTTGATATCGAAGCCTTTCAGGTGAGTTTCCTGCCGAGCGAACTGCGCAAGATCAGGCGTGACGGCATCCATCTGTTCCAGATACGGTACTGGTCCGATGCCCTTGCAGGCCACATCGGGCGCGGGGATGGAAAGGTGGTCGTTCGCTACGATCCTCGTGATATCTCAATGATCTGGGTCGAACTGGACGATGGCCGATTTGTTGAGGCGCGGTACAGAAATCTGGAAATTCCGCCCGTGCCACTCTGGGAATATCGCGAAGCCATGAGGAGGGCTCGGGCCCTTGGCAAGTCCGGGTCCAATGAGCTGGTTCTGGCTGAGCTGATCCGCCAGCAACGCCAGATCGAGACTGAAAGCCGGGGCCTGACGAAGGCCGAACGCCGATCCCGTGAAAGAAAAGGGACATTGGAGAGCGCCAACTCGGCCGTCTCGTCAACCGAAGGGCTGCGCGCGATCGATACGGGTGATACATCGCGCCCATTGTTCAAGGTGGAGAGATGGTGAATTGAGGGCAGGGACAACTGAAGAAGACGGCCGGATCGCCCTCATTCAATCGGATATCTGGATCGGCTTTCCACGGGCGGAACAGGTGTTGGACCGCTTGCAGGGCATGATCGAAGCGCCACGACAAACCCGTATGCCTGGGCTTCTTGTGCATGGCGCCTCCGGGATTGGAAAGACGATGATTGCCCGAAACCTGTCGCGCAAGTACGCACCAGAATACGATCCGGCATCAGGCATCACCCGCACACCGCTTCTGCTGTTGCAAGCGCCGCCCGCACCTGATGAACGGCGGTTTTACCTGCATATCCTGGCCGCCGTTGGCGCCCCGGCGACGGCACTGAGCGCCCGCGCTCAAAATGTGGCTTCCCTCGAAGTCCGTGTCATCGCGCTACTGCGTGACCTTGGCCTGCGGATGATCATGATCGACGAGGTTCACAACCTTTTGGCCGGGACCCACCGCGAACAGCGACGCTTTCTCAATGTTCTGCGGTATCTCAGCAATGAACTCGAAGTGTCGCTGGTCTGCCTCGGGGTCAGCGAGGCTGTCGATGCCATCCGTGGTGATATCCAACTTGCCAGGCGGCTGGACGAACATCACCTGCCAAACTGGCGCGATGATGCCGAGTTCTCGGATATGATCCAGACACTCATCGCGGCAATGCCCCTCAACAAAAAATCCAATCTGAAGGTCAAGTCGCTCAAGCAGATACTTGCACTGACCGGTGGGGTGACCTCGCGCATTTTCGCCCTAGTCAAGGATCTTTCCATCGAGGCCATTGTCACCGGTGAGGAATGCATCACCGATGACGCAATCGCAAAATGGACGCCGGTTTGGTCGCGCCATGCGAACGCCCATCGGCGGCTCGAGAAGACCGGCGTGTGACGCTGCGACCGCTGCCAAAGACTGTCGCACCGCTTCCAGACGAGTTGTTGTCAGGTTGGTTGTCTCGGTTGGCTGCGGCCAACTACTGTAATGACGCGGAACTGCTGGCTCATATCGAAATCGATACCACGCATGGCACCGCCTTGGACTTGAGCATCGACGCGGCTGCGGCAGAGAAGATTGCCAATGCCGCACGGGTCGCCCCAGATGTCGTGCGATCTTTGACCTTTCCGGCAATGACGCCACGAGAAGCATCGCTGACGGCCCAGATGCCATTCCAGCATTGTCTGCAATGCTCCCGAGAGGGCCTTTCGCTCAGGCATTGGAGGCGGGCCTGGGCATTCGACTGTCGGGTTTGCGGGACGAGACTTGTGCAGACCCTCGGCAAAGCCGGTGACGAACCAATATCCGACAAACTGATATACCGAGCGCGCCGCGGGGCAGGGATGCTTGAATGCGCCGCGCGATCGCAAGGCCCCAGGCAACTTCGGCGCGCAATGCGCGCAGTCACCTTTGCCATGTCACTTAAGGGCTGCCACGGGGAGCCCTTGTTCGCTCTTCAGAGCCACAGACCGGAAGTGAGGCTGTTGTGCCTTGCCGCAATCGCCGCCGCGCGATCTCATCCTTGGCTAAGGCAGCCATCGTCAGCTCCGCCATAGACGACTTTGCCAAGGTTGCTCTCTTGCGCGCCTTCGAGAAGGAGCATCGATTGCTAGCCGCGGTCGATCACATCGCGCAAAGGCACGCGAGAAGCAAAGGCCCCATGACAGCCGAATCTCGCAATTAAAGGCAAAACTCAATGCCGAAAGCGTCTCGTCTCAGATTTAAGGGAAACGCGACATCGGCCTTGCGAATATGAGGCATCCGGGTGAGCGAAGCGGCAGGCTGCTGGTGCGCGGCGATCCACGATATCGCCTGGAACAGCCAGCCATCACGGTGCCAAGGATCGTCACCCTCCGCCAACGTCAGTTGTTTGATCGCTGCAGTCGCCTGCTCGGCATTGGCAGCAGGTCCCGGCACCCCCGCACCGCTCAGGATCTTGGCGACGTGGCGATATTGGCCGAGAACTATACGTGCAACCTGTTCGGCGAGTGCGTCCTCATCATCGATGGACCACGCCCAGCCGTGGCAGAGTTCGCCATGATCTATTGGAACGAGTTTGAGAGTCATGGGCACGCCGAGCCATTGCCCGAACTTGTAGGGGAGCAACCCAGCCACGATTGACATTCATGGTCGAATGGCAATTGTCATCGCACCTTTCTCTAGGCAGTGGTGGGTAGCGGATCGGTACCCTCGCTGAGGATGGTCAGATAGGCGCGATAGCTGAAAACACGCCCCCGCTTCCTCCCAGTAATCTCCTCAAGAATTCCGAAGCGTTGGAGGTCGGCGAGGGCCGCGTTCACCGTCGGAGCCGACAGACCGGTGTACTCGACCAGTTGGTTCGCGGTCAGGAAGGGGTGCTGCTGGAACAGTTCATGGATACGCAGTGACGAACCGGCGCGATCGCTTTGCGCTGAAATGCGCTCGCGATCCTCCTTAAACAGGTCAACAATCCGCGTGGCGGCATCAAATGCCTGGTTTGCCGTATCCGCCACGCCAGCGAGGAAGAAGTCAAGCCAAGCCTCCCACTGACCATGCTCACGAACCTCCTGGAGCAGGCGATAGTAATCAGCGCGATGCGTCTTAAGAAACAAGCTCAGATAGAGGAGAGGCTTTTGCAGCACCCCATTGACGCAGAGGTACAATGTTACCAGCAACCTGCCGATGCGGCCATTGCCGTCGAGAAAAGGGTGGATGGTTTCAAACTGGACGTGCAGCAGTCCTGCCTTGATGAGAGCAGGAAGGCGGGACTGGTCGTCGTGCATGAAGCGTTCAAACGCGCCGAGGCAATTGTCCAGTTCCGTGACGGGGGGTGGAACGTACAGCGCATTACCGGGACGTGTCCCTCCGATCCAGTTCTGGGAGCGCCTAAACTCCCCGGGGTCCTTGGTGCCGCCACGTCCGCTTTGCAGCAAACGCGCATGCATCTCGCGGATTAGCCTCAGGGACAGTGGCAAGTCTTCGAGGCGCTCCAACCCGTACATCATGGCATCGACGTAGTTCGAGACCTCGCGGATGTCATCGATTGGCTGGCCCGCCTGTGCTTCGGTCTCGAAACGCAGCAGGTCTGTCAGCGTCGATTGCGTTCCTTCGATCTGTGAGGAAAGTACGGCCTCCTTGCGGACATACATATAGAGGAACAGTTCCTGGCGCGGCAGAAGCATCGTGATGCCATCCAGCCGCCCTAAGGCGCGCTCCGCGAGGCTGAGTCGGTCGAGAAGCCCCAGTACGTCGATTGTTGGGACTGGAGGCAGGGGAGGTGGTACGAAGGCGCGGACCGTCTCTCCTGCAACGGGGGTTTCGACAAAGCGGCCAAGGCGTTGGTTGGGGTCTGAATCGGTCATAGCTCACTATGATGCCCCTCTTTTATTTAAGCAATACGGGCTTCGCTTAAATAGTGGGTAGGCTAAGATAAGCGGGTTTAATTAACGTGGTGAGAGTAGGTCAGTGGCAATATGAGCGGGTTCATGGCAGCTTCCTACTGCTCTCGGTTGCAGGAATCCTTCCCGATGCCTGTGCGGAATAGCCTCTTCCAGAGAACACCATCGATCACGAGTCGCCAATCGAGACCTTTCGGCTCATTGGCCCGCATTACGGGCGTCCTACGCGATATGGCAGCTACGCGCACGACAACTCGGATGGCTGAAGAAGGCCAAAGGTCGTATCTGTTACATTCCGAGTCGGGGTTAGTTTCATCAAATCGGCGAACGGAATTCGTGGGTGCTTGTTGTCCATAAATCATCCTGCCCTTTGGTCAGGACCGCGCCCTACTCGGTCGGCTGCATGCAGCCGCCCTCCCCGAGCTGAAACGCTGCCTCTCCCTGCGACGTACCGCTGGCCGTGCCGTCTCCTCCGGAGCCAGCCCGACCAGCCGTCGCATGGTCGTGGCAACGCTTCATCTCGGCCATTCGGTAACGGTCGCTGGGGCGGGGCGGGTCGCTTCAATAGTCTCGTTTTTCCCGTGTCAGCCGGTGTTAGTCCTCGCTTTGCCGGACATGCTGTTCTGCCATCATTGACCGCAAAGGAGTTTCGACAACCGCCGGATCGCTCTGGCCAAAGCTGGCAGAGGGTCGGTGTTGGACGCGATGTAAAAAATCGCAAACTATTGGGATGCCGAAGAGGGTTGGTCCGAAATCGGGATGACCCGCGCCCGGTGCAGATGCCACGGCGGTCTGCTTGAAATCGCTCAGCCAGATGGCACCTCACTCGACCAACTTACCACGGGCAAGCGGTCGCGCCACGTTAGGCAAGGCTCGGCAAAGCGCGAACCCGTCCGGCTGCGGCTCGGGGTGAGAGGGCAGAAAGGACACCGCCCCCGGCAGTTTCATCGGCTGTTCACCTGGGTGTCCTTCGCGGCCACCGCACTTCTCCCGATGTGTTGCTCTGCATGACATGCTGGTCGCAGCTGTCGTCCCGTCCACAAAGGTTGTCGCCGATCTTTTTCCCCTGACCCTACGGGTCATTCCTCGCGCGCCAAAAAGACCGGCGCCTGCCCCTCTCCGCTACGCTTCGCCTTCGGTGTGGCCGGGCCTTGGCCAGCTGCAAGGTGACCATCATTGCAATGCAAACAAGGAGAAGAGCAATGACCACGAACTGCATTAAATTCACCAGCACCGACATCGAAACCGCCAAGGGCGTCGGCTCCATCTCGACCCTGACCTTCGACCTCGACATCACGGTCGAACCCGTCGCGATCACGAACCCGATGGCCCCCACGCACCGCGTCCTCGGCCGCTCCCCGCGCGGCAAGCTGGTCGAGTGCGGCGGCATCTGGAAGAAGCAGAACAAGGAGACCGGCGCCGACTACTACACGCTGACCATCCGCGACCACGGCTTCAACGCCAACCTCGGCAAGGCCGCAAACCAGGACGATCTGTCCCTGCAGGCTGTCATCCCTTGGGGCCCCAAAGACGCCGCCTAAGCCAACGGCCAGACCGCTCCGGCGGTCTGGTTTTTTCTTGTTCCTGGGAACGACAGCGGTTTGAGTGAACGAACGAAATATGAAGCCCCGAAGCAGCCTATTGCGGGCAACATTGCGAGCTTCATAAGTCCTACACCACCCTTGCTCAGGGCAGCATGACCCCGCGGTTCTGAACGGTCACATACATCAGCGTCCAAGAATTAAGGGAACAGTGACACCCGCATAGCTGTCCTGCACGGTTACACTGTGCTCGGCATCCCGCTCGCGGAGGCCGTGAGATCAGTCTTTGTCTTGGACGAACGGCACGTGCTCAATTGGCGCGACGGATGCTGAGTTATCGGACCTGATGAATACACTCCGCGCGAAAACTCTAAAGATCGGGATGAGACACAGCATCTACATCCCAAAACCGCCGCATTGCTTCCGGAGGAACTCTTGTCAGGTTGGTTGTCGCGGCTGTCTGCGGCTAATTTCTGTCATGCGACGCTTCCTGCTCATGTCTAAATCTGATAGCGCGCCGATCGCCGGACGTGATGCAGATCGTTCAATCATCGCGGCGAGCGCGATGTCAGGCGAAGAGCGCAAGAAGCGGTGCTACGGCCTTCTGCCAGCTGTCACGCGCTTCAAGCCGGCCGATCCAGCCCGCGATTCTGGGGAATTCGTCCAGCGAAATCCCCGCTTGGTCGCGATACATGAATGTGGTCGCCAGATAGAAGTCGGCAAGGCTGAGTGCGCCTGCAATCCAATCCTTATCGTCGAGTCCGGTTTCCAGAACGGCAAGGAACTGATCGGTGGCTTTCCGTTCCGCTTCGACCACAGTAGGATCAGGATCGCCCATGCCGAATTTCTCTTTGAGGAACAGCTCAAAGGACAACTTCTGCATCGCCGGGCCTAGGTGGATGGCTTGCCACCAGGCCCACTGATCGACGAGGGCCCGCGTCTTGAGGCCATCAGGATAGAGCCCTGCCTCGGGCCGGATCCCGGCCAGATAGGCACAGATCGCCCGGGACTCCCAGAGCACGAAATTCCCGTCCTCCAAAACAGGCACCTTTGCATTTGAATTGCGGGCAAGAAATTCCGCCGCGCGGTTGTCCCCGGCACGGATGTCGACCTCGACGATTTCGAGTTCCACGCCCAGTTCGTGCGCCACCGCCCGTACACGCAGCGCATTCGGTGAGAAGTTCGCGTTGTAAAGCCTCATGACATTTTCCAGCATTATTGTTCCTGCGGCGCCTGAAGAAGCGCCGCGCGGTTAGCGGCCAGGAAATCGGCCACCGACTGTCCGGGCTTGCCGGTGAGCGATTCGAGATCGCCGCTGGCCACATCGAGATAGCCCTGCGCGATTGCTTCGTCGAAGGAGGCAAAGACCCTCGCCATGAACTCCGGCAGTCCATTTGCGATCATCGCCTGCACCAGATCCTCGGCGGGCAGGGCGACATAGGGGATTTCCTTACCCGCAATTTCGGACAAGATCGCCGCGACCTCGGCCTGGCTGACCGTCTCCGGCCCGGTGATATCGAGGGTCTCCCTTCCCGTAGCTTTCATTAGCGCCGCGGCTGCGGCACGGGCGCAATCCGCGCGTGTCACATATCCGGTCTTGCCATCTGCTGCGGCGGAGAAATGCGTGCCCATGGCGACGCTCTGCTGGCCGCCCATCAACAGAAAGTCGGTGTACATATTGTTGCGCAGGATCGTATGATCCGCCCCACTTTCCGTGATCAGCTTCTCGGTCCCTTCGTGGTCTTGAGCGAATCCGATTGGACTTTCCGCGACTGGGCCTGCGAAGGAGGTATAGACGATGTGGTCGATACCTACCGTCTTGGCCGCAGCAATCGCATTGGAATGAGCTGCGAGCCGCTTGCCCGGCTCCAGATCGTCGGTGGAGATGATGAGGAGACGCTTGCCGCCCGCGAAGGCTGCTTCAAGAGAAGCCGGGTCGTTGAAATCGCCCTCGCGCGCCTCGACTCTTTTTCCCGCCAGATCGGCAAGCTTGTCGGGAGTGCGCGAGATCGCGATGACCGGCCCGGCACCTGCCTGAACCAGCAGGTCGACCACCTGCCGGCCAAGTTGTCCGGACGCGCCGGTCACGATGAAGGGGCCGTTCTGGATGTTGGACATGGTATCTCTCTTATCTTGATGTTTCTGCAAGCGCGCTTGCGATCAATCGTGGATTTGGGTGGGGGCGGGATTCGCCAGCTTGCCGCGCGCGAAACCCCAGCTTGTGGTCAGGATTTTGATCATCACATCGACCTCTGCCTCATCGCGTGGAGCAAAGGCCATGATCGCATTGGCCGGGATGTATCCGGCCGAGGCCATCGGGTGCTGTTCGCCCCATCCCTTCGCGATGAGTTCCTCAACCGCCGCCAGCGGCAGCATCATGTGCGACGAACCGTCATAGGCGGGATGCACATGCGCAAATTCGCGTCCGATCATGAAGGCTTCGCGCGGGCCGCAGGCATGCGGCCGCGGCAGGACTAATGCCTCGGCGCCGGGGACCGAAATACCCGATCGGCAACGCTCGACGAAGGGCAGGGCGAAGGCCTTCTGCTTGAACAATGCGTGAATCTCGGCCGAGGAGTTCTGCGACACTTGCTCATGCGGGGCGCACTCGGTGGTTTCGGGGCGCGGACCCTGCCGCAAGGGAAGTTCGAAGCACATATCTGGTCCTATCCAAATCTGAACGCGCTTTCGACCGCGCCCAATACGTGATCCTCGAGGGTCTTTTCCCCCCGATCCGCAAGCGCGGCGCCGGCCACGACGTGCAATGGAATTAGATGTTCCTCGCGCGGATTGGCGTCGCGTGCGCCGGGTGCCCGATCCCAAGCAGCCAGCATGGCGCGGCGCGCCCCGGGGTCTTCATGGGTCACCGCACCCGTGAGCCATCGGTCAAAGTCGCCGCCGTTCACCGGGCCATCGGGTCCGCCCCTCATCGCCCGCATCATCTTGCCCATGTTGTGATAGGTGTTGCCGGACCCGATGATCAGAACACCTTCGTCTCGCAAGGGCGCCAACGCGCGACCAGCAGCAAGATGCGCCTCAGCGTCGAGATCGTCGCGCAGGCTCAGTTGGACGGTAGGTATGTCGGCCTCAGGCAAAGCCACCTTTAGCGGAACAAACACCCCATGATCGAAGCCACGCGTAGCGTCGGCCCGGGTTTCAAAACCCGCGCCATTCAATAGCTCGCTTGCACGGGCCGCCAGCGTAGGATCGCCTAGCGCGGGCCAGGTCAGCTGATAAGTATGGGGGGGAAACCCCTGATAGTCGAACAGCAGCGGCGGCGCGGAGTTGGTCTGCACGGTAAACACCCGTTCCTCCCAATGGCCTGAGATCACGAGAAGCGCCTTGGGCTTTGCCGGCAGGCTCGCAGGCAAAGCCTCAAGGAATCTGCGGTGCCTGTCCCAGGTGTCAGGCGGGTTCCAGTCCATGAAGAAGCAAGGGCCGCCTCCATGGGGAACAAACACTGTCGGCTGCCTTTCGGTCATTCTGTCGTCCTTTTGAACCCCAAGCCCGAGGGTGGATGGCCAGCGCCGTGGCAACTCCGCATCGGATTAATTCGTCTCTGTCGGAAACGTCGGCGCATATGCCGACTTTACCGCACGCACGCGATTGGCTGTCATCCACGAGGCGATCAGGAGCACCCAGGTCGCAAGAGCCGGTGGCCAGCCTGGATCGCCCGCGCCCACATGCGCCCCGAACGCCAACACCAGATGCCAGAACATCGCCGCGTAAGCCCAGTCCGCCAGCATCGCCGAAGGGCGCCAGAGAATCACCACCGCGCCGACAATCTTCAAAATCGCGAGCGGCCAGATGATGTATGTGGGATAGCTCAACACCTCGCGATACATGCCCGCGACCATATCGTGGGATGAGATGTAGAAAGTCGCCGCACCCAGATAGACCAGCGCCACAAGGCCGGTCGCGATCCAGTAGACATACTTTGCCACGTTGTCACTCATCACCGCACTCCCTGTTTGCAAGGGCTTGTTCAGCCGCAGTTTCCGCTCTAAGTACCTTTAGGTGTCTTGCATCGTTCGTGAAAGTAGGCACTTAAAAGTAACTAGATTACTTTAACCGCGAGGATAATCCACGATGAAGAGCGTCCAGCCCCCCTCATGCCCGATGGAGGCGCTTCTGCGTGTCATCACAGGCCCTTGGACGATCTATATACTCTGGGTTCTGTCCGAGCAGGGACCGCAGCGTTTCGGCGCGCTCAAGCGTTTGGTGCCCGGCATTTCCACCCGGGTCCTGACCGAGAGGCTGAGAATGCTGGAACATGCTGGCGTTGTATGGCGCGAGCAGGCCATGACCATCCCACCCGCTGTCACCTACGGGCTGACTGAGCGCGGCGCGGAACTGCGCGGCGTGCTGGACAAGCTTGGCTCGATCGCACGCCGCTGGGAGGCCGAGGGTGCCTTTGTCGGGACCGCAAGCGCGGCAGAATGACGGTACCCCTCCTGTTCGCGGGATAATCCCGCGCCCGAGAACAACTCAGGCAGAATCAGACCCGAAGCTCATGACGAATTGAAAACGGCGCTAGAAAAAGCCGCCAAGCGGCGCTTGGTGGGGTAGATCCGCACAGCTTTACGCTTTGCTGCTAAATCAACTTCTATCTACTATACTCACTAGACGGTACAGTAAAGCTTGTAACCGCCTAGTCCTGCCTGGGATAGAGAGAACGAGATGCCCGTGAGAAAAATGGCCGACGTCATGATTGGTGCGCGCGAGGTTTTCTTCCGATGCGGTTACGAAGGAGCCACGGTCGATGCGATTGCCGCTGAAGGAAAAGTGTCGAAGGCAACCATGTATTCGTATTACCCGACCAAGGAGCAACTGTTCCTGAGCGTGGTTGAATCCGAATGCGGTCGGCTTGCGGACGAAATCCTCCGGCCCTTGATCGCGTCTTTGGAGCCGCGCGCCCAGTTGGAAGAACTCGCCCTTCGCATGGTCGACCTCACCTTGGACGACACCTACATCCGTCTCCTGCGAACGTGCGTTGGCGCCTCCGAGGCACTGCCCGAAGTGGGTGAGGTTTATTTTCGCGCAGGCCCGAAACCTGCCCGCGAACTCGTCGGTCGGATTCTGGAGCGCCTTACGCGCGAAGGCGCGCTCGATGTCGATGACGTCCGGCGCGCGTCCGATCACTTCATACACCTTTGCGTTTCGGGGCTACTTATGCCGCGCCTTCTCGCAGTGAAACGAGCTGTCCACCGCGAGCAACATGCGCGCGAAGCGGTCGCTGCATTCCTGCGACTTTACGGTAGCGGCCACAGAGACAAATTTTCAGATTGAGCTCGCTTGCCAAATACGGGGCAGCGCATTAGCTCGCCCAATGACTTAACCGACCGGACGGTACAGGGTGACTGCACAAGTGGAAAAGCAACCGAAGAACGCCTCGCCGAAGATTCTCGGCGCTGCGCGGGCGATTGCGCTGCGAGAAGGCGCGGGAAAGATCACGATCGACGCCGTCGCTCGGGAATCCGGCCTCAGCAAGGGTGGGGTGTTGTACAACTTCCCCACCAAGAAAGCGCTTCTGGCCGGGCTGCTCGACGAAATGCTCGCGGAGCACCGCGAACGTCTGGCGTCGGTCCCGGAAGGGCACAGTTCCCGCACCCTGCGCGGTCATCTCGAGACAGTTCTGCAAGCCGTAAGCACCGATGATGACCTTTCGATGGCTATTCTCGCGGTTTCGGCGTCGGATCCGAATCTTCTGGACCCGCTGAGAAGAGAGCTGTCCCGTGATGTCGAGCGCATCCGTTCGGACGCGCAGGACGACACTGCGGCGATGGTTCTCTTGTTGGCGATCCAGGGTCTTCGTTTCCAGCGGCTCCTTCGCCTCGCAGATGGTGATGCCGATCAGCAAGACGCCGTCATAGACCGATTGAAGGACATGATCGATGAGCTCGAATAGAACCGGATACTTCCGAGGAGGCGCCGCTGGATTGATCGTCTTACTGCTCGCCATTGTCCTTCTCGTGCAATTCAGCCCGGACATCGCATCCAAGGTCTTCGCGCAGACTACGGATGAGGTTTCCGGTGCCGATGCGCAAGGAAGCGCCGAGCAAGATTTGGTCCAGCCGGTCACGGTCGAAGTTTCGCGCGCTGAGCTTCGCGACAGCGATAGGGCGCGCAGCCTGGCAGGTCGCGTGGAGCCCGCCCGGACCGTGGATATTGCCTTTCAGGTTTCGGGTCAGCTTTCCGACCTCGCGGTAGATGCTGGGACTCGGGTTGAGAAAGGCGATTTGATCGCTGCGCTCGACCCGGTCGATTTCGAATTGGCCTTGGACCGGGCACAGGCCTCTTTCGACCTCGCAAAATCCGAATACGATCGTGCGTTGAGTCTGACCGAGAGGGGGGTGGCGACGGACGCCCGTCTCGAAACGAACCGCGCGCAGCAGGTCCAAGCAGAAGTCGCCCTCCGTGAAGCGGAGCGACGCCTGGCTCAAGCCACGATCACCGCGCCCTTCGACGCCATTGTCGCGCGCATCTTTCTGGAGGAGTTTTCGAACGTCACCCCTGCGGCTCCGATTGCCAGGTTGCAGGACATCAGTGAAATGCGGGTCCGGATTTCCCTGCCCGAGGAACTCGCCGCGATGGCACGGGCCCAGCCCGATGCATTCAGGGTAACCGCCACTTTCCCCGCCGTGCCGGGATATGAGGCAACTCTTTATCCGCGGACATTCGTGACCGATGCGGACACCACGGCCCAAACCTATGACGTCGAGTTCGTGATAGAGGGCGCTATCGACCCACGATTACTGTCCGGAATGACGGCGAATGTGCGCGTAACCGCCGCCGCGGAGGGTGCGCAATCGCGGTCGGTAGTGGTTCCCGTCTCGGCGATCGACACGACGAGCCGGAACGAGCCGTCCGTCTGGCTCTACGACAAAGACTCCGGCCGGGTGTACCGAAAGACAATCCGGCTGGGGCTACCCAACGACGACGAAATCGTCGTGCTTGAGGGACTCGCCGGGGATGAACTGGTGGTGTCAGGCGGCTGGTGGCGCCTGAAGGAAAACGAACCGGTCGCGGTTCGCGGCCTCTGAACACCCCTGGACCGGACAAGTCGAAACCATGACAATGAGTATTTCACGCGCAAGCATCCGACGTCCGGTCGCCGTTTGGCTGGCAATTGTCTTTTGCCTTATCGGCGGCTTGTGGGGACTGAACACGGTCGGACGCCTCGAAGACCCGAGTTTCACGCTCAAGACGGCGCTCGTTTTCGTGCCCTATCCGGGCGCGACCGCGATGGAAGTGGAAGAGGAAGTCGCCGATGTCGTGGAGAGCGCACTCCAACAGATGAAGCAGCTCGACCGGGTGGAATCGAAATCCATGCCGGGCATGGCCCAGATCACGGTCGAGATCGAGATGACCTATGGGCCCGACGAGATCCCGCAGGTCTGGGACGAAATGCGCCGCCGCATCCGCGACATTGAAGGAGATCTCCCCTCCGGTACGCAGCCTCCGATCATCAATGACGATTTCGGCGACGTCTACGGCATGTTCTATGCTGTAACGGTCGATGGGTTGAGCGCCACGGAACAGCGAGACCTCGCGACTAAACTGCGGCGCGGCCTTGTCGCCGTCGACGGGGTGGCCAAGGTCGAGGTTCAGGGGCTGGCGGAAGAGGAGATCATCATCTCGGTCCCTTCGGCGCGCCTGACCGAACTGGGGCTGCCACCGGACCAGATCCTCGGTATCATCGCCGACGAAAACCAGGTTTTCTCCAACGGCGAGATCAGCGAAGGGCTGTCTCGACTGGGAGTGTCCGTTCCGCCAGGTTATGTCAGCGTCGAGGGCATTGAGGCGCTGCGGCTCGGCGCTCCCGGAGAAGTTGGGCAGATTGCGCTCTACGACATCGCCCGCGTGGTTCGAGAGGAGACGGAGCGACCGAGCCAGATCGTGCGCCACAATGGCACGCGGGCTTTCACCCTCGGGGTCTCGGCGCTCGTCGACCGCAACGTGGTCGAGGTCGGCCGATCGGTCGAGGCGCGGCTGGACCAGCTGAAGGCCGAACTGCCGGACGGCGTCGAGATCGTACCTATTTATGAACAGCATAAGGTCGTCGACGAAGCGGTCTCGAGCTTTCTCGTCGGCCTCGGTCAATCCGTGGCCATCGTCATCGGGGCGCTGATGCTGACGATGGGTTGGCGCGCGGGTCTGGTCGTGGGTGCCACGCTGGGCCTCACGGTGTTTTCCACGCTGTTCTTCATGTCCGTCTTCGGCATCGAGATGGAACGGATCAGTCTCGGGGCACTGATCATCGCTATGGGTATGCTGGTCGACAACGCCATCGTGATCGCCGAAGGCATGCTGATTGGCATGGCGCGGGGCAAGTCCGCCGAAGACGCCGCCGCCGATACCGAGACCGCGACAGCGTTGCCCCTGCTTGGGGCCACCGTGATCGGGATCATGGCGTTTTCGGGTATTGGGCTATCGCCAGATGCTACCGGAGAATTTCTGTTCTCGCTTTTCGCGGTTATCGCGATTTCGTTGCTGATGAGCTGGATCCTCGCGGTAACCGTCACGCCCTATTTGGGCAAGCTCCTTCTGAAGGCACCGAAAGACACATCCAAGGACCCCTATGGTGGCTTCATCTATTCGGCCTATCGCGGTTTCCTCTGGATGGCGCTGCGCGCCCGTGTGCTCGTCGTCCTGACGATCGTCGGAATCACGGTCTGGTCGGTCATGGCCTTCGGCCAGGTCAAACAGGCGTTCTTTCCGGCGTCGAACACCCCGATATTCTACGTCGAGCTCCAGATGCCGCAAGGCACGGACATTCGAGTCTCGAATAAAGAAATGGCCCGGCTTGAGGAGATCATCTTAGGCGAGGGGATCGTGACGGACGTGACGACGCTTGTGGGGCGAGGGGCCAGCCGCTTCATGCTGACCTACAACCCTGAGCAGGCCGATGCGAGCTACGGTCAGCTGATCGTGCGTGCGACCGATGCCACACTCATCCCCGATGTTGCGGCGCGTCTCAATCGCGAACTGCCGGCGCAATTCCCCAATGCTCTTATCCGCGTCGAGGAGATCGTCTTCGGTCCGCCTGCCGGGGCCGATGTCGCCGTTCGCTTTTCGGGACCCGATCCGGTAGTCCTCCGGCAGCTATCGGATAACGCGCTTGCGATCTTCGACGAGGCCGGCACGATCACAAACCCGCGCACAGACTGGCGACAGCGCGAAATTCTCGTCGAACCCATCGTCGACGAGGCTCGCATGCGGTTGGCCGGTGCGACTCGCGGATCGATTTCCGACACCGTGCAATACGGGACCTCGGGCCTGCGGGTCGGCACCCTGCGCGAAGGCGATGCCGAAATCCCTATGTATCTGCGGCTTCCCGAGGTCGAGCGCGACGGGCTGGATCGTTTGCGCGATCTCTCCGTCTGGTCGCCGGGTGCAAATGGCTATGTGCCGATGGCCAACCTCGTCTCCGGCTTTGAGCCCCGCCTCGTCGAGGCCCTTATCCACCGCCGCGACCGTGAGCGTACGATAACGGTCCTCGGCGGTGCAGGCGGCGACCTGACAGCAGATGAGGCCTTTCGCAGTGTCCGCTCTGATATCGAAGCCATTCGGCTTCCCGAAGGCTACACGATGGAATGGGGTGGCGAGTTCGAAAGCGCGGGAGAAGCGCAGGCAAGTCTCGGCAAACAGCTTCCCTTGGGCTTTCTGGTAATGCTGACAATTTCGATCCTGATGTTCAACAAAGTGCGCCAGCCACTGATCCTGTGGCTCGTGGTTCCGATGTCGGTCACGGGGATGGTTCTTGGTCTGCTGTTCACTGGGCTACCGTTCACGTTCACGGCGCTTCTCGGCTTCTTGTCCCTTTCCGGGATGCTGATGAAGAATGCCATTGTGCTGGTGGAAGAAATCGATCAGCAACGCGCCGAAGGTGTCGAGGACTATCAGGCGGTAATCGATGGCTCGGTCAGCCGTTTGAGGCCCGTCGTGCTGGCTGCGGGCACAACGATTTTCGGTATGACTCCGCTCATATCAGACGCCTTCTTCGCATCGATGGCTGTCACAATCATGGGTGGCCTCGCGTTCGCCTCGATCCTGACACTGGTCGCGGTGCCGGTATTGTATGCGCTGTTCTTCTTGATCAAGCCGCCTAAACAAGAAAACGCTCCTTCAGGTTCCCCAGCGACAGCCTGAACGCAGATGCAGTTATAAGCGTTTCTCTGAGCGCCCTCGACCCGTCTTAAGGACGGTGTAGGCATGTTCCGTCGCCTCAAGCGCGCCTTCGAGAAAACCGCCGAATGTCGGAGCCACTTCGGTGCCGCCAAAGACGAGCGCTTCGTCCCACAGGCCTGAAAGAACGCACGGCAGGCCATAGTTCGGGTGGGCAAAAAAGACAGCGAAACTGCGGCTGGCAGCACGCCAGGCGCACTCCCGCTCCATGGTCTAGGCCTTCAAGGCATGGACCGAGGCCCAACTGCTACGCATTCCCGGCAAGGACGGTCTCGCGAAGGCCTTCCGCTATGGTCTCAGCTGCTGGCCGTCATTCGAGCTCTTCCTTGGAGATGGCCGCGTCGGCATCGACGACACCACCGCCGAGCGCGTCATGCGCCCGATCAGCATCGGGCGAAAAAACTGACTTTTTGCAGGCTCCGACAGCGGTGGCGAAACGCTGTCCCGGGCGATCTCCCTTGTCGAGACAGCCAAGATGAACGGCCACGATCGGCAAGCCTGGCTGGCCGAAATCCTCGACCGCATCCACAATCACATGACCAACCCGCTCAACGAACTGCTTTCATGGAACTGGACGCCGATAAACTGATCCGCGGTAACAACCGGGCGGTTACGTTTTTGGGGAAGTGATTACCTTTGAATCTTGAGGTCCGACTTCGCCTTTGCTAGGAATCGAACAACCATTAGAAAATTAGCAAAGTCGAAAGTGCAGATGTCTGGACCCCTTGATCAACTGAAGATTATAGAACTTGGTCACGTAATTGCCGGACCACTTGCGGCAGCTTTACTCTCGGATTTTGGTGCAGATGTCATCAAGATCGAAGCCCCCAACCGGACGGATATGATGCGCGACCTTGGACCCAAGGCAGAGGATGGGGTGGGCGTCTGGTGGAAGACTTTGGGCCGTAACAAGAAAACACTAGGCCTGGACTGGAAGTCCGACGAGGGCCGGGACATCCTGCGAAAGTTGGTCGAAGATGCCGACGTGCTGATCGAAAATTTCCGACCGGGTGTGCTGGAACGTGCCGGTGTTGGGCCAGACGTCTTGCACGATTGGAACCCGGACTTGGTTGTCTTGCGGGTTTCAGGTTACGGACAGGACGGTCCGATGCGCGACGTGCCAGCGTTTGGGCGTGCTGCGGAGGCCATGAGTGGATTAGCGCATCTGACCGGTTTTCCCGACGGGCCGCCGATGCACCCCGGCTTTCCGGCGGCCGACAGCACGACAGGGCTGATGGGCGCTTTGGGAATCATGATCGCGCTATTTGCTCGCGAAAAGGGCATTGCACGCGGTCAGGTCGTCGATCTTGCGGTGTTCGAGGCGTTGCTTCGGTTGATGGACTATCCTGTTCCCGCATTGACGGGCGCGAACCTCTCGCCGCGGCGCAATGGGCTGCGCCAGCCGATGGACTTTGCTCCGGGGGGGATGTTCCGAACGTCCGATGGGGTGTGGCTGACCGTTTCCGCAGGGAGCGCGGAAACCGCGCACCGACTGTTGCGGGCAGTCGGCGGGGACGCCCTTGCCGATGATCCGCGGTTTGCGACACTCGGCGAGATGTCGCAGCACATGACGGTGGTCTTTGACGCGATCAATGATTTCGTCACGCAGCACACGGCTAAGGAAGTGGAGGCGGTATTCGCCCGCCATGATGCCGTTGCCTCGCGTGTGTTGAGTGTCGAGGAAATCGCGACGAACGAGCAGATACGCCATCGCGGGGATATCGTGTCGGTCGCTGGCGAACAGACTCAGGTCATTGGTCCGGTCCCTCATCTCAGCGCGACGCCCGGTCAGCTTCGTTGGCTGGGACGACCGCCTGGCGCAGACAGCCAAAGCATTCTGCGTGATCTTGGTTTTGACGATGAGCGGATCGCTGCCCTATGTGAGGCTGGGCTCGTAAGATTGGAAAGAGGGCGCGCGCTATGACATTTCGATTGACCGCCGACCAACAAGAGATTCGCGACCAGGTTCTGCGGATTTGCGCAAGGTTCGACGACGACTATTGGCTGGATCGGGATCGCAACGGTGGTTTTCCCCATGAACTGCACAGGGCAATGGCCGATGGCGCCTGGCTGGGTATCGCCATGCCAGAAGCTGTCGGCGGCGCTGGTCTGGGGATCACCGAGGCGACCATAATGATGCAGGCAATCGCCGAGTCGGGGGCCGGCGCAAGCGGAGCCTCGGCCATCCACATGAACATTTTCGGGCTCAACCCGGTGGTGAAGTTTGGGACCGATGAGCAGCGCGCGCGTATGCTTGGCCCTCTAATAGCAGGCGATGAAAAGGCCTGTTTCGCCGTGACCGAACCGACGACGGGGCTGGATACCACAAAGCTGAAGACCATGGCGGTGCGGCGGGGGGACAGATATGTCGTGCACGGACAAAAAGTCTGGATTTCTACCGCGCAGGTGGCAGACAAGATGTTGCTTCTGGCCAGAACAACGCGGCTTGAGGATGTGAGCAGCCCGACCGAAGGGCTGAGCCTGTTCTATACAGATCTCGACCGAAATTTCGTTGACGTGCGAGAGATCGAAAAGATGGGTCGAAAGGCTGTCGATTCGAACGAAGTCTTCATCGATGGATTGCCGATTCCGGCTGAGGACCTGATCGGGGAGGAGGGCAAAGGCTTTAGGCAAATTTTGCACGGGTTGAATCCCGAACGCATCCTGGTGGCCGGTGAATGCATCGGTATTGCGCGCAACGCACTGGCGCGAGCGGCGCATTATGCAAACGAACGTGTGATTTTTGACCGCCCGATCGGCCAAAATCAGGGTGTTCAGCATCCACTCGCCAAAGCCTGGGCGCGAGTGGAATCTGCCAATCTCATGGTGATGCACGCTGCAGCCCTCTACGATGCGGGAGAACCCTGCGGCGTCGAGGCGAACGCCGCCAAGCTTTTGGCCGCCGACGCCGCGGTCGAGGCGACCGAAGCCGCGCAAATTACGTTTGGCGGATTCGGATATGCTAAGGAATATCACGTGGAGCGACTGGTACGTGAAGCTCTGCTGTTCCGCATCGTACCGGTGACACCGCAGATGCTTCTGTCGTTCATAGCAGAAAAAGCCCTTGGACTTCCAAAGTCTTACTGATCGGAGATAACGGGCGGGGCTGGTGGGAAAAGTTGTCTTGACCAATTTTCTAACGCCCGTTAGATTACTGGCAGCTGCCCCTAATGGGGAATGGGAGGAGGCGTCATGAATAAGACGCAGTTTGGGTCTTCGAGGGAGGACCTATCAAAACGTGCAACCGTTTACGCAAGCGGTTTATTCACCGGCAAAGTCGTTGTGGTGACCGGGGCCGGAGGCGGATTGGGGCTGGCAATTGCGACCTTGTTCGCAAGGCTCGGGGCCAATCTGGCGATCAATGGACGCAACGAAGAGAAACTGGCTTTGGCCAAGGAGTTTCTTGAAAGTTTCGGGGGCGAAGTTTTCGCTGTGCCTATGACCATCCGGGAGCCTGAGCAGGTCGAGGATTTTGTCGCCAAGACGAACCAGGAGTTCGGGGCGATTGACGTATTGGTGAACAATGCTGGGGGTCAGTTTCCGCAAGCAGCGTTGGAGTTTAGTCCAAAGGGCTGGAATGCGGTCATAGACACCAACCTGAACGGCACGTGGTGGATGATGCAATCCACGGCGCGCCACTGGGTTGCCAACAAGCAATCGGGCTCCATCGTCAACATCGTGGCCGATATCTGGCGCGGCATGCCCGGCATCGCGCATACCTGTGCGGCCCGGGCAGGGGTAGTTTACCTGTCCAAGTCGGTTGCGGTGGAGTGGGCCCCGCACGGTATCCGAGTGAACTGCGTGGCGCCGGGTTGCTGCGAAAGCAACGGTTTCGGGAACTACCCTCCGGAGGGTTCTGCGACCTTTCAGGACTCCAACCCGATGCGGCACGCCGGGGACGAATGGGATGTCGCTGAAGGGGTTGTCTATATGGCGGCGAATTCAGGGAAATTCGTAACCGGAGAAGTTCTGAACATCGACGGTGGGCAGCAATTGTGGGGGGATCCATGGCCAACGGGGCGGCCGGACTACTTCCGGATTACCTGATGTTGGCCGTGAACCTTAGGGGGACAATGATATCTAGATGACGACAAGGATTAACACAGCAATCGGAGCCGATGATGGGGCGATACTGGAGTGCAGCGGGGTCGAACGACGGTTCGGCGGCATCGTCGCTGTCACCGGTGTTGACCTCGTTATTCGACAAGGGGAAATCTTTGGACTTGTCGGTCCGAATGGCAGCGGCAAGACAACGCTAACAAACGCAATTACCGGATTTTACCCGCCAAACGAGGGCAGGGTCCGGCTGGCAGGAAACGACATTACGGGTACGGCGCCTCACAAGGTTGCCAAGCTCGGCGTTGCCAGAACGTTCCAAAATCTTGCCCTGTTCAACGGGATGAGCGTTCTGGACAACATCCTGCTCGGGCGGCACATCCACATGAGCCCAGGCGTTTTGCGTACGGCGCTATATTGGTGGGCAGCACAGCGTGAAGAAATCGAGAACCGTAAAATCGTCGAGGAGGTGATCGAGTTTCTACAGCTCGAGAGCATTCGGCATGAGTTGGTCGATGGTCTTCCGATCGGGTTGAAAAAGCGGGTCGAGCTGGCGCGGGCATTGGTGGCCGAGCCACAGATGCTGATTCTCGATGAACCGATGGCCGGCATGAACCAGGAAGAGAAAGGGTATATGTCCCGTTTCATTCTGGATGCCCGTGCCGAACGCGGCGTCAGCGTTCTGCTGATCGAACACCATATGGATGTCATCACCGGCATTTGTGATCGGATGCTGGCACTGAACTACGGTGAAATGATCGCCAGTGGCATCCCCAAGGAGGTTGTGAAGGACCCGCGGGTCATCGAGGCATATATCGGAGGGTCGCATGACTGATTTTACGAAGAACCGGTCTTCAGGCGGCGAAACGATTGGTGCACTTCTGGCGAAGAACGCGTCGCTCCACGGAAAGGATATCGCCCGTCGCGAAAAAGAGCGTGGGATATGGAAAGAAACCACCTGGGCGGAATACGCCCAAGAGGTGGTGGCCTGTGCGGCTGGGCTTGAAAAAATCGGCGTGAAGCCTGGCAAAGCAGTGCTTGTTCTGGGCGATAACCGTGCGCGGCTCTATGGCGGCATGCTGGCTGTTTCGTTGCTTGGTGCCTACGCCATGCCCGCTTATCCGGGCGCAACTCTTGAGGAACTAAGGCACTTTCTTGGCGAAGTCGAGATCGTCGCGGCCATTGCGGAAGATCAGGAACAGGTTGACAAGATCCTGGAACTGAAGGACGCGGGCGCCGAGGGCATCGACCACATCATTTATGATGAAGCGCGCGGTCTTGGCTTCTACGAGGTTGAAGGGCTGTTGTCCTGGGATCACCTGATCGAAGTTGGTCAGCACGATCTGAACGAAACCCCGGGCCTGCGTGAGGAACTGCTTAGTCGTGCGAAGCCGGAAGATCCGGCCATTTTTCTGCACTCCTCCGGAACGACGGGCGCGCCGAAGGGCATCGTACTGAGTCAGAAGAACGTTCTTGCTGCTGCTCGGAATGGACATGCGGCGGGTGCCTTCGACGAAAATGAGGAGATCCTCGCGTACTTGCCGATGGCCTGGGTGGGAGACTACGCCATAACCGTTGCCGCGGCACTCCTTTGGCGTTTCACCGTGAATGTGCCTGAGCGCCAGGAAACGGTCGTGCGCGACATGCGCGAGATCGCTCCGACCTTCTATCTGGCGGCTCCGAGAAGCTGGGACCAGATGCTGACGACAATCCAGGTGGGTATCGAAAATTCGACCCCTTTAAAGAAATGGCTGTACCATTTTTTCATGGATCGGGCCATCGCCGCTGAGACACGCAAGCTGAACGGAAAAAGCGGTGGTATATTGGAGCCTTTGGGCCGACTTTTGGGCGAGGCAATCATTTTCGGACCGATCAAGGACCAGTTCGGAATGAGCCGCCTCAAGAACGCGTTCACCGGCGGCGAAGCGATCGGCGAAGACACCTTTGTTTTCTACCGATCCTTGGGAATCAAATTGCGCCAACTCTATGGCCAAACCGAAAACAGCGCGATCAATGCAATTCAGTCTCCGGGTGAAGTGCGCCTTCATACCGTCGGCAAACCCGCGCCCGGCGTCGAGGTGACCATCGCCGAGGACGGGGAGATCCTGGTACGCTCGGACAGCGTATTCGAAGGGTACTTCAACAAACCCGAAGCGACCGCCGAAGCCCTTGAGGGCGGGTGGCTGCATACAGGTGATGCCGGGTATTTGGAGGAAGATGGACACTTGGTTGTTCTGGGGCGCGTCTCCGAGGTCATGCATACGGCCGGAGGCGAGCGGTTTGTGCCAAACTACATCGAGAACCGGTTGAAATTCAGCCCTTATATTAAGGATGCTGCCGTAATCGGCGCCGGGCTTGACGAATTGACGGCTATGGTCTGCGTGGATTTCGAAGCCGTTGGCCACTGGGCAGAGGTGAACGGCGTGCCCTATGTGTCTTATGCCGATCTTTCTCAGCGTGAAGAGGTCGCGACGTTGCTTCGCGAGGCCTTCCAACGGGTCAACAAGGCCGTCACCGAACCATTGCGCCTGCAACGCTTTGTCAGTCTGCCGAAAGAATTCGACCCGGACGATGGTGAAATCACGCGAACCCGAAAACTGCGGAGGAAGGTCGTTCAGGAACGCTATGCCGACGTGATCGCGGCGCTCTACGACGGTTCAAAAGAGGTCCATGTAAGCGCGCAGGTGACTTACGAGACCGGGGAAGTAGGGAAGGTCGAAAGAAGCCTTCCCATCAGGGAGGTATAAATGGACTGGGTCTTTCTATCAGAGCTTGCGATCAACGGAGCCTTGACGGGTCTGCTGTACTCGCTATTCGCCATCGGCCTTGTGCTGATTTACAAGGCATCTTCGGTGCCCAATCTGGCTCAGGGCGGGTTGACCATGGTAGGGGCCTATGTGGTCCTGGCGCTGGCACGCGACGTGGGTTTACCCTTGTGGCTGGCCATCCCTCTGGCTGCGGTTGTCATGTTCGGCCTTGGGTTCGGCATTGAGCGTGTTGCTCTGCGCCGTCTCGCAGGTCGGCCGGTTGTCATGATCTTGATGCTGACACTCGGCCTCGACATTTTCCTGCGGGGTACAACGCTTGCGATTTGGGGCGGGACGTCACGTTCGATGGAATTGGGCGTCAGCTATGATCCACTGTTTTTTGACGACATCTTCATCAGCCGCATCCATCTGGTTGGTGCCGGTGTTGCGCTCGCCTTGTTTGTCGCATTCATGCTGTTTTTCCGAACCCGGACCGGGATCAAGTTGCGGGCGATCGCGGATGATTACATGGCTTCGTGGTCGGTAGGTATCTCGGTTGAACGCGGAGTTGGCCTGTCCTGGGCGCTGGCATCCGTTGTTGCCGTCGCTGCGGGCGTTATCTGGGGCGAGATTCAGGGTGTCGATCAGGCGCTGTCGCTGTTGCTTCTCAAAGGTCTGACAGTTGCCGTTCTCGGTGGTCTCGACAGTATCCTTGGCGCCGTGATCGCAGGCATCATCCTGGGCGTCGTCGAAAACGTTGTTTCTGATTTCCTCGATCCGCTTGTCGGAGGCGGAAGCCGTGAGCTTATCGTCGCCGCCGTGCTCATTCTTACCGTCATGATCCGTCCGCACGGGCTGTTCGGTCGTCACGACATCGAAAGGGTGTAAGGGATGTTTTACAGACTTTCCGGCGTCCATCACGCCAACTACGTTTCGGACAGCCGTATCTTCAAGGTGCCTGCCGACAGAAATCTGACAGCATTCATCTTTCTGATCGGTCTTGCCGCGCCATTCATCATCCCGTCGCTTTATCTGAACAGCTACATGCTTCCCTGGCTGATCTGGACGGCCGCCGCGCTTGGATTGAATCTGGTGACAGGTTGGGCAGGCCAACTTCACTTGGGTTATGCTGCGGTCATGGCCGTCGGAGCGTATTCGTCGATCCATGCCGCGCGTTTCGGGGTGCCGTGGGAATTCGCCCTGATCATCGGCGGATTGACGTCATCCGTGATCGGCAGCCTGTTTGCTTTTGCCGCTTTGCGGGTCAAGGGACTGTATCTCGCCCTTACCACTCTTGCGATGCAATTCGTGATGGACTGGGTTCTGACCCACTCTCCGGCGATCTCGGGGGGTTCACACGCGTCGCTCCAGTCACCGACATTGGCTCTGCTCGGGCAAGAGATTACCACTGATACTGGCTTCTACTATGTCGCCTTCGGCTGGTGTGTGTTGGTGACGATCTTCATGCTTAATCTCAAGCGTACTGGACTCGGTCGCGCCTTGGTCGCTGTCCGGGAAAAAGACTTTGCGGCCGCGATCCTGGGTGTGAACAGTTTCTACTACAAAATCCTCGCGTTCGCGACTTCGTCGTTCATCGCAGGCGTCAGCGGTGCGTTGCTTGTTGCCACCTTTTTCTTTCTCGCCGCACCCGAGCAATTTTCGGTTGCCGTTTCGATCCAGGTTCTTGCGATGGTGATTGTTGGCGGCCTTGGCAGCATTATCGGTTCCTATTTCGGTGTTGCCCTGATCCTTCTTGTTCCGGGTATCGTGAACGGTCTCGTCGTCACGCTGAGTGACGGGCTTGGCATGCAGATCGATGTTGAAACACTCGCTCACATCCCGAACGCAGTCTATGGCGCACTGATCGTCATTATCCTTCTGATCGAACCACTCGGTTTGGGAAAACTCTACGGCAACATCAGAGACTATCTGATGGTCTGGCCCTTCGATCAGTTCAAGAAATAGGGGAATGCCGATGCAAGAAAAAGTTGAAGCCCAGAACATTCTATCCATGAACAGCGTCGAAGTACTGTACGACAATGTAATACTGGCGATCAAAGGTGTTTCGGTCCAAGTCCCAAAGGGCGAGATGATCGCACTCTTGGGATCGAACGGAGCGGGAAAAAGCACCACGTTGAAAGCGATCAGCGGTCTTTTGAAGGCTGAGCGCGGACGCATCAGCCGAGGTGAGATAACGTTCCAGGGAGTGGACATTACCGAAGCGCTCGCGCAAGAACGCGTCGAGATGGGCATCTGTCATGTCATCGAAGGGCGGCGGGTCTTCGAACATCTGACCCCCGACGAGAACCTGACCGCCGCCGCGCCGCGCGGAATGTCCCGATCAACGCTGAATGCGGAAAAGGACAAGATCTACGGATATTTTCCGCGGCTTGCCGAACGCAAAAGTTCGCAAGCAGGCTATTTGTCGGGTGGTGAGCAACAGATGCTTGCCATTGGGCGGGCCCTCGTGACCCAGCCGAAGCTGTTGATGCTTGATGAACCAAGTCTCGGGCTTGCTCCGTTCCTGGTCGAGGAGATCTTCGGCATCTTGCAAAAGATCAATAAGGATGAGGGCCTGTCCGTCCTGCTGGTGGAACAGAACGCCCTGGCGGCTCTGGAAATCGTTTCGCAAGGGTACCTTATCGAGAACGGCCGCGTTGTTATGCACGGCACCGCCGAGGCGCTCAAATCTAACTCCGACATTCAGGAGTTCTATCTAGGCGGCGGAGAGACCGACTTTCACAACGTCAAGCACTACAGCCGACGCAAACGTTGGTTGAGTTGAGGTACTAATCAGAAGTTGTTCAGGGAGGAACAAATGAAGAAATTTACCAAAGCGTTGGCTGTACTATCCATGTTCGGAGGAGCAGTGTTCAGCACCCAGGCGCTGGCCGAGCCATTCAAGATCGGCATCTGCTACGACCTCAGCAAAGCCTATACCTTTGCCACGCCGCAGGTTTCGCAGGCCGCGATGGACCTTGCCAAGCTCATCAACATGAAGGGCGGCATCGGTGGCGAACCGGTCGAAGTCATCGTGCGTGACCACGGGAACGAACCGCAGCGCGGAATCGAGTGCTACTCGAAACTCAGCCGCGAGGGCGTCTTTGTTTTCGATACCCTGTCCACTCCGGTGTCTCTGGCTATCCTGCCGCGGGCCATGGAAGACGGGCGTATCCTGATGCAGTCTCTTGTCGGGCGCGGCGATGCCGTTGATGGCACCGTCTTCGATTGGGTCTATCCGATCGGGCCGACCTATTGGGGACAGGCCGCCAACGATGTCGCCTACATCAAGCAATTGCATGACGGCGATCTGTCAGATGTGAAGGTCGGGTTTGTTTACTTCGATTATCCCTTCGGGCAGGAGCCGATCGAGATCCTGGAAACCCTGTCCGAGAAAGAGGGTTTCGAGCTTGAACTGTACCCCGTGCCACTGCCTGGCAGCGACCAGGCCGGCGTGTGGTCGAAGGTGCGCCGCGACAAGCCCGATCATGTGATCGTCTGGATGCTGGGCGGTGCCCATGTGGTTGCCTCGAAAGAGATGAAGCGCAATCGCATTCCGATGGACAAATACATCTCGGTCAACTGGCTGAACGAAGTCGATATCGCCAACATCGGTAAAGAGGCCGCCAAAGGTATCAAGCGCGGGACCAATGTCGTGGGCGGTCAGGATATTGCCCTGTATCAGGAAATCATGGCCGAGCTTTATGACAAGGGCGAGGGATCCGGCCCGATCGAGAAGACGCAGGACGTTTTCTACAACACCGGGCTGGCCATGTATTCGATCATGTTCGAAGCCGCGCGCAAGGCGGCGGAAGCCGAGGGGCTGCCGATCACTCCGACATCCTACAAGGCCGGACTGGAGTCGCTTGAGGGCTATGACGCGAACGGGCTGATGGCCCCCGTTACGGTGACGGCCGAAGATCATGGCGGCGGGGGCAAGACCCGTATCGAAATGTGGGACGGAGAGACTTGGGTGCCGCAAACCGACTGGATCTCTGCGTACACGGACGTTGTGTGGGGTGTGGTTAAAGAGAGTTCCGCGAAATACGAGCAGTGAAAGACTGGTAGCAGGAAGGGCGACGCTACGCGGGGCGGCAGCGGCGTTTACAAAGCGGTATCACCGCCCCAAACCAAACCAACGGGAGAGAGAAAACATGAAAGTCAAACAGCACATTAAGGCAGTGGTACTTGCTACTGCGCTGGCAGCAAGCGCGACTGTTGCCTCAGCGCAGGACAAGGAGCCGATCCGCTTCGGACTCTGCTTCGACCTCAGTAAATCCTACACGTTCATTTCGCCGCAGGTGGCCCAGGCCGCGCAGGATCTCGCGATGTACACCAACGAAAATGGCGGTATCGAAGGGCATCCGGTTGAAGTCATCATTCGCGATCACGGCAACGAACCGCAGCGCGGTGTGGAATGCTACGAGCAGCTCAAGCGCGAAGGCGTTTTCCTTTTCAATTTTCTGTCCACGCCGGTCACGAACGCGGTTCTGCCGCGTGCGATGAAGGACGGCAACGTGTTGATGCAGTCCTTTGTTGGCCGCGGTGACGCGGTGGACGGCGAAGTGTTCGAATGGGTTTTCCCGGTCGGTCCGACGTACTGGCAGCAGGCGGCAAATGACGTTGCCTTCATCAAGGGTCAGATGGGCGGTGACTTGAGCAAGGCGAAGATCGGGTTCATCTATCTGGATTATCCCTTTGGCCAGGAACCGATCGAGATCCTGAAAACGCTTTCCGAAAAGGAAGGGTTCGAACTGGAGCTGTATCCCGTGCCGCTTCCCGGGTCGGATCAGGCCGGCGCATGGAGCAAAATCCGCCGCGACAAGCCTGACTACGTGATCAGCTGGCTGCTGGCGGGCGGGCATGTGGTCGCCTCGAAGGAAATGCGCCGCAACCGTTTCCCGATCGACCGCTATCTGTCGGTGAACTGGCTGAACGAAGTCGATATCGCCAATATCGGCGCGGAAGAGGCGAAAGGCATCCTGCGCGGGACGAACGTGGCCGGTGGCCAGGAAGTTCCGATCGTCAAGACGATGCTGGACACCTACTATGCCAATGGCAAGGGCAGCGGACCCGAGAGCCTCGTGCGCGACGTGTACTACAATACGGGCATGGCGATCTACTCGGCCGGTTTCGAAGCTGCGCGTATTGCGATTACCGAAAACGGTTGGCCGATCACACCGGAAACCATGAAGAATGCCTTTGAATCGATCGAGAACTTCGATGGAAACGGCATCATGGCCCCGGTTACAGTGACCGACAAAGACCACGGAGGTGGTGGCAAGACCCGGGTCGAACAGTGGAATGGCGAAACCTGGGTTCCGCTGACCGACTGGAGCGCCGACTATCTCGACGTTGTTTGGGATGTCATCAAGCACAGCTCGGCGACTTTCACCGTCGAATAAGACTGGGCTTCCCCGCGGCAGACACGTCGCGGGGAAGCTTTCCGCAGTTAGATTGTCCCGAGAAAGCGAAGCAGGTATCATGAGCCCCATTGACGTGAAGATCGAAGACGGAATTGCAACCGTCTGTATTAACCGGCCCGAACGCAAAAACGCACTTTCCGTGGCGGCTACGAACGGGCTGACCGATGCTTGGGAAAAGATCGAGGCGGATGACAGCGTTCGTGTGGCCATTCTGACTTCGGCCGATTGTGGCGTGTTCAGCGCCGGACTGGATCTGAAGGAAGCCACAAAAATCGCACGCGACGAGGGCGTCGATATTCTGACCAAGATGCGCGACCCGTTTCACGAGACAATGCGCGCCTGCAAGAAACCGATCATCGCGGCGATGACGGGGTCGCTGATGGCGGGCGGAATGATGCTGACTTTGAATTGCGATCTGCGGGTCGGTCTCAAGGGGACCAAGGTCGGTATCACCGAAGTAAAGATCGGTCGTGGATCGCCTTGGGCATCGCCAGCATTGTCCATGCTGCCGCAGCCCATCCTTATGGAAATAGTTCTGACCGGCGACTTGATGCCGATCGAGCGCCTGCACGAATACGGGTTCACCAACTATATCGAAGACACTCCCGATGCTGTCCGCGCACGGGCCTTCGACCTTGCCAAACGCATTGCCAGCGCGGCCCCGCTGTCGGTTGTTGCCGCGAAAGGCAGTGTTCGCGCAACCATGGATCTTGGCTGTGCCGGTGGTCTGGAAGAGGGCAAGCGCCTGCACGAGGTGGTTTACGCCAGCAACGACGCGATTGAAGGCCCAAAGGCCTTTGCTGAAAAGCGAGCACCCGTCTGGACCGGGACCTGATGGAGGCTTGAATGACTGAGCTTATTCGCCTGGACAGGGATGGCCCTGTCGGAATCCTGCGGTTTCTTCAGCCGACAAAACGCAACCCTTACAGCATCGGGTTCGTCGAAGAACTAGTGGCGCTCCTGCGCGAAGCCGAACGGGACGCTACGATCCGTGTCGTTGTTATGACCGGTGGCGATCATTTCAGCAGCGGCGGCGATCTTGTCGGGTTTCAGTCTGAGATCGCGAAAGGCGCAAAGGCGACATCGGAAATGGTGGAGCTGGTTCACGATGGCGGACGCGCGGCCTATCTGTTTCGCAAACCTCTGATTTCCGCGGTATGCGGCGTGGCTTTTGGCGCGGGTTTAAGCCTGGCCTTGTCGGCGGACATTGTCGTTGCTGCCGAAGATGCCCGGCTGTGCGAAGTTTTTGCGCGCGTCGGCGGCTGTCCTGACACGGGATCAAGCTGGCTGCTTCAACAGCGTGCCGGTGCGGGGGTGGCGCGGATGCTGGTGCTCACGGGCCGCGAGATCGACGGACGCACCGCTAGGGACCTGCGCGTTGTCGAAGAATGCGTGCCGGCCAACCAGGTCGAGGTACGGGCGTTGGAAATTGCCCGCGAGATTGCAACGCACCCGATGTTTGGCGTTCAGACCGCCAAGCGTGTGATGCGCGCCGCAGCCGAGTGCAGCTATCTCGAGGCGCTGGATATCGAGCGCGATGCCCAAAGCGTTTTGCTGTGCGCGCATGACTTTCCCGAGGCGATGAAAGCGTTCTCGGAAAAAAGAACTCCAGAATTCAAAGACCGTTAGCTCGGTTGAAACCTTATCGCAAAACTCAAGGAGCCCACGCCAATGAAGGTACTCGTGCCTGTGAAACGCGTGATCGACTACAACGTGAAGGTCCGCGTCAAGGCGGATGGCAGCGGTGTCGATCTCGCCAACGTTAAGATGTCGATGAACCCGTTCGACGAAATCGCCGTTGAAGAGGCGATCCGCCTGAAAGAGGCGGGAAAAGCCGAAGAGGTCGTCGCGGTATCCATCGGCGTCAAACAGGCGCAGGAAACCCTGCGCACCGCACTGGCCATGGGCGCCGACCGCGCCATCCTGGTCGTCGCAGCGGATGACGTGCACCAGGATATCGAGCCGCTGGCAGTGGCCAAGATCCTTGCCAAGGTCGTGGAAGAGGAACAGCCCGGTCTGGTTCTCTGCGGCAAGCAGGCGATCGACAACGACATGAATGCCACCGGCCAGATGCTGTCGGCGATCCTCGGTTGGAGCCAGGCGACCTTTGCCTCGGAAGTGGGCATCGATGGCGACAGCGCCGTCGTCACCCGCGAGGTCGATGGCGGCCTGCAGACCATCAAGGTCAAGATGCCGACCGTCGTTTCCGTCGACCTGCGCCTGAACGAACCGCGCTATGCGTCGCTGCCCAACATCATGAAGGCCAAGAAAAAGCCGCTGGATGAAAAGACCGCCGCCGATTACGGCGTCGACGTCACCCCGCGCCTGACCGTGGTCAAGACGTCCGAGCCGGCCGAACGCGCCGCCGGTGAAATGGTTGGCTCGGTCGACGAGCTGGTTGCGAAACTCAAGGAAAAGGGGGCGGTGTGATGGCTGTTCTTCTTCTTGCCGAAGTCAACAATGGTGAACTGTCGATGGACGCGACCGCAAAGGCGGTCACCGCGTCCAAGGCCCTGGGCGACGTGACGGTTCTGTGCGCCGGCGCATCCGCCGCCGACGCCGCGAAAGAAGCCGCGACAATTGATGGCGTGGCCAAGGTGCTGGTCGCCGAAGACCCCGCGCTGGGTCATCGCCTGGCGGAATCGACCGCCGACCTGATCGTGTCGCTGGCAGGCGATTACGATCACATCGTGGCGCCCGCCACCACCGACGCCAAGAACGTGCTGCCCCGCGTGGCCGCGCTGCTGGACGTGATGATGCTGACCGACGTCTCGGGCGTGGTCGATGCCGACACGTTCGAGCGCCCGATCTATGCAGGTAACGCGATCCAGACGGTGAAATCGGGCGACGCGAAAAAGGTCGTGTCCTTCCGCACCGCCAGCTTCGACGCGGCCGGCACCGGTGGCTCGGCCGCCGTGGAAACCGTGGGCGGGGCCTCCGCTTCGGGCCTGTCGGAATGGGTCGAAGACAAGGTCGCCGAAAGCGACCGTCCCGAACTGACCTCGGCCGGTATCGTGGTGTCGGGCGGCCGTGGCGTCGGCTCGGAAGACGATTTCGCGCTGATCGAGAAACTGGCCGACAAGCTGGGCGCCGCCGTTGGCGCATCCCGCGCCGCCGTCGACTCGGGCTTTGCACCGAACGACTGGCAGGTTGGCCAGACCGGCAAGGTGGTCGCGCCTGACCTGTATATTGCCGTCGGCATCTCGGGTGCGATCCAGCACCTTGCGGGCATGAAGGACAGCAAGATCATCGTCGCGATCAACAAGGACGAAGAGGCCCCGATCTTCCAGGTGGCCGATTACGGTCTGGTCGCCGACCTGTTCGAAGCTGTGCCTGAACTGACCGACAAGCTGTAAGTCCATTGCAAAAATTACAAAAAGGCCCGCCTGTTTTGTCGGGCCTTTTTGTACGAGCCGAATGGGCGGCGCGTTGATTGGAAAAATCCGGATGCGCACGGTCCGAAGCCGTGTGACGCTCCGTCAGAACGGCTCGGGTTCATTGTCGAGAAAAAAAACACTTGTTAGATTTCCTCAATGCAAGCATGACTCGATAGGAATAAAACATGTCTCTGATCAAGAACTCCCCGAGTTGGGCAGTGGATGAACACAAGATGTTCGCCGATAGTACACGCAGGCTTTTCGATGCAGAGATGGCTCCGAAGATTGAAAAATGGGCGGAGCAGGGAATTGTTGACCGCGACTTCTGGAAAACAGTCGGTCAGCAGGGTGTCATGGGTGGCTCGATTGCCGAAGAATATGGTGGTTTCGGTGGCGGCATCGGGTTCGACGCGATTACCGTCTACGAGCAGGGGCGCACCGGTGATACGGGTTGGGGCTATGGGATTCAGTCCATCGTAATCCATTATCTCAACGCATATGGCAGTGAGGAACAGAAGAAAAAGTGGTTGCCGAAACTGGTCAGCGGCGACAGCGTTGCGGCGATTGCCATGACCGAGCCTGGAACGGGCTCTGACCTCCAGAACGTACAAACCTATGCGGAAAAGGATGGCAACCACTACAAGATCAACGGTTCGAAGATCTTTATCACAAACGGGCACACGGCGGATCTCGTTGTTATCGTGGCAAAGACCGATCGCAACGCCGGCGCCAAGGGCGTTTCGTTGATCGTTCTGGAAACCGAGGGCGCCGAGGGCTTTCGCCGGGGACGGAACCTGAAGAAACTGGGTATGAAAGGTTCGGATACTGCTGAGCTGTTCTTCGAGGATGTGCGCGTGCCCACGGCGAACCTGCTTGGTCCGGAAGAGGGGCAGGGGTTCTACCAGCTGATGAAGCAGCTGCCTTGGGAGCGGCTGATGATCGGCATTACCGCGCTCGGTTTTATTGATTTTGCGATCGATGAAACGGTGAAATATGTTCAGGACCGCAAGGCATTTGGAAGCCGGATCATGGACTTCCAGAATACACGCTTCAAACTGGCGGAATGCAAAACCAAGGCCGAATTGCTACGTTCTTTCGTAAATGACGGGCTCGCGCGTCTTGAAGCGGGCGAACTTGATGCGGCCACGGCTTCGATGGCGAAATGGTGGGGCAGCCAGACGCAGAACGAGGTCATGCATGAATGCCTGCAACTGCACGGCGGTTACGGTTTCATGATGGAATACCCCATCGCGCGACTTTATGCCGACAGCAGGGTCCAGATGATCTATGGCGGCACCAACGAGATCATGAAGGAACTGATCGCACGCTCGATGGATGTTTGATCCGTCCGGTGCCGGGTGGGGCTATTCCCTGCCCGGTCCCAGAATTTCGTCGCTGTGTTCCCCAAGTCGCGGGGCCGGGCGATGATCATGTCGCGCAGGGGTCGCCGAAAAGCGAGCCGGCGGGCGTGTCGTCCAGATCGCACCTTCGGTCGGGTGATCAATCCGTTGAAAGAACCCGGTTGCGGCAAGATGGGGATCGTTCGGCAAATCTGACAGGTTGCGCACTGGCATGGCGGGTATGTCGGCCTGCTCCATGAGGTCAAGCCACTCATCTGTGGTCCGGGTCAGCGCAATCTGCGCCACCATATCGTATACTGCGCCGATGTTGCGGCTTCGGGCATCCATGTCAGTGACCCAGACATGGTCGATCATGTCGTCGCGCCCGACCGCCTGAAAGAACCGCGCCCATTGCACGTTGGTGTAGGGCAGAATGGTGATGTAGCCATCTGCGGTCTGAACCGGACGCCGGTGCGGAACCAGCATGCGGGCATAGCCGAAATCCTGCGGAGTCTCCTCGAAGGTGGCGCCATCCATGTGTTCGGCCAGCAGGAAGGCGGCCAGCGTCTCAAACATCGGAACTTCGACATGCTGGGCCTGTCCCGTACGCTCGCGGTGGAACAGGGCGCCCATCACGGCATAGGCGGCGGTCACGCCGCCAAGCTTGTCGGCCAGAATTGTCGGGGCATAAGCGGGCGGTGCCTCGGGGTCGCGCAAGGTTGCCAGGCTGGCCAATCCCGACACCGACTGGACGGAATCGTCGAATGCTGGCTTGGCGGCATAGGGCCCGTCCTGTCCGAAACCGGTGGCGGATACCGTGATCAGGTTCGGGTTTTCCTGGCGCAGGGTTTCGGGATCCAAAGACAATCTGGCAAGCGCCGCAGGCCGGATGCTCGAAATCATCACATCGGCATCGATGAGCAGTTTGCGCAACTGATCGAGACCGGTTTGTGTTTTGAGGTCGAGTACGACACTGCGCTTGTTACGGTTGGTCCCCAGAAAAGCGGCCCCCATCAGCTTGTTGCGCGATGGCTGGACCTGGCGAAGAAGATCGCCCTCGGGGCCTTCCACCTTGATCACATCGGCCCCCAGATCGCCCAGCATCTGCGTCGCCAAAGGTCCGAAAACTACAGAAGTCAGATCGACGATCTTCACGTCTTGAAGGATCGCCGGATTGTTCTCATCGGTCATTTGATTGTCCACTTAGTTGCCTACCGTTTTTTATGAACAACGGCCGAACTCGGCGCGAAGGGCTTTGCCTTGCGCATCGAAGGCCGGGCAGGGGCCCAGTGCCGTTTCGCCGAGGCTGCGCCGGATCGGGGGGGTCGGGACGTTGATTTCACCGGAAGGCGTGCGAATTACGGACCGGTCAAGCTGGGGGTGACCGGACAGGGTCGCCACGTCGTTCACCGCGCCCGAGGCAATGCCCGCAGCGTCAAGCCGCTTCAGCATCTCGGCGCGGTCATGCGAGGCGAACACGGCCTTGATGAGAACTTCGAGCGCGGGTTTGTTTTCAATTCGCGACGTGTTGTCATGGAACCGGGGGTCGGTTGCCAAAGCCGCATCGCCCAGTATGTGTTCACAGAACCGTTGCCATTCGCCGCTGTGCTGAACGGTAATGACGACAAGCTGACCGTCCTTGCATTCATAGGCCCCGTACGGGCAGATGACCGTGTGGTTCAGTCCGACACGAGGTGTCGGCTTGCCAAGGTGATCGTGATACAGCAGCGGAACCGACATCCAGTCGGCCATCACATCAAACATTGCCACGGAAACGCCGCTGCCCTTGCCGGTGCGATCACGCCCGACAAGTGCTTCGCAGATTCCAGCATGGGCTGTCATACCGGTGGCGATATCGCAGACCGACACGCCCACCCGTCCTGGTCCGTCGGGTGTACCGGTCACTGATGCCAGACCGCTCTCGCATTGCACCAGAAGGTCATAGGCCTTGGCGTTGCGCATCGGGCCGTCTTCGCCATATCCGGTGATGTCGCAGGTCACGAGACGCGGGAAGCTCTCTCGCAGAGTCGCGGAATCGAGCCCGAGCTTGGCCAGCGCGCCAGGCAGCAGGTTCTGAATAAACACATCTGCGTTTTCCAGCATCCTGAGCAGGATTTCACGGTCTTCGTCGGCTTTAATGTCCAAGGCGACCGATTCTTTGCCTCGGTTCAGCCATGTGAAATAGGCGCTTTCACCGTTGGCGGCGGTATCGTAGGCGCGGGCGAAATCGCCTGCGCCCTTGCGTTCGATCTTGATCACGCGCGCGCCGGCGTCGGCCAGCCGCGAGGAGCAAAAAGGCGCAGCGACTGCCTGTTCCAGCGCAACGACGAGTTTGCCGGAAAGGGGGGCTAAGTCTGAACCTGACATGAGTTTCTCTCAATTGATCCTGAAAGGTTGACTAAATCTAACAATTGTTAGAAAGATTATCAATACGCTTGAACAAAGACTGGGTCGCTTGAAGGAGAACGCCTATGCAGGATGCCAAAGGACCAGACCAGCTTTTCCAACGCGCGCTGGCAGAGGGAGAGATCCTGCTGCCCAAGTGCGACGACTGCGGGGCCTATCACTTTTTCCCGCGAGTCCTGTGTCCACATTGTCATGGCGCCGCGATTTCGTGGAAGCAGGCCACCGGCAAGGGACGGGTCTACACCACAACCGTCGTGCGCCGCAGCCAAAACCGCGGTGGCGACTACAACGTGTGCATGGTCGAGCTTCAAGAGGGCGTTCGAATGATGAGCCGGGTCGAAGACATTGCACCGGGTGAGGTCGCCATCGACATGGCTGTAACCGCTTTCGTGGGCGAGGCCGAGGGTGTTCCGGCCGTGCTCTTCAAGCCGTCGGAGGTATAAGTCATGACCACAGAACTTCGGGGGAAATCCGCCATCGTGGGAACCGGTCATGCCGGTTTCGGAGAAGCCCATGGCCTGACGGCCTATGATGTCATGGCGCAATCTGCGCTTGCGGCGCTTGGCGATGCCGGGCTGAAACTGTCCGACGTCGACGGGCTGTTCTGCACCATGATGGAAGACAGCATGCCGGCGCTTATGGCGGCGGAGTATCTGGGCATCCAGCCCCGTTTCATTGATGGCACGATGTCGGGCGGTTCGTCCTTCGTAAACTACCTGACGTCCGCGACCATGGCGCTTGATGCCGGTCTGTGTGATGTCGCTCTTATCGTCTATGGCTCCAACCAGCGCACCGCATCGGGCAGACTCGTGACCGCTTCACGTCCGCCGGCCTACGAGGCGCCATATAATCCGCGCTATCCGATCTCGGCCTATGCGATGGCCGCAGCCCGGCACATGCATGAATATGGCACCACCCGAGAGCAGCTGGCCGACGTGGCCGTTGCTGCGCGGGCATGGGCACAACACAACCCCGAAGCGTTCGAGCGCGGCCCGCTGACCCGAGAAGACGTGTTGGGCGCGCGCATGGTGGGCGATCCATTGACCGTGCGCGACTGTTGTCTTGTCACCGACGGCGGTGGCGCGATCGTGATGGTCCGCGCGGACCGCGCACGGGATTTCCCCAAGGTGCCTGTCTATGTGCTGGGCAGTGCGACGGCAAGCTCGCACCGGCAGATTTCCCAGATGAAGGATTTCACCGTGACCGCGGCCCGCGACTCGGGCGCGCGCGCCTTTGCGGCGGCCGGAGTGACCCCTGCGGATATCCAGGCGGTCGAGCTCTATGATGCCTTCACCATCAACACGATTTTGTTTCTCGAAGATCTTGGGTTCTGCGCCAAGGGCGAGGGAGGGGCCTTTGTCGAGGGCGGACGCATCGCGCCTGGCGGCGTCTTGCCGGTGAACACGAATGGCGGCGGCCTGTCCTGCGTGCACCCCGGGATGTACGGCATCTTCACAGTGATCGAGGCTGCTCGTCAGATCCGTGGCGACGCGCCGGGCATTCAGTCGAAGGATATCGACCTGGCGCTGGCGCATGGCAACGGCGGTGTGCTGTCCAGCCAGGTCACGGCGATACTTGGATCGCAAAACACGCTCTGACGGCAACTAAGGGAGGAAAGTAAATGCCATTGGATTTCGAGGCACTGTCGAACTGGGACTTTGAGGAAATCGAACAGACGCTGACCGAGCGGGATACCATCCTGTATGCACTCGGCCTTGGGTTCGGCGAGGATCCGACCGACAAAAAGGAGCTGGCCTATGTCTATGAGGACGGGCTCAAGGCAGTTCCCTCGATGGCGGTCATTTTGGGGTATCCCGGCTTCTGGCTGCGCGATCCCAAGACCGGCGTAAACTGGCAAAAAGTGCTGCACGGAGAACAGTGGCTCGACATCTACAAGCCGCTGCCGACACATGGCCGGATTGTCGGCCGCAGCAAGATCGACTTCATCGCCGACAAGGGCGAGGGCAAGGGAGCCGTCATTTACCAAAGCCGTGATATTATCGACGCGGACAGCGGTGAAAAACTGGCGCGCGTGGCGATGTCGGCTTTCTGTCGCGGTGATGGGGGGTTCGGCGGTGAGAACCAGGCAGGTCCGGCACCCGCAGTGCTACCTGACCGGGCGCCTGATCACATATGTGATATCGATACCCTGCCCCGCCAAGCCCTTATTTATCGTCTCAGCGGTGATTTCAATCCGCTTCACGCTGACCCGGATGTGGCCCGTTCTGTCGGGTTCGACCGCCCGATCCTGCATGGTCTGGCGACCTATGGGCTGGCGGCCCGGGCGATTCTAAAGACGTTGCTTGACTATGATTCTGCCCGGCTTGTCGGTCTGGATGTTCGGTTCTCGGCTCCGGTCTATCCCGGCGAAACCGTGCGGTTCGAAATCTGGGAAGAGGACGGCGAGGTCCGGTTTCGAGCGTCTATTCCTGCACGCGACGTGGTTGTTCTGAACAACGGCGCAGCGCGCTTCGCCTGAGGCAATGAAGATGGCTCAACCTCTCAAGGATATCCTGGTGCTGGATTTCAGCACCCTTCTTCCCGGTCCGATGGCGACGCTCATGCTGTCCGAGGCCGGCGCCGAAGTGATCAAGTTCGAACGGCCCGGAGTCGGCGAGGACGCGCGCCAAACCGAGCCCAGGATCGACGGAGAGAGCATCGGATTTGCCGTGTTGAACCACGGCAAGCGATCGGTGGCCATCGACCTCAAGTCAAGGGGCGCAGTGGAACGTCTGCGCCCTTTGATCGAGAAGGCCGATGTTCTGGTAGAGCAGTTTCGTCCCGGCGTGATGGACCGGCTGGGGCTTGGTTATGAAGCGTTGCGAAAGATCAATCCCGGTCTCATCTATTGTTCGATCACCGGCTATGGCCAGACCGGACCAAAGGCCAGCGCCGCCGGCCACGATCTCAACTACGTCGGTGATGCGGGTATCCTGTCGCTCAGTCGCGGACCGGATGACCAGCCAACAGCCCCGTTCGGGCTGGTCGCCGATATCGGAGGCGGAACCTATCCTGCGGTGATGAATATCCTGCTGGCCCTGATTGCGCGGCAGGCAAGCGGGCAGGGGACGCATCTGGATATCGCAATGGCCGAGGGGGCGTTCGCCTTTGCCTATTGGGCCCATGCCGAAGGTGTGATTGCCGGGCAGAACATCGAAAGCGGTTGCAGCCGTCTGACGGGTGGCCTGGCCCGTTATCGGCTTTATACGGCTGCGGACGGGCGTCAGATCGCCGTCGGCGCGTTGGAAGAAAAGTTCTGGCAGTCGTTCTGCGATGTCATTGGTTTGCCGGTGGCCCTTCGCGATGACTGGTCCGATCCAAATGCCTGTGCCGCAGAGGTTGCACGTCGTCTGAGGGAACACCCCTCGACCCATTGGGAGCCTTTGCTGGCTGCGGCAGATTGCTGCTGTTCGGTCGTGAAGACGCCCGCCGAGGCGGCGCGTGGCCCGCATTTCAAAGCGCGTGACGTGTTCGGGCGGACCGTAAAAATCTCCGGCCGGGACGCGCCCGCTTTGCCGCTGCCAATTGCCCCGGAGTTCCGTTCTTCCGGAAATTCGGTCGGAGTTGCAGCCACTCTGGGCGAAGACAATACGCGTTATGGCTTGGACCAACCAAAGACAGAGTAAATCCCGTTGACGGGCAGGTTTTGAATCGGTAATCTAACAATTGTTAGAAAAAAGGAGGGTCCAATGGACAAGTCTGACGATGACCTGCCGACTGAAGCTGAGCGTTATGTCATGCCATCGCGCTTTGTGGAAAGCGATAGCTTGGAAGTGCAGGGTTTCGTGACATCGGCTTTGCGTGATCTTCCTGTGGGCGCAACCAATCGAGATAAGGCGATCCGCCTGTTCGAAGCGGTGCGCGACGATATTCGCTATGATCCCTATTGTTTTGCGCTGGATGAGGACTCTTACCGTGCCAGCCGTATCGCTGGGGCGGAAGCGGCGTTTTGCGTTCCCAAGGCAATTCTTCTGGCGGCTTGTTTGCGTGCTGTGGGTATCCCTGCCGCTCTGGGGTTCGCGGATGTGCGCAACCACCTGAATACACCCAAGTTGCAGGAGTTGATGGGGACCGATCTCTTTATCTACCACGGCTATGTTCAGCTGTGGTTGGGGAATGAGGCCTACAAGGTGACACCTGCATTCAACATGGAACTGTGTGAAAGATTCGGGGTCAAACCCCTGGTCTTCGACGGCTATCACGACGCGCTCTTTCATGAGTTCGACGAACAGAATCACCGGCACATGGAATATGTGAACGACCGTGGTCTCTATTTCGACGCGCCGATGGGTGAGTTCCTGGTGGCGTTCAAGCAAACCTATCCGAAGCTGGAAGAATTCAACCGCATCCGAATATCCAAGGATGCGAGCGGATACGATGACGGTTTCGCAAAGGAGGGTGCCTCTTGAGGTATCTGGAAGACTTCTCGCCGGGCCAAGTCTATCGCTTTCGCAGCGCTCCGATGAGCGCGGATTCAATAAAGGCCTTTGCCAAGGAATGGGATCCGCAGCGGCTGCACACCGATGAAGACTATGCAACCGCCATACATGGCAGCCTGATCGCCTCGGGCTTTCAGACCATGCTTGAGGTGTTCAAGCCGGTCATGACCGAGATGATGGTCGATGTTGCCAATATCGGCGGCATGGGCTTTGACAATTTGCGCTGGCTGCGGCCTGTGCACCCGAACGAACCCCTTGATGTCGAACTGACGGTCAACTCGGTCACACCGTCAAAAAGCAAGCCCGACAGAGGTGTTTTGCACTATACGCTCAGCGCCAGAAACCCCGAGGGCGAGGTCGTTTTTTCGACCGACACCCCCGTGATGATCCAGCGAAAACAAAATGACACAAACTGATATCCTTTCCAGCGAACAAGAAGACCTTCGCCTGTTGCGCGAGAGCGTGCGCACGTTGTTTGAACGGGCGGGCGGAAGTGACAGAGCCCGACAACTCCGTGATGCCGGGGGCGGTTTCGATCCGGAGATGGTCCGGGAACTGGCCGAGGCCGGTGTTTTCGGCGTGGCGGTGCCCGAAGATCAGGGCGGGCTTGGCATGGGCCTAGCCGCCGGGGGTGTCATCGCCGAGGAAGTCGGCCGTGTGATTGCCCCGGAACCGGTCGTGTCGACGATCGGTCTGAGCCTCGGCCTTCTGCGCCGCCTTTGTCCGGATCATCCGAAGATGGCACAGCTCATCGGCGGCGAAATTTCATTGGCGGTTGCCTGGCAGGAACGCGGCCCCGACGGGGCGCCTGCCGATGCGACCTGCCGATACGCGGACGGAAAGCTGACCGGTAGCAAGGCCTGGGTCGTCGGTGCGATCGGTTCGCACGGGTTCCTTGTCGTGGCCGAACAGGATGATGGTCCGGTTCTGGTTCTGGCTGAGGCAGACGCGCAGGGGCTTGTCATCGACAAGCGGACGCAGGCGGATGGCAGCTCTCTGGGCGAGCTTTCGTTTTCGGGAACTCCGGCCGCGGAATTGGCCAGCAGCGGTGCGGTTCTCACTGCACTGGCCGAGGCTGTCGCCGATGCAACGGCGCTTGCCGCGGCCGAGCTTGTCGGCCTGAGCGAGCGCGCCTTCGAGATCACGCTCGACTACATCAAGACGCGGGAGCAGTTCGACAAGCCGATCGGATCATTCCAGGTCATCCAGCACCGTGCCGTCGACCTCAACGTGATGTGCGAGGTCGCGCAGGCCGGAGTGCGGGAGGCGCTTGCGCAGATGGACAGCGAAACCGATCCGAAGGTTCGGGCCCCGATTGCCAGCCGCGCCAAAGCGCGCGCCGTCACGGCCGCCAAGAAAATCACCCGCGACGCCATCCAGCTGCACGGGGCCGTCGGGTACACGGATGAGTTCGATATCGGGCTCTACCTGAACCGGGCGCTGGTGCTGTCGGCCTGGTTGGGCGACGATGCCTATCACAGGCGGATATGGTTCGAGGCACGCGAAGCAGAGGGGGCAGCACAATGACCGACTGGAACGCTATGACCGATGCAGAGTTCCGCAAAGAAGTGCGCCAGTTCTTCGAGGCGGAATATCCCGAGGAGCTGCGTCACCTGCCGCACCGACCGAAGTTCGCCGAGATCGAACATTGGCACCGCAAGCTTCACGCCAAGGGCTGGGTCGCGCCAGCCTGGCCCGCTGAATTCGGCGGTATGGGGCTGAACGCCGCCAAGTTGCTGATCTTTTACGAAGAGCAGCAGCGCTGGGGCGTCAATCGCGGCCGCGACATGGGCGTGCAGATGGTCGGGCCGCTGATCATCAAATTCGGCACCCAGGAACAAAAAGATTACTGGCTGCCGCGTATCCTGAGTTGCGAAGATATCTGGTGTCAGGGCTATTCGGAACCCGGCGCCGGGTCCGATCTGGCGAACCTGCGCACACGCGCAGAGATTGACGGCGACGACTTTGTCATCAACGGACAGAAGATCTGGACCACGATGGCGCATGACGCCACGCATATTTTCATGCTGGTGCGCTCCGATCCCGATGCGCCGAAGAAACAGCAGGGCATCAGTTTCCTGCTCGCTCCGATGGATCAACCCGGAGTCGAGGTGCGCACCATCACGACCCTGTCGGGCGAGACCGAGTTTTGCGAGGTCTTCTTTGACAATGCACGGACGCCCCGCGAGAACCTCGTGGGCGAGCTGAACAAGGGTTGGACGATGGCCAAGGCTCTCTTGAGCTTCGAACGCATTTTCATCGGTTCGCCAAGTCTGGCCCAGAACGCTCTGGGACAGCTTGAAAGCTTTGCCCGTGGCCGTGGCGCGTTTGACGATCCGGTGTTCCGTGACCGCTTTGCCCAGGCGGCACTGGATGTGGAAGATCATGCCGCGCTTTATGCCCGTTTTGCAGATCAGCTCAAACGTGGCGAGACGCTCGGTGCGGATGTGTCCATGCTGAAGATTTGGGTGACTGAATGCTTCCAGCGCATCACCGAGCTGATGATCGAAGCAGCCGGTCCCGATGGCGGCTCCATCGGGCCGCTTCAGGTCGGCAACGTAAGTGTCGATGTTCTGGCGAGTTTCTACAAGGCCAGACCTACCACGATCTACGGTGGATCGAACGAAATCCAAAGAAACATCCTGTCCAAGGCCGTCCTGGGACTGCCTGGCTGACTCAATACCCCACGGAGGAAATAGAACCATGTCGGATCGTTATGCAAAATACGATAAACTGAAATTTGACTACCCGGCGGATCGCGTCCTGCGCATCACGTTCGACCGGCCCGAGACATTCAACTCGGTCGATGCCGAAACCCACACTCAGATGACGGACATGTGGATCGATATCGACCGTGACCCAGACATCAATTCGGTCATCGTGACCGGTGCGGGCAAGGCATTTTCCGCCGGGGGTGATTTCAGCCTGATCGAAAACATGATTGGCAATTCGCACGAGATCATGAAGACGTGGAAAGAAGCCAAGGATCTCGTCTATAACATCATCAACTGCAACAAGCCGATCATTTCCGCGATCAATGGCCCTGCGGCCGGCGCAGGCCTTGTGGTTGCCATCCTGGCCGACATCTCGATCGCCGGAAAGAAGGCCAAGATTGTCGATGGTCATCCCCGCCTTGGTGTTGCCGCCGGTGACGTCGCGGCGATTATCTGGCCGCTGCTGACCTCGATGGCCAAGGCGAAATACTATCTGATGACCTGCAAGCCGGTGTCGGGCGAAGAGGCCGAGCGTATCGGTCTGGTATCAATGTGCGTCGAGGATGACGAGCTGCAGCAGATCGCGCTGGATACAGCCGTCGAACTGGCCAACGGCTCGCAAAGCGCGATTCGCTGGACCAAGTATTCGCTGAACAACTGGCTGCGCCAGGCCGGGCCGATCTTTGATGCGTCGACCGCGCTGGAGATGCTTGGCTTCATGAGCGAGGACGTCAAGGAAGGTGTGTTGTCGCACCGCGAGAAGCGCGCGCCGAACTTCCGTAAGGACTGCCCGCTTTAACGCCCGATTGGACGAGGAGGCATGGAAATGTCTGATGATATCTACAAAGATATAGCTCAAGCCTATGCCGCTGCGGCCGAAAAAGCTCCTGGCCTGAAATCGCGATTTACGGCTGCCGGATTCGATCCGGCAGCTGTCACATCGGTGGCGGACCTCTCGCGTCTTCCAGTGATGAAAAAAGAAGAGCTTCTGAAGATCCAGCGCGAGAACCCGCCCTTTGGCGGGTTCCTGGCCTCGGATCTGAAGGATGTCGGGCGGATCTACGTGTCCCCCGGCCCGATTTTCGAACCGGCCCTTTCGGACGGTGGCGGCCACGGCCTTGACCGGCTGTTCAAGGCGGCAGGCGTGGGGCCGGGGGATATCATCCTGAACACCTGGATGTATCATCTGGTGCCCGCGGGGCTTTTGTTCGACGAAGCGGCACAGGCCGCAGGCGCCACGGTGATCCCCGGAGGCGTCGGCAATACGGAGCTTCAGGCACAGATCATCGCCGAAACCGGCGTGACTTCGATCTGCGCTTCGACCGCGTTTTTCCTGACGCTGGCGGACAAGGTGATCGAAACCTATGGCCGCGACGCATGGAAGGTGAAGACAGCCTTCCTCGGCGGTGAGATGGGCGACTGGATGGCCAAGCGCCGCCGGATCGAGGCCGAATACGGCGTGTCCACCTGGGCCGCCTATGCCACCGCCGATCTGGGCCTTGTCGCCTATGAGGATGGCGGCGAAGGCTACCTGGTTCATCCCGACCGCGTGGTGCAGATCTGCGATCCGGTCAGCGGCGAACAGGTCGCTCATGGCGAACCTGGCGAGGTTGTCGTGACCGCGCGCGATGCCACCTGGCCGATGATCCGGTTCGGCACCGGCGACAGCGCCTTTGCCCTGGAAAGCAACGCGGATGGCACCGTCAGCCGGATTTCAGCATTGCAGGGACGGGTCGGGGCAGCGGTCAAAGTGCGCGAGATTTTCGTTTATCCGCGCGTGGTTGAAGAAGTTGTCATCGGCACGCCGGGCGCAAAGGCCGCGCAGGCCGTGGTAACGCGCGAGAACGATCGCGACATGATCCGCCTCTCGCTTGTGCTGGAAGACGGTGCCGACGCTTCCGCCGCAGAAGCAGCCGCCGCTGATACCTTCAAACTGCATGCACGAATTCGTGCTGACGAGGTGAACATTGTTTCGGAACTACCCGAAAATGCAGAACTGATCGTCAACCAAAAAGACCGCTGAGATCGGGTTCTGTGCGCTTTGCCTGAATCCGACCTTTTAGCCGACACTGGCACGCGGGTTTTCGTGGACCCAAGACTTTCAACTTGGCGAAGGTCTTGGGGATCCCGGCCCCGCGCGCCCGTGGGGTGTCGCGGAAAGCGGCACAGGTCAAACGTGGTCGAAATCGACTGTCAGTTTTTTGGTTTTCGGACGGGCCTGGCAGGTCAGGACAAAGTTCTCCTTCAACTACCAAGGCTCCAAAGCATAGTTCAGCGTCATCTCTGCCTCGCCTTCGATAACTTTGGCGCGGCAGGTGGAACACATTGCGCCCTTGCAGCAATAGGGTAGTTCGATACCTGCTGCGGCGGCGGAGACCACGCTTTCCTGATCAGGTGTCATCACAAAGCTGCGGGCGGTGCCATCATGGATCGCCGTGACCTGAACTCCTTCTCCAGTGGCGGCTTCCGCCGTAAGCGGCGCAAGCGTGACGGTGGCGGTATTGTCAGCATCGGCGGGAGCGAACAGCTCGTCATGAAAACGGTTCTCTTCAACGCCTAGGTCGCGGAGCGCGGTCTTGAGTTCCTGAATCATCTCGGCGGGGCCGCAAAGAAAAGCATCTTCTATTTCTGCCGGAGCGAACAGGGCACCGGAGAACTTGCGCAGCTTTTCCGCATCAAGCCGGCCCGAGAATAGTGGGGAATCGGTGCCTTCGCGCGTCAGTGTATGAAAAAGAGAGAACCGTCCGGGATAGGTATCCTTGAGATCGTTCAATTCGTCGCGGAAGATGATGGAACTTAGCGTTCGACTGCCGTAAAAAAGGATGAAGTTGGCCCCGGCCTCGGTGGCAAGCACCGAGCGGATGATCGAAATGATTGGAGTAGTTCCACTGCCCGGGGCCAGGGCGAGATAGGTGCGTGGTCCGCCTTGTCGTATCTTTGATCCGAATGTGCCTTCGGGCGTCATGACATCAAGTTCGGTGCCCGGTGGCAGTTCGCTATGAACGAAAGAGGAAAACGCTCCGCCTTCCAGCAGCTTGACCAGAACGCGCAACTCGCCATCGTCTCGGCCGGAGCTGACCGAATAGCATCGCCGCACACCATCGATATCATCGGCACGGCGCAGCGTGACGTACTGGCCCGGGATGAATTGATAGTCGTCCGCCAGATCTTCGGGATTGGGCGAGCATTTCGCCGAACTGCTGGCGGGGCAGGATGTCGACGTCACATTGGCCGCCCGCCGCGTCGCCCGCTTGTCTGAGCTTTCCGCAAAGATAGCGGCGGAAGGGGGGCAGGCCGATGTGATAGAGATGGACGTGGCGGACCCGAAGTCGGTGGAAGCCGCGCTGAAGGGACGGGTCTTTGACACTGTCATCAACAATGCCGGAACGACGGCATCTCTTCCCGCATTGGAACACGGGCCGGCCGAAATCGACGCGATCATAGACACAAATCTCAAGGGCGCATTTCATGTCGCACGTATCGCCGCCAAAGCGATGATTGATGCCGGACGCGGGGGCTGTATCGTCAATGTCGCCTCGTTTCTGGGCACACGGGTGGCCAGCCATGTGTCCGCCTATGCCGCGTCCAAGGAAGGGCTGATTCAACTGACCCGGTCTCTGGCGCTTGAATGGGCGCGGCATGGCATCCGGGTGAATGCCATCTGCCCCGGTTATATCGAAACCGACCTGAACCGTGAGTTTTTTGCCACTGACGCGGGACAGGCATTGATCAAACGCGTCCCGCAGCGCCGGTTGGGGCATGATCCGTTGGCCGCCCCCCCCGGACCGGGGGCCTACGATAAGGCGACCGGGAATCCCCGGCCGCAATTCTTAGAGTCACGATTTCAGAACGCGTTAAGCCCGGTCAGGTTGCGCCCGATGACCAGTTTTTGGATTTCGGTGGTGCCATCGGGAATCGGCATGACCTTTGCATTGCGGAAGTGCCGTTCAACGTCGAACTCTTTGGTGATGCCGTTGCCGCCGTGGATCTGCACCGCTTTGCCGGCGATTTCGACGGCCATTTCGGTTGCATACCATTTCGCCATCGAGGTCTGGGTGTCACAGCGCACGCCCAGGTCCAGAAGTTGCAGCCCGCGCTGGCACAACAGGCGCGCGGCATCCAGGTGCGTGGCCATGTCGGCCAGGTAGCCTTGAATCAACTGGTGCCCGCCAATCGGCTTGCCATGCTGCTCGCGTTCCTGGGCATATTTGACCGCACATTCCAATGCCGCCTGACCAATGCCGATGCTGGTCAGGCCAACAAACACACGCGCGCTCTCAAACAGTTTCAACGTCTGGAACAGGCCGCCGCCTGCATTACCCAGAACATGCTCGGCGGTGGTTTCCGCCCGGTCGAAAAACAATTCACAGGTCGATGCACCGACAAGTCCCATCTTGCGCAATTCGCGGCTCTCATAGTTGCCGGTGTCGCGGTCGACGATGACCATGGAAATACCGTCGTCCAGATTGCAGACAACGATGGCGAAATCCGACTGGGCCCCATTGGAAATCCAGAGCTTCTGGCCAGTGACGAAAATCTTATCGCCCTCTCGGTCCGCACGTGTCTTGACCTCGCGTACGTTCGAACCGACCTCTGGTTCGGAAATACAGGTGGCACAGATCCGTTCGCTGCGCAGGAGCGGCTTCAGATAGGCCTCTTTCTGCGCCACATTTCCCAAGAGGTTGACCGCGAACACGGCATGACCCTGAATCAGCACCGCGATTGCCAGATCGGCCCATATCCGGGCCAGTTCCTCGTATAGGATGCCATAGGTCATGCGGTCGATTCCGGCACCGCCTTCCTCTTCGGGGATCAGGCCGCTGATCAGCCCGAATTCCTCGACCTTGGCGAACAGGGACTTCAGGGTTTTCGCATCGGGGGGGTGGCCGAGGTTCTCGTATTTCTCGGCCAGCGGCGCGAACTCTGCCTCGGCCATCTTGCGGAAGTTTTCCAGCAACATGCGTTGCTCATCTGTATAGATTGCCTGAGCGGCGGCGATCACGTTTTCCATGGTTCGTCTCCTTGTTTCAACGGCCCAGAATGATGACGCAGGCGGCCGCTTCTTCTACCCCGTGCAACCCCCCGCCGTTTTCGGCGATGGCATTCTTTGCCCCTTCGACCTGGCGCGCGCCAGCTTCGCCGCGCAGTTGCGTGACCAGTTCGAAAACCTGCCCTATCCCTGTGGCACCGACCGGGTGGCCCTTGGATTCCAACCCGCCCGAGGGGTTCACCGGAATGCGTCCGCCGATCTTTGTCTCGCCGCGCAGACTGGCGGGACCGCCCTCGCCGAATTCGACAAATCCGAGGTTCTCGATCTGGATCACTTCGCCCACGGCCGTGGCGTCATGCACTTCGGCCACCGATATATCCTCGGGGCCGATCCCGGCCTGTTCATAGGCCTCAAGCGCGGCAAGCCGGGTCAGGTGGTTCTTGTAATCTTCCGGCGGACGATCGGTGCCCGAGCGCAGGATCGCGGCCTTGACCTTGATCGCGCGCGCGGGATCTAGGCCCAGACGTTTTATCCCCTCGCCGGTGCATAAAACGGCCGCAGCGGCCCCGTCCGAGATCGGGGCGCACATCGGCAGGGTCAGCGGATAGGTGATCGGCGGCGCGGCCAATACCTGATCGACGCTCATGGCTTCTCGGTATTGCGCCAGTGGATTATGCACGGAATGCGCATGGTTCTTGGCGGCGACGGCGGCGAACTGTTCCTGAGTTGTGCCAAAGGTCTTCATGTGCAGCCGGGCGAAGCCTGCGTAGACATCCATGAACACGCTGTAGGGCTTGGGCGATTTCGATCCTTCGGGTTCCTCGACCCCTGCACCCAGATCGGCCAGCCGTTGCGCGACCTCTTCGCTGTTGCTGACGTCCCAGCCGCTGTCGAAGGCCGAAAACATCAACGCACGGTCGTCAGAATACATCTTTTCGGCGCCCACGGCGAGACAGCAGTCGCCATTGCCGGCCTTGAGGAAATCGACTGCCAGTTTGAACCCGGTCGAGGCGCTGGCGCAGGCGTTTTCGACATTCACCACCGGAATGCCCTGAATGCCCATTTCACGCAGCGCGATTTCGCCGCGGATCATGTGCTGGCCCTCCATGTGGCCCTGCACCGCGTTCGAGAAGAATGCGCCGTCGATACGATCTGCCGTCACTCGGGCATCGGAAAGCGCGGCGGCGACGGCCTCGCCGGTCATGTCCTTGATGGTTTTGTCCCGGAACTTTCCGAACGGCGTCATCCCGACGCCAACGATGTAAATGTCCTGCATCGTTTGTCCTCCTGACCTAGTATCCGCGAAACTGCGGTTTTCGTTTTTCATTGAACGCCGACAGACCCTCGTGCATGTCCCAGGATCGCATGTGCGCGCGCAGGTTCAGCATCTCTTCGGAAAGCGCGGCGGTTTCGTCCACGTCCAGCGACCGATTGGCAACCGTCTTCATGCGGCGTAAGACCGCCGGGCTTTTTTCTGCCAGCCTGTCGGTAAAGGCCTGCACCGCTTGTCGCAGGTCTTCGTCCGCGACGACCTTGTTCACCAGTCCCCAGTCCATCATGTCCCGTGCCGAAACGTTCTCGCCCGAGAACAGCAGGTATTTCGCGCGGTTCAGGCCAATCCTACGCGGCAGGATCGCCGCACCGCCGGCCCCGGGAAAGACGCCAAAGTTGGAATGTGCGTCGCCCAGTTGCGCGCTTTCGGCGGCAAAGACCAGATCGCAGGCCATCACCATTTCCAAACCGCCCGCCATCGCCAGCCCGTTCACTGCGGCGATCACCGGTTTCGGGCCATGTCGCATCAGCCCAAACGTGTGATCGACAAGATCCAGAAGATCCGGCTCGCCTGGTGCATGTTTGGCGCCAGCAACTTCTTTCAGATCGGCACCGGCGCAGAATGCCCGGCCAGAGCCGGTCAGGACAATTGTACGCACCCCATCGTCGGCCAGCGCCGATTCCAGTGCTGCCGCCATCTCGCGCAGCATCTGCGTTGACATTGCGTTGAGCTGTTCGGTGCGCTGGAAGGTAATCCATTCAGTTTTTTCGACCCGCTCAACGAATAGCGTCTGCTTTGCTTCACTCATGCTAAGCTCCTGATAATTATACATATTATTGGTTTTTCGCCTTGTCTTTTGCGGCGATTTGCGCTGCACTCGGGCGGACCCGCACGTGGAAAACAAAAGAGCTGGAGATTGATATGAGCACTACACCCCTGGCCGGCCTGAAAATTCTCAGCCTTGCCGAACAGTTTCCCGGTCCCTATGCCACAATGCTGTTGTCCGACATGGGAGCCGAGGTGATCATGATCGAACGACCGGGTGTCGGCGATCCGGCCCGGCAATTTCCGCCCTTGTTCCGGGCACTGAACCGAGGCAAGCGCAGCGTTGCGTTGGATCTGAAATCGGCCGAGGGGCTGGCACGGTTTCGCGAACTGGCCAAGGAATCGGATGTCATCGTCGAAGGGTTCCGCCCTGGCAAGCTTGCGGCCTTGGGTGCCGGTTTCGAGGACATGCGTCGTGTCAACTCGCGGCTGGTTTATGTATCGATTTCGGGTTACGGGCAGGACGGCCCCTATCGTGACAGGGCTGGCCATGACCTGAGCTATGAAGGGGTTGGCGGTTTGCTGGCCGATCAGGCCGATGCAAAGCAGCCCGGCCCTGTGCCGCCGATCCCCCTTGCGGATGTTGGCGCGGCGTTGTTCGCGGCGATCGCAATCCTGTCGGCGGTGGTGTCGAGCCAGCGCACAGGGCAGGGGCGTTACGTGGACGTGTCCATGTCGGATGCGGTGGTTTCGATGTTGACCGCATTCCTCGTTCCCGCCGCCAATGGAACACCGCTGGGCGAATTTATCGCCGAGCCGGGCTATGGCGTGTTCACCTGCAAAGACGGCAAGCTCTTGACCTTGTCCATCGCGCATGAGGACTGGTTCTGGAAACCGTTCTGCGATGTGATCAACAGGGCGGATCTTGCGCCGTTGACAGGCCGCGACCGTGTCGCCCGCAAGGCCGCGCTGCGCGAAGAAATCGCGGCGATTTTGGTCAACAAGACGCGCGCCGAATGGGGCGACCTTCTGGATAAGGCGGGGGTGCCATGGGGTCCGGTCAATTCCCTGGTCGAAACGTTGGACGACCCCCATGTGCGTGCGCGCCAGCTGCTGCGCAAGATTACGCATGACGGCGGCAAGGCCGAGACTTTTATTGTCCAGCCGTTGAAATTCGATGGTTTCGAAACCGCGATACCGGATCTGCCCCCCGAGCTCGGGGCAGATAATGACAGCGTTTTTTCGGACAGCTCCAACTAGAGGCGGCAGCCGTCCGATGGCGGCTCTAGCAGGCAAAAGAATACCCGCCATTCACCGGATAGGTTTGACCGGTGATCCAGCTGGCAGCATCCGAGCAGAGGAACAGGATCATTCCGGCGGGGTCTTCCGGCTCGCCCAGACGGCGGATCACGTACTGCGACAATGCCCGCTTCTCGGTCTCTGCATCCGGGATCAGGTCGGCGACAGCCGGAGTTCTTGTGCCCCCCAAGGCGACGCAATTCGCGGTGATCCCGAACCGGCCGCCGGCCTTTGCAATTGCCCGCATGAAGCCGGCCGCACCGGCCTTGGCCCCGGAATAAACCGCCAGATGCGGTTCACCGACACGGCCGGCGTCGGAAATGACGGTCACAATGCGCCCATAGCCACTGTTAACCATCAACGGCATGGCGTGACGGGTGCAGTTCAGCACCCCATCGAAATTGGTGGCCATCCAGCGGCGCCATTCGTCGGGATCGGATTCCCAAAAAGGGACCAGATCGTCGAGCCGCGATGTCGGCCCGGCGTTGCCCGCATTGTTGACCAGAATATCCACGCCGCCAAATGTGGTCTGCGTTTCGGCAAACGCCGCGCCAACCGCGTCGAAATCCGAGACGTCGAAGGCGAGTGGCAGAGCCTTTGCACCCGCTGCCTCCACTTCCGCGGCAACGCTTTCGGCCCGTTCGGCGTGAAAATCGTTGACAACGATGGCACCGGCTCCGTGTTCCGCCAGATAAAGCGCGGCTTGCCGACCAACGCCTTGCCCCGCTCCGGTTACAAATGCGGTACGACCTTTGATGGAAAGCAGGTTACTCATCTTCGTTCCTTTCTATCCCAGCCATCTCTTCCGGCGGCGATAGTGTTTGATATCTCGATAGCTTTTGCGCTCGCCCGATGCGGTGACGCCGAGATAGAATTCCTTGATGTCCTCGTTGTCAGCAAGCTTGTCGGCAGGGCCGTCCATCACGATCCGGCCGTTCTCCATCACATAGGCATAGTCGGCGATCGATAGCGCCGCGGCGCTGTTTTGTTCGACCAGGAAGAAGGTCGTGCCTTCTGACTTGAGCTGCTTGAGCACTTCATAAACATCCCGGATCATCATCGGGGCCAATCCCAACGACGGTTCGTCGATCGCGATGATCTTGGGGCTGGCCATCATGGCCCGGCCGATCAGCAGCAGTTGTTGTTCGCCACCAGACATGAAGCCAGAGGTGCGGTTGCGCAGGTCCGCAAGCCGGGGCATCAAGGTGTAAACATGGTCCAGGCGCTTTTTCAGCTCGGCGGAGTTGGGCACCATGTGCCCGCCGACGATCAGGTTTTGCTCTGACGTCAGATGCCGCAAAACGCGCCGCCCTTCCATCACATGGATGAGACCGTTCTTCACGACTTCCGAGGCTTCCATGTTCTGAATGGGAGTTCCGTCCAGAACGATGGACCCCGCCGAAACGGTTCCATCCTCGGATTTGAGCGTTCCCGAGATGGCTTTAAGCGTCGTGCTTTTTCCTGCGCCATTGCCACCGAGCAGAGCAACACATTGTCCCGCACGGACTGTCATGGACACGCCTTTGAGCGCCAGGATGACGTCGGAATATGTCACCTCTACGTTGTTGAGTTCCAGCATGGTCATATTGCCCGGGGCTAAGGATCAGAACGGGCGCCGCGACTGCGGCGCCCGGATTAATTCACCATTTCTCAACTTGCGGAACGTCGACACCCGTTGCCGCGATGGTGATTTTCCCATCTTTGACGGTGCCCACATTCACTTTGAGGCCTTCCAATGGGAACGGTGCTTCTGGCGTAAAGGACAAGGTCGGCAGGAACCCATGGGTTTCTTCGGTGGTGATCGGTTTGGCAAAAAGCGCCTCACGTACCATCTCTCCGGTCAGGCCCTCGGCGCCGTTCGCCTCGATCGCGTGATCGATCACGGTCACGGTATAGAGACCCTGAGATACGCCCATTGCGGTCACGACGTTCCAAGGTGCTTCGAGTCCGTAATCGGCAACCAATGTCTCGTAGAATTGTCGCGCGGGAGTGTCCTCATCGGCCGCAATCGCCATGCCGTAGGCTTCAAAGTCCCCCTCCATTTGCTCAAGCCCGCCAAGCGCGCCACCCGAGGCTGGAAGCCCGTTATGCGAACTCATCATGATCGGGATGTTCGCCCCGTTGGCCTGCAGCCCACGTTTCGCGGCAACCACGATAGAGGTGTTAGTTTGGATTACCAGCGCCTCGGCCCCGGCTCGTACAACGCGGCGCATTTGCCCCGTCAGATCGGTGGGTTGAACTTCGGTATAGATGACCTCGACGAGGTCGATCTCCTCGGGGTGCTCTTCGGCATAGAGTTCAAGGCCCTTTGCCATGTCGACATAGGCAGGCGATGCTTCGGAGGCGAGGATCGCAACCTTGAGCGGTTCGTCTCCTCCGCGCTGTTCACGCATCCAGTTCAGAAAGCCGACACTTTCGTGCGAATAGGTCGGGCGTGGGTTGAAAATCCAGGCATCCGGTTGCCAGGCAAAACCGTAGGCCGCTGTGGCCATGAACATCGGGATTTTGTCTTCCGGCAGGCGTTCGGAAAGGGCCGCGACGTCAGGCCCGCCGAGGCCGACAACCGCAATCGGGTCCAGTTCCGATTTGATCCCGGGCCAGAGACTTGCCACCTGTGCCGCGTCATAGCGGGTTTCGTAGTTTTTGTAGTTCAGCGTGACGCCAAGTTCCTTGCCGCGGGTTTCATTCCACCAGGTGAACACAGCTTCGCGTCCGCCTGCCAGGATGGGCATGATGTCAGCATAAGGGCCGGAAAAGTCCGACAGCAGGGCGAGATTATAGGTCTCTTCGGCCTGCGCCTTCAAAGGCATGGTCGCCGCGGCCGCCAAGGCAGCCGCTGCCAGTAAGCCGCGAAGACCTCGATTCGATTGGTAAGTCATATTCTTCCTCCCAGGTTTAGAGCCGCTCTATTTCTCAGTAAGGAAACGGCCAGATACGGTATGACGACTTCAGGATGTTCCAGCGGTGCATCAGCCCCTTGGGTTCGAGGATCATAAACAATGCGATCACGCCGCCAAGAACGACATTCATGCCAGCGAACACGATGTCACCGCCAAGGAATGATACCGAGTCGGCGATATTGGGGCCGACCGTCGCGATAATTTCCTGGATGATGCGGATAATGAAGACGCCGATCAGGGCCCCCACGATTGAACCCATCCCGCCGACGATGATCATCGCGACGAAGAAGATCGAGTGAAACAGGGTGAACTGGTCTACCCCCACGAAGCGGATCAGATAGGCCCAAAGCGCCCCGCCGACGCCCGCATAGAAAGCGCCGATCAGGAAGGCATTTGCCTTTGTGGCCGCGACATTGATCCCCATTATACCCGCGGCCACGTCATCATCCCTGACCGCCACGAAGGCACGGCCGAAGCGTGACCGAACGATCCCGAACGCGCCCGCCACCATGATCGCGGTCACGGCGAAATTCAGATAGAACTGCGAAGATTCGCTGACAAATCGCAGCCCGAAAAGCTCGGCCGGGGGCACGGTGATACCGTTCGACCCACCCAGCCAGGTTGACGGCAGGTTCAATACGGCAAAGTGGAACAGGAACTGAGCTGCAATCGTGGTCAGTGCCAGATAGAACCCCTTGATCCGCGCCGCGGTCAAGCCAAAGAGAAAGCCGAACAGCGCAGCCGAGAGCCCGGCCAGAGGAATGGTCAGCAGAAACGTAAGGCCGGTCTTCGAGGCCAGTATCGAGGCCGTATAGGCGCCGACCCCCATGAACGCCGCCTGACCCAGGTTGATCTGGCCCGCATAGCCGGTGCAGATCTGAAGCCCGACGGCGATGACGGCGCTGATCATCATCATATTCAGGATAGCGATGATACGGCTGCTCACCAGGTAAGGCGCCAACAGCAGTAGAGCCATGAATACGACGAGGGCCAGAAACTGCCAGCGCGTTCGGATCAAACGTCTGTCACTGCGATAGCTTGTCGGGAATACGCCAGAAGGATCCATGGATTACACCCGTTCGATTGTGCGCCAGCCGAACAGGCCGGTCGGCCGGATCAGCAGAATGGCAAGCATTATGATATATGGAACGACACTGCCGAGCGAGCCACCGATCAACGGATCAAGGTAGTTGGTGGTCAAGCTCTGCGCGATGCCGATGATTATTCCTGCCAAGATAAGCCCGCCGATGGATTCCAGCCCGGCAAAGAGCGCCACCGGCAGGGCCGCGAACCCGATATCCGAGGCCAGGAAGGTCAGCGATTTGCCGCTGAGAAAGATCATCGCACCAATTGTGGACAGGATTGCCCCGAGAACCCAGGCAACGGCAATCGAGCCTTTCACCGAAATGCCCATCGAGGAAGCTACGACGTGGTCCTCCGCCACAGCGGTCATACGGAGGCCGGACCGGGTCCGGTTGAAGAACCACGACAGGCCGACGGCCGCGACAATGGTGATGATCCCACCTATCAGGAGGTTCATCGGGATCAACATATCGCCGAGGAACAAGGGTTTCAGCGGAAAAATGATCGGGAAGGGTCTTACCGCGGGACCGAACACAAGCAGCACCAAACCGCGCAGCAGGATCAAAAGGCCGACGGTGACCATGACCATCGAGAAAACCGATTCACCGATCAGCTTTGTCAGGAAAATCCGTTCGATTGCGTACCCGACCAGCCCGGCCAGAACCAGCGAAAGGGGTATCGACAACCAAAGGCTAAGCCCCGCTTGCATCGTTGTGAACCAGACGATGAACCCGCCGATGATCACAAGCTCGCCCTGCGCGAAGTTGAACACCTTGCTGGCGCGGTAAATCACAACAAAGCCCATGGCCACCAGCGAATACAGAAGGCCGATCAAAGCCCCGGTAATGATGTCATTGATGAAATAGACCATTGTCGCCGACCTCCTTTAAGATTTGGACTGCCGCTTGGCAGCCTTCGATGCGTTTTCAACATCCGACACGCGAACCGTGGTCTTGAGAACGCCTTGACGGCCGTCCTGATAGGTCACAGCGATTTCGAGATCTGTCTCGTCATCGCCAGCATAGATCGCCTCGACGAGCTTGGCATACCGTTCCTCCAGAAAGGCCCGGCGAAGCTTTCGGCTGCGGGTCAACTCGCCTTCATCCGGGTCGAGTTCCTTGGGAAAATTCGCAAAACGTGCCACGCGCGAGCCTTCGGGCAGGAGCGCATTGATGCGCGCCACTTCGCCTTTGATAAGGTCCAGAACTTCGGGTTTCTGCGAGAGATCGGTGTAGGTCGAAAAGCTGATCTTGTTCTCTTCCGCCCAACGCCCGAGAACTTCCATATCGATATTGATAAGCGCGCTGACGAAGCTCCGGGTTTCGTCGCCCAAGGTCATGAGATCCTTGATGAAGGGGCTATACCGCAACCGCGTTTCGATGAATTGCGGCGGATAGCTGTGCCCATTTGCCAGGCGGCGCATATCCTTGACACGGTCAAAGAACAAAAGCTCGCCGTCGTCGGTCATCGACACCGCGTCACCGGTCTTGTACCAACCGTCTTCGGTCAATTCCTCTGCGGTCTTTTCGGGCTTGCCGTGATAGCCACCGAAGCCCGATCCGCCACGCACCTGAAGCTCCCCTTCGTCCGAGACCCTGTATTCCAGCGGTTCGCCGTAGTTCGTGTTGCTTTGCATCCAGCTGCCGCTGGTTTCCAGCTGATAGCTTTCGCCGACATGCGCGGTCAGAAGGCCGATTTCGGTCGCGCCATACACGTTGCGCAGCTTAACCCCCATCGCGTGGAACATACGAAAGACGTCAGGTGCCATCAGGGCGCCGCCGCTCATTGCGTTTTTGGCCTTACCAAGGCCAAGATTGTCGCGCAGGTGATGCAGCACCAGAGCTTCGGCAAAGGGAAGCTGCAGGCGTGCGGCAAGGCTGGGGCTACGCCCCTCCAGCCGTTCCACATAAACGTCGTGGCCGACCTTCATGCCCCAGTTGTACATCGCATTGCGGATTTTGCCCGCCCCCAGCATCCGGGCCTGAACGATGGAGGCGAGATTTTCCCACTGGCGCGGGCTGAACACCAGTGCGTCGACCGCCAGTTCGCGAATGTTGGTCAGTACGTCTTCAGGGCCTTCGGGGAAATTGACGACCATGGGCGCGATCAAACCGATCGACAGGCCGAAAATCTGTTCCGTGACCCAGGCCGGCGAAATGTAGGTCAGGTATTCGGTGCCCGGCGCGATTTCGATTGCCCCCATCACCCGCGAGCAATTGTCGAACAGGTAGCGATGGCTGATGACAACGCCCTTGGGTTTTCCCGTGGTACCCGAGGTATAGGACAGCAAGGCGGTATCGTCCGCCCGTCCACGTTTTACGTGTTCTTCAAATCTGGCGGGTTCCTTGGCGTGGATCTGACGCCCTGCCGCGCTCACACTTTCAAACGAATGCAACAGGGGATGATCATAGCCCCACAGACCGGAATCGTCCCAGTAAACGACCGCCAGGGCGCCCGAGTACTTGCCCGCAATCTCGATGCATTTATCGACCTGCTCCTGATCCTGCGCCAGAAAAATCCGCGTTTGCGAGTCTTCGGCCAGATACAGAATCTCTTCAGCGTTTTGATCCGGATAGACAGACAGGACTTTGCCGCCTAACGACTGGACGGCGTATTCAGCCCAGAAATGTTCGGGTTCGTTTTCGCCAATCATCATGACGGATTCGCCAGCCGACAAGCCCAGGTTCTCCAACCCGAGAGCCAGGGCGCGAACCCTGTCAAGAACATCGGCCCAGGTGAATTCACGCCAGATGCCCAGGCGCTTGTGCCGTTCGGCGAGGTTGGTCGGTGTGGATGTCGCTCGCGCGAGCAAAACCTGCGGCAGGGTTTCGCTATGTGTCACTGCTGGGTCCGAAAAGACCATTGCTGTCCGTTGTTTGACCATGCCGCTACCCCAGATATGCCTTTATGACAGCCGGGTCCTTCTGGATTTCTTCCGGGGTGCCTTCGGCGATGACCCGCCCGAAATCCAGCACCACGATCCGGTCGGCAAGGTCCATCACGACGCCCATGTCGTGCTCCACCAGAACTACCGGAATCTTGCGCGCCTCGCGCACATCGAGAATGAAGCGCGCCAGGTCTTCTTTTTCCTCCGAGTTCATGCCGGCCATCGGTTCATCCATCAGCAGGATCGACGGTTCCTGCGCCAATGCACGGCCCAGATCGACACGCTTGCGCAACCCATACCCCAACGTGCCCACGGGCCGGTTGCGGATTGCCTCGATCTCGAGAAAATCGATGATCTCCTCTGCGGCTTCACGATGTTCCGATTCCTCGCGCATCACGGGACCGAACTGGAAAAAGGCCTGGACTACATTCGATTTCATCAGCATGTGGCGGCCGATCATAATGTTTTCCACCACCGTCTGCCCGGCAAAAAGATGGGTGCCCTGAAACGTCCGCGCCAGACCGCGCCGGGCGATCTGGTCAACACGCAGGCCGGTCACGTCCTGCCCGGACAATTCGACACGGCCCTTCTGCGGACGGTAGAAGCCCGCAGTCACGTTCAGAAGTGATGTTTTTCCGGCTCCGTTCGGTCCGATAATTGCAAGCAATTCATCGTCGGCCACAGAAATGCTCACATCGTCGAGCGCGGTCACACCGCCAAATTTCAAAGTTGCACCACGCACCGCAAGCGGTGAGGATACGTGCCCGTTATTCGTGGTCATGTTGCGGCCCGTGCTTTTGCCCCACACCTCATGGAGGCGCGCATAGCCTGACCGCACGGTTTTTCGTTGGTTACGAGTTTTCCTCGCATTGTTCCTCCTCCCACCTCTAAATTCAGAGGTTTGCCTGGTTTATTTACCAAGTTTCTCCGCCATTCCTAACAGATGTTAGAAAATTTGGTCAACAATTGAATTCGCTACCGAAGAAAAACGATCAGACAGCCGCGTACTCTGCGGAAAAGCTTCGAAGACCGTTTTGATCCTGACACCAGACTGTCCCGGAGGTGCCGGTCTCTTCATTGTGCAGTTGCAATTCGCAGGGCAGGGTGAGTGGCGCGAGTCCGCGAAAAGAAAACCGGTGAGGCGATGTTTTCAACGCATCCGCCGCCAGATTCAGAAGTAGCGTGGCTTGCAAGGGGCCATGGACAACAAGCCCGGAATAGGCTTCGGTTTCGGTGGCGTAGATGTGGTCATAGTGAATGCGATGGGCATTGAACGTCAGCGCCGAATAGCTAAACAGCAGAACAGGATCCGGTGTCAGGGTCGATCTGAGCGTGGTGGGGTCACCCGCGTCAGGTGCGCTCTCGCCCGTGCGGGGGGCGGAAATCTCACGATAAACGATCGTTTGCTGCTCCCGGATACAAAGCCGGTTGCCACTCAGATACTCATGTTCGACGGTCACAAAGACCAATGGTCCACTACGGCCCTGCTTGGCCACAATATCCCTGATCGAAGAGCGTCGGGTGATGGTTTCGCCGATTTTCAGCGGCGCGATATGCGTAACATCGCCGCCAGCCCACATGCGGGCGGGCAGCGGAACAGGGGGCAGAAATCCACCCCTCGCGGCATGGCCGTCTTCTGACAGGGCGGTCGCTGGCACGGTATCAAGGGCAAGGCACCAATGAATTCCCAGCGGGACATCGCCCGCTCCATCCCAAAGATGCGGACCGAGCGTGGCGCGGAATTTGTCGATCAGCCCGTGCGTCAGAACATCTTCCTTAGTCTCGGTGCGTCCCAGCCAGGGCGCCAGCGCGTCAAGGTCGATCTCACCCATAATCCTAGCCTTCAGAACGATCTTGGCATGCCGAGGATATGTTCTCCGACATATGACAGGATCAGGTTGGTCGAGATCGGGGCGACCTGATAGAGGCGCGCCTCGCGGAACTTGCGCTCGACATCGTATTCCCGTGCGAAACCGAAGCCGCCATGGGTCTGAATGCAGGCATTGGCCGCTTCCCAGCTGGCCTCCGAAGCCAGCAGCTTAGCCATATTCGCCTGTGCTCCGCAATCCAGCCCAGCATCGAACCGCCTGCAGGCTTCAAAGCGCATCAGATTGGCGGCCTCGATGTTCACATAAGACCTGGCGATAGGGAATTGCACGCCTTGGTTCTGGCCGATGGGACGGTCAAAGACCACGCGGTCACCGGCATAGGCGCGGGCTTTGTCGACGAACCAGTATCCATCACCGATACATTCCGCCGCAATCAGGGTCCGTTCGGCGTTCAACCCGTCAAGAATATGGTAAAACCCGCGCCCCTCGGTGCCGATCAGGTTCTCGGCGGGGATTTCCAGGTTGTCGAAAAACACTTCATTGGTTTCGTGGCCGGGCATATTGGCGATGGGGCGGACCTCCATCCCGTTGCCGATAGCCTCTTTCAGATCGACCATAAAGATCGACAGGCCCTGCGACTTTTTCTTGACCTCGCTCAGCGGCGTGGTGCGTGCCAGCAGGATCATCAGGTCGGAATGCTGGATACGGCTGATCCAGACCTTCTGGCCATTGATCTCATACCGGTCACCTTTCTTGACCGCGGTGGTCTTCAGTTTGGTGGTGTCGGTCCCGGTTGTCGGTTCGGTCACGGCCATGGATTGCAGGCGCAACGCGCCGCTGGCGATGCCGGGCAGGTATTTCTGCTTTTGCTCATCCGAACCATGCCGCAGCAGCGTGCCCATGTTATACATCTGCCCGTGGCAATGGCCCGCGTTTCCGCCGCAGCGGTTCACCTCCTCCATGATGATCGAGGCTTCGGTCAACCCCAGACCCGAGCCACCGTATTCCTCTGGGATCATCGCGGCAAGCCAGCCCTCGCGGGTCAGCGCATCGACGAATTCCTCGGGGTAGGTTTCGTCTTCGCCGAACTTGCGATGATACTCTGGCGGAAACTGCGCGCAAAGTGCGCGCAAGGCGTCGCGCAGATCGGTGTGAGTGTCTGGGGCTGACGTCTGCATCGGTTACTTCGCTCCCGGACCCGACGTTTCAAGAATTTCCTGCTCGGCACGCTGCCAAAGCTCATAGGAAATCGGGTTTTCGCTCTCTTCGAGGATATGACCGACCAGACCGATGGCGCGTGCCATGACGCCAAAGCCCCGCACGATCTTCCAGGGGAAGCCAAATTCACAGCAGATCGCTCCGATCGCCCCGGTGGCGTTGATCGGCAGCATCTTACCCGATTTTTCTTCGGCAACGGCCTGAATTTTCTGGATCAACTCGATGTATTCACCGGACTTGCCGTTCTCGGCAGCGATCTGGAACAGGCGAGGT
>NZ_JAGQAG010000004.1 GCF_021405525.1 Ruegeria pomeroyi
CGACATGGACGTTTCCGGGACAGCAACCTCTTCCGGCATCTGTTCGAGCAGGTGCTGGCGCGCTGCATTGCCGAGGGACTGGTCGGCGGCGAGAGCTTTGGAGCAGATGCTTCGCTCATCAAGGCTGATGCCAGCCGCTATACGAAGGTGGACTTCTCAGAATGGTCTGCAGCAGACGCTGCAAACCGGGCGACGCAGGAATACCTTGATACGCTCGATGATGCGGCCTTCGGCGCTGCGACACCGGTAAAGCCGAAGGCGATCTCGCCCGCCGACCCGGCCGCGCGGTTGACTGGAGCCAATGGCGACAGGCCCTTCTTTGCCTACAGCACCAACTACCTGGTCGATCTGGACCATGCGATCATCGTCGATGTCGAAGCGACTGCGCCGATACGTCAGGCGGAAGTGGGTGCCGTGCGAGACATGCTGGTGAGAACCCAAGACCGTTTCGACCTGCACCCATGGCTGCTGGCCGCAGACACGGCCTATGGTGCGGCGGAGATGCTTGGCTGGCTTGTGAAAGAGCAAGGTATCGAACCCCACATCCCGGTCTTCGACAAGTCCGAGCGCAAGGACGGCGCGTTTCCCGCCACCGACTTCACCTACGATCCGGACACCGATGCTTACAAATGTCCCGGCGGGAAGGAGCTGAAGCCGTACTGGCGGAACATCTCAAAGGGGCGCCCGGCGTTCGGCAAGGATGGCTTCAAGAAATACTACGCCCGGAAACAGGAATGCGCGGCGTGTCCGCTGAAGCCCCGATGCACGCCCAACCAGGCGACCCGGAAAATCGCCCGATCCAGGCATGAAGACGCCCGCCAAAAAGCACGGGATATCGCGAAGACCGATGCCTATGTCGTCTCCAGCTACGCCAGAAAGAAGGTAGAGATGCTCTTCGCCCACCTCAAACGCATCATCGGCCTCGACCGCCTCCGCCTTAGAGGACCAAACGGCGCCAAGGATGAGTTCCACCTCGCAGCAACAGTCCAGAACCTCCGCAAACTTGCAAAGCTCAGACCAATCTCGGCGTGAAGAGCCGAGCAGGAAGACTTCAGCCGCTATTTTCGCCGCGCTTACACATCGACTTTTTCAACAGCATCTCCAAGTTGCGGACATCGCCCGGATATGGCGAAACCTCCGCTGACCGGCAGAAACTGCCGATGAGGTTGACGCGGTAAAGGCTCTGAAGCCGGGCACTGGCCTTCAACCTACATAAAATGTAGGTTTCAGCCATGTACACGATTGGAACCCTTGCCCGCAGAACTGGCACTAAGGTGCAGACCATCCGCTATTACGAGCAGATCGGGTTGATGCCCGAGGCCGGGCGCACGGCGGGCGGGCAGCGCCGCTATGACGAAGCCGCGCTGGACCGGCTGGCCTTTATCCGTCACGGGCGGCAGCTGGGCTTTGGCCTGGATGCGATCCGCGAGCTTCTGGCGCTGAACGACCAGCCGGGGCAAAGCTGCTCGGCCTCGGAGTCCATCGCCCGGCGGCAGTTGGCGCAGGTGCAACAGCGGCTGGCCCGGCTGCGCGCGCTGGAGACCGAATTGCAGCGGATGATCGACAGTTGCGACGGACATCGCGGCAGCGATTGCCGCGTGCTCGAAGTGTTGCGCGACCATGCCGAATGCCTGACCGATCACGGCTCGGAAGCCCCGGTTCAGTCGTAGCGGCGCCGGGTCCTGGCCCCCTCGTTGGTGATCGCGCAGAGCGACAGCGTATGGTCCATGTTGCGCATCCGGTGGCGCAGCATCTGCCGGGACAGCCGCGCCAGATCCGCCGCATGAGCCGGATCGCCCGCCACGTTGCGGAACTCGCCCTCACCTTGATGGTCGAACAGCATCGGCGGCAGGTCGGCGGCAAATTCGACAAGGGTAAAGCGCGCATCGCGCAGGATCGCCACCGCGCCCGCGCTGGGGCCAAATCCGAATTCCTGCTGCCAGAGCGTCGGCGTCAGTGGGTCCGAGATATCCAGCTCGGAAAAGGAATACCGCCGCCAGTCGGAGGGCGCCTCGCCCGTCAGGAAGGGCCTGAGCGAGCGGCCATCGACCGAGTTCGGAACCTCCTGCCCGACCCAGTCGAGAATGGTGGGCATCAGGTCGATCGACTCGGTCGCGGCATCGACCACATGGCCCGCCTTGCAGCCCGGCGCGCGGATGATCAGCGGCGTGTGATAGGCGGCGTCATAGACCGTCATCTTGCCCCAGCTGTGGCGGTCGCCCAGCATCTCGCCATGATCGGCGGTGACCACGATGAGGGTGTTGTCATATTGCCCGGTGTCCTTCAGATGCGCGATCACCCGACCGATATGGGTGTCGACCTCGGTCGCAAGGCCCAGATAGACCGCGCGCAGGGTCTGGATGGTCTCGTCGGTGGGGTCCAGATCCGGGAAGCCCAGCACGAAACTGGCCGGGCTGGAATAGCGGGTAGCGGGGCCGAAGAAGGGGTGTTCACCTGCCTCGTCGTCGCGTGTCGACAGCCGCGCGGGCAGCGGCAACCTGGCGGGATCGTACATCGTGTTATAGGGCGCGGGCGCCACCAGCGGCGGATGTGGCCGGATATAGGTGAGATGCGCGAACCAGCTTTGCCCGGCCCAGGCGGGCATGTTGGCAAGGAACTGATCGGTCAGAAAGGCGGTATCGCTGTCCTCGGCCCGATACATCGCGGGCCCGTTCAGGCGCGGGGTGCCGTCGGCATCGGGGCGGGGCACATAGACCTGCGCGTAATCGTCAAAGGCATAGCCGCGGTTCTTCAGATGCGATTGCCAGGGATAGGACATCTCCAGCCGCATCTCGGTGACCTCGTGAAACCCGTTCATCGGGAACTCATAGGTCCTGAGCGCGGGGTCGTTGGCGTCATAGGCGCGCGGATCCTGCGAGGTGTCGGTATAGCCAAAGAGCAGCGGCAAGTAGCCCGCCTTGCGCATCTCGGTGGCGATGTTGGGCGTGTCGTGGCGCAGCGGGGTGCCGTTGCGGACCGAGCGGTGGTTCATCGCGTATTGCCCGGTCAGGATCGAGGCGCGCGAGGGGCCACAGGGGTTGGTTACCGAATAGTGACGGCGAAAGCTGACCGCGTCTTCGGCCAGCGCCCGCAGATGCGGCAGATCGACGTGACCCGCCAGCGCCCCCCACAGGCAATCGGCCCGCAACTGGTCGATGATGATGAAAAGAACGTTGCCCTGCCTGCTCATGATGCGACCCGCCGGTTTCCGTTGGCCAATGGGTAGCCAGTTGGCGATCCCCTGTCCAGCCGGGCCGTCTGGCGCCCCGGATCAGTCTATGACGGCGGTGGCCTCGATCTCGACCAGCGCGTCATCCTCGACCAGTCCGGCGACCACCACCATCGCCATGGCCGGGAAATGACGGCCCATCACCTTGCGATAGCTGGCGCCGATCTCGGCCTGACGGGCCATGTATTCCTTCTTGTCGGTCACGTACCAGGTCAGCCGGGTGATATGCTCGGCCCGGCCGCCAGCGGCCTCGACCACATCGAGGATGTTGCGCAGCGCCTGTTCCATCTGGCCGATGAAATCATGACTTTCGAACTGCTGCTGCGCGTTCCAGCCGATCTGACCGCCGACATAGAGATGCCCGTCGCGGGTCAGCATGCCGTTGGCATAGCCCTTGGCGGGGGCCCAGCCCTCGGGTTGGATGATCTTGTGGGTCATGTCTGGCCTCCGTTTACTGAATGTCCGTGCGCAAGCGGAAGCGCTGGATCTTGCCGGTCTGAGTCTTTGGCAGCGCGTCGATGAACCGGACGCTGCGGGGGTATTTATAGGGGGCGATGGTCGCCTTGACGTGGTCCTGCAAGGTCTTGACCATGAGCGCGTCGCCGGTATGGCCCGGCGCCAGCACCACATGGGCCTCGACGATATGGCCGCGCGCCTCGTCCGGGGCGCCGATGACGCCGCATTCGGCCACCGCCGGATGCGACAGCAGCGCCGCCTCGACCTCGGGCCCGGCGATGTTGTAGCCGGAACTGACGATCATGTCGTCGCTGCGGGCGGCGAAATGCAGATAGCCATCCGCATCCATCACGAAACTGTCGCCGGTCACGTTCCAGCCGTTCTGCACATATCCCGCCTGCCGGTCATCGGCCAGATAGCGGCAGCCGGTCGGGCCGCGCACCGCCAGCCGCCCCACCTCGCCGCGCGGGACCTCGTTGCCTGCCTCGTCAAGGATGCGCACCTGATACCCCGTCACCGGCTTGCCGGTGCAGGCGGGGCGGTGGTCGTCGAACCGGTTCGAGATGAAGATATGCAGCATCTCGGTGGCGCCGATCCCGTCGAGCATCGGCTTGCCGGTCTTGGCGATCCACTCGTCATAGACCGGGGCGGGCAGGGTCTCGCCCGCCGACACCGCCGCCCGCAGCGAGCTGAGATCGGCGCCCTCGTCCATCGCCTTGAGCATGAAGCGATAGGCGGTGGGCGCGGTGAAACAGACGGTGGCGCGGTATTGCTGGATGATCTCGACCATGTTGGGCGGGCTTGCCTGTTCCAGCAGGGTCGCGGCGGCGCCAAAGCGCAGCGGGAACACCGCCAGACCGCCCAGCCCAAAGGTAAAGGCCAGCGGCGGCGAGCCGATGAACACGTCGTCCGGCGTAACGCCCAGAACCTCGCGCGCATAGCCATCGGCGATGATCAGCAGGTCGCGGTGGAAATGCATCGTCGCCTTGGGGTCGCCCGTGGTGCCCGAGGTGAACCCCAACAGCGCCACATCGTCCCGCCCGGTCGCGACCGCCTGGAACCGCACCGGTTTTTGCAGCGCCAGCCGGTCCAGCTCGGCATCGTGGTTCGAGGTGCCGTCAAAACCCACCACCGTCCGCAGGTGTTTCGAGGTCTTGGCGCAGGTGACCAGCTCCTCCATCAGCCGCGTGTCGCACAGCGCATGGGTGATCTCGGCCTTGTCGATGATCTTGGCCAGCTCGCCCGCGCGCAGCATCGGCATGGTGTTGACCACCACCGCGCCCGCCTTGGTCGCGGCCAGCCAGCAGGCCACCATGGCCGGGTTGTTGGCCGATCGGATCAGCACCCGGTTGCCGGGTTTCACGCCCAGATCCTCGACCAGCACATGGGCCAGCCGGTTGGTCCAGTCGCTGAGTTCCTTGTAGGTGCGCCGCCGGCCATTGCCGATCAGCGCGGTATGGTCGCCAAACCCCTTGTCGACCATGGCATCGGTCAGCTCGACCCCGACATTCAGGTGCTCGGGATAGTCGAACCCGTCGAGCAGGAAATCGGGCCATTGATCCGGCGGCGGCAGGTTGTCCCGGGTGAACGTGTCGATATGTGCGCTTGGTCCCAGCATGGCTCAATGTCCTCCCTGAAATGTGCTCATCGCCTGTCTGGCGATCACCACCCGCTGCACGTCGCTGGCGCCTTCGTAGATGCGCAGGGCGCGGATATCGCGATACAGCTCCTCGACCTTTTCGCCGCGCCGCACCCCGTCGCCGCCGAACAGCTGTACCGCCTTGTCGATCACCTGCTGGGCATGGTCGGTCGAATAGAGCTTGGCCATCGCCGCCTCGCGGCTGACGCGCGGGGCGCCCATGTCCTTGGCCCAGGCGGCGCGATAGGTGAGCAGCGCGCTGGCATCCACATCCAGCGCCATGTCGGCGATATGGCCCTGCACCATCTGCAGATCGAACAGCGGCGCGCCCTGCACCTGCCGTGTGGTGACGCGCGCCAATGCCTCGTCCAGCGCGCGGCGGGCAAATCCCAGCGCCGCCGCCGCCACGGTCGAGCGGAACACATCGAGCACCGCCATCGCCACCTTGAACCCTTCTCCGGGGGAACCCAAGAGCGCCGATTTCGGCACCCGCACATCGGTGAAGCGCAGCCGCGCCAGCGGGTGCGGCGCCATCACTTCCAGCCGCTCGACCACCTCGAACCCCGGCAGGCCCGCGGGCAGGACAAAGGCGCTGAGCCCGCGCGCGCCGGGTGCCTCGCCGGTGCGGGCAAAGAGCGTATAGACATCGGCGATGCCGCCGTTCGAAATCCAGGTCTTTTCGCCGTTCAGCACGTAATCGTCGCCATCGACGGTGGCCGTCATGGTGGAATTGGCCACGTCCGAACCCGATTGCGGTTCGGTCAGCGCAAAGGCCGAGATCGCCTGACCGCTGCGGGTGAGCGGCAGCCATTCGGCCTGTTGCGCCGGGGTGCCAAAGAGCGAGATCGCCCCGGTGCCCAGCCCCTGCATGGCAAAGGCGAAATCGGCCAGTCCGTCATGACGCGCGAGGATCTCACGGCTCAGGCAGAGGGTCCGCACGTCCAACCGCTCGCCCGTCGTCGCACCGGTGGCCTGCAACCAGCCGCCCGAGCCGAGATCCGCCACCAGCTTGCGGCAGGCCGCGTCAATGTTGCCGTGATCCACATTCAGGCGCGCGCACCAGCCCTCCATCGCCTCGGCGCGGGCGCGGTGGGTCTCGTCGAAAAACGGCCAGGTCAGAAAGCTGCGGTCTGCCATCTCATTCCTCCCAGGGGCTTCATTCCGCCCCAAATACTCAATTGCGCCGACCTCAATCGCCCATAAAGACGGGTTTTTCCTTGGCGACAAAGGCGCGATAGGCGCGTTCGAAATCGCCGGTCTGCATGCAGATCGCCTGTGCCTGCGCCTCGGCCTCGATCGCCTGTTCGATCGACATCGACCATTCCTGCGCCAGCATCGTCTTGGTGATCATATGCCCGAAATTCGGGCCTGCCGCGATCTGCTGGGCCAGTTTGCGGGCCTCACCCTCCAGCGCGTCCGCCGCCACCAGCCGGTTGTGAAAGCCCCAGGCGGCGCCCTCGTCGGCGCTCATCGCGCGGCCGGTATAGAGGAGTTCCGCCGCGCGGCCCTGGCCGATGATGCGGGGCAGGATGGCGCAGGCGCCCATGTCGCAGCCGGCCAGCCCGACGCGGGTGAACAGGAACGCCACCTTGGCCTCGGGCGTGGCGATACGCAGGTCGGAGGCCATCGCGATGATCGCGCCCGCGCCGACGCAGATGCCGTCGATGGCGGCAATCACCGGTTTGCCGCAATTGATCATCGCCTTGACCAGATCGCCGGTCATGCGGGTGAATTGCAGCAGCTCTTTCATGTTCATGCGGGTCAGCGGCCCGATGATGTCATGCACATCGCCGCCCGAGCTGAAATTGCCGCCGTTCGAGGCAAAGACCACCGCCTTGATGTCGTCATTGTAATGCAGGTCGCGGAACCAGTCACGCAGCTCGGCATAGCTGTCAAAGGTCAGCGGGTTCTTGCGCTCGGGCCGGTCCAGCGCGATGCGGGCGATGCCGTCCTCGATGGTGCACAGGAAATGGGTGGTGTCGGCGGCGGTCATGATTTTCCCTCTGTCAGAATGCGGTCCAGCGTCGCGGTGATCGCGCGGGCCTTGTCAGCGTCGAGCGCGCCCAGCAGATCGTCGACCCAGGCCTCGTGGCGGGCGGCCTGGCGGGCGAATTCCTCTTCGCCCTTGCGGGTCAGGCGAACCCGGTTGGCGCGGCGGTCGCCCGGTACCGGCTCGCGCAGCACATGGCCGTCCTCGACCAGCCGTTCGATGATGCCGGTGACATTGCCGTTCGACACCTTCAGGAGGCCCGACAGCTCGCTCATCTTCAGCCCGCCCGCGTTGCGGGCAAGCGCGCTCATCACGTCAAACCGCGGCAGGGTCGAGGCGAATTCGGTGCGCAGGTTCTCGCGCAGGCCGGATTCCACCGTGCGCGTGGTTTTGAGCAGTTTCAGCCAGAGGCGCAGCCGCGCCTTGCTGTCCGGCCCGGCATCGGGGCGGGGGTTGGGTGCGCTCATATCTCTCCTCCCGACAGGGCAAGGGCATGGCCGTTCACCGACCGGGCCGCCTGGGAACACAGCCAGAGGACGGCGCCCGCCACCTCGTCCACCTGAATGAACCGGTCCTGCGGATTGCCCTTGCGCAGCGACTTTGCCGCAGCTTCCGCGCTCAGGCCGGTCTTGTCCACGATATTGGCGATCGAGCGGTCCAGCATCGGGGTCTCGATGAAGCCGGGGCAGATGGCGTTGGCGGTCACACCTGTGCGGCCCAGTTCCACCGCCAGTGCACGGATCAGGCCCACCACCCCGTGTTTGGCGGCGCAATAGCCCGCCACATAAGGATAGCCCTTGAGCCCGGCGGTCGAGGCGATGGCGATCAGCCGACCCTCGCCCGCGTTTTCCATATCCGAGAGTCCGGCCTGAAAGCTGTTGAACACGCCCTTGAGGTTCACATCCAGCATCTGCTGAAACCCTTCGGCGGTCATCTTCCTGAACGGCGTGCTGTCGGCGGCGCCCGCATTGGCGACCACCACACCCACCGGTCCGTTCAGATCGCGCGCCTGCCGAAAGGCGGCGCGCACCGCCTGCGGATCGGTCACGTCGCAGGTCACCCAGCCGATGAACTTGTGCTGTTTGGCGACCTCGCGCAGCGGTCCCTCGCGGCGGCCCAAGACGGTGACCCTGGCACCGGCGTGGGCCAGCGCCTCGGCAATCGCCGCACCGGTGCCGGTGCCGCCGCCTGTGACCACCGCATGGGTGCCTTCCAGCATCATGCGCGGATCTCCGTCTCGGCGTCACGGTCGGCCAGACGCCAGGCCTGATCCCGGCCCGCCAGATAGGGCAGCGGCCAGTCGGCGTGACGATCACCGATGCGGGCGGCCTCGTGCAGGGTCCAGTAGGGGTCGGCCAGATGCGGGCGACCGACGCAGATCAGGTCGGCCCGGCCCGCCATCAGGATCGAGTTGGCATGGTCGGCCTCATAGATATTGCCCACCGCCATGGTGGCGATGCCGGTCTCGTTGCGGATGCGATCCGAGAACGGGGTCTGGAACATGCGGCCATAGACCGGTTTGGCCTCGATCGAGGTCTGGCCGGCCGAGACGTCGATGATATCGGCGCCCGCCGCGTGGAACATCGCGGCGATCTTGACCGCCTCCTCGGGCGTGACACCGGCCTCGTCCACCCAGTCATTGGCCGAGATCCGCACCGACATCGGCTTGTCCTCGGGCCATGCGGCCCGCATCGCGGTGAACACTTCCAGCGGGTAGCGCATGCGGTTTTCCAGCGACCCGCCGTAGTCGTCGCCGCGCGAGTTCGACATCGGCGAGATGAAGGACGAGATCAGATAGCCGTGTGCCGCGTGCAGCTCGATCATGTCGAAGCCCGCCCGCTCGGCCATTTGCGCGGCTGCAACAAACTGGTCGCGCACGGCGTCCATTTCCGCCCGCGTCATTTCACGCGGGGTGGCATTGTTGGCGGACCACGGGATGGGTGATGCCGAGATCAGGTCCCAGTTTTCCGCATTCAGGGGCGCGTCCATCGTCTCCCAACCCAGCTGGGTCGAGCCCTTGCGGCCCGAATGGCCGATCTGGCAGCAGATCTTCGCGCTCGTCTCGCCATGCACGAAATCGGTCAGCCGTTTCCACGCGGCCTCATGCTCGGGGGCATAGAGGCCGGGGCAACCGGGAGTGATGCGACCCGTGGGGCTGACACAGGTCATCTCGGTATAGACCAGGCCCGCACCGCCCTTGGCGCGCTCGCCGTAATGGATCAGGTGCCAGTCGGTCGGGCAGCCATCGACCGCCTTGTATTGCGCCATGGGCGAGACCACGATGCGGTTTTTCAGCTCCATGTCGCGCAGGCGGAAGGGGGCGAACATCGGCGCGCGCACGGGTTCGGCCGCAGCGCCCGCGCGGGTCTGGAACCACTGTTCGGCCGAGCGCAGCCAGTCGGCATCGCGCAGGCGCAGGTTCTCGTGGCTGATCCGCTGGCTGCGGGTCAGCAGCGAATAGTTGAACTGCACCGGGTCCATGTCCAGATACCGTTCCACCTGTTCGAACCATTCCAGCGAGTTGCGTGCCGCCGATTGCAGGCGCAGCACCTCGAGCCGGCGTTCTTCCTGATAGCGCTCGAACGCGCTTTCCATCGTCGGTTCGGAATGCAGATAGGTGGCCAGCGAAATGGCGCTGTCAAAGGCCAGGCGCGAACCCGATCCGATTGAAAAATGCGCGGTGGCCGCCGCGTCGCCCATCAACACCACATTTTCATGGTGCCATTTCTCGCACAGAACGCGGGGGAAGTTGATCCAGACCGCCGAGCCGCGCAGGTGGCTGGCATTCGACATGAGCTTGTGGCCGCCCAGATGTGCGGCAAAGATGCGCTCGCAGGTGGCGACGCTCTCTTCCTTGGACATATGCTCGAATCCCCAGGCGTCCCAGGTCTCCTGGCTGCATTCCACGATCACGGTCGCGGTGTCCTCGTCGAACTGATAGGCATGCACCCACATCCAGCCATGTTCGGTCTTTTCAAAGATGAAGGTGAAGGCGTCGTCGAATTTCTGATGGGTGCCGAGCCAGATGAACTTGCACTGGCGGGTGTCGATATCGGGTTTGAAATGCGCCGCCAGATCGCTGCGCACGCGAGAGTTCAGCCCGTCGCAGGCCACCACCAGATCGTATTCCGCCTGATATTCGGCGATGGGCCGCGCCTCGGTCTGGAATTGCAGATCGACGCCCAGCTCGCGGGCGCGGTCCTGAAGCAGGAGCAGCATCGCCTTGCGCCCGATCCCGGCAAAACCGTGTCCGCCCGAGACGGTGCGCACCCCGTCATGCACCACCGCGATATCGTCCCAATAGGCAAAGTTCGAGCGGATCGTCTCGGCGCTCTTGGGGTCGTTGGCGGTCAGGTTTTCCAGCGCGTCATCGCTCAGCACCACGCCCCAGCCGAACGTGTCGTCGCCCTTGTTGCGTTCGATCACCGTGACCTGATGCGAAGGGTCGCGCAGCTTCATCGAAATGGCGAAATACAGCCCCGCCGGACCGCCACCCAGACATGCGATACGCATTGCATCCTCCCTCGCAAGATACGCTGATTGAAGATGAGGATACGGGGATTCGGACATATTTCAAGCCTAAACCTTTAAGCTTGAAATATATCGGAGCGACGATTACCCTGTCCGCAAGACAGGAGGATCTACGATGATCGACTGGGATGATGCATTCGACAATTCCAGCTATGTGCCGGGGTCGGACGGGCTGGCCGCCGCCTGGGGCGCGGCAGCGGCGGCGTGGCGCGACAGTCGGGGCGGGACGCTTGACATCTCTTATGGTCCGGGCGCGCGCAACCGGCTCGACCTGTTCCGCCCCGAGGGCGTGGCCAAGGGTCTCGTGGTGTTCGTGCATGGCGGCTATTGGCAGAAACTTGACAAGAGCTTCTGGTCGCACTTCGCCGCCGGACCGCTCAGCCGGGGCTGGGCGCTTGCGGTGCCCTCTTACACGCTGGCACCCGAGGCGCGTCTGGGCCAGATGGTCGAGGAAGTGCGTGCATCGATCGAAGAGGCGGCGCGTCACGTCGCGGGACCGGTGCGGCTGGCGGGCCATTCCGCCGGGGGCCATCTGGTGGCCCGCATGGCCAGCGCCGACGGGCCGTTGCCCGACCGGCTGGACCGGGTGATCAGCATCAGCGGTATCCACGATCTGCGCCCGCTGCTGGGCACCCGGATGAACGAGGTTCTGCACCTGGATGCGGCCGAGGCCGCGGCCGAAAGCCCCGCACAGCTGTCGCGGCGCGCGGGCCTGTCGGTCACCTGTTGGGTCGGCGCCAATGAGCGGCCCGAACTGGTGCGCCAGACGCGCCTTCTCTCCGAGGCCTGGGACGTGCCCAATGTGTTCGATCCGGGCCATGACCATTTCTCTGTTGTTGCCGAACTGGGCCGGCCCGGCTCGGCCCTGCTGACCGAGCTTCTCAAGGATTGACCCGATGTCCCAGGCCTATGACCCCAGCCAGGATGGCGCCAAGATGTCCTATGCCAAGGACATGAGCTATGGCGACTATCTGCATATGGATGCGCTGCTGGCGACCCATCATCCGCAATCGGATGCCCATGACGAGATGCTGTTCATCATCCAGCACCAGACCAGCGAATTGTGGATGCGGCTGGTGCTGCACGAACTCAGGGCGGCGCGCAATCTGCTGCTGGCGGGCGGAGATTTCCGGCCTGCCTTCAAGATGCTGACGCGGGTGGCGCGCATCTTCGACCAGCTCAATTCCGCCTGGGACGTGCTGCGCACGATGACGCCCAGCGACTATACAACATTTCGCAATGCGCTTGGCAATTCCTCGGGCTTCCAGTCGCATCAGTACCGGCTGATCGAATACATGCTGGGCAATCGCAATACCGCGATGATGAAGGTGCATGAGCATCGCCCCGAGCTTCATGCGATGCTGGCGGCGGAACTGGAGCAACCCTCGCTCTATCACGTGGCGTTGCGGGCGCTGGCGGCGAAGACGGGGGCCAGTTTCGCGCCCGAGGTCTACCGGATGGACAACCCGCATAACGCCGATGCGGCGGTGCAGGCGGCCTGGCGGCAGATCTACGAGGATCCGGCGAAATACTGGGACCTTTACGAGCTGGGCGAGAAGCTGGTCGATCTCGAGGACTATTTCCGCCGTTGGCGGTTCAACCATGTCACCACGGTGGAACGGGTGATCGGGTTCAAGCGGGGAACCGGTGGGACCTCTGGTGTTCAATACTTGCGCCGCATGCTCGAGGTTGAGCTGTTCCCTGAGCTTTGGCATCTGCGCGGCGACCTTTAGGCCGGGCACCCGAAGAAAATTCGACGAATTTTCTTCTCGCCGGTCGCGGTGCGACCGGCGTCTCGCCTGTCCGCGACACGCAACCCCTGAAAATTTGGTCGCTCTCGTCATGGACGGGGCGGGGCGGCTGGTCTAACGTCCCCCTCGGACCCAATGGCCCGGACCAACAGCCACGAGGTAAGTTCATGCAATATCACAGCCCCGAAAGCTTTGCCCAAGCCGCAAGGCTGGCCGCCGAAGCCGAGGGTGTCACCCGGTTTCTCGCCGGGGGAACCGACGTTCTGGTGCAGTTGCGCGCCGATATCGTCACCCCCGACACGCTGATCGACATCAAGAAGATCCCCGGCACCCATGACATCACCCGCAACGGGGACGGCAGCTGGACGCTGGGTGTGGCTGTTCCCGGCGCCGAGCTGGGCGAGCATGCGGGGCTGGTCGCCGACTGGCCCGGTGTGGTCGAGGCGATGAACCTGGTGGGCTCCACCCAGGTACAGGGCCGCGCGACGCTGACCGGCAATCTGTGCAACGGTTCGCCGGCCGCCGACTCCGTACCCGCCATGGTCGCGGCCTCCATGACCGCGACCGTGACCGGCCCCGATGGCGAACGCGTCGTCGCGGTCGAGGATATTCCGACCGGTCCGGGCCGCACCTCGCTGGCCAGGGGCGAAGTGATCTCGGCCCTGCATATCCCGGCACGCGGCGAAAACGCGGGCGATGCCTATCTGCGCTTCATCCCGCGCAGCGAGATGGATATCGCCGTGGTGGGCTGTGCCGTCAACCTGCGCCTGGACGGGGACACCATCACCGAGGCGCGCGTCTCGCTGGGTGCCGTGGCGCCGACCGTTCTGCTGGTCGGGGACGCTGCTGCCGCGATCATTGGCTCCACGCTGGATGACGCCGCGCTGGATCGTCTGGCGGCCGCCGCCTCGGCCGCCTGCAAGCCGATCGACGACAAGCGCGGCACCATCGCGTTCCGCACCGAAGTCGCGGGCGTGCTGGCCAAGCGTGTCGCGCGCATCGCCTATGCCCGGGCCAAGGGCGAAATCATCAAGGGGCACCACGGATGAGCAAGATCCACGTATCCACCACCGTCAACGGCGATGCGGTCGAATATCTCTGCGACCCGCGCGAAACCCTGCTCGACTGCCTGCGCGACAAGCTCAGCCTGACCGGCGCCAAGGAAGGCTGCGGCACGGGCGATTGCGGCGCCTGTTCGGTGACGCTTGACGGGCGGCTGGTCTGCTCCTGCCTGGTGCTGGGGGTCGAGGCCGAGGGCAAGGAAATCGGCACGGTCGAAGGCATCGCCGAGGGCGATGTGCTGCATCCGCTGCAACAGAAGTTCATCGACTATGCCGCGCTGCAATGCGGCATCTGCACCCCCGGCATCCTGGTCGCGGCCAAGGCGCTGCTGGAGCAGAACCCCGACCCGACCGAGGAAGAGGTGCGGTTCTGGCTGGCCGGCAACCTGTGCCGCTGCACCGGCTATGACAAGATCATCCGCGCCGTGATGGACACGGCCCGCGACATGAGGGAGACGGCATAATGGCGCTCGACGATCGTAAATCCGACGGTTTCACCTTTGTCGGCACCCGTCCGAACCGGCCCGACGGGCTGGACAAGGTCACCGGCCGCGCCCGGTTCGGCGCCGATGCGTCGGCCCCCGGCATGCTGCATGGCGCCATCCTGCGCAGCCCGCACGCCCATGCCCGCATCCTGCGCATCGACACGTCCAAGGCAGAGGCGCTGAAGGATGTGAAGGCCGTGGTCACCCGTGCCGATTTCTCGGACAAGGTGGAGTTTGCGCCGGGGCTGGAGGGTGATTTCTGGAACATCCTCGAAAACGTCATGGCAGGCGACAAGGCGCTCTATGACGGGCATGCGGTGGCCGCGGTTGCGGCGACTTCGGCGCTGGCTGCCCGCGATGCGCTCAAGCTGATCGAGGTGGAATACGAGGTCCTGCCCCATGTGACGGATGTGGACAAGGCGATGCTGATGGACGCCCCGGTGATCCGTCAGGGGGCCGCGGACTATTCCGTGCCTGAGGGGATGCATCCCAACGTGGTGCGCAAACATGAAAGCGGCCATGGCGATGTCGAGGCGGGCTTTGCCGAGGCCGATCTGGTGATCGAGGATCACTTTACCACCGAGGCGACCCACCAGGGCTATATCGAACCGCATGCCTGCCTGGCCACGCTGGGGGCCGATGGCAAGGGCGAGCTGTGGTGCTGCACCCAGGGTCACTGGATCGTGCAGAAAACCTGTGCCGCGCTTCTGGGGATCGAGACCGCCAACCTGCGTGTGACCGCCTCGGAAATCGGGGGCGGCTTTGGCGGCAAGACCACCGTGTTCATCGAGCCGGTGGCGCTGGCACTGTCGCGCAAGGCCAACAAGCCGGTGAAACTGGTGATGAGCCGGTCCGAGGTGTTCCGCGCCACCGGACCGACCGCCTCGGCCTCGATGGATATCAAGATCGGCATGAAGAAGGACGGCACGCTGACCGCGGCCCAGGGCACGTTCCGCCTGCAGGGCGGCGCCTTTCCCGGTGGTCCGGCGGACTTCACCGCCATGTGCGCCTTTGCCCCCTATAACCTGCCGCATGTGCGCCAGGTGGGCTATGACGTGATGACCAACCGGCCCAAACAGGCGGCCTATCGCGCGCCCGGCTCGCCCATGGCGGCCTTTGCGGTGGAATCGGTGATCGACGAGCTGTGCAATCAACTGGGACTCGACCCGATCGAGGTGCGGCTCAAGAATGCTTCGCGCGAGGGGACCAAGGCGAGCTATGGGCCCAGGTTCCAGCGCATCGGCCTGGTCGAAACGCTGGAGGCGGCCAAGGCGCATCCCCATTACACCGCGCCGCTGAAACCGGGGCAGGGGCGGGGGATTTCCTGCGGGTTCTGGTTCAACCATGGTGGCGAGACCTCGGTCTCTCTGGCGCTCAGCGAAGATGGCTCGGCCCAGGTCATGGTGGGCACGCCGGATATCGGCGGCAGCCGCGCCTCGATGGCGCTGATGGCGGCCGAGGTGCTGGGCATCCCCTACGAGAACATCCGGGTGACCATCGCAGACACCGCCACGCTGGGCTATAACGACGTGAGCCATGGCAGCCGGGTGACCTATGCCAGCGGGCTGGCCACCATCAAGGCGGCGCGCCACGCGGTCGAGAAACTGTGTGAGCGGGCGGCGAAGAAATGGGGCATCCCGGTGGATGCGGTGAAATGGGAAAACGGCTGTGCGGTACCTTCGGGGCCGAATGCGGGCGAATTCGACCCGCTGCCGCTGGCCGATATCACCGCCGATATGGGGCGCACGGGTGGGCCGATCTCGGGCCATTTCGAGGCGACACCCGAAGGCGCGGGCGTCAGCTTTGCCACCCATATCGTGGATGCCGAGGTGGACCCCGAGACCGGCAAGACCAAGGTCGTGCGCTATACGGTGGTGCAGGATGCCGGCAAGGCGATCCATCCCACCTATGTGGAGGGGCAGTTTCAGGGTGGTGCGGCGCAGGGTATCGGCTGGGCGCTGAACGAGGAATATATCTATGGCGCCGATGGGCGGCTGCAGAACAGCGTCTTCCTCGACTATCGCATTCCGGTGGCCAGCGACCTGCCGATGATCGACACGGTGATCGTCGAGGTGCCCAATCCGGGCCATCCGTTCGGCGTACGCGGGGTGGGCGAAACCTCGATCTGTCCGCCGCTGGCGGCCATTGCCAACGCGGTCTCGGCCGCCGCCGGCGCGCGGATGCGGCAATTGCCGATGTCGCCGCCGCGTATCCTGGCGGCGCTCAAGGCGGATGGTTGAGGTCCATCTCTGGTCCGGCCTGCGGTCGCTGGCCGGGGGCTGCGAGGTTGTCTCGGTCGAGGCCCGCGATACCGGCGAGATGCTGCGCGCCCTGGTGCGCGCGCATCCCGAATTGCAGGCGCCCATCGACGCGGGCGTCTCGGTTGCCATCGACGGGCGGGTGATCGCCTCGGGCCTGACCGAACCGATCCCGGACGGGGCCGAGGTCTATCTGATGCAGCGCTTGCGGGGCGGGTAGGCTCCCGCCCCCCTCGGCGCCCCTTGCGGGACGCCTGCGGGCGTTGGGCCGGGCGCCGCTGCGCGGCGGATCTTTTGCGAGGCGCTGCCTCGCGCTCCGGAGTATTTGCGGCGGAATGAAGGAGTGGGCGCCTGCTCTTTCCTCTTGCTGAAAATATCCCGGGGGAGTCACCGAAGGTGACGGGGGCAGCGCCCCCAGCTACGGGTCAACCGCGCGGGTCGTCGATATCCTGGGCGAACCGGCGCGGCATCAGGCCGGATTGGAACCATGTGACCATCGAGTAGATGGAATAGACCGGCAGACCTGTGCGCCTTCGCAGATCGGCGGCATAGGGCACCATATTGGTGCATTCGAGAACGATGGCGCCCGCATCGGGTTGCTGCGCCAGGATCTGATCGGCCGCATCCAGCATGTCCTGACGGCAGGCGGCGAAGTCGATCTGAGGTGCGTCACCCAGGATGTCGCGGGTAAAGGCACGCCCGCCATCCGTGCCGAAGACCGGCGTATCCGCAGGCACGCCGGCGGCGGACAGATGGGCGGGGCTCAGGGTCGCTTTGGAGATGGTCAGGATCACCGCTTTTCTGCCCGGCGGCAGAAGGGCCTGTACCATCGGCACCTGCATCAGCGAGGAGGTTGCCACCGGCACGCCGAGGGCCGCGCGCAACTCGTCCTGAACCAGCGCGAGAAAGCCGCAATTGGTGGTGATCCCGTCCGCGCCGGTGGCCACCAGATCGCGACCCGCCTCGACAAAGGCGTCGAGCAGTACGCGGGGATCGCCTCGCACCACCTTGTCGGGCGAGGCGCCGCGCACCACCCTGTACTGCACCGGAAAGGGCCAGGTCAGCGCATTGCCCATATCGCCGGGAATGCGGGGAAAGCGGGTTTCCAGCATCAGGATGCCGACCGTGGCACCAAAGACCGTCTTGCCGCCGGATTGTAGGGACATGTTTGCCTCAGAGTTCGGGAACATAGAGTTGGGCATAGGCATCGCGCACCGCCTGGGTCGCCCCTTCGCGGCGGCGTTCGATATGGGCGCGCATCTCGGCCATGGCGCCCTCGGCATCATGGCGGGCCACCGCGTCGAGGATGCGCTGATGCGCCGAAACCATGGTCTGGCCCTGCGGCCCCAGCGATTGCAGGCGGCGCAGGTCGATCAGGCGCAGATAGCGGATGCGGTCGTTGAGATTGTCGAGCATGCGCGCCAGCTCTCCATTGCCCGACAGCGCGCAAAGCCGTGTGTGAAACCATTCATCCATGCTGAGCAGCGTTTCGGTATCGGCGCGCGCGGTATAGTCGGGCGCGATATCCTCGAGGTCCTGCATCAGGATGGCGATCTCGCGCTCATCTCCGCGCAGGGCGGCGAGCCGCGCTGCCTCGACCTCGACCGCGACGCGGGCCTCGTAGAGATCCATCACCAGTCCCGGCGAAAGCGAGCGGCAGAAGAAACCGCGCCCCGAACGGAAGGTCAGGAAACCTTCGGCCACCAGCCGGTTCAGCGCCTCGCGGATCGGGGTGCGCGAGGCGTCGAGCTGGGTTGCCAGCGCGCTTTCGTTGATGCGGGCGTCGGGCTTGAAGGCGAAATCCGCCGCCATGCGGCGGAGCGCCTCGTAAAGCCGGTCAACATTGCTTTCTGATTTGGTCATTCGGCGCCTCGATTTCGGGGGAACAATATCGCGGGGTTGACTTGTGCGCAAGATGTGATGCAGAGCTGTATACAATTCTGAACGCAAATTCTGTGAGGGCGAGTCGCATGGACAACCGGATGAATGGCGCCGAGGCGATGGTGCGCATGCTCGAGGCGCAGGGGGTGCGGCATATCTTTGGCCTGTGTGGCGATACCACCTTGCCGTTTTATGATGCGATGCTGCGACTCGATCATCAGATCACCCATGTGCTGACCCGTGACGAGCGCTGTGCCACCTATATGGCCGATGGCTATTCCCGCGTGACGGGGCGCGTCGGTGTGGCCGAGGGGCCGTCGGGCGGCGGTGCCACCTATATCCTGCCGGGGCTGATCGAGGCCTCGGAAAGCTCATATGCGGTGTTGGGGATCACCACCGATATCTCGGTCGCCTCTTACGGAAAATACCCGCTGACCGAGGTGGATCAAAAGGCGCTGATGGCGCCCCTGACCAAGTGGAACACGGTGATCAGCCGCGCCGATCACATCCCTCGCATGGTGCGGGCAGCGTTTCGCGCGATGACCACCGGGCGCTCGGGCGCGGCGCATATCGGCCTGCCCTATGATGTGCAATACGACCCGGTCGATGCCGCCGATATCTGGGCCGATCCGGCGACCGCCAGCTATCCGGCCTATCCGCAGGCACCCGCGCCCGGAGCGGCCGAGGCGGCGGTCGAGGCGATCCTGTCGGCGAAAAGCCCGCTTATCGTTTGTGGCGGCGGTGTGGTGATCGCGCAAGCCTGGGAGGAGCTGGACCGGCTTGCCACCCGGCTGGATATCCCGGTGGCGACCTCGATTTCGGGACAGGGGTCGCTGGCCGAGACCCATCCCAACTGTCTGGGCGTGGTGGGCTCGAACGGTGGCACCGACGAGACATGGGAGATGATGGAGGCAGCCGATCTGGTGGTGTTCATGGGCTGTCGGGCCGGGTCGACCACCACTGCGCGGTGGGAGGCACCGAAACCCGGCACCCGGATCGTGCATTTCGACAATGACCCGATGGTGATGAACGCCAATTACCGGACCGAGGTCGCGGTGGTGGGCGATCTGCGGCTGGCACTGGCAGAGGTGAACGCGGTGCTGGACGCCCGGGCGCAGGGTGCCGATACCTTTGGCGGCGCGGAGGCGATTGCCGAAAAGAAACGCCGCAAGTTCGAGGCATTCGAGGTGCTGGCGCGGTCGGAACAGGCGCCGATCCGGCCAGAGCGGGTGATCCGCGCGCTGATGAACACGCTGCCCGAGGATGCGACTGTGGTGTCCGATCCCGGCACCAGCTGCCCCTATTTCTCGGCCTATTACCAATTGCCGCGTCCGGGGCGGCATTTCATCACCAACCGCGCGCATGGGGCACTGGGGTATTCGCTGTCGGCCTCTTTGGGTGCCTGGTACGGGCGGCCCGCGTCCAAGACCGTGGCGCTGATGGGTGACGGGTCTTTCGGGTTCACGGTGGGTGAGCTGGAGACCGTCTGCCGGTCGCGGGCGCCGATCACCTATGTGGTGTTCTCGAACGCGACATACGGCTGGATCAAGGCCAGCCAATACGCCGACAAGGATGCGCGCTATTACAACGTCGACTTCAACCGCACCGACAATGCGGCCATCGCGGCGGCCTATGGGGTGAAATCCTGGCGGGTCGAGGACCCGGCCGATCTGGAGCGGGTGCTGGGTGAGGCGATTGCCCATGACGGGCCGACGCTGGTTGACGTGATCACCCAGCCGCTGGAGGAAAGCAATGCCCCCGTCCGCCGCTGGATGGGGTAAGGCGGACGAGGGCAGGGCAGGCGGTTCGGGAGGGCCGCCTGTAGCGGGCCGCGTGCTTGGGCGGTCACGCGGCGCGCTCTGGTCTGGTGCGCGTGTCGGTCTCTACCCGATCTGGCGGGCGCTGCCCGAGACGCGGACGCCTTGGCCGGGGGTGTCGCCGATCTCGACCCTGAGCAGCGAGCGGGCGCCCATATCCTCGCCCTGCACGATGTCGATCGTGCCGCCATGCGGCCAGCCGATATCGCGCAGATACCCCGCCAGCGCGGCGGCGGCGGCACCGGTTGCCGGATCCTCCAGCACACCGCCGATGGCAAAGGCGTTGCGGCTGTGGAACCGCTGCGGGGTTTCGACCCAGAGCAGATTTATTGTGGTGAACCCGTTCAGCCGCATATAGGCGGCGCCCCGGTTCAGATCGTATTCCATCGTTGCCAGCCGGGCGCGGTCGCGCAGCGCCAGCACAAGGTGGTCGTTGCCCGCATTGGCCACGGCAGCGGGCAGGGTCGGGTCCAGATCGCTTTCGTCGAGACCAAAGAGCGCCAAGGCGGCCTCCAGCACCTCGAGGTCCACCGCACCGCTGCGGGTAGGGGGCGAGATCAGCGCCGCATGGACACGGTCGCCATGACGCTGCCCCTCGACCGAGATGCCGGCATCGTTGAGCTGCAGGGCATAGGTGCCCGCGCCAAACCGACCGGCGAGCGTCGCCCCCAATGCGATGGTGGCATGGCCGCAGAATGCGACCTCGCCCACCGGTGCGAAGTAGCGCACCCGCCAGCCCGCGCCCTCTGGTGCGGCAAAGGCGGTCTCGGAATAGCCGACCTCGGCCGCGATGCGCTGCATCTCTTCCTCGGCGGGCATCTGGTCGGCGATCACCACGCCGGCGGGGTTGCCGCCCAGGGCACCGTCGGAAAAGGCGGCGATCCGGTCCACATGTGCTGTCATGTCAAATCCTCCTGTGGGAGAGGGTCCCGCCAGAGCGGGACCCTGGTCCTTAGTTAATGCGTGCCAGAAAGTCTTTCATCTCGGCGGCGATTTCGGTCCCGTATTCCTCAAGCGCGAAATGCCCGGTATCGAGGATGTGGAACTCCAGATCGGTCAGATCGTCCTTGTAGGGATGCGCGCCCGCCTCGGGAAAGATCACGTCGTTCTTGCCCCACATCAGCAGCGCGGGCGGCTGATGTTCGCGAAACAGCGCCTGCCATTTCGGGTATTCGGCGAGGTTGGTGCCGTAATCGAGGAACATCTCCAACTGCACCTCCTGATTGCCCGGACGGTCGAGCAGGTATTGCACGTGCCAGAAATTGTCCGGGCTGATCGCGTCGGGGTTCTGGGTGCCGTGGGTGAACTGCCACTTGGTGGCATCCAGCGTCAGAAAGGCGCGCAGCGCATCGCCATTGGCGACCGAGGGGTCGGCCCAATAGGCTTTCATCGGGTCCCAGAACTCGCGCAGGCCCTCTTCATAGGCATTGCCGTTCTGGATGATGAAACCGGTGACCCGCTCGGGGTTTTCGGCGAACATGCGATAGCCCACCGGTGCGCCGTAATCCATCAGATAGACGGCATAGTCATCTACGCCCTTGGCATCCAGGAGCTGGATCATCAGTTGCGCGGTGCCGGCAAAGCTGTAGTCATATTCCGCCGCATCCGGCATCTCCGAGGCGCCGAAACCGGGATAATCGGGCGCGATCACGTGATAATCGGCGGCCAGTTCCGGGATCAGGTTGCGGAACATATGCGACGAGGTCGGGAACCCGTGCAAAAGCAGCACGGTTGGATTGGCCGGGTCGCCCGCCTCGCGATACGCGATCTTGAGCCCCTCCAGCGTCTCGGTACGGAACTGGGTTTGCGCAGGCTCGGCGGCAAGCAGGCTGGAGGGCAGGATGTAGAATCCCAGCGTCATGACACCGGCGGAAAACACCGATCCGGCGGTGATGGTGGCTGCGGTATTGAGCAATGTGCGAAGCATGTCGAAAGCTCCCTCTGATAATGAGTTGGGGTTTGGTCTTGGGACTTGAAGAGGTGGGGCCGGTCTGTCCGGCCTAATCCTGCTCGGACAGCTGTTGTTTCAGCCGTTCGTTTTCCGCCCTGAGCTGCGCCAGCTCGGCACCAAGCGCATTCAGATGCGGGGCCAGTTCGGCCTCGGTATAGCGGGGGGTGATGTGCTGGGGGCAGTTCCAGTCCAGCCCCTCGACCGAGATGATGGCGGCGCGTTCAGCCGGGTGGGTCTGCCCGTCGGGCAGCAGGCTGGCGGCGGCCTCGGGCCCTTCGGTGAATTTCATCCGGCCGAGGATCTTCAGACGCCGTTGGTTGGCGTAATCCATCAGGATCAGCGCCACCCGGCTGTTGCCGTCCAGATTGCCGCGCGAGATATACTGCCGGTTGCCCGACAGGTCCGCATAGCCGATCGTGCGCGGCCCCAGCACCCGCAGGAACCCGGCAGGCCCGCCGCGATACTGCACATAGGGCCAGCCGATTTCCGACACCGTGGCCTGATAGAACCCGTCCCGCGCCTCGATGAAGGCCTGTTCGGCAGGCCCGATCTCATGCCCCTGCTGCGGGCCGCCCTCGATGAATTTGGCATAGCTGCGGGCGGAGCCGAGCCGTTCCTGATGGGCACGCACGGCGGGGGTGAAGGTCAGCTGGGAAAAGGCGCGGGGCATCGTTCTATCTCCGTTCAGAGGCCAAGTTCGGTCAGGCCGGGATGGTCGTCGGGGCGGGGCCCGAGAGGCCAGTGAAACAGACGCTCATCCTCGGTGATGGGCAGGTCGTTCAGCGAGGTGTGGCGGGCCGACATGCGGCCATCCTCGTCGAATTCCCAGTTCTCGTTTCCGTAGGATCGGAACCAGTTGCCGCTGTCGTCGTGCCATTCATAGGCATAGCGCACCGCGATGCGGTTGCCGGACCAGGCCCACAGCTCCTTGATCAGGCGATAGTCCAGCTCCTTGTCCCATTTGCGGGTCAGAAAGGCGTGGATGTCGTCATGTCCGGTGACGAATTCGGCCCGGTTGCGCCAGCGGCTGTCGTCGGAATAGGCGGGCGTCACCACGTCGGCGCTGCGGCTGTTCCAGCCGTTTTCGGCCAGGCGCACTTTTTCAGCGGCGGTTTCGGCGGTGAAGGGGGGCAGTGGGGGGCGTGTCATTGGGGGTATCCCGTGTCAGGCGATGGAAGCGGCCAGAATTGCCAGCGTCAGAAGCAGGGGAACATGTCTTGTCGGGAAAAGGGCATAGCGGCGTCGCATGGCGTTAATCCTTAGGTGTACCGATCTGTTAACTTGCTCTCAAGGTGTACTGATCGGTAAACTTTTGCAAGTCCTTTTGTGCAGATTTTTTCGTGGCAGGAGGCGTGGCGGAAAAACTTCATTTCGTGACAAATGGTTACCCCCGATGATTTGCACATCGCGACCGGCGCGTTTATGTACCGATCAGTAACCTAAGGACGAATCATGCGGCCGAACAAGAAAGACGAACTGGTGCGAAAGGCGTTGACGGTGTTCTACCGGGACGGGTTTCACGCCACAGGCATGGACAAGCTGGTGGCCGAGACCGGGGTGTCGAAGACCTCGATCTATAAACACTTCCGCACCAAGGAAGAGTTGATCGTCGCGGTGCTGAAACTGCGCGACGAGAACTTTCGGGCCTGGTTCGAGGCCCGGGTGGACGAGTTGGCCGATACGCCCGCCGACAAGTTCCTGGCCGCTTTCGACGCGTTGGGAGAGTGGTTCGAGGAAGACAGCTATCGCGGCTGCATGTTCATCAATGCGGGCGCCGAGTATCAGTGCAAGGACGACCCGATCCGGATGGAGGCCGCGCATCACAAGCAGGTTCTGCTGGATTACTTCACCGATCTGGCCCGGCAGGCCGGGGCCCGAGACCCCGAGGCGCTGGGATGCCAGATCCTGCTGCTGAAAGAGGGCGCGATCGTCATGTCCTCGCTGATGGGCACGACCAAACCGGCCTGCGATGCCAAGGACACGGCGCGCATCCTGCTGGACCACGCGCTGAAAGGTTAGGGCGCGGGCAAGCCGCGCCCCAGGGTGTCAGGCGAGGGCGCGACCCTCGGCCACATGTTTCCTGAGGATCTCGGGCGGGGCGAACCGGTTTCCGTATTTGCCGGCCAGTTCCTCGCACCGGGCCAGGAACCGGGCCGGGCCATAGGTGTTGACGTATTGGATATAGCCGCCGGTATGAACCGGCGCGCCGATCCCCAGGATCGAGCCGATATTGCCATCCTCGACCGTGCGCAGCACGCCCTCCTCCAGACAGCGCAGGCTTTCCAGCACGGCGCGGAACAGGATGCGGTCCTTGATATCGGCGTCGGGGATATCGGCCCCCTCCTTGCGCCAGGCGGCCAGCCCCGGCCAGATCGTCTTGCCCTGACTGTCATAGTCATAAAACCCCTTGCCGGTGGCGCGGCCATGGCGGCCGTGCTGGCTGATCATCTCGGCCAGCATGGCGCGGGCGGCGGGGTTCTGTTCCTTGTCAGGGTCCAAGAGGCCCATTTCCACCTGGGTGTTGTAGATATCGGTCACCAGCTTGATCTGCACCTCGTCGAGCAGCGACAACATGCCGGTGGGCATGCCGGTGAGGCGCGACAGGTTGTCGACGCGCACCGGATCATGCCCCTCGGCCACCAGTTCCACCGCCTCGATGATCTTGGTGCCGATGGTGCGCGAGGTATAGAACCCGGTGCTGTCACCCACGATGATCGGGGTCTTGCGGATCTGGCGGGCAAAGTCGAAGGCGCGCGCCAGCGTCTCGTCCGAGGTCTTCTCTCCCGCGATGATCTCCAAGAGCGGCATCTTGTCGACGGGTGAAAAGAAATGCAGGCCGACGAAATTCGCAGGATTCGCGGCGCCCGTGGCCAGCCGGGTGATCGGCAGGGTCGAGGTGTTGGAGCCCCAGATACCGTTCTCAGCGAGCAGCGCCTCATGCTCTGCCAGAACCGCATCCTTGATGTCGATCTTTTCGAACACCGCCTCGATGATCAGGTCGCAACCTTTCAGGTCGTCGGCCTTGTCGGTCGGGGTGATCAGCGCCAGCACCGCCTCGCGCTCCTCGGCGCTCATCCGGCCCTGTTTGACGCGTTTGTCCAACAGACCGGCCGTATAGGCCTTGCCGCGCTCAGCGGCCTCCATCGTCTGGTCCTTGAGCACCACGGGCAGCCCCGCCGTGGCGGCGGAATAGGCGATGCCCTGACCCATCATGCCCGCGCCCAGGATGCCGAGGCGCTGCACCTTGGAGGGCGGCACGCCCTTGGGCCGACTGGCGCCGCCGTTGACCTTGTTCATGCCGAAAAACAGCGTCTCGATCATGTTCTTGGTGCTGGCCAGCGGGGTCAGCGACACGAAACGGCGGCTTTCATAGCGGGTGGCGGTGTCGAAATCGACCTTGCCCGCCGCCTCGGTCATGATGTCGAGAATGCGCGCGGGCGCGGGCATCAGCCCGCGCGTCTTCTTGTAGAGCATTGCGGCAGCGCCCGCGATGCGGGTCATGTTATGCGGCGCGGTCGATGGCCCGCCGGGGATCTTGTAGCCCTTGGTGTCCCAAGGCTGGGTCACCGCCGCCGCATCGCCCTGCACCGACAGGATGTATTCCTTGGCGCGGGTCAGGAGTTGGTCGGCGGGCACCACCTGATGGATCAGCCCGGCCTTCAGCGCCTTGTCGGGCGAGATCTGCCGCCCTTCGAGCAGAAAGGGCATCGCGCCTTCCAGCCCCAGCATCCAGGTCAGGCGCACGACGCCACCACCGCCGGGCAACAGGCCCAGCGTGACCTCGGGCAGGCCGATCTTTGTTTTCGGATTGTCGGCGGCGATGCGGTGGTTGCAGGCCAGGCAGATCTCGAACCCGCCACCCAGTGCCGCGCCATTGATCGCGGCGACATGCGGCACGGGCTGTTTCTCCATCCGGCGCATCACGGCCTTGGTCGCCTCGACCGATTGAAACAGCGCCTCGACCCCGTCAGGCTCGATGCTTTTCAGCATCTTCAGATCGCCCCCGGCAAAGAACGTGTCCTTGGCCGAGGTCCAGATCACGCCTTTCAGCTCCGGTTCCGCTTCAAGCCTGTCCATGGTCGCGGCAAAGAGCGGCCAGAACTCGGCATTCATCGCATTGACCGGCCCGTCCATGTCCATGGTCACGGTGACGATGCCGTCGGCATCCTTTGCATAGTGAAAATCACCCATTCTGCCGCTCCCTTACAGACGTTCGATCAGGGTCGAGATGCCCATGCCGCCACCGACACAGAGCGAAATCATCGCCCGTTTGGCATTGCGGCGCTCCAACTCGTCCAGCACGGTCGAGACCAGCATGCCCCCGGTGGCACCCAGCGGGTGGCCCATGGCGATGGCGCCGCCGTTCACATTGGTGATCTCGTGGTCGATATCCAGGTCCTTCATGTAGCGCAGCGCGACCGAGGCAAAGGCCTCGTTGATTTCCCAGATGTCGATGTCCGAAACCTTCAGCCCCGCCTTGGCGAGACATTTCTTGGCCGCCGGGCCGGGACCCGCGAGCATGATCACCGGATCGGTGGCGATGACCGTGGCCGAAACGATGCGCGCGCGCGGCTCCAACCCCAGATCGCGTCCCGCCTTTTCCGAGCCGATCAGCACGGCGGACGACCCATCGACGATACCCGAACTGTTGCCCGGCGTATGCACATGGTTGATCCGCGCCACCTGGGGATACTTGGCCAGCGCCATGTCATCATAGCCAAAGGCGCCCATCCCGGCGAACGAGGGGTTGAGCGCGCCCAGCTTCTGCATGTCGGTGTCGGGCTTGATGAAATCGTCCCGCTCCAGGATGGTCAGGCCGTTTTCATCCTTCACCGGCACCACCGAGCGGTCGAACCAGCCGCTGTCGCGCGCATGCGCGGCGCGGCGCTGGCTTTCCATGGCGAAGGCGTCCACATCCTCGCGGCTGTAGCCGTCGATGGTGGCGATCAGGTCGGCGCCGATCCCTTGCGGGGCCGAGTTCTGGTCGATCACGAAATCGGGGTCGGTGAACATCGCACCACCCTGGCTGAGCATGGGGATGCGGCTCATCGATTCGATGCCGCCCGCGACCACCAGCTCCTCCTGATCCGATCCCACCTTGGCGGCGGCCATGTTCACCGCCTCAAGCCCCGAGGCGCAGAAGCGGTCAAGCTGAACACCCGGCACCGCCTCGTCCCAATGGGCCGCCTGCACGGCGGCCTTGGCGACGCAGGCGCCCTGATCGCCGACCGGCGCGGTGCAGCCCAGGATCACATCGCCCACGCGCGCGGTGTCCATGTCGTGCCGAGCCTGCATTTCGCGCAAAAGACCGGCGGCCAGCTGGATCGGCTTCACTTCGTAAAGCGCGCCGCTGGCCTTGCCGCGCGAGCGGGGCGTGCGCAGTGCGTCATAGATATAGGCGGATGTTGCCATGACCGTTCCTCCTGAAGGTTTGGCGACAGCCTAGGGGCGGGGGTGGTGCGAAAACAATGATCTGGCCGTGCGGAAAAATAGGCATTAAGTGACAAATATGGCGGTCACGATCCCGGCGACGATTGTTGCCAACATTCTCGAAGGCGCGGTGGCGCGTGGTGCCGATCCGGCAGCCATTCTCGCGCGGGCGGGGCTGCCGGGGATTGTCGGCGCGCTGGAGGCGCCGGATTTCGTGCGTCTGGTGCGTGCGGTGACACTGGCACTGGATGATGAACTGGCCGGATTGCAGGACCGGGCTCAGCGGGTGGGGACGCATGCGATCATGGCTGCCCATGTCAGCCATGCGGATACTCTGGGTGCGGCTTATGGCCGGGCGACCGGGTTCATGGACCTTATGGACAATTCCTTTCGTTTCTCACTGCGTGAGAGTGGTGCCAGCCTGCTTTTCGAGATGACGCGCATCCCCGGGCGCACGGTGCTGAACACGACAGCGGTTGAAATGGTGCTGGTTCTGGTCGGGCGCATGCTGGCCTGGATGGTGGGCAATCGCGGCGCGTTGAACGGGGCCTGGTTCGAACATGCCGCGCCCGGACATGCCAGCGCCTATCGCGCCATGTTCCAGCGGGCGCCGATGCAATTCGGCCAAAGCTCTTCGGGGCTGGCAATCCCGCGGGCGCTGATACGGCTGCCGGTGCTGCGTAGCGAGGAGCAAGCAACGGCCTATGCCCGGCGCACGCCGCTTGACGCATTCCTGCCTCAGGACGCATCTGCCGGTCTGCCGCTTGAGGTGGCGGTGGCGGTGGAAACCTGCCTGTCGGTCGAGGGGCGGCTGCCCGACATGGTCCACGTCGCCGCCACCCTGCAAATGGCGCCGCATACGCTGCGGCGGCGGCTCAAGGCAGACGGGGTGGATTATTCCGATATCCGCAAACAGGTGCGCCGCGACATGGCGGTGCGCCTGTTGGCCACCACCGGGGACAGCGTCGAAGCCATCGCCGCCCAGACCGGGTTTTCCGAGGCAAGCGCCTTTATCCGCGCCTTTCGAAGCTGGACGGGCCTGACCCCGCGTGCCTATCGGAAATCGGAATTGTAAAGTGGCGGGTGATCAGTCGTTGCCGCAGAACAGGGAATAGAGCAACCCGATCACCTGTTCCGTATTGCTGTCGGACAGAGAATAGAAAACGGTCTTGCCTTCGCGCCGGGTGCTGACCAGCCCCTCTTCGCGCAGCCGGGCCAGCATTTGGCTGACCGCGGCCTGTCGGATCTCAAGGAGGTGCTCCAGTTGCCCGACCGATTTTTCACCCGCCCCCAGATGGCACAGGATCATCAAGCGCCCCTCATGCGCAAGCGTCTTGAGATAGCCCGCCGCGCGGGCGGCGTTGCTCGCCATATCATCGGGTGTATCTGGCGACAAAGGGGGGGCGTCTTGCACGGTCACTGTGGCGTCCTGTCCTCGTAAATGGCGTCAATATGCCTCAAGGACAGGCCGGATGTCACCCCTAGATCGCAGGCGCACCGCCCTGAAACGCATTGCCGCTGGCATAGTCGCAGGGGGCTTCCTGCATGTTCAGATGCAGGTCATGCCCGGTGAAGGGATGGGCGCGCGCCAGGTCCTCGTCCACTTCGATCCCCAGGCCAGGGACGTCGGGCGGAATCACAAATCCGTTATCGACCCGGATCGAACCCTTGATCAGCGCATCGTGGAACGGGGTTTCGATGCTTTCGAGCAGAAGGATGTTCGGGATCGAGGCCGCAAGCTGGATATTGGCGGCCCATTCGATCGGCCCCGCATAGAGATGCGGCGCCATCTGGGCGTTGAACAGCTCGGCAATGGCGGCGACCTTCTTCATCTCCCAGATGCCGCCCGCGCGCCCCAGTGCCGGTTGCAGGATCTCGGCCGCGCCCGCGCGCAGAACCGCGCCAAACTCGGCCTTGGTGGTCATGCGTTCGCCGGTGGCTACCGGGATGCGCACGTTGTGGGCGACACGGGCCATGTCCTCGATATTGTCGGGCGGGGTCGGCTCCTCGAACCAAAGCGGCGAGTAGGGCTCCAGCGCCTGTCCCAGCCGGATGGCTCCAGCCGTGTTGAACTGGCCGTGGGTGCCAAAGAGCAGGTCCGCCTTGTCGCCCACCGCCTCGCGGATCGCCTTGCAAAAGGCGACCGAAAGCGAGATGTCGGTCATCGCAGGCATGTGGCCGCCCCGGATGGTATAGGGACCGGCCGGATCGAATTTCACTGCCGTATAGCCCCGGCGTACCATTTCGGCAGCGCATTCGGCGGCCTGGTCGGGCGAGGTCCAGAACGGCCCAATCTCGTGATGCGGCAACGGGTAGAGATAGGTATAGGCGCGGATACGCTCGTTCATCCGACCACCGATCAGGGCATGCACCGGGCGACCCCGGTCTTTGCCCAGAATGTCCCAGCAGGCGATCTCGAGGCCCGAGAAAGCGCCCATCACGGTCAGATCGGGACGCTGGGTAAAGCCGCTGGAATAGGCGCGGCGAAACATCAGTTCGATATTCTCGGGATTTTCGCCGGCCATGTGCCGGTCGAACACGTCTCGGATCACATGGGTCATCGCCTCTGGCCCGACCGAGGAGGCATAGCATTCGCCCCAGCCGGTGATACCGGAATCGGTGGTCACCTTGACCAGGATCCAATAGCGCCCGCCCCAGCCGGGAGCAGGTGGCGCCGTGACGATGATATCGAGGTCTTTCAGCTTCATCGGGTACTCCATCGAGGGGCGCGGAGGCAAAAAATTTCAAATTTTTTGCTGGCAAATTTTCGGGGAAAATTTGCCGACAGTCTCCGGCGTCAGTTGAACAGGATTACGTTGCGTTTGGCGCTTCCGGTGCGGGTGTCGGCAATGGCTTCGTTGATCTGTTCCAGCGACCAGCGGCCAGAAATCAGTTCGTCGAGTTTCAAGCGGCCTTGCTGGTAGAGGTCGATCATCCACGGGATATCGCGCTGGATCACCACGTCGCCCATTTTCGAGCCGATCAGCCCGTGTCCCTGGAACGAGGCGCTCATCGGTTCGTATTGCGCCATGGCACCGGCATGGGGCATGCCGATCATCACTGCCCTGCCGCCCCAGCCCAGGTATTTGGGCGCCTCGTCATAGGCGCGCACCGCACCGACCGTGACCAGCACCGCATCGGCGCCGCGCCCGCCAAGCGCCTTGTAGGCCGCGCGCCAGGGTTTCGGGCTGGTGGCGAGCACGCCATGGGTGGCGCCGAACTCACGGGCGATGTTCAGTTTCTCTTCGGTCATGTCCACCGCGACGATGCGACGGGCGCCGGCGATCCGGGCGCCCTGGATGGCGTTCAGCCCGACGCCGCCGGCGCCGATCACCACCACGTCCTGCCCGGCGCGCAGCCGGGCGGCGTTGACCGCCGCCCCGACCCCGGTGATCACCCCGCAGGAGAGCAGACAGGCCACGTCGCGGCCCATATCATCGGGGATCCTGACGATCTGGCGCTGGCTGACCACCACTTTTTCGGCAAAGGCGCCACAGGCCATGGCCTGTAGCAGCGGACCTTCGTCCGCGGTGCGCAGCGGCCCCTGTTTCACCCCGTCATAAGGTGTGTCGCAGATGGTGGGCTGACCGCCTGCGCAATTGGCACAGCTGCCACAGGCGCGGATCAGAGTGACCACCACCGGATCGCCGGGCGCAAAGCCCTGTACGCCCGGACCCACGGCCGACACGGTGCCTGCCGCCTCGTGCCCATAGACCGCCGGCAGATGCCCGCCCCAGGCGCCATCGGCATAGGAGATGTCGGAATGGCAGATCGCGACCGCGTCCAGCGTCACCTCGACCTCGCCGGTACCGGGCGGGGCAAGCAACACCTCTTCGATCACCAGCGGTGCGTTGAACTCATGGCAAACGGCGGCGCGGATTTTCTGCATCCCGGCTCTCCTCGGCATTTCTTTACCCTACGGTGGACCGCGGCGCTCGGTGCGGCAAGGTGGAAACCGGCAAAGATACGTCGCTATTACGTCACGGCAGTCCGCGTGCGCAAAAAGATTACCAACCCTGCCGCCATCAATGCCAGCGCGACGAGGAAAGGCGCACCAGGCAGATAGACCGGTGCCTGTGGTCCGGTAAAGCGGGCGAATACGCTGGCCATCAACAGGGGCGAAACGATCATCGACAGGGCATGTACGGCGGACATCACCCCTTGCAGCGCGCCCTGCTGGTCATCGGCGACGCTGCGCGACATGATCGCCTGCAAGGCGGGCGGGACCACCGCACCCATCGCGGTGATCGGGATCAGGATCAGCGCAAGCGTGCCGCTGGCGATGAAGGCGAGCAGGCCGAAACCCACGAAGTCGAACAGCTGACCCCAGATCACCGTGCGGCGCTCGCCAATGCGGCGGGTGATATGCGGTAACAGCCCACCCTGTACCACCGCCATCAGGAAGCCGAAGATACCCAGCGACAGGCCGATCATCTTAGGCGACCAGCCGAACCGCTCCTGCGAGAAATAGGACCAGATCGCCGGGTAGACATAGATCGCCACGGAATAGAGGAAATAGGCCCAGAGCAGCCCCTTGAGCCCGGGCACCTGGCCCAGCATGCGAAAGGCGCCCAACGGGTTGGCGCTGGCCCAGGAGAAAGCGCGGCGGGTGGCCGTCGTCACCGTTTCGTTCATCACGAAAAGGCCGAGGACAAAGTTCAGCCCGGCCAGAACCGCCGCCGCCCAGAATGGCGCGCGGGTGCCGAACTCGCCCAGCACCCCGCCCATCAGCGGCCCCAGCACAAAGCCGACACCAAAGGCCGCGCCCAGCATGCCGAAACGGGCGGCCTTCTGCTCGGGGCGCGAAACATCGGCCATATAGGCCGAGGCGGTGGCATGGGTTGCGGCGGTGATGCCGCCCACGATGCGCCCGGCCAACAGCAGCCAGATACTGCCCGCCACTGCCATCACCACATAGTCCAACGCCATGACAAAGAGCGAGACCAGCAGAACGGGGCGCCGTCCGAAGGCATCGGACAGGCTGCCGATGATCGGGCCGAACAGGAACTGCATCGCGGCAAAGGCGGTGCTGAGCACGCCGCCCCACAGCGCCGCGTCGGCCAGGGTGCCGCCTTTCACCTCGACGATCAGGTCGGGCATGATCGGCATGATCAGGCCGATTCCCATGGCGTCGATCATCACCGTCGCTAGGATGAAGAGAAAGGGCAGGCGCATTCTGAACCGTCCGGTTTAGTTTGCCAGACCCTAGCCGCGCCGGTCGGGCTTGAAAAGCCGCTAAGTGACCGCTTGCGACCGGACCCGGGCGGCAAAGGCGCGGGCCTCGTCCGGGGCGGCACCCAGCTGTCGGGCCGGGTCGGTCAGGGCCGCCGCGTCGAGCTGCGGCCAGTCGCGCGCGATCAGGTCGCGCAGCGGCACCCGGCTTTCCATCGACTCGGCGCAGAGCGCCTTTACGGCGGCCTGCGCCTCGGGGCGAGGCAGGTTCGCGGCCAGCGCAAAGCTGACCGCCTCGGCATGGATGGTACCAAAACCCATGTCGAGCGTGGCGGCCATGGTGTCGGGGCAGGGGGCCAGTCCGGGCAGCAGGCGCTGGGTGATCTGCACCGAGGACGCCGCGCCCAGCACGATCTGCGGCAGGCACATCCATTCGGTGAACCAGGCGGCACCATCGCGCTGATAGCGGTGCACGCCCGCGCCATGCAGCACCGCCAAAAGGCCCGGCACCTGCCGGGACAGCGCCACCAGCGCCGAGGGGCCGACCGGGTTCTGTTTCTGCGGCATGGTCGAGGACGCGCCGCCGCCACCCAGCGTGATTTCGGCAATGCCGGTCTGGGTCAGTTCGATGGCATCCTCGCCCAGCTTGCCAAGCGCCAGCGCGATGCGGGTGCACCAGTCGGCAAGCCGCAGCACCGGTGTCCGATCGGTGTGCCAGCTGCGCCCGGGATCGGCGAGGTTCAGAAGCTGGGCCAGATCGGCGCGCAGCCGCGCCGCCTCGGGGCCCAAAGCGGCGGCGGTGCCCGCGGCGCCGGACAATGACACCAGTAGGCAATCGCGCCTGAGACCCGGCAATTCGCGCAACAGATCAAGCAGCGGCGCACCCCAGGCCGCCACCACCGCGCCAAAGCTGGTGGGGGTGGCATGCTGGCCATAGCTGCGGCCCGCCATGGGCAGTTCGGCATGGGTTTCGGCCAGCCCCGCCAGGATTTCCAAGATCGCACCCAGATCCCGCTCCAGCACCGAGACCGCCTGCCGCAATCGCAGCATCAGGCCGGTGTCGATGATATCCTGCGAAGTGGCGCCCCAATGCACGTATTGCGCATGTTCGGGCGCCTGCATCTCGGTGCGAAAGGCGGCGACCAATGCCGGAACGCTGACCCCGTTTGAACCCGTCGCCTCGGCCAGGGCGCCGGGGTCGAGATGGATTTCCATCGCCGCGCGGTGAATGGCGCCAGCGCTCTCTGCCGGGATCAGCCCCAGCGCGCCTTGCGCCTTGGCCAGCATCCCTTCGACCAGCAGCATCGCGCGCAACTCGGCCCCGTCGGTGAACAGTCGACCGGCATCGCCCGCAGGAAAAAGGCGCGCCAGATGCGCGCTGTCAAACACTGATGCGGCCATCAGAACTGTCCTTCGATCCGTGTCAGCAGCCGCGCCAGCCCCTGCGGGTCGGCAAAGAACGGCGAATGAGAGCTGTTCATGACATGGACCCGGTCGGATGGCCAGTCCGCCGTCATCTCCTCCTGGTATTCGGGCGGAATCGTCCGATCCTCGGCGCAGCGGATATAGGCCTTGGGCACGCTCGCAAACCGGTCGGACAGGGTCAGCGGCGTTTCTTGCGGGGCAATCGCCTGCGGGCAGAGGCGGGGCTGGGCGTAATGCACCCGCTCGGGTCGGCAGTCGTGATAAAAGAGATCGGCGACCTTCTCGGGATCGACGGTATAGGACAAGCCGTCCTCGGATTTCACCACCGCCTCGGTCAGGGTCTGGCGTGGCGCGCGTTTGCGCATCTCGACCATCGACAGACCCGAGCGGGGCACATAGGCGCAGAGATAGATCAACCCGCGCATCGCGTCAGGGTTTCGTTCAGCAGCGGCGCTGATCGGATAACCGGCCCAGCTGTGGCCCAGGATCAGGGTGTCGGCTGTACTGGCGTCCAGCACCGCGTCGCGACAGCTGTCCAGTGTAACCTCGTTGATCGGAGTCACGTCCGACCCATGGCTGGGCATGTTGATGGCGCGCGCCGTGTGGCCACGCTCCTCCAGCGCCGGGATCAGGTCGCGCCAGCACCACGCCCCGTGGCAGGATCCGTGAACCAGAAGAAAATCGGCCATGGCCGTGCCCTCTCAGATATGGCCCACCTCGCGCAGGAACTGCACGAGGCGTTCGGCATAGGCGGCAGGGTGTTCCACACAAGGCAAGTGCCCGGCCTTGCGGATCAGGTGGAATTGCGAACCGGGGATCAGATCGACGGTTTCCCGCACCAGATCCGGCGGGGTCGAGCCGTCCTCGTCCCCGGCGATGCCCAGTGTCGGCAGCCTTAGGCCGCTTGTGGGGGTATAGAAATCGGTGCCCGCGATGGCGGCGCTGCACCCGGCATAGCCCTGCACCGGTTGCCGGACCAGCATGTTGCGCCAAAGGGTCAGCTCGACCGTGGTGCGGAACCCGCGCGAGAACCAGCGTTCCATCACGGCATCCGCCAGTGCCTCGATCCCGCCTGCGGTGACGGCGGTGATACGATCCTGCCACATCTCCTTGGTGCCGATCTTGGCGGCGGTGTTCGACAGAACCAGCGCGCGCACCTGGTCCAGCCGCTTGACCGCCAGCCCCTGCGCGATCATGCCGCCGATCGACAGGCCCACCACGGCCGCCTCGCGGATATCGAGCAGGTCCAGGAGCCGTTCGGCATCGCGGACAAGCGTGCCCATCGCATAAGGTCCGTCCGGCGCATCGCTCAGGCCATGGCCGCGCTTGTCATAGCGGATCAGTCTTAGCCCCGCGGGCAGATGAGGCAGGATCGGATCCCACAGGCGCAGATCGGTTCCCAACGAGTTAATGAACAGCACAGGTGCGCCTTCGGGGTCGCCGTCGACCCGGTAATGCAGCCTGATATCCCCCAGATCCGCGATCCGCATGTGGCAGCGACTCCCCTTTCCAGTGTGGAACCAGACTAGAGCCTTACGTAGGGGAAGGTAAAGCTCCCTGACGCCGCATGGCGTCATTTTTCCTGTGGATGGCCCGTTCAGGCAAAACGCTCCAGCGCCATGCGGAACATTGCCGCGTCGACATTGCCGCCCGAGGCCACGGCGATCACGCTATCTCCTTCGACCTGATCGGCGCGGAACAGGGCCGCGGCAAGCGAGACCGCGCCACCCGGTTCCAGCACGATCTTGAGCCGCAGAAAGGCCAGCGCCATGGCGCGCAGGGCATCGTCCTCACTCACCGCCAGGCCGGGGCCGCAGAGCCGGCTGAGAATCGGAAAGGTGATCTTGCCCGGTTCCGGCGTCAGGATCGCGTCGCAGATATTGCCGGTTTCCGAATTGTTGCGGCTGACGGTTCCGCTGGCGAGCGAGCGTTTCACATCGTCAAACCCCTTGGGCTCGACCGGGCGCGCGCGCAGCCCTGGTGCGCGGGCCTCCAGCGCCAGTGCCACGCCCGAGGTCAACCCGCCACCGCCGCAGCAGACCAGCACGTCGGCGCTGTCGACCCCGAGTTCTCCCGCCTGTTCGGCCAGTTCGAGCCCCACACTGGCCTGACCGGCGATCACCTGCGGTTCGTCATAGGGCCGGATCAGCGTCAATCCGCGTTCGGCGGCCAGCGCGGTGCCGATCTCTTCGCGGCTTTCGCGGCCCCGGTCATACAGCACCACCTCGGCCCCCAGCGCCCTTGTGTTGTCGATCTTGAGTCGGGGCGCATCCGAGGGCATCACGATCACCGAGGCGATGCCATGCAACGTGGCCGCATGGGCGACCCCCTGCGCGTGATTGCCCGAGGAATAGGCGATGACCCCGCGGGCGCGCCTCTCGGGGTCCAGTGCCGAAATGGCCGACCAGGCGCCGCGAAACTTGAAGCTGCCGGTATGTTGCAGGCATTCGGGTTTCACCAGCACCCGGCGCCCGGCGATCTCGTCCAGAAAGGGCGAGGAGAGCAGCGGCGTGCGGCGGACATGGCCCATCAGCCGTGTGGCTGCGGCCTCGATCAGGTCTATGGTGCTCATGCGGCCTCCAGAATGCGGCGGATCAGGTCCAGTGATTGCGGTTCGTCGAGAAAGGGAACATGGCCCCGGTCCGGCACTTCGGCCGAGATCAGACCGGGATAGCGGCGATGCATCTCGGCCACGGTGCCCGCGCCCAGAATATCGGAATTCGCCCCCCGCAACACGGCGGTGGGAATGCCGCGCAGCGCCTCGAAGAACAGCCACAGATCGGGGATCGCCCCGGTGGCAGCCTGATCCAGCAGCGCCTTGTGCAACCCGTCGTCATAGCGCAGCGCCAGCCCCTGGTCGGTGGCGGCATATTGGATCTCGGCCTGTTTGCGCCAGACCGAGAGCGGCACGCCGGGAAACTGAGGCTCCATCGCCTGTTTCAGCGCCAGCGCGGCCTGGTCATGGGTTTTCGAGACCGGTTTCTTGCCGACATAGTCCATGATCCGGGCGATGCCCGCCGGCTCGATCACCGGGCCGACATCGTTCAGGATCACCCCCGCCAGCCGGTCCGGGTGGCTGGCCGCCAGTGCCATGGCGATCATGCCCCCGCGCGAGGTGCCCAGCACCGACACCCTGTCCAGCGCCAGATGGTCGAGCAGTTCGATGGCGTCATGGGCTTCGCGCAGGACGTTGTAATTGCGGTAATCGGGATCATAGTCGGACTGCCCCCGCCCGCGATAGTCGAGGCGGATCAGCCTCAGATCGGTCACATGCGGGCGCAGGAATTCGAAATCGCGGCTGCACCGGGTCAGCCCGGCAAGGCAGAGAAGCGGTTGGCCGGTCCCCTCGTCCTCGTAGAACAGGCGCAGACCGTCGCTGCTGGTGAAGCTGGCCATTCAGACCCTCGCCAGTTCAGGAATGCCGGTCAGATCCGACAAGATATGGTCAGGGGTCCAGGGCAGCCGGTCCACCGGCTCGCCCGCGCGGTTGACCCAGGCGGTGCGGAACCCGTAACCCGCCGCCGCCGCCGCATCCCAGCCGTTGGAGGACACGAACAGCACCGCCTCGGGCGGGCAGCCGAACCGCTGACCCACCAGGTCATAGACCCGGCGGTCGGGTTTGAAGATACCGACGCTTTCCACGGAAAGCACGTCGTCGAGCACATCGCCCAAGCCAGCCGAGCGCACCGCGCCATCCAGCATGTCGGGAGAGCCATTGGACAGGATCGCGGTCTCCAGCCCGGCGGCCTTGAGTGCGCGCAGCATCGCGGGCACCTCGGGATAGGCCTGCAATTGCCAGTAAAGGTCCAGCAACCGCTGGCGCAGCGCCGGATCACCGGTCAGCCCGACCACCTCGAGCGCCCAGTCGAGCCCGTCACCGGTCACCTGCCAGAAATCGGTATGAGCGCCGGTGATCGCGCGCAGCCAGCTGTATTGCAGCTGCTTCAGCCGCCAATGGCTAGCCAGCGCCTGCCAATGCGGGCGCAGGGCGGTGTTTTCGGGTTCATCCGCCGCCTGCCGGGCTGCGGCGGAGACGTCGAAAAGTGTGCCATATGCGTCGAACACGCAAGTGGTGATGGGCATCGGGTCCTCCTTACCGTGAGCAGGTTCTCATATGTTCGTATTGTGAGAAAGTGCCGGGGTTTACTTTGTTGTGACAAGGCTTAGTCTGCGCGACTGAAGGTTATTTTTATTGGGAGAGGATATGTCTGAGGTTAAGAATGGCGATAAAGTGCGGTTCCACTACACCGGAACTTTTACCGATGGGACAGTCTTTGACAGTTCACAGAATCGAGAACCGCTGGAGATCGTCGTAGGCTCGGGCCAGATCATCGGTGGTCTCGACAACGCCCTTCCGGGTTTGAAGGTAGGAGAGACCAAGCGGGTCGAGGTACCGTTTCAAGAGGCATATGGCCCTATGGATCCAAGCCAGCGCCGCGATGTTGCACGCGATCGGATGCCAGAAGGGCTGGAGCTGGAGCCGGGGTTGAAGCTTGAGATGCGGCAACCCAATGGACCTGCTGTCGACGTCACGGTTGTAGAGGTCGGTGAGACGATGGTGACTCTGGATGCCAATCACCCATTGGCGGGCAAAGATCTGGTGTTCGAGGTGGAAATCGTTTCGATCAACTGAAAGAAGACGACCAACCCTTGCCGGGGTTGGTCGTTTTCAAAAGCGCGGGTGCCACCGCAGGCCAGGGTCTGTTGGCGTGTCCAGCGTGCTCTACATCGAGTCGGGTTGAGGCATACCCAGAACGTGGAAGCCGCCATCGACGCGGATGATCTCGCCCGTGGTGCAGGCGCCTGCGTCCGAAGCCAGATAGACCGCAGTACCGCCCACCGCCTCGAGCGTTGCGTTCGAGCGCAGTGGCGCGTTCTGGTCGCAGAACTTGAAGGTCTTGCGCGCACCGCCGATGGCGGCGCCGGCCAGGGTCTTCATCGGGCCGGGCGAGATCGCATTCACGCGGATCCCGTCGGGGCCCAGGTCATTGGCCAGATAACGGGTCGCCGATTCCAGCGCCGCCTTGGCAACGCCCATGACGTTGTAGTTCGGCACCACCCGGTTCGAACCCTGATAGGTCAGCGTCAGCACGGTGCCGCCATTTTCCTTCATCATCGGATAGGCGCGCCGCGCCACCTCGATCAGGGAATAGGCCGAAATATCCATCGAATGTTTGAAATTCGCCCGCGTTGTGTTCAGGAACCGGCCTGTCAGTTCGGACTTGTCCGAATAGGCGATCGCATGCACCAGGAAATCCATGGTCGGCCAGCGCGCGGCCAGTTGTTCGAAGGCGGCATCCAGCGACGCATCGTCGGTGACATCCGCATCGACCATGAAATCGCTGCCGACACTGGCGGCCAGCGGTTCCAGCCGCTTGCCAAAGGCCTCGCCCTGGTAGGTAAAGGCCAGTTCCGCCCCCGCTTCGTGCATCGCCTTGGCGATGCCCCAAGCGATGGACCGGTCGTTCGCGACCCCCATGATCAGGCCGCGTTTGCCCTGCAAAAGTCCCGACATCTGCCCTTACCCCCTGAACTTGCTCAGCACCATCGATCCGTTGGTGCCGCCAAAGCCGAAGCTATTGGTCATCACCGAATCGAGGCCGGCGTTTTCCACATATTGCGTTGCGACCTCGCCGGGCTGGATGCCTTCGGCCAGGGTCTCGACATTGATCGAGGGCGTGATGAAGTCATGTTTCAGCATCAGCAAGCAGAAGATCGCCTCGAGCGCGCCCGCAGCCCCCTGCGCGTGGCCGGTCATTGACTTGGTCGAGCTGATCGGAGGCACGCGACCCTCGCCGAACACGCGGCGCACTGCCTCGACCTCGCCCACGTCGCCGACCGGGGTCGAGGTGCCATGCGCGTTGATATAGCTGACCTTGCGGTCCTCGGGCAGGGTGGACACCGCCAGCCGCATCGCCCGTTCGCCGCCCTCGCCCGAGGGTGCCACCATGTCATGCCCGTCCGAGGTTGCGGCATACCCGGTCACCTCGGCATAGATCTTGGCACCCCGCGCCAGGGCATGCTCCAATTCTTCCAGCACCACGATGCCGCCGCCGCCCGAGATCACGAACCCGTCGCGATCTTGGTCGAACGCGCGCGAGGCCTTCTCGGGCGTGTCGTTGTATTTCGACGACATTGCGCCCATCGCGTCGAACAGGCAGCTGAGTGTCCAGTCCAGTTCCTCGCCACCACCGGCGAACATCACGTCCTGCTTGCCCATCATGATCTGCTCGGCGGCATTGCCGATGCAATGCAGCGAGGTCGAGCAGGCCGAGGTAATGGAATAATTCAGGCCCTTGATCTTGAACGCGGTGGCCAGGTTGGCCGAGATGGTCGAGCACATGCATTTGGGCACCGCGAAGGGCCCGATCCGCTTGGTCGCGCCGGTCTTGAGCACGGTCTGATGCGCGCTCAGCATGGCACTGGTCGAGGGGCCGCCCGATCCGGCCACCAGACCGGTGCGCGGGTTGACGATCTGATCCTCGGTCAGGCCGGCGTCGGCGATGGCCTGTTGCATGGCGATATGGGCATAGGCCGCACCCGGCCCCATGAAGCGCAGCGCGCGCTTGTCCACATGCTCGGCGACGTCGATCTTGAGCGTACCAGCGATGCGGCTGCGGAACCCGTGTTCGGCCATTTCCTCGCTGGCGACGATGCCAGACCGGCCCGCCCTGAGCGAGGCGGTGACCTCTTCGGCATTGTTCCCGATGGACGAAACGATGCCCAATCCGGTGACGACGACACGGCGCATACGTGTACTCCCTTCGTTGCTTACGCCTTAGTAGGCTTTGAGGGATGGAGGTGCAAGATGGGGCATGATGCGAGATTTAGCGCTCGGCAAGCTCGCGCGTTCGTTGCCGTTGCCGTTTGATGTATGGCCCATCAACCATGTCCTCTGGGGGCAGATCGAGCAGGCAGTTTATGAACGCGGCCCAAGTGTCATCCTTCAGGTGGAAATCGCGCGGCATTAACGGTGATGCTGAACGCGCCTCCTCTCTGACGCGCTCGAAAAGAGCGCGGCAGAAATCAGCTTTGGAACTTCTGCTGCTCGCCAAGGCCGCAGCCGTTATGCAGTTGTTTATCTCGATCTCCGCGTTTTGCGCATCGACCGCGATCTCGCCCACAATTTCGGAAAGGTCCGGCCAGTACTTCAAGTCGAACCTTGAAGTAAGAGCGTTCAGTTCCGGTTCGACATTCCATTTGAACGAATAGTTTCCCCGAGCCGCCCTGATGACCACATCTACAACGTGATGGTGTGTGTTGCTGCCAAAGGAATGGGAATTCTCTAGATCAGAACGTTCCTGCAAGAAATTACTCAGCCCGTTGGCTAGATCCGCGATCTTCTGGTTCACCTCAGCCAGCCGCGCTTTTGCTTCGCGCATTTCTTGAGTGCTGGTCGGGTCCCAGACGCAGACGGTGCAAAGCAAGGCGTCAACAAAAACGTCTGCGGCGCGATGGTCTCCCTTCAGGGCACAGGCCAGATCATCATAGGCGTCGAGCAACTCGGGGCGACGCTCTATCAACGTGTCCGCTATCCCCGGCCATCGAGGATAGATGTTCTTTTCCAGACAGTAATCTTTCTGCCTTTGGATTGCCGCTTCGCAAAACGCGGCGCTGTTCTTGGGTATGGACATGATTTGCCTCGATGTTTGTCGTAGCCTGGATACTACGCCAACACGAGGCAGAGGTCGGTACCCGTTCACGAAAAAGAAACGCGCCTTTCGGGTACTCAATCCGTGAAAGGCGTGTTTGTTGTGTCGCGGGTTCGGGTTGCCTTGTCAGGTAGGCATATTGGGTTCTGAAAGAAATGCGGTTTCTCAGCTTTCGCTGAGCGCGACCTTCATGTCCTTGACCTGATAGATCACCTCGCCATCGGCCTCGACGATGCCGTCGGCAACGCCCATGGTCAGGCGGCGGGTCTGGATCGCCTTGGTGAAATCCACCTTGTAGGTCAGCATCTTGCGGTCGGGCCGCACCATGCCGGTCAGTTTGACCTCGCCCACACCCAGCGCATAGCCGCGCCCTTGCCAGCCGCGCCAGCCAAGGTTGAAGCCGGTCAGCTGCCACAGTCCGTCCAGGCCAAGGCAGCCGGGCATGATCGGGTTGCCAGGGAAATGGCAGTCAAAGAACCACAGGTCGGGAGTGATGTCGAACTCGGCCCGAATGTGACCTTTGCCATGGGCGCCGCCATCGGCGGACACCTCGGTGATCCGGTCCATCATCAGCATCGGCGGCGCCGGCAGCTGTGCATTGCCGGGACCAAACAGCTCGCCACGAGCGCATTTCAGCAGTTCGTCCTTGTCAAAGCTGCTCGGGTATTGGGCCATCTGCCTGTCTCTCCTGCCTGTGGGTCTGTCTAGCATAGCTGGACTCCTCTAGCATCGCCAAAGCTTGTCCCGCAAGGGCGGCAAAGGGATCTGTGGTCGCAGGTCCACAGCCAGATGCGAATGAATTTCATTTGAGTTTTACGCTGCGCGCACTTTATATATACCGTTAGCCGCAACGGAACGGGACCGATGACGCCAAATTCTCAGGAAATCGCCACCGACTGGCTGGTAGATGCCGGGCTGCGCCCGACCCGTCAGCGCGTGGCGCTGGCCGAGCTGTTGGTGGGCGATGGCCGCCACCGCCATGTGACCGCCGAAAGCCTGTTCGATGCCGCCCGGACCAAGGGCGCCGCCGTGTCGCTGGCAACCGTCTACAACACGCTGCGCGCCTTTTGCGAGGCCGGTGTGTTGCAGGAGATCACGGTGGATGGCTCGAAAAGCTATTTCGACACCAATACCCACGATCACCCGCATTTCTTCTGGGAGGACGAGGGGCGGCTGTCGGACGCGCCCTCGGACCAGCTGGTGATCCAGCGCCTGCCCGAAGCGCCCGAAGGGGTCGAGATCGCCTCGGTCGATGTGGTGATCCGGCTGCGCCGCAAGGGCTGATCAACCCGCGCCGAACAAATCCGTCAAGACCTGTGCCGCCCGCGCGGTGGTTGCGTCCGCCGCGCCGGTGCCGTGCCGGACAAGGATCACGGATTCCGTCAAATCCGTCCCGACGATCGGGCGACTGAGCAGTGGCCTGCCGTCATAACTGGTGGCGTATGAGGGCGCGGCATAGCTGATCCCGACGCCTTCGCCATGGGCGGCGAGGCTGCGCAACAGCTCCAGCGTGGCGGCCCGGTGCGCCACCAGCGGCGACAATCCATGCCGTCGAAAGAGACCCAGCATGTGCTGCGCCGAAAGGCCTTCGTCCGACAGGATCAGCGGATGCCCGGTCAGCGCCTTCAGGTCGGGATCGGCGCCCAGGGCCAGCGGATGGTCGGGAGACATCAGGGCCTGCGGGTGGCTGCGATAGAGCGGTTGGCGGTGAAACCCGGCATCCAGCCCCAGATCATAGGTCAGCGCCAGGTCGATCTGGCCCTTGAGCAGCGCCGATATCAGCGCCTCGAACCCGTCGGCGCGGGTGCTGACCGTCACATCCGGCAGCGCCCGGCGCAGCGCGTGCAGGGCAGGGGCCAGCAGGAAGGGCGCCAGATCGGTGAAACAGCCCAGATGCAGCTGTCGTTTGGCCGGGCGGGGATGGGCCGGATCCTCGATCCGGGCCGCGTCGGACAAAAGCGCCTCGGCGGCGGCGATGAAATCGCGCCCTGCCGGGGTCACCGCCATGGCCGAGCCTCGCCTGCGGATGAAGAGGGGCTGGCCCAGATGCGTCTCGATCTTGGCCAGTGCGGCAGACAGTGCCGGCTGGGATACGTTCAACGCGGCGGCGGCGGCCGACAGGCTGCCATGACGGCCCACGGCACAGACATATTCGTATTGGCGCAGGGTAAGATATAACATCAATCTATTTATTAATTCGAAAGATATGATTTGAACAGAAGTTCCCGTCATGCGCAGAAAGAGGCAGGACATCAGCCCCGGAGAGATCGCCATGCCGCACCCGCTTGTCACGCCCGAGATGATCGAGACCTTTCAGCGCGACGGTGTCGTGCTGGTCCGGGGCCTGTTCGCCGATCATGTGGAGGCCCTGCGCGCCGGGATTGCCGCCAACATGGCGGCACCTGGTCCCTATGCCTCGGAAAACCGCAAGGAGGGGCATACGGGCCTGTTCTTTGACGATTATTGCAACTGGGAACGTATCCCAGAGTTTCGCGAGGTGATCGAGACCTCGCCCGCCGCCGAGGTGGCCGCCGACCTGATGCGGTCGCAAACCGTGCAGATGTTCCACGACCACGTGCTGGTCAAGGAGCCGGGCACCTCGATGGCGACGCCCTGGCACCAGGACGGGCCCTATTACTTTGTCGAGGGGCGGCAGACCGTCAGTTTCTGGTCGCCGCTGGACCCGGTGACCGAGGCGACGCTGCGCTGTGTGGCCGGGTCGCATCTCTGGGAGAAGGAGGTTCTGCCGACCCGCTGGGTGTCCGAAGAGGGGTTCTTTGCCGATGAAGGCCAGTACATGCCGGTGCCCGACCCCGAGGCCGAGGGGATGCGGATCGTCGAGTTTGAAATGGCGCCGGGCGATGCGGTGGCGTTTGACTATCGCACCCTGCACGGCGCGCGCGGGAATACCAGCAATTCGCGGCGTCGCGCCTTCTCGCTCCGGCTGGTTGGGGATGACGCGCGCTATGTGGAGCGTCCCGGCCGTACCTCGCCGCCCTATCCGGGGCATGACATGGTGCCCGGTCAGCGCCTGCGCGAGGATTGGTTCCCGGTGCTGCTGCGACGCTAGAGGGGGCGCTGCCCCCGGCGCTGGCGCGCCTCCCCCGGAGTATTTATGGCGAAATGAAGGGACAGGCCGGAATCAGAACCACTGTCCCGGTTCCATCAGCCCCAGATCGAGCAGCTGGCGGGAATGCCATTCGAAGGGGGTGGAGTTGTGCCAGCGGAAGCTGTGGATCTCGAAGGTTGATCCGGGGTTCTTCTTCAGCGCCTTGGCGGTGCGGAAGGAACAGATCGCCGCCGTCAGGTTGTGATGCCAGGGACAGGCATAGGTGTTGTATTCCTGGTCGTCGAAAGTGTGATCGGGACGCAGATGCAGGCCGGGCGCCGATTTGAACAGCGAAATGCGGTCGATCTTGCGGCTGTCCTTGGGGATATGTTCCTCGTAGCGCCAGCGCACGCCGCCGAAGAAATCGAGCTGCCGTTCGCGCGGATGACCGGTTTCCGGGTCCTTGCGGGCCTGGGCGTAATAGCCGGATCTGTCCAGAAAGGCGCGGTCGAGCGAGACCCCGATGGGAAAGGCGCTGAGGTCGTCGGCATAGAGGTCGATGACATAGGTCAGCATGGCATCGCGCCGCTCTTCGCCGTGAAAGGCCAGCATCTCGCCGATGCTGCGCGTCTCGCAGAACGGATAGAACAGGTATTCGGCGTTGAAGCAGTAATACATCCAGATGCCCGGCGCCGCGGCGATGATGCGGTTGATCGCGTTGGTCACCGCCAGGCGCGGGCCGCAATCGAAGGGGATGCGATGGACCCGGTTTTCCACGTCGGGGGGCAGGGTAAAGGCATCGGGTATCAGCGCCAGCACCGATTTGAACCCGCATTGGATATGGTGGCGCATGGTGGTGGCCAGTTCGACATCGTCCTCGACGAAGATCATCGCCACCGGGCCCTTGGCCAGGGCCTCGGCCCCGGTTTTCAGGAAATGATCGAGTGAGGCGTATTCCATGCCTGTCCAGCCTGCCTTGCCTATCTGCCTGTCTGGCATTCTGGGCCAACTTCGGTTAATTGCGCGTGCATTGCAAGCGGCGCCCGAACCCTGTAGACGCCGCCGCTGATCCCGCGAAAACAAAGGTCCGTCCGATGTCCGACCCCAAGAAGCTGTTTATCAAGACCTATGGTTGCCAGATGAACGTCTATGACAGCGAGCGCATGGCCGAGGCGCTTGGCGGGCAGGGCTATGTCGAGACGCAGAGCGTCGAAGACGCCGACATGATCCTGCTCAATACCTGCCATATCCGGGAAAAGGCGGCGGAAAAGGTCTATTCCGAACTGGGCCGGTTCAAGGGGCTGAAGGCCGCGAAGCCCGATCTAAAGATCGGGGTTGCGGGCTGCGTCGCCCAGGCCGAGGGCGAGGAGATCATGCGCCGCCAGCCGTTGGTCGATCTGGTGGTCGGGCCGCAAAGCTATCACCGCCTGCCGGAACTGGAAGCCAAGGCGCGCGCAGGGGAAAAGGCGCTGGACACCGATTTCCCCGAGGAAGACAAGTTCGAAAAACTCACGAGCCGCCCCAAGGCGAAGCGCGGCCCGACCGCGTTCCTGACGGTGCAGGAGGGCTGCGACAAGTTCTGTGCCTTCTGCGTGGTGCCCTATACCCGCGGGGCCGAGGTCAGTCGCCCCGCCGACCGCATCTTGCGCGAGGCCAACGAACTGGTCGAACGCGGGGTGCGCGAGATCACGCTGCTGGGTCAGAACGTCAACGCCTATCACGGCGCGGGGCCGAACGGCGACATGACACTGGCCGGGCTGATCTGGGAGCTGGACAAGATCGACGGGCTCGAGCGCATCCGCTTTACCACCAGCCACCCCAATGACATGAGCGACGACCTGATCGAGGCGCATGGCACCTGCGCCAAGCTGATGCCCTATCTGCACCTGCCGGTGCAGGCGGGGTCGGACAAGATCCTGAAGCGGATGAACCGCAGCCATACCGCCGAAAGCTATCTGCGGCTGGTCGAGCGTATCCGCGCCGCCCGCCCCGATATCGTGATGTCGGGCGATTTCATCGTGGGCTTCCCCGAAGAGACCGAGGCCGATTTCCAGGCTACGCTCGATCTGGTGGAAGAGGTGCGGTACGGCTATGCCTATTCCTTCAAATATTCGACCCGCCCCGGCACCCCGGCGGCCGAGCGCGCGCAGGTCGACCCGGCCGAGGCCGACGATCGCCTGCAACGGTTGCAGGCGGTGATCACCCGCCACCAGCGCGAGATCCAGGACAGCATGGTCGGACGCGAGGTCAGTGTCCTGTTCGAAAAGCCCGGTCGCCTGCCCGGCCAGATGGTCGGCAAGAGCGAATACCTTCATGCGGTTCACGTGCAGGATTCCGGGCTTGAAGCCGGGCAGATCACCCGCGTTCGGATCGTCGCGTCGGGTGCCAACTCACTGGCGGGCGAGCGCGTATAAGCGCGTGTAAAGGGTAGCTCGCGCGACCCTGTCTCGCTGCAGCCATCTGTTGATTGCTGCTGAATTGATGACGATAGCAGCGCAAGCCTTGATCTGTTTTCAATTTGGAAACAATTTTTTGGAGATCAGCTTTGTGGAATGTGCCGAGCACACCAATGTGAATCGGCGAGGCATGAGTAAACAAACGCAGAGAACTTGCCAGTCCAGAGTTAACGATTTTGGTCCAATCGACTTGGTGCGATAGAGACTGTAAGCAAAATGGATTCAATGGCTCGTGGATTTCTCTTCACAAAAATCTCGAATATTCTTAACCTTGCAGCAGTTTCGCGTCCGGCGGTCTAAGTCGATACAGCTGGCTGTTGGTAGTGGGGGAACCAGGTGAGGAATTTTCGGTGACAGATTTCAAATACAGAAGCGTGGCTGCCGCGCTTGCAACCGTGCTTGCACTGACTGGGGCGGTAACCGCTCCGGCGCTTGCCCAATCCAGCAGCGAGGGCACCAGTCGGACCGTGATCGGTGAACGCTATGTGCCGACCATCTGGGTTGATCCGGATGGCTGCGAGCACTGGGTGATGGATGACGGCGCCGAGGGCTTCATGACACCACATGTCCGCCGCGACGGAACCCCGGTCTGTCGCCGGGGTGCGCTGTGCGGCACGATGCCGACGGATCAGTTTTTTGCGACCGACAGCTATCGCATATCATCTGAAGGGCAAGCCCGGCTGCGCCAGTTCTTTCAGGAAACCGGCGCCAACGGCTATATCATCACCGGCCATACCGACAGCCGGGCTTCGGACGCCTATAACTTGCGGCTTTCGGTCAACCGGGCCAATTCGGTCGCGCGGGTGGGACGCGCCTCGGGCGCCCGCATTGTTGATGTACGTGGTTACGGCGAACGCGATCCGCGCGTACCCAATACCAGCGCCGCCAACATGGCGCAGAACCGCCGCGTCGAAATCATCTGTGTGAACTGAGGAGAGCGACATGAAACTGTTCAAGGGAATCGCCCTTCTCGCGGCTCTGGGCGGGCTTGCCGCCTGTGAAGCGACCGACAAGACCCGCGACCGAGGCATCGACGCAAAGGATCTATCGCAGCTCAAGGCAGGCATCTGGGTTGATCCGACCGGTTGCCAGCATTGGATTATCGACGACGGTCTCGAAGGCTATCTGTCTCAGCGGATGGATCGTAACGGCAAGCCGGTCTGCGACGACTCGCTGCCCAAGGGTGTGGCCACCGGCCCGTTCAAGGAAGGCTCGAACATCGTCGACGCGATCTGAGTGCCTGACATGACATCAGGGCCGCCCCATGGGGCGGCCTTTTTTTGTTTCAAACAGGTGAAAACATTGCGGTCCCGCTTGCACCGACCGCAATATCTTGGCTACGCTTGTCCCAGGACTGCGACTACAGGAGAGCGGATGGCCATCAGTGCCCTCACACCACCGCAAGACAGCAGCGCCCCCGAGGAGCTGCAACTGGAATTCCCCGACAACCGGCTGTTGATAGATTTGTGCGGCGAGCATGACCGCCACCTGGTGCTGATAGAGCAGGTGCTGGGAGTGCAGATCGTGCGGCGTGGCAATCTGCTGTCGGTTCTTGGCGAGGTCGGCGCGCGCGACCGCGCCGCCGAGGTGCTGGAGGCGCTGTACGAGCGCCTGCAATCGGGCCGCCCGGTCGAGGGCGCCGATGTGGACCGCGAATTGCGCATGGGACGCGGCGAAGAGGCCAAGGATACTCCGGCGGAGGACCAGCTGGAGATGTTTCTAGGCGGCCGGATCGAGATCAAGACCCGCAAGAAGCCGGTCGAACCGCGCACCGACGCGCAAAAGGCCTATGTCAAATCACTGTTCGAGAACGAACTGGCCTTTGGCATTGGTCCGGCGGGCACCGGCAAGACCTATCTGGCGGTCGCGGTGGGCGTGTCGATGTTCATCAACGGTCTGGTCGACCGTATCATCCTCAGCCGTCCGGCGGTCGAGGCGGGCGAGAAGCTGGGCTATCTGCCGGGCGACATGAAGGACAAGGTCGACCCCTACATGCAGCCGCTTTATGACGCGCTGAACGATTTCCTGCCGGGCAAGCAGGTGGCCAAGCTGATCGAGGAAAAGAAGATCGAGATCGCGCCGCTGGCCTTCATGCGGGGGCGCACGTTGGCCAATGCCTTTGTGGTGCTGGACGAGGCGCAGAACGCCACCACCATGCAGATGAAGATGTTTCTGACCCGCCTGGGCGAGGGCAGCCGCATGGTGATCACCGGCGACCGCAGCCAGGTCGATCTGCCGCGCGGGGTGACCTCGGGTCTGGCCGATGCCGAACGGCTGTTGAAGCCGGTGCCGGGCATCAGCTTCAATTATTTCACCTCCAAGGATGTGGTGCGACACCCGCTTGTCGCCGCCATCATCGAGGCGTATGAGGCTGACACGGGCTGAACGGAGTTGGGTTTGTGAGTAGGATCGCTGGGTATTTGGCGGCGCGGAGCGAGGAAGCATGACGCTGGATCTGACGCTGGAGGATTCGCGCTGGACCATCCTGCCGCCACTGGCTGACCGGGCGATTTCGGCGACGCTGGCGCAGATGGGGCTGGACCCAGAAATTTGCGAAATCAGCTTGCTTGGCTGCGACGACGATCGCATCGCAGCGCTGAATGCCGAATTCCGAGACAAGCCCGCCCCCACCAATGTCCTGAGCTGGCCCGCCGAGGATCTGGCTGCCGAAGAACCGGGCGGAGAACCCTTCGCGCCCGAGGCCGACTTCACCGGCGCCATTCCGCTGGGCGACATAGCCATTGCCTTTGACACCTGCCAGCGTGAGGCCGTGGCCGCGGGCAAACCTATGGATGACCATGTGACTCATCTGATTGTTCACGGCCTGTTACATCTGCTGGGCTATGATCACATCCGTGACGAAGACGCCACGCTGATGGAGGGATTGGAAAGTCAGATACTTGGCAACCTGGGGCTTGATGACCCATATACTATGGAGTGAGGGGCCAAGGGGCCTCGATTTGGAACAGGATTGATGGGCGACATAGAAGGCAGTTCTAGCGCAGCGCAGAGCGCGCAGCCGGAGGGAACCGGCGAAACGAACGCAGACAAGACAGGGTTTTTCACCCGTATCATGGATGCATTTTCATCCGGTGAAAGCCATCAGGAACAGGCCCCGAACGGGGCCACGACGGCACCCACGCCGGTGCCGGGAATTCTAAACCTTCGTCGGATGCGGGTCGAGGATGTGGCGATCCCCACGGCCGAGATCGTGTCGGTGCCATTGTCGATCTCCAAGGAGGAGCTGGTCCAGATCTTCCGCGACAGCGGCATGACCCGGATACCCGTCTATGAGAATACGCTCGATACGCCGCTGGGCTTCGTACATCTCAAGGATTTCGCGCTGACCCATGGTTTCAACGGCAACTCGACACAGTTCGACCTGCGCTCGATGCTGCGCCCCTTGCTTTTTGTGCCCCCCTCGATGCCGATCGGGGTGCTGCTGACCAAGATGCAGACCGAACGGCGTCACATGGCGCTGGTGATCGACGAATATGGCGGGGTCGATGGATTGCTGACCATCGAGGATCTGATCGAACAAGTGGTCGGCGAGATCGAGGACGAGCACGATACCGACGAGGCGCAGACCTGGGTCAAGGAACGGGCAGGCTGCTATATCGCGCAGGCGCGCACGCCGCTTGACGAGTTCGAGACCGAGATCGGCCGCTCGCTGACCAGTCACGAGGATGTTGACGAGGAAGAAATCGACACCCTGGGCGGGCTTGTCTTCATGCTGTCGGGCCGGGTGCCCGCGCGCGGCGAAGTCGTGCCGCATCCCGACGGGGTCGAGTTCGAAGTCATGGATGCTGACCCGCGCCGGATCAAGCGGCTCCGGGTGATGATTCCCGACACCGCCGAATGAGCATTCTTTCAGGCTGGCAACTGTGGCAGCGCATGATGCTGGCCGCGGCGCTGGGGGCTGTGGCCGCGCTTGGCCTGGCGCCGATGTCGTTATGGGTTGCCACGATCGGCGGCCTGATGGCGGTGCCTGCCTTGTTGCTCGCCGCTTCGGGCCGGCGCGAGGCGGCCTGGACCGGGTGGGCCTTTGCCACCGGCTATTTCGGCCATGCGCTGACCTGGATCGTCGAGCCGTTTATGGTGGACGCTGCGCGCCACGGATGGATGGCCCCCTTTGCCTTGCTGCTGATGTCAGGCGGTTTGGCCTTGTTCTGGGCGGCTGCCTTTGCTCTTGCGGCGATGCCTTGGCGTGGGCCTGAGCGGCGCGTGCTACTGCTCGTGCTGACGCTGGGCCTGGCGGAAATGGCGCGTGGGTATGTGTTCACCGGCTTTCCCTGGGCCGGTCTGGCTCAAATCTGGGTCGATACCGATGTTGCGCTGCTTTTGGCCTGGACAGGTCCTAATGGACTCGGCTTCGCGACCCTCGCTGCGGCCTTGATCCCCGGTGTCGGGCTGGCGCAGGGGCTCGGTGGACGCGCGTTGCTCTTGCGCTGTCTCCCGCCGCTGGCGCTGGGGCTGGCGGCGCTGGCCGCAGACGCGGCGCGTCTCTCGGTCGAAAGCTCGGGCAAGGTGGTGCGCTTGGTGCAACCCAACGCGCCGCAGCATCAGAAATGGGACCCAGACTGGTATCCGGTTTTTCAGGAGCGACAGATCCGCTCGACTGCAGCCGGAACGCCGCCGGATTTGGTGGTTTGGCCGGAATCGGCGCTACCCTATTGGCTCGACGAGGCCCGACCGGTGCTGGAACGTATCGCCGCCGCCGCGCGTGGCGCGCCGGTGCTCTTGGGCGCGAACCGGGCCGATGGCCCCCGTGTCTACAACTCACTTGCAATGATTGGCGCGGGCGGGCAGGTCGAGGTCACCTATGACAAGCATCATCTGGTCCCGTTCGGTGAATATGTGCCGATGGGTGATGTGCTGGAGCGGTTCGGTATCTCGGGGTTCGCCGCTCGCAGCGGGGGGGGCTTCAGCGCAGGGCCGGGCCCAGAGGTCTTGCCGATCCCGGGCATCGGTGCTGCGCTGCCACTGATCTGCTACGAGGCGGTGTTTCCGCGATATGCCCGCAGCCCCGCCGGGCGGCCGCGTCTGCTGGTGCAGGTCACCAACGACGCCTGGTTCGGAACCTGGGCTGGTCCTTATCAGCATCTGGCACAGGCGCGGATGCGGGCCATCGAACAAGGATTGCCAATGGTTCGGGTGGCCAATACCGGCATTTCGGCAATGATCGACCCGCATGGGCGCATCACAGCCGCGTTGCCTTTGGGACATGACGGATACCTGGACGTCGAATTGCCGCAAACGCTGCCGCAAACGGTTTACGGCCGGACCGGCGATGTGCCGTTGCTGCTGGCGATGCTGGTTCTGCTCGCTGGTGCCGCGCGGATACAAGGCCGATGCATGTCGCCAAATAGCGATTGACCTTGCCATTGGCCCCGCGTATCCCGGCTTGGACCTGCCACAACGGCTTCCTGGCGTGGCGAGGGAAACCTTTAATGGAGCACTTTTCATGTCCCGACAGAACTACATCTTCACTTCGGAATCCGTCTCCGAAGGGCACCCGGACAAGGTGTGCGACCGCATTTCCGATGCGGTGCTCGACGCCTTTTTGACCGAGGAGCCCGAGGCGCGCGTCGCCTGTGAAACCTTTGCCACCACCAATCGCGTCGTGATCGGCGGCGAAGTCGGCCTGTCCGATCAGGCCAAGCTGCGCGAATACATGGGTCGGATCGACCAGATCGCCCGGGACTGCATCAAGGATATCGGCTACGAGCAGGACAAGTTCCACCACGAGACGGTGGAGATCACCAACCTGCTGCACGAACAGTCGGCCCATATTGCCCAGGGCGTCGATGCCTCGGGCAACAAGGATGAGGGCGCCGGCGATCAGGGCATCATGTTCGGCTATGCCACCACCGAGACGCCCGCACTGATGCCGGCCCCGATCCAGTACAGCCATGCCATCCTGCGCCGTCTGGCCGAGGTGCGCAAGAACGGCACCGAGCCCGCGCTTGGCCCGGACGCTAAATCGCAGCTGTCGGTGATCTACCGTAACGGCAAGCCGGTGGGTGTATCCTCGATCGTGCTGTCGACCCAGCATCTGGATGAGGCGCTGACCAGCGCCGACATCCGCGCCATCGTCGAGCCCTATATTCGCGAGGTCCTGCCTGAGGGGTGGATCGGCGCCGATACCGTCTGGCACGTCAATCCGACCGGCAAGTTCGTGATCGGCGGACCCGATGGCGATGCCGGCTTGACCGGGCGCAAGATCATCGTCGACACCTATGGCGGTGCCGCGCCACATGGCGGCGGCGCCTTCTCGGGAAAGGATCCGACCAAGGTGGACCGCTCGGCCGCCTATGCCGCGCGCTATCTGGCCAAGAACGTGGTCGCCGCCGGCATGGCCGAGAAATGCACCATCCAGCTGAGCTATGCCATCGGCGTGTCGGCGCCGCTGTCGATCTATGCCGATACCCATGGCACTGGCACGGTCGCCGATGCCGAGATCGAGGCGGCAATCCCCAAGGTCATGAACCTGACCCCGCGCGGCATCCGCACCCATCTGGGTCTGAACAAGCCGATTTACGAGCGCACCGCCGCCTATGGTCATTTCGGTCGCGAGCCCGAGGCCGATGGCGGCTTCAGCTGGGAGCGCACCGATCTGGCCGAGGCGCTGAAAAAGGCGGTCTGAACCGACGCATCGTGATCGACAAGAGGGCGGCCAGTGGGCCGCCCTTTTTCTTGAGCTGCCGCGATTGGGCTTGACCCGCGCGGTGCGGTTTTTCACCCTTGCCCGGACTTACCGGGAGACTTTGCATGCACCCTCTTGCCAGGCTGACGCTTATCGCCGCGCTGACACTAAGCTCTGCGCAGGGGGCACATGCCGAAGAAGACGACCCGGTGTTCCGTGTCGAGGGCGAGACCTTGGTCTATGACACCACGCGCGGTGACGAGTCGGGCGGCACCGACGATATAGAGGTGTCTCATATCGACCGGTTGCTGGCGTTGCTGCGGCAGAACCCCGAGATCCGGGTGCTGGACCTCAACAGCACCGGTGGCAGCCTGTATGCCGGGCGCGAGATGGCGCGGATCGTGCTGGATTTCGACCTCGATACCCTGGTTTCGGGCGAATGTTTCAGCTCTTGCGTGCGTATCTTTCTGGCCGGTGCCGGGCGGCGGATGCTGCTGGGCGCCAAGATCGGCTTTCATCAGACCACCTGGTCACCCCGTTCGGTCGAGGAGTATTACACCGCAAATCGCGAGGCCGATGGCTGGGAGACGCCGTTCGATTTCGTCTCGTGGGTCTATGAGGATACCCAGAGCGAGGTACATGACGATCTGGTCTATATGATCGACCGGGGTGTGGATGCGGGGTTTGCGGTGCGAACCAAGGGCGTGCGCGCGGATGACAGCTGGTACCCTTCGCGGCTGGAACTGACCCGCGCCGGGGTGCTGCGTGAACGCGCCCGCGCCGCCGAATGAGGCACCGGGCCGCGCGGCAGACCCTTGCACCGGGCGCGCGGGCGCAGTAACCCCGCGGCCATGAGCAAGACGACACCCGACCGCCCGCGCCGCAACTTCTATGGCCGCATCAAGGGCAAGACCCTGAAACCGAACCAGCGGACCTATCTGGACGAGGACCTGACGCCCCTGTCGCCGGGTCCGGTGAGCTGGCAGGACAATCCCAGCCGCCAGCCGCTGGATCTGGACGCGCTGTTCGGCGGGCGCGAGACCTGGCTGGAGATCGGGTTCGGCGGTGGTGAGCACCTTGTGCATCAGGCGGCCTCGAATCCCGGCATCGGCATCATCGGCGCCGAACCCTATATCAACGGGGTGGCGATGCTGTTGGGCAAGATCCGGGCGGCAGGCGCTGACAATGTGCGGGTGCATCCGGGCGATGTGCGCGACCTGTTCGACGTGCTGCCGGCGCAGAGCATCGCACGCGCTTTCCTGCTCTATCCCGATCCCTGGCCCAAGAAACGGCATCACCGCCGCCGTTTCGTGACGCCCGAGCATCTGGAACCGCTGGCGCGGGTGCTGAAACCGGGTGCCATCTTTCGCGTGGCCACCGACATCCCCGACTATGTCCGCCAGACGCTGGAAGAAGTGCCGCGCGCCGGGTTCGAATGGCTGGCCGAGGCGCCCACCGACTGGCGTTTGCCCTGGGGGGACTGGATCTCGACCCGGTATGAGCAGAAGGCGCTGCGCGAAGGCCGGGTGCCGCATTACCTGACCTTCCGCCGGGTGGAGGGCTGAGGCAGGGGGCGCTGCCCCCCGCGCCTGCGGCGCGTCCCCCGGAGTATTTTCCGCGGAATGAAGAGGGCGGTCGCGCGCCGGTTCCCGCTGGACCCTGACGGGGCAATTGGGTAATCGCGGGGGGAGTTTTTGCGAAGGAGCGCGCATGTCCGGACACGGCACCCCCATCCCGATGACCTCGCATCCCTGTGGCCCGCTGAGCGGCGTGGCCGAGGTGCCGGGCGACAAGTCGATCTCGCACCGGGCGCTGATCCTTGGCGCGATGGCGGTGGGCGAGACCCGTATCACCGGCCTGCTCGAAGGCGAGGACGTGCTGGACACCGCCAAGGCGATGCGCGCCTTTGGCGCCGAAGTGACCCGGCATGCCGATGGGTCGTGGTCGGTGCACGGGGTCGGCGTGGGTGGCTTTGCCGAGCCGGATCAGGTGATCGATTGCGGCAATTCCGGCACAGGTGTGAGGCTGATCATGGGGGCGATGGCGACCTCGCCCATCACGGCGACCTTTACGGGCGATGCCAGCCTGAACAAGCGGCCGATGGCGCGGGTCACCGATCCGCTGGCGTTGTTTGGGGCACAGGCGGTGGGTCGCGAGGGTGGCCGGCTGCCGATGACCATCGTGGGCGCCGCCGATCCGGTACCGGTGCGTTACGAGGTGCCGGTGCCGTCGGCTCAGGTGAAATCGGCCGTGCTGCTGGCCGGGCTCAACGCACCGGGTCAGACCGTGGTGATCGAGAAGGAGGCCACCCGCGACCATTCCGAGCGGATGCTGGCGGGGTTTGGCGCCGAGGTCACGGTCGAGGATACCGACGAAGGCCGGGTCATCACCCTGACCGGGCGGCCCGAGTTGCAACCGCAGGTGATCGCGGTGCCGCGCGACCCGTCGAGCGCCGCCTTTCCGGTCTGCGCTGCGCTGATCACCCCCGGCTCGGACGTGCTGGTGCCCGGCATCGGGCTGAACCCGACGCGCGCGGGCCTGTTTACCACGCTGCGCGAGATGGGTGCCGATCTGACCTATGAGAACGAGCGTACCGAGGGCGGCGAGCCGGTGGCCGACCTGCGCGCGCGCTATTCGCCCGACATGAAGGGCATCACCGTGCCGCCCGAACGCGCGGCCAGCATGATCGACGAATACCCGGTTCTGTCGGTGGTGGCCGCCAATGCCCAGGGCGTGACCATGATGGGTGGCGTCAAGGAGCTGCGCGTCAAGGAAAGCGACCGGATCGACGCCATGGCGCGCGGGCTGCGCGCCAATGGCGTGACCGTGGAAGAGGGCGCCGACTGGTGGGCGGTGCATGGTCTGGGCATCGGTAAGGTGCCGGGTGGCGGCACCTGCGAGAGCTTTCTGGATCACCGCATCGCCATGTCCTTCATGGTGATGGGCATGGGAGCCATGGCGCCGGTTTCGGTTGACGATGGCAGCCCGATCGCCACCTCTTTCCCGATCTTTGAGCCGCTGATGGGCGGTCTGGGCGCAAAGCTGGAGCGGACATGACGTTTACGGTTGCAATCGACGGACCCGCCGCAGCGGGCAAGGGCACGATTTCGAAAGCTGTCGCAGCGCATTTCGGGTTCGCCCATCTCGACACCGGCCTGCTCTATCGCGCGGTGGGTCGCCGCACGCTGAAGGGTGAGGCGGCCGAGGCCGCCGCGCGCGACCTGCGGCCCGAGGATCTGGAGCGTGATGACCTGCGTACGGCCGAAGTGGCACAGGCCGCCAGCAAGGTGGCGGTGATCCCCGAGGTGCGCGCGGCGCTGGTCGATTTCCAGCGCGCCTTTGCCCGCCGGGCAGGCGGCGCGGTGCTGGACGGGCGCGATATCGGAACGGTGATCTGCCCCGAGGCCGAGGTGAAGCTGTTCGTTACCGCCAGCGCCGAGATACGCGCCGAACGCCGCTATCTGGAACTGGTTGGCAAGGGCCACGACACCACGCGCGAGGCGGTTCTGGCTGATGTGCGCGAACGTGACGCCCGCGATGCGGATCGCGCCACCGCGCCGATGAAACCGGCCAAGGATGCGGTGTTGTTGGATACCAGCACAATGGACATTCCCACCGCGCTGTCCGCCGCGATTGCCGAGATCGAGCGGAAGATGCCCGCGAAGGGTTAATTCCTTCGCGGGCGGGTCGGGGCGCCGGGAAGCGCGCCCCTGAGGCCGGGATCAGAGGTCGCCCACCGCGACATGCTTGATCTTGGCCCAGTTGCCATCGGCGGTGGCGGTGGTGCCGGTCACGTCCTCAAGGAACTTGTCGCGGGTCGCGGTGTTCAGGAACAGGAACAGTTTGCCATCCGCCAGAACGTACTTGTCCGGGTCGCCGTCGAACTTCTTGCCCACGGCCACGCCGTACGAGCAGAAACCGCCGTGCTGGGGCAGGTAGCGGGCCGGTTCCGATTGGAATTCCTTGAGGTTCTCTTCGGAGGTGAAATAGTAGGATGCCCCGTCGATGGTTGCCGAGTAGTTGGCAAAGCCCTCGACCGGGTTGCCGTCGCGCACCAGGGTCACCAGGTCGACGCCATGCACGGCCAGCGGCGCGCCGCCAGCCGAGATGCCGTTCGAGACGTTGACTTCGTCCGCGGCAAAGGCGGGTGCGGCCAGCATCGGCAGCGCAGCAATCAGGGCAGTGAGTGTGAAAGTCTTCATGTTGAGATCCTTCCAGTGTGGTTTCAACCGGGCGGATCGGCCCGGTGACCAACAGATAGAGGCCGCAACGTGAACCTGTTATGGCAGATGGTCCCGAAAGATTTGCAGATCGTACAGAGATTAGAATGATCGGTATGATGCGAGGGTAAGTCTACATAGCCGCCGCCAGGCCTGCCACAGCAACGCCCAGATAGTTGCCCACCGCATAGCCCAGGATCGCAATGGCGATGCCAGGCACAAGCAGCGCCCGGTTGCGCAGCGCGCCGCAGATCACCGGGATGAAGGGCACCGACATGATCGCGGCGCCCGAGGCGACCAGATAGGTGTCGCGGTCGATCCCGAACAGGCGGCAGAGCAGCGCGTGCAGTGCCATCGCCCCCAGCAGGATCAAGGCGAAGTAACCGCCAAGGGCCCAGTTCATCCCGGTCAGCACCGACAGATCCAGGAGGGTGGCCGAGCTGAGGCAGAAAATCAGGATCAGGTACATGCCAAGGTGAAAGCTGGTCGGGCTGGCATGCAACCGGGGAACAAAGGCGCCCAGCAGGCCGAATGTTGTGATCAGAAGGATGGTCGCGGTGCCGGACCACGCCGCGGGCAGCAGGCCGGCCAGCGCCACGGCCACCCCGACGCACAGCCCCGCCACGCCAAGGGCCATGGCAGAGCCTGCCAGCCCCGACCGCTCGATCAGCCGTGCATAACCGCGCGCGCTGTCATCGGCGATATGGGAGGTGTTGGCCGCATGAGCGCCTTGGGAGTGGGGCACAAAGGGCGGCAGGATCAACCCGGCCAGCCGCTGGCCCACAAGTACGATGACCAGCATGTAGCCGATGGAAAACACGATGTCATAGGTCACCATGGTCAGGAACAGCGCATCGCTGGCCCCGGTCGCGGATTTGATCGCGCCCATGTTGACGCCGCTGCCGGTATAGGCGCCCACCGCCATGCCCGCGACCTGCGGCAGGTCCGCGACCCGGCCCTGAAACAGTAGCACCCCCAGCAGGCTGGCGATACAGACCGAGACCAGCGACAGCGCCATGGCCAGCCCTGCACCGCGCGCCTCGCTAAGGGCGCGGCGCAGGTTGGCGGCAAACAGGATGAGCGGCAGGGCCAGCGCCACGCTCACCTCTTGCAGCGTGGTCTGCATATCGGCAAAGGCGCTCAGGTCGAGGCTCAGCGCCAGGGCAAAACCGGTGGCAAAGGTCAGCGGCACCACGCCGATCCGGTCCAGCGCCGGTATCCGCGCCGCCAGCCAGATGATCAGCGCAGGGAGTATCAGCAGGATCAGGGCAAACAGCATCGGCGCCTCCTAATGTGTCTCGTGCCAGACCGGCCACCATTCGGTGATCGCGGTGCCGTCGAACACGGCGATATCGCCGAATTGCAGGAACAGCGCCTCGCTCTGGCGCGGGCGGAAAAACAGGAAATCACCGGGTTTCAGGGTGCTGCTTGCAGGCAGATCATACATTTCCTGATTGCTGGAATGTCCGAACAGGGGTGATCGTCGCGCGCCTGCCGGGTGACAGGGATCGGCCAGCCAGTTGCCGCCATAGATGAAACAGGCCTTTTGCGGTGACCGGCCCAAGAGGCGCAACACCCGGCTCAGCCCCGGCGCCATCGGAATGTCGGGCCGTTCCACGGTTTTCAGCACCGGCGCGGCGATAAAGGCGGCCGGTTGCAGCGCCTCCAGCGCGGGCAGGTCGAAATCGGTCGGTTTGACCAGGGCCGAGGCCAGCGCCACCTCGGTTTCCGGCCCGCTCCCGTCATAGAGCATGAAGGTCGTGCTGCCACCGGTGTTAATGATCAGCTTGGCGGCGGCCTCTGGCCCCAGCGTCTGGACCGCCAGCGCATGAAACCGGGCATAGGCCGCCCGCGCCTCGTCCAACGCGCGCGCCCGGCTGGCGATCAGGCGGGGCAGGCGGGCGATATGCGGCTCGTATCCCATCAGCCCGGTCAGGTGCAGGTTGGGATCGTCGCGCAGGCGGGTCAGGGCGGCGGTGAACTCCCCGGCCCGCTCCAGCGAGAATCCGCCCCGATGCAACCCGATATCGACCTCCAGACAGATGCGCAGGCGGCGGCCCGACTGTGCCGCAAGCGCGGCATATTCCGTCAGTCGTTCCGGGCTGTCGATCAGCCAATGCACTTGGGCGTCCAGAGCGGGCGATATGCCTGCCACGGCACCCACCGGCATCGGCTTGCCGAGCAGGATATCGGCCTCGGGAAACGCCACCGCCGTCTGCTGGACAAAGGGCAGGTGAAAGCTCATCAGCCTGTTGGTCTCCAGCCCGTCCATCACCAGCCGCAGCAGGTCCGGCGCGGGCAGCGATTTTTCGACCACGCGCAGCGCCAGACCGGGCGCCGTCAACCGACGCACCGCCGCCATATTGGCGGCCAGCCGTTCGCTATCCACCACCAGCGTCGGCAGGTGTCGCCCTGCCGCGACCAGTGCCGCCTGCAACTTCTGAAAATAGGCCTCAGACATCCCCGGCCCCAAACAGCGCGGCGGTATGGGGGTTGAGGAACTTGCCCGCCGGATCAAGCCGCGCGCGCAGCGCGGCGAACCGCTCGAAATCGGGATAGAGCGCTGTCAGATCGGGGGCGGTCAGCGCATGCAGCTTGCCCCAATGGGGCCGCCCGCCATGTTCGCGCAGGATCGGTTCAATCGTGTCAAACAGCATGTCCAGCGGTTCCGAGGCCAACTTGTGCACCGCGACCGAGACCCGCGTGCCGTCGTTGAAGGGCGACAGCCACGCGTCGTCCTGTCCGGTGAACCGCACCTCCATCGGGAAGAAGCTCTCCTTGCGCGACTCCAGCGCCGACACCACCGCGCGCACCGCCTCTTGTGCGCGGTCCTCAGGCAGGTGGTATTCCATCTCGTTCATCCGGGTGGCACGGGCGGTTGAGAGCAGCTTCCAGTATTCGTCGGTCGTATCCTCCAGCACCCCGTCGGCGGGCACCTCCAGAGCTACATAGGCGCCAAACGCGCGGCGCCGCAGCCAGGGCCACCAGCCCAGGATATCGCGCAGATCCTTGAGCGTGGCGATCCAGTCCTCGTCCTCGCTGGGCACACGCCCGGCGATCTCTCCCTGATACAGGTCATGGGTGATCACCGCCGCATAGCCCAGATTGGGCAGCACGTAGAATTCGAAATTGCGATGGGCGGCGGCCAGATCGTGCATGCGCGCGATCGCCTCATTGGTGGGCAGGATGAAGAGCTTGCGGTTCAGCGCATAGCTGGGAACCAGTTTCAGCGTATAGCGGGTGATCACCCCCAGCGTGCCCAGCGACACCCGGCCCGCGTCGAAGAGATCCGGGTCGCTGTTGCGGGTCACGTCGCGGATGGTGCCATCGGCGGTGATCAGGCGGAACCCTGTGATACAGCCATGCAAGGCCTGCAATCCGCGCCCGGTGCCATGGGTGGCGGTGCTGAACGACCCGGCCAGGGTCTGCACGTCGATATCGGGCAGGTTGGCAAAGCCCAGACCGTGTTCAGCGGCCAGCATTGCCGCCTGCCGCAGCCGGGTCCCGGCGCCAAAGGTCGCCATCCCCGCCGCCGCATCGACCGAGATCAGGCCCGACAGCCGCCCGGTATCGAGGATCATGTCCTCGCAAGGCACAAGCGCGGAAAAGGAATGGCCCGACCCCACCGGGCGAATGCGCCCCGGCCATGCGGCGATGCGCGCGGCCAGTTCCTCTTCTGAGGCGGCGGAGTAAATCTGCTCCGGTGTGGCCACCTGATATCCCGACCAGTTGCGCCAAAGCTGGCGGCCCGGTGGGGCAGGGGGGATGTCGGGACTATAGCCGGGCTGGGTGAAATCGCGGCTCAGCCAATGGGCCTGCATCGCCGCTGGCACCGCCAGCCCAGCCAGCGCGCCATAGCCCAGCAGTTTGCGCCGTGTCAGTGTCATTGCCGCCCCTCCCCGGACATGAAGATGATCAGCGCAGTCAGTTGATCGTCCGAACAATCGAGGCAGAGGCCCATCGCGGGCATGTTCCCGAATCCGTTGCGCGCCGATAGCAACAGGCCATGTTCCCCGCGCTCTTTTTCCCGCGCAGCCCACGCCGGGGCAAAGCCTGTCAAAGGCGCCTGCGCCTCGACCAGCGCATGACAGGCCATGCAGGACCGTTCATAGATCGTCGCCAACTCCGGGTCGGTCGGGCGCAGGGTCTCGGCCCTGGCTATATCACCCGCCTCGGGTTCCGGAGGTGCCCCGTCACCGGAGAGCCACCACCAGAGCGCCGCCAAAACAAGTACCGAGACCAACAGGATCAACGCGCGCATCAGCTCTCCTCCGCAGGAGAGCGCCGCAGGTAGAGCGACAGATAGGCATCCAGCGCGCGCACCATTTCTTCGTGATACTGTGCCTCCAGCGCGGGCGTGGCCTGTCGCGCCATCCGGTCCTCCAACGTCAGGGCGATCTGCACGGCGGTGGTCGCCACCACCTGCGGATCGCCGCCGGTAAACCCGTCCAGCCCCCGCGCCCAGCGGTCGACCAGAAAGCCCACCAGTTCCGCATTGTCGTCATCCTCGACGCTCTGCACCCCGCGCAGCGAGGCCAGCAACAGCAGGAGGCCCCGGTAATAGGGATGCTCGGCCATGAACACGCGGATCCCCTCCAGCGTGCGGCGGATGCGCAACACCAGATCGGGCTCGCTCTCGGTGGCGGCAATCGTTTCCATGAAATGGTGGCGCAGGTCGCCCGCGGCGCGGGCCGACAGCTCGTCGAGCAGGTCGCGCAGGGTGGGAAAGTAGCGATAGATCGAGCTGACGGGCACGCCGGCCCGCTCGGCAATCAGCGAGGTGTTCAGATCGCCCGGCGGCCGCTCGGCCAACAGCGCGGCGGCGGCATCCAGGATATCGGCAACCCGCTGGCGCGCGCGGGCCTGTTTCGGCGTCGCGCGGGTATGCATCGGGGTGTCGGTTTCAGATGAACCCATGGCTCCGCTCTCCTCTCGTCAGAAAGCGGAAACTTTTTCCGAAAAATTTTCAACTTCTTTCGCGCCTGACGTGGCCGCAGCCGCGCGTCAGGCGAAATGGACCGAGACCGCGCCGAAGGGGCCGAAATCGGCCTCGATCCGGGCGCCGGGCGGGCATTCGACCGGGCGGATGAAGCTGCCCGACAACACGATATGCCCCGGTTCGATGCTTTGCCCGTATTGCGCCATGCGACGGGCCAGCCAGACCACGCTTTCGACCGGGTCGTTCAGAACGCCGGCGCCCAGCCCGGTCTCCTCGATCTCACCGTTGCGAAAGGTCAGCGCCCCGACCCAGCGCAGGTCGAAGGCATCGGGCGCATGGCGCTGCACCCCCAGCACCACGCCCGCATTGGCCGCATTGTCGCTGATCGTGTCGCAGACATTGCGCGCGCGCCCCGTGTCGGGATCGACCCGCAGGATGCGGGTGTCGAGGATTTCCAGCGACGGGGCGACATAGTCGGTGGCCGCCAGCACATCGTCGCGCGTCACCTCTGCCCCGCCCAGCGGCGCCTTCATCACAAAGGCGATCTCGGCCTCGACACGGGGTTGGATGAACCGCCCCTTGGGCACCGTGGCGCCATCGTCAAACGCCATGTCGTCAAACAGGATGCCGCTGTCGGGAATGTCGATGTTGAGCGCATATTGCATCGCTTTCGAGGTCAGCCCGATCTTCCACCCGATCACGTGGCGCCCGGCGGTCTGCTTATGTGCCGCCAACGCCTGTTGGATGGCATAGGCATCGTCCATGTCCATGCCCGGATAGGCCAGCGACAACAGCCCGATCTGGCGGCCGGTTTCCTCGGCCTCGATCAGCCGCGCGGCGGCATCGGCGTGCTGTTCGGGCGTCATGCCTCGTCCTCCACCCCGTTGACCAGCGTGCCGACGCCCGTCACCTCGACCTCGACCACGTCGCCGGGTTTCAGGTAGCGCGGCGGGTCGAACCGCGCGCCCGCGCCGGTGGGGGTGCCGGTGACGATGATGTCGCCGGGGTTCAGGGTGGTAAAGGTCGAGATATAGGCGATCTCGTCACGCACGGAAAAGATCATGTTGGCCAGCGCATCGTCCTGCCGCACCTCGCCATTGACGCGGGTGGTGATCCGCGCCGCGTCGATCTGGGCGGGATGGGTGAAGGGCACCATCCACGGCCCGATCGCGCCCGACCGGTCCCAGTTCTTGCCTTGTGTCACGTTGAACTTGGCATGCCGCACCCAGTCGCGAATGGTGCCCTCGTTGCAGACGCTCAGCCCGGCGATATGGTCATAGGCATCCTCGGCCCGGATGCGCCGGCCCACCTTGCCGATCACCACCGCCATTTCACCCTCGTAATCCAGCGTATGGTTCTCCGGCGGGCGGATCAGCGGCTGGCCGTGACCGACAAAGCTCGAGGCAAAGCGGGGAAACAGCGACATGTATTTGGGCTGCGAACTGCCATCCTGATACTCGGCATTGCGGTCGGGAAAATTGACGCCGACACAGATGATCTTGCCGGGGTTGGGGATCGGAGGCAGATAGGTGAAATCGGTATGCGTCACCGCCCGACCCATCGCCGCCTTGGCCAGATCATGCAGGCCACCCGCCGCGATCACCGCGCGCAGGTCGGGCCAGTGCGGGAAATCGGGCGACAGCACCACGAACCCGTCGTCACGGATGATGCCGTAAAGCTCCTGCCCGTCGGCGGCAATGGTGGCGAACTTCATGCTGTTCCTCTCGTATGGCCCGGAGATCAAACCGGGAAAATCACATTGGTCTGTCCGGTGCCGGAGGACGGGAAGTACTCGGTCACCACCTCGCAGGGCTTGTCATAACTGTCCCAGCCAAGCGCACCGTACAGCATGGCGGTATCGTGCATCGACCCCTCGCCACAGCAGAAGCGCGCATAATCGCCCAGCATCTTGAGGAAGGTCGCATGATCGCCGCGCTTCCACATTTCCAGCACATGCAGGTCCATCTGCCGGTTGAATTCGGAACTGATGGTAAAGGTGCCATTATTGGCGGCATAGTCCTTGTTGGGCCAGATCTTGTGCGACAAGGAGCCCGAGGCCACCAGCAACACCTTGCTGTCGGAGGCCTCGACCGCGGCGCGGATCGCCTCGCCCACGATGCGGCTTTCGTCGTGGTCATGCACCGTGCACCAGGCCGCGACCGAGACCACCTTCATCCGGTGTTCCCGGCTCATGAACCGCATCGGCACCAGCGTGCCGTATTCCAGTTCCAGGCTGTCCAGGTGATGCGCCAGCGTATAGGCACCGCGCGCGCTGGCCTCTTTGGCGATGGCATCGCCCAGGCCCGGATTGCCCTCGTAGTCATAGGGCATGTTCTGGATGAACTGCGGAAACTCGTTCGAGGTGAACAGCCCCTGAAACCGGCTGTTTGCGTTGATGTGGAACCCTGCATTGATCACCCAATGGGTGTCGCAGATCACCACGGTATCGGCGCCAAGCGCGCGGGCGCGGCGGGCGATCTCCAGATGCCCGTCGATGGCCGCCTGCCGCTTGCCCTTCACTGGCCCCTCCTGTTCCGACATCAGCATGGTCGGCACATGGGTGCATTTGGCGGCAAGGACGATCTCTCCCATTTCTCTCCTCCGTGACGGGATGGTCGCGCGTTTCCCGGTGAGTGGTTCAGGCGCCGAGGCGCTGGATCTTGTGCTGGCCGGTGGCAAAGCCGATATGCTTTTGCTCCATGTAGAATTCAAACGACCAGTCGCCGCCGTCGCGGCCGATACCGCTGGCCTTGACCCCGCCAAAGGGGGTGGGCAGGTGGCGCACGTTCTCCGAGTTCACCCAGATCATCCCGGCCTCAAGCTTGTCGGTAAAGCGCAGCGCGCGGGTCAGGTCGTTGGTCCAGAGATAGCCGGTCAGCCCATAGGGCGTGTCATTGGCGATTTGCAGGGCCTCTTCTTCCGTCGAGAACGGGATCGAGGTCAGCACCGGGCCGAATATCTCTTCGCGCGCGATGCGCATCTGGTTGTTGGCACAGGTAAACAGCGTGGGGCGCACGAAATAGCCCGTATCGCCCACAACCTCGCCCCCCGCCGCAACGGTGGCGCCGTCCTGACGCGCAATGTCGAAGTAACTGGTGACCTTGGCAAAATGCTCCTCGCCGATCAGCGGCCCGATCTCGGTCGCCGGATCCAGCGGGTGGCCCACCTTGATGTTGTTCACCCGTTCGACCAGCCGCGCCTCGAACTCTTCGCGGATCGTGTCCTGCACCAACAGGCGCGAGGAGGAGGTGCAGCGTTCGCCGTTGATCGAGTAGATCATGAAGATGACCGCATCCAGCGCGCGCTCGATATCGGCATCGTCGAACACGATCACCGGGTTCTTGCCGCCCAGTTCCAGGTGCACACGCTTCAGCGTGTCGGCCCCCTGTTTCACGATCATGCTGCCGGTGCGGCTTTCGCCGACAAAGGCCACGGCCTTGATCAGCGGATGTTCGGTCAACGCCTTGCCCGCATCCTCGCCAAACCCGTTGACCAGGTTCAGCACACCGGGGGGCAGGCCCGCCTCTTCGGCGATCTCGATCAGCAGCCGCGCGCTCAGCGGGCTGAGTTCGGCAGGTTTGTGCACCACGGTGCAACCGGCGGCCAGCGCAGGGGCAATCTTCCACGTCGACAGCATGAAGGGCGTGTTCCACGGCGTGATCACCCCCACCGGGCCTATCGGCACGCGGGTGGTGATATTCATCAGCGTGGGCGATTTCAGGTGCTGGCCATCGCGCGCCTGCACCACCTGATCGGCGAAATAGCGGAAATTCTCGGCCCCGCGCAGCGCCGCCTTGGACATGAACCGCCAGGCCTGCCCGGTGTCCCAGCATTCACACAGCGCAATCTCCTCGGCCCGCGCCTCGATCCCTTCGGCGATGCGGATCAGGATCGCGCGCCGCTCGGTCGCGGGCATGTCGCGCCAAGCGGGGAAGGCCGCATGCGCGGCCCGTGCTGCCGTATCCACATCGGCGGCATCGGCCCGCGCCACCGAACAGATCACCGACTTGTCGACCGGAGACGTGCTGTCGAACCGGCCCGCGCCGCCGGGCATGTCCTGACCGCCGATCCGGTTCATCACCCCGTCGCGGCGGAATCGCTCCAGATGTCGGTCAAGATCGGCCAGCCGTGCGCTGAGGTCGGGCATCGGGAATGTCTCCTGCGGTGAGCTTATTATTCACATGTTAATGAAAATAATGGCGCGAGTCAACCCGGCGGCAGGCGTGACACTGCTGCGCTGCGGCATTTTCGCCCGACCTGTTTCGGCAAATTTGCAAATCTGGATTGGAAAAATGCCTGTTAGCGACCAAACAACCGGGAAAATCCGACACAAATCTGCCAAGTGTGTTTGATTTCGCCGCCCCCCTCCCGTAAAGCTGCGCGCCAAGCGGGACATTATTCAAATCAGATGCCTCGGCATCATGCGAAGCTCTCAGGGTTTCCGGGTATTTGCCCGGGCCGTCCCATGAAATAGGTAGGGCCCGCGACGGGATTCGGACACGAGAAGACGTAGCGATCATATGCAGAATTTCAGATTGAAAAAGGGATTGGACCTGCCGGTGAAAGGCGCACCGGTTCAGACCATTCATCCCGGCCCGACAATCGGCTCGGTGGCCGTGCTGGGTGCTGATTATCTGGGGCTGAAACCCCGGATGCTGGTTCAGGAAGGCGACGAAGTGCGCCGGGGCACGCCGCTCTTTTGTCACAAGGACGCGCCCGAGGCGATGATGGTGGCACCGGTGACGGGGCGTGTCGCCGCGATCAACCGGGGCGCCCGCCGGGTTCTGCAAAGCGTTGTGATCGAGGTGACCGATGCCGCCGATCCCGGCCTCGATTTCGCCACCACCGGCAACGGCAAGACGCGTGAAGGACTGATCGAGAAGCTCTGTGCCGCCGGTCTGTGGACCGCGTTCCGCACCCGGCCCTATTCCAAGATGCCGGTGCCGGGCGATACGCCCGACGCGATCTTTGTCACCGCGATGGACAGTGAACCGCTGGCCGCGGATGCCGCCACCATCATCGCCGACGCGGGCAGCGCCTTTGCCAGCGGTCTGGCGGCGGTGGCGCTGCTGAGCGACGGGCCGACCTGGCTGTGTCACAAGCCGGGCGATGCGATCCCGGGCGGCGATGTGGCGGGCGTATCGGTGGCCACCTTCGACGGGCCGCACCCGGCGGGCCTGGCGGGCACCCATATCCATTTCCTGGCGCCGCTCTCGTCGGAAAAATCTGTCTGGACCATCGGCTATCAGGACGTGATCGCCATTGGTCGGCTGATGGAAACCGGCCATCTCGACCCGTCGATGGTGATTGCCCTTTCGGGACCCGCCGCGCGCGAGCCGCGCCTCATCCGCACCATCATGGGCGCCTCGACCGGCGATCTGACCACCGCCGAGATCTCGCTTGACGCGCCGGTACGTGTCATCTCGGGCTCGATCCTGAGCGGACGGCAGGCCGAAGGGCCGTTTGGCTATCTAGGTCGGTTCGCCCGGCAGGTGACCCTGATCGAGGAAGACCGCAAGCAGCACACGATGGGGTGGATCCTGCCGATGCCGTCGAAATTCGCGGTGCAGCCGGTGCTGGGCTCGGCCTTTTCGCGCAAGCTTTACAGCTTGACCTCGAACCTGAACGGGGGCCGCCGCGCCATGGTGCCCACCGGCACGTTCGAAGAGTTGATGCCGCAGGATTATCTGCCGACGCAGCTCTTGCGCGCGCTTCTGGTGATGGATACCGACACCGCGCAGGCACTGGGCGCGCTGGAGCTGGACGAAGAGGATCTGGGCCTTGTCGGCTTTGCCTGTCCGGCGAAATACGAATACGGGCTGGCGCTGCGCGACAGCCTCTCCAAGATCGAAAAGGAGGGCTGAGCCCATGGGGTTGCGCAACTTCTTTGACCGGATCGAGCCGAATTTCACCAAGGGTGGCAAATACGAAAAGCTGTTCCCCATCTACGAGATGGTCGAAAGCTTTATCTACACGCCCAAGACGGTGACAACGGCGGCGCCGCATGCCCGGTCTTATGTCGATATGAAGCGGATCATGACCTATGTCGTGATCGCCACCATCCCCTGTATCCTGTGGGGGATGTGGAACACCGGCTATCAGGCCAACTCGGCCATCGCCATGCTGGGCACCGATGCGGCCACCGGCTGGCGCATCGCGATCCTTCAGGCGCTTGGCATCTCGCTGGATGCGGCCAACCCGCTGGCCAACGTGGCGCACGGGTTTCTGTATTTCCTGCCGATCTACCTGACCACACTGATCGTCGGCGGCATCTGGGAGGTGGTTTTCGCCACCGTGCGCGGGCATGAGGTGAACGAGGGCTTTCTGGTCACCTCGATGCTCTACACCCTGATCATGCCGGCCAGCGCGCCCCTGTGGCAGGTGGCGCTTGGCATCTCGTTCGGGGTGGTGATCGGCAAGGAAGTGTTTGGCGGCACCGGCAAGAACTTTCTCAACCCCGCGCTGGTCGGGCGTGCGTTCCTGTACTTCGCCTATCCCGCCAACATGTCGGGCGACAGCGTCTGGACCCCGGTCGACGGGTTTTCCGGCGCCACCGCGCTGGCGGTGTCGGCGGCGGATGGCTATCAACAGCTGGCGGCCAATGGCATCACCTGGATGGATGCGTTCTATGGCACCATTCAGGGCAGTTTTGGGGAAACCTCGACGCTCGCCTGCCTGATCGGGCTTGCCTTCCTGCTGATGACGAAAATCGCCAACTGGCGCCTGATCGTGGGCTGCATGGCGGGCATGATCGGCTTTTCGCTGCTGCTCAATGTCATTGGCTCGGACAGCAACCCGATGTTCGCCATGCCCTGGTACTGGCACCTGGTGCTGGGCGGCTATGCCTTTGGCCTGGCCTTCATGGTGACCGAGCCGGTTTCGGCGAGCCACACCAATACCGGCCGCGTGATCTATGGGGCGCTGATCGGGGTGATGGTGGTGCTGATCCGCGTGATCAACCCGGCCTTCCCCGAGGGGATGATGCTGGCCATCCTGTTCGGCAACGTCTTTGCGCCGCTGATCGACTATTTCGTCGTGCAGGCCAATATCAAACGGAGGGCGCGCCGCCATGTCTGAGACCGAGAGCAAGGGCGTGATCGCCCGTTTCCTCGCCGCGCCGCCGGATTCGGTGGGCAAGACCATCTTTGTCGCCGTGGCCGTCTGTCTTGTCGCTTCGATGATCGTGTCCTCGGCCGCCGTCGCCCTGCGCCCGGTGCAGGAGGTCAACAAGCTCAAGGACAAGCAGATGAACATTCTGCAAGTCGCGGGGCTGTTCGAGCCGGGTCAGAACGTGGCCGAGGCCTTCAAGGCGTTCGAACCGCAGGTGCTGGAACTGGCCACCGGCCAGTTTACCGACCAGTTCGACGCGGCCACATTCGATGACAAGGCCGCCGCCAACGATGCCGAGCTGAGCCGCGCGCTGAGCGACGACCCCGCCGGGATCGGCCGTCAGGCGCTCTATCGCACCGTCTATCTGCTGCGGGACGAGGCCGGTGGTATCGACAAGGTGATCCTGCCGATCCACGGCTATGGCCTGTGGTCGACGCTTTATGGTTTCATCGCGGTCGAAGAGAACGGCAACGACATCTTTGGCCTGCAATTCTATCAGCATGGCGAAACGCCGGGCCTGGGCGCCGAGGTGGACAACCCGCGCTGGAAGGCGATGTGGAACGGCAAGAAGCTGCGCGACGATGCGGGTGAATTGCAGATCACCGTCGCCAAATCGCAGCCCGCCGCCGGTGCCGATTTCTATGTCGACGCGCTGGCCGGCGCCACGCTGACCTCGGTCGGGGTGGACAACCTGGTGCGGTTCTGGATGGGCGAGCAAGGCTATGCGCCCTTCCTCGAGGCCCTGAAAGCGGGAGAGATCTGATGAGCCAGACCAAGAAAGAACTGCTGGTCGATCCGCTGGTCGACAACAACCCGATCACGCTTCAGGTGCTGGGCATCTGCTCGGCTCTGGCGGTCACCTCGTCGCTGCAGGTTGCCTTTGTCATGGCGCTGGCGGTGACCTTCGTGACGGCGTTTTCCTCCTTCTTCATCTCGATCCTGCGCAACCAGATCCCCAGCTCGATCCGGATCATCGTGCAGATGGTGATCATCGCCAGCCTCGTGATCCTGGTCGACCAGATCCTCAAGGCCTATGCCTTTGAAATCTCGAAAACCCTGTCGGTCTTTGTGGGCCTAATCATCACCAACTGCATCGTGATGGGCCGGGCCGAGGCGTTTGCCATGAAAAACCCGCCGGTTGCTTCGTTCATCGACGGTGTCGGCAACGGGCTGGGATATGGTCTGATCCTGATGCTGGTGGGCGTGATCCGCGAGCTGTTCGGCTCGGGCAGCCTCTTTGGCGTGACCATTCTGCAAACCGTCAACAATGGCGGCTGGTATGTGCCCAACGGTCTGCTGCTGCTGCCGCCATCGGCCTTCTTTGTGATTGGTCTCTTGATCTGGGCCTTCCGTACCTGGAAGCCCAAGCAGGTCGAGGAACGTGAATTCAAGATCCAGTCGGTGGAGGCGCATTGATGGAAGGGCTGATTTCCCTCGCGGTCAAGGCCGTATTCGTCGAGAACCTGGCGCTCAGCTTCTTTCTCGGCATGTGTACCTTCATCGCGGTGTCCAAGAAGATCTCGACCGCACTGGGCCTGGGTATCTCGGTCATGGTGGTGCAGGCGATCACCGTGCCGGCCAACAACCTGCTGCTGAATACGCTCTTGAAACCCGGCGCGCTGGCCTGGGCGGGCTTTCCGGATGTGGACCTGACCTTTCTCGGTCTGATCTCGTATATCGGGGTGATCGCGGCGATGGTGCAGATCCTCGAGATGATCCTCGATAAGTACTTCCCGCCGCTCTACAACGCGCTTGGCATCTTCCTGCCGCTGATCACGGTGAACTGCGCCATCCTGGGCGGCTCGCTGTTCATGGTGGAGCGGGATTACAACTTTGCCGAGGCAACGACCTATGGCCTGTCCTCGGGCTTTGGCTGGGCGCTGGCCATCACCGCGATGGCGGGCGTGCGCGAGAAGCTGAAATATTCCGACGTGCCGGACGGGCTTCAGGGTCTGGGCATCACCTTCATCACCGCGGGGCTGATGGCGATGGCCTTCATGTCCTTCTCGGGCGTCAAACTGTAAGGGGGCGGACAGATGGAAACCTTTTCGCTAGGCGTCGTCCTCTTTACCCTGATCGTGATCGCGCTGGTTACCGTGATCCTGATGGCCCGTTCGCGGCTGGTCTCGACCGGCAATGTCAACATCACCATAAACGGCGAGAAAACCATCTCGGTCCCCGCCGGTGGCAAGCTGTTGCAGACGCTGGCGGCTGAAAAACTGTTTGTGCCCTCGGCCTGCGGTGGCGGCGGTACCTGCGCGCAATGCCGGGTCAAGGTGCATTCGGGCGGCGGCTCGATCCTTCCGACCGAGGAAAGCCATATCACCAAGCGCGAGGCCGCCTGTGGCGACCGCCTGTCCTGTCAGGTCGCGGTCAAGCAGGACATGGACATCGAGGTGCCGGAGGAAGTGTTCGGCGTCAAGAAATGGCGCTGCAAGGTGCGCTCGAACGACAACGTCGCCACCTTTATCAAGGCGCTGGTGCTGGAACTGCCCGAGGGCGAGAACGTCAATTTCCGCGCCGGCGGCTATATCCAGATCGAGGCCCCCGCGCACCAGCTGTCCTATACCGATTTCGATGTTCAGGACGAGTATCGCGAGGACTGGGACCGCTTCAATCTGTGGCAGTACAAATCCGTCGTCGACGAGCCGGTCGAGCGCGCCTATTCGATGGCGAACTACCCCGAGGAGAAGGGCATCATCATGCTCAACGTCCGGGTCGCCTCGCCGCCACCGGGCAGCAGCGACATTCCGGCGGGCAAGATGTCGTCCTACATCTTCAACCTGAAACCGGGGGATGAGGTCACCATCTCTGGCCCCTTCGGCGAATTCTTTGCCCGTGATACCGACAAGGAAATGGTGTTCATTGGGGGCGGCGCCGGCATGGCGCCGATGCGCAGCCATATCTTCGACCAGCTGAAGCGGTTGAAATCCAAGCGCAAGATCTCGTTCTGGTATGGCGCACGGTCCAAGAAAGAGATGTTCTTTGTCGAAGATTTCGACATGCTGGCCGCCGAGAACCCGAATTTCGAATGGCATGTGGCCCTGTCGGATGCGCAGCCCGAGGATGACTGGAAAGGGTATACCGGCTTCATCCACAACGTGCTGTTCGAAGAGTATCTCAAGAACCACCCCGCGCCCGAGGATTGCGAGTTCTACATGTGCGGACCGCCGATCATGAACCAGTCGGTGATCAACATGCTGCTGGATCTGGGCGTGGATCGCGAAGACATCATGCTCGACGATTTCGGGGGATAAATTGGGAACCGGCGCAGCAATGCGCCGGTTTTTTCGTGCCGGGGCTGCCCATGGTTCGTTCCGGGCACATCGCCTCGGGATCAGTTCTTTCGAAACAACGGTTTTCCAGGCTCCGCCGGTCAAGAGCATCAGGCTCGGCACAACACACTCATACGGCAGAGATGCGTCCGGTTCCGCGAACGGTTTCTAAAGACGGGACACACCGCTACCGGGCTGACCCGGTTCAGGCCGATGTCAACCGAACGAGGTACGTGTCCGGTTGGCAAAGGCCACCAGCGACAGCATCACCGGCACCTCGACCAGAACTCCGACCACCGTGGCCAGCGCGGCGCCAGAATTCAGGCCGAAAAGGCTTATCGCTACCGCGACCGCAAGCTCGAAGAAATTCGAGGTGCCGATCAATGCACAGGGGGCTGCGATCCGGTGCGGAACCCGCAGCGCCCAAGCCGATGCATATGCCATCGCGAAGATACCATAGGACTGGATCAGGATCGGCACTGCGATCAGCGCGATAACCTGAGGCCGGTCAAGGATCACCTGCCCCTGAAGGCCGAACAGGATGACAACCGTCGCGATCAGGCCCAGGATCGACCATGGCTTGACCCTGTCTCGGAACCGGTCGATGCGCTCTGCACTGCCAAGCCGCCGACGCGTCCAGATACCTGCCGCCAGCGGCAGCGCAACAAACAGCACGACCGAGAGAAACAGCGTCTCCCATGGCACGGCGATATCCGTGACACCCAACAGAAAGGCGACGATGGGCGCAAAGGCGAAGACCATGACCACATCGTTTACTGAAACCTGCAACAGCGTATAACTCTCGTCGCCACGTGTAAGCTGGGACCAGACGAACACCATCGCTGTACAGGGCGCGGCCCCAAGCAGGATGAGCCCCGCAATGTATTGTTGTGCATCTTCGGGTGCGATGAAATCGGCAAAGACATAGTCAAAGAACACAACGCCAAGCGCGGCCATTGTAAACGGCTTGATCAGCCAGTTCACCGCCAGCGTGATCGCCAAACCCTTTGGCTGTTTTGCCGCGCCTTTGAGGCTGCCGGGATCGACCCCCACCATCATCGGGTAGACCATCGCCCAGATCAGAACCGCAACCACCAGGTTGACGTTGGCAATTTCGGCGGCGGCAACCGCCTCTACCAGACCGGGAACCGCGCTGCCCAGCAGGATCCCGGCGGCCATCGCCAGCGCGATCCAAAGAGAGAGATACCGCTCGAAGACACTCATCGTAGGTCAAATACTTTGCTGCGCGAACCAAATCGAGAACTTGCGCTCGCAATTTCTAGAACATCGGCGCCTTTTCCCCTATCCCGGTTTTCGCCGTGACCAGCAAGGATGACGCGCTTCGCAAAAGCCGCCTTCGACTTCAGATCTGGTTTCGGGGTCCGACCCTAGCCGACGATCATCTGCTTCATTTTCAGCGCCTCGTATTCAAGCTCGCGCAGGCGGAAATTCACCACATCGCCGATTGTCACCATGCCGCAGAGCTTGCCGTCGCGCAGCACCGGCAGGTGACGGAACCGGCCTTCGGTCATCCGTTTCAGCACCGCGTTCAGCGTTTCGTCCGGCGTACAGGTCTGGACCTCGCGAGTCATCAAACCCTCGACCTGTTGCGGCAGCGTCTGGCCCGGCGTGTCCGCCATGCGGCGCACGATATCGCGTTCGGACAGGATACCCACCAGGGCGCCGTTCTGGTCGGTCACCAGCACCGCCCCGATCCGCTTGTCCTTCAACACGTTGACGACCTGCCCGATCGTGTCGCCCGGCCGAACCGAGAACACCGCGTCGCCCTTGCCGCCGAGCAGATCGGCAACGGTCGATTGCGACTGTGCCAGGTTCGAACTGGCCGACTGGCTATAGGTCGTCTTGTCGGCCTTGTCGCCACGGGTCGGGGCCTGATATGAGGATGGGGCCATGGGCTGGGTCTCCTGCTTTCTTGTTGCGGGTCAGCCCATCTTACCCCGGCATCCCGATCCGCAAAGGGCCAATCGGCCGCAGCCAGGACAAAACCGCAGCCAGCCCATGTTCGACACCCTGTACCTGACCCCGGCCAGCGCGGCGCTGATCTTCTTTGTGGTGGTGGTCTGTGGCCATGGCTACCGCAAAAGCTGGAAAGCCGAGCCACCCGCGCCGCGCTGGCATCTCTGGGCCTATGGGGTGCCGGCGGCAATCGGCCTTCTGGCGCTCGCCTTCCTGCCGCTCAAGGGCTGAGCCGGTTTGACTCCACCGCGCCGCTGGCCTATGCCGCAGCAGCGAAATATCCGAGGTTGGCCCATGTCCCGTTGGCTTGCACTGCCCGTTGCCCTCATGCTGTCCGGCTGTCTTTTCGATGCCGAGCCGGAGGTGGTGAAACTCTCTGGCGACACGATGGGAACGACCTATCATATCACGGCCATCGGCGAAGACCTGGACCCCGAAGCGCTGGGGGCCGCGGTCGAGGCGACATTGGCCGACGTCAATGCCAAGATGTCGAACTGGGATCCGAAGTCCGAGGTTTCGACCTTTTCGGCCCGCGCGGACACGGCGCCGATGCAGGTCTCGCCGGAATTCGTCACAGTGATCGGGGCCGCAAACGAGGTTCATGAAAAATCGGGGGGCAAGTTCGACATCACGCTGGGCCCGCTGATCGAGCTTTGGGGTTTTGGCCCGCGCAAGCCCGAGGATCCGATCCCTTCGGATTCCGAGATTACCGCTGCGCTTGAGGGCGTTGGACAGGCAAGGCTGCTGACGCTGGACCAAGCCACCAGCACGCTGGCCAAGGCGCGGCCCGAGACAGGTATCAACCTGAGCGCAATCGCCAAGGGATACGGTGTCGATGCCGTGGCCGAGACGTTGCGCGGGTTCGAGATCGACGACTACATGGTCGAGATCGGCGGCGATCTGGTGACACGCGGCAAGAACGACAAGGGCGAGGCCTGGCGCATCGGCATCGAGCGGCCCGACCATGGCGCGCAGAGCGTGCAACTGGTGGTACCTGTCAGTGATTACGGCATGGCCACCTCGGGCGATTATCGCAACTATTTCGAGCATGAGGGTCAACGCTATTCCCACATTCTCGATCCGGTAACCGGGCGCCCGGTCACCCATCGCACCACCTCGGTCACCGTGATTGCCGACAGCGCCATGATGGCCGATGCCTGGGCCACCGCGATGCTGGTTCTGGGGCTGGACCAGGGGCTGAAGGTCGCAGAGGCGCATAAACTTGCCGTGTTCTTCATCGAAAGGGATGCGCAGGGCGGCGCCGAGGCTTATATGACGGCGCAGAGCAGCGCATTCGCCGATCTGCTAAACGCCGCCGACTGACACCGCGAAAGGGTTTCGCCATGACGACCTTCCTGCTGGCCTTCTTTCTGCTGATGATTGTCGTGCTGGGAATGTCTCTGGGCGTGATGCTTATGGGCAAGCGGATCAAGGGCAGTTGCGGTGGGCTCAACGCGATCTCGGGGGCGGACCGCTGCGTCGTCTGCTCCAAGGAGATCGATCCCGACAGCCCGCTGCGTGAGCGGCTTCAATGCCCGCGCGCCCGCAAGATGGCAGAGCAGCTAGAAGCGCAAAAGGGCAGCTAATCCTCATCTAATCCTGCTTTTGGCTGGTCAAGGTATACGGTCATAGACGGGTTTATTCCAGCGAGAGCCCTTGCGCTGGTGCTGTTCCGTCTCGCGCTGTTTTATCCGTTCAACCGGTCAAGCCGAGCCTGAACCGAAAGGCCGTGCGCCTCGAGGCTTTCCGAACGCGCCAACTGCGCCGCCGCCGGGCCGATGGCGCGCAGTGCCTCGGGGGTCATGCGCGACAGGGTGGTGCGCTTGAGGAAGTCCATCACGCTCAAGCCGGAAGAGAACCGGGCCGAGCGCGCGGTGGGCAGCACGTGGTTCGGGCCACCCACGTAATCGCCGATCGCCTCGGGCGTATACTGGCCCAGGAAGATGGCGCCGGCATGCACGGTTTTGGCCGCCAGCGCCTCGGGATCGGCGACGCACAGCTCCAGGTGCTCGGGTGCGATCTGGTTCGACAGCGCCGCCGCCTCGTCCAAGTCCGAAACAGTGATGACGGCGCCGAAATCGCGCCAGCTGACCCCGGCGATGGCGCGGCGTTCCAGTGTCTCCAGCCGCTTGTCCACCGCATCGGCCACCGCCCGGCCAAAACCGGCGTCATCGGTGATCAGGATCGACTGGGCGCTCTCGTCATGTTCCGCCTGGCTGAGCAGATCGAGCGCGATCCAGTCGGGGTCGTTATCGCGGTCTGCAATTACCAGAATCTCGGAAGGGCCGGCGATCATGTCTATGCCCACCTTGCCGAACACCCGCCGCTTGGCCGCTGCAACAAAGGCGTTGCCGGGGCCGGTGATCTTGTCGACAGGCGCGATGGTATCGGTGCCATAGGCGAGCGCGGCAATCGCCTGCGCGCCGCCGATGCGATAGACCTCGTCAACGCCCGAGATCTGTGCGGCCAGCAGGACCAGCGGGTTGACCTGCCCATCCGGCGTGGGCACGGCGATGGCCAAACGGCCCACGCCCGCCACCTTGGCCGGGATCGCATTCATCAGCACCGACGAAGGGTAGGAGGCCAGACCACCCGGCACGTAAAGCCCTGCCGCCGAGACCGCCGACCAGCGCCAACCAAGCCGCGCGCCAGTGTCGTCGGTCCAGTCCGCGTCCTGTGGCATCTGCCGTTCGTGATAGGCCCGGATGCGCGCGGCGGCCAGTTCCAGCGCGGCGCGTTCGGGGGCGGGCACCTCATCGACCGCCTGTGCGATCTCTTCGGCAGAGAACCGCAGCGTTTGTGGTGTCAGCGCGATACGGTCGAACCGCTCGGTCAGCTCGATCACCGCCGCGTCGCCGCGGGTCCGCACATCGGCAATGATGTCCGCCACCACCGCATCGACATCCGGGCTGTCCTCGCGCTTGGCACCCAGGAGGGCGGCAAAGGCGGTCTCGAAATCGGGCTGACGGCTGTCGAGGAACTGGGGCATCGGGCTCTCCTTTGGCGCTGACATAACCGGACTGCCCGCGCGCCTCAAGCGTTACACGCTGCGGCGCGGCAGCGCGCGGTGGGTTCAGTCGCCGAGAGCGTTCAGCAGGCGAGTGTCTTGGTCATCGGATGACCCAGTATCCAGCGGCCTTGCCGGGCTGGGCCATCGGCCTGCCAGCCACGCGACAGGTAGAAATCGCGCGCAGTGGCCGTGCTGGTCAAAACTCCGCGCGTGATGCCCTGATCGCTCAACCGCGCCTCCATCCCGGCCAGCAGGGCCGTGCTGGCGCCCTGACCGCGACAGGCGGGATCGACATAGTTGAGCGTGATGCGCCCGGTACCAGCGCCCCGGTCGATCTCGGCCAACGCGCCTACGGCCGCAATCTGACCAGCGCGGATGAGCAGCCAGAACTCCCAACCCTCTGCCATCATCTGCGCGCGCAGCGCCTGCGGCGTCTTGTTGGCGCACCAGCGCGCAATCGCCTCGGCATTGCCGCCATGATCGGCAGTGCATAGCTGGCTGATCGAACGGGTCAGCACCCGCGACATGTCGAAAAGGTCAAAGGGGGTGGCCCGGCGCAACAGCTCGCCCCCGGTGCAGGCGGGGGAAAAGGCCTGCGATATCCCCCGCTTGTTCTGCATCAGTCCGAGTGATGCGGGGCCTGGCGCGAGGGGGCCAGATAGGGCCGGGTCACGTCCTTGAGCGTGACGTCCACCGCCTCGACCATCAGCCGGATGGCGCCATCGCCCGCCAGCGTCAGGAGGAGCTGCCCGGCGCCATCAGTGTCCGGCTCGAATGTCACGGACAGCAGCGACAGAACGGTATCGGTGTCGGACCGGTCGATACCCTGACTGGCAACGCCCAGCACGCTGTCGATCACCAGCAGCGACTGCACCCGCTCGTACCCGCGCCCACGCTTGTCGGCGGCGGCGCGATCCTCCCACCGGAACCGGTTCAGCAGCAGGGCAAACCGGCGCGAGCCGGGGCGCCAGGACATTTCGGTGATCGGAAACACCGCGTCCTGTACCAGGGTCGAGATGATCTTGAGGTCCTCGCCATCCTCGGCGCCCAGGTTCAGCGGCGCCTCGCGCCCGTCCTTGAATGTTGCGTCCGACATCAGCCTTTGATCCGTTCGATTTTGGCGCCCACCGCTTCGAGCTTTTGCACCACATGCTCATATCCGCGGTCCAGATGATAGACCCGGCTGACCAGGGTTTCCCCTTCGGCGGCCAGCCCCGCCAGGATCAGCGACACGCTGGCGCGCAGGTCGGTGGCCATCACCGGCGCCCCCTTCAGCCGTTCAACCCCGCGCACGGTAGCTGTCCCACCATGTACCTCGATCCGGGCGCCCATGCGGGTCAGTTCGGGCGCATGCATGAACCGGTTCTCAAAGATCTTCTCCTCAAGCACGCTGGTGCCTTCGGCCGTACACAAGAGCGCCATCATCTGGGCCTGCAAGTCGGTGGGAAACCCTGGGAAAGGCTCGGTGGTGACATCGACGGCCGAGACGCGGCCATTGCGGCGGCTGACCTTGAGGCCCTTGTCGGTCTCTGCAACGTCGATACCGGCGGCGTCCAGCTTTTCTACAAAGGCGCCGATCAGGTCGAGCCTGCCGCCCAAAAGCTCGACCTCGCCGCCGCAAATGGCGGGGACCAGCATATAGGTGCCCAGTTCGATCCGGTCGGTCACCACCTGGTGAGTGGCCCCATGCAGCCGGTCGACGCCCTGGATTTCGATGGTCGAGGTGCCCTCACCCGCGATCTGCGCGCCCATCGCGCGCAGGCAGTGCACCAGGTCCACGATTTCGGGTTCGCGCGCGGCGTTCTTGAGTACAGTGGTGCCCTTGGCCAGCGTGGCGGCCATCACCATGTTCTCGGTCGCGCCGACCGAGGCAAAGCGCATCTCGTGTACCGCTCCTTTCAGCCCGCCGGGCGCCTTGGCGTGCAGATAGCCGTCGCGCAACTCGATCTCGGCCCCCAGCGCCGCGAGCGCCTCGATATGCAGATCCATCGGCCGGGCGCCGATGGCACAGCCACCCGGCAGCGAAACCACGGCCTGGCCCAGCCGCGCAAGCATCGGCCCCAGCACCAGATTCGAAGCGCGCATCTTGCGCACGATATCGTAATCGGCGGTGTGACTGGTCAGGTCGTGGCTCGACATCGCCAGCACCTTGCCGTCCTGCAGCGACGACACCTCGGCCCCCAGCGACTGCAACAGCAGCGTCATCGTCTTGATATCCGAGAGGCGCGGCGCGTTGGTCAGCGTCAGCGGTTCGTCGCTGAGCAGCGTAGCGGGCATCAATGCGAGGCAGGCATTCTTGGCCCCTGCAATCGGAATCTGGCCATTCAGCGGCCCATTGCCGGTAACGAGAATCGAATCCATCTGCTCTTAACCTTTTTTGTTTTGGTCCGCACCGACCTGGGCGGTTCGTGCCTTGGCCTGCGCCTTGCGCCGGGCCAGATTGGCCTTGAGCGCGGCCTTGAGCCTGTCCTCGCGGCCAGCGGGTGCGGATTTGCTTTTCGAAGGGTTTTTTTGCTCTGCCATGACCTTTCTCTACAGGAGGCGAAAAAAACCGTCCAGATGCCCTTGCGCCGCGTTTCGTTTGAGTCTAATCACCCGCTCACCGCGACGCTGCGAGCCCGGATATGGAGATGGCCGCGTCGGCACAGTGAGTTACCTTGGCTCAGGGGAATGACATTCCCTAGTCATGGGCAGGCTCAGAGTTGTGAAGGTGTTGAAATAGAGGGTTCATTCAGAGCCCGCTTGAAACGGTGTAACGCCGGGGATAGCAATCTGAAGAAAGGTGTGCTGCTGTAGCTCAGTGGTAGAGCACTCCCTTGGTAAGGGAGAGGTCGACAGTTCAATCCTGTCCAGCAGCACCAGAAACTCCTGAAAACAAACGAAAAATCCACTCTCTTAAACGGATTTGTCTACCCATCCAGCAATGCTGGATAAGTGCTGGATGGGTGTTCCTGATTTGGTCCCGTGTCTGCTTGTCTGGGGGCGCAGACCTACGGCGATTTTTCTCTCTTCGGACTTATCACCGCGTTCGCAAATGTTGCCGCCACCGTGCTGGACGAAAGGGTTTGCATCGCGCGCCTCCTGGACGCCGAGCACACTTCTTCGATTGCCTGAGCACCGTGTCATCGCCGATCCCAAGGCCCAAACGGTGCAAGAGCCGCGCAGCAGACCGCCCGCCGGTCGCATGCCCAAGATGGTCGACAATCCCCCCGACACGTGAGGTGCGCCGCGCATAGGGGCGTGCAATCGAGGCGATCTGGTTAGAGAAAGCCCGGCGCGGGCAAACGGGCGGAAAACGTCGCAACGGCAAACCACAAGATCAACCATTACCTTGTCTCCATGCGCGGAATAATCTTTGAGACACCGACGCTGCCAGCCGTGACGGTGTTGTGAATGCTATCCATAGTCTGGGCAGATGCCGTTTGGTGCGAAACTGCCCGCTACAATCCACCCGCTAGATTCGCTTTGCGCAACGCTTTGAACCGAAACATCGCCTCCGGGCAACCTGTGCCTCTTCGAAATCATGACTATCCCTTACGATTTTTCAAATATCAGGTTAGTGTCGCCACACAAATTGAGGATGGCCCGGTGAAAGGCCAAAAGGATACGTGTGTTATCGTGAAGCGATTGGATACGAATGCAGCGACCGTTAGACGCCCAATGATCTCGAAGTCCCGGGGCGGATACCCGGCTGCAAGCTCAGTCTGACGCTTTGGTATGGCTGCCCAACAAGATCGACCTGGCTCTTGGGTCCAGTTTCGCCGAATTGATGTCGTAGCGACCGACCTTACGCATCACATCTCTCAATGAGTCAAATTCGTCTAGATAGCGCCATACGATGGGCGAGGTGAAGGGGGTGCGCTGGCGGCTTGTGATGCCGAAGGTGGTGCCGCGCAGGTACTGCAGTTGACCGCGACCGACCGGGTAAAGGACTGTCTCGACCAAAGCGTCCCGGGCCAGTGACTGGTACTCCAAAACAAAGATCCTATTCCCCAGCATCGCAACCCGACCCTCATATTTTGACAGATAGAGACTGCCGTCGTCAGGGTCGACCGAGCGTTCGAAAGATCGGGAGCGCACCATGCCGTCGAATTCATCCAAGCGAACAATCGCGCAGATGATCGAGTTCTCCCATGTTTCAGTAAGAAAATAGCTCAAATAATAGCCCAGATAACGACGAAGCGGGATAGTCTGACCGCGGAAGGCCGCGTCGAACCCGCCTCTTTGTTGACTGCCCCGTTGCGGACCCGCCAGTTTACCCGCAACCGAGGGGTGGCATTCGAATTCGTCGATCGGCAGGTGAAACTCGGCCGGACGCACGCCGAAATGTGTGGCGATCTTGCGCAAGTTGGCCGGTGAGGGACGTGCTGCGCCGCTGAGATACTTGCTGAACTGTTGCCGGTTGACGCCGATCTGTCGGCAGATGGCCGAGACCGAGGATTCGGTCGAGCACAAGAGCTTCAGGTTTGTCGCAAAATCATCTTCCATCGGCACGCCCGTCCACGCGTATTCCGATCCAGATTAGTTTGCGACATGAAGTCAGAATAGCATAAAATCGCATACACATGCTAAAGCTTGCTAAATTGCTGAAAAGCAGCACCTCAGATGAACTCCGTGACAACAAATGCGTCGGGTAGGCGCTTACTCAGTCAGGGAGACAATCAATGACCACACCCAATATCTCATGGACCAGAATCGGCCTGCCGCGTCGGTCTTTCCTGAAGGGCGCGACCGCGCTTGGAGGCCTGGCGGCTACGGGCCTGATGCTGCCACGCCCGGCCCATGCGGCAGAGGGTACGCTAAAGACGCGCACCTATGCCGACATCCGGTCGATGGACCCGGCGTTCAGCCAGGGCGTCGTGGATGAGGAAATCCAAGCCGCGATCTACAACAAGTTGATCCAGTATAATCCGGGCCGCCAATGGGGGTGGCAGCTGGACGCGGCGGACATGATCGAACAGGTCGACGACACGCACATCAACTTCGCGCTCAAGGACACGATCGGCTTCACGAATGGCTTTGGCGCGATGACGGCCGAAGATGTGAAATTCTCATTCGAGCGGATCATCGACGACACGCTTGAATCGACCAACAAGCCAGACTGGGGCCCTCTGGACCATGTCGAGGTGACGGGAGAGCGGACCGGAACAATCGTTCTGAAGAACGCGTTTCAGCCGCTGTGGTCGATTACGCTGCCCTATATCGCGGGAAACATCGTGTCGAAAGCGGCGTTTGAAAGCGTCGGCGGCAAGATAGACACCCAGCCGGTGGCAACTTCCGGCCCCTATCTGCACGCTGGATGGGAACAGAAGCAGAAGACCACCTTGCGCCGCAACCCTGACTGGCAGGGCGAACCGGCTGCCTTTGACGAGATCCAGATCTACCACATCGATGACGAGAAAGCGGCAGAGATCGCCTTTGAAGCAGGCGAGATCGACTTCACCCGCGTCAGTCTGGATTCGGTAGAACGTCTGAAGTCGTCGCCGATCGAAGGCACAACCCTCGACGAGTATCCATCGCTCTATTACGTCTGGGTCGGCATGAACCTCGACAACCCGAAGATGGCCAATCCGAAGCTGCGGCAGGCGATCCAGTATGCCATTGACGTGCCAACAATCATGGCGGCAGCCTATTTCGGCGCGGCGGAGCCGTCGACAGGGATCATCGCGCCGGGCCTGCCGGGCCATCGCGAGACCTCGCTGACGGGTGCTGCCGCCAATTTGGAGAAAGCGCAGGCGCTGATGGCGGAGTCCGGCGAGGGCAACGTATCGCTGACCATAAGTGTCCTGAACAAATCCGCGAACGTCACCGCGGCACAGATCATTCAGGCCAACCTGGCCGCCATCGGCATCACGCTGGAGATAAGCCTCCATGAAGGCGCGACCTTCTGGGAACTCGGAAGCGACGCCAACGTCGAAATGGTCCTGAACCGCTACTCCATGACGCCGGACCCCTACTACGCGACGTCCTGGTTCATCAGCGAACAGGCCGGCATCTGGAACTGGGAGCGTTTCAAGAACGAGGAGTTCGACGCTCTGCACCTGACCGCACAATCCGAGGCCGATCCGGTCAAGCGGGCTGAGATGTATGTCCGCGCACAGGACCTGATGGAAGAAAGCGGTGCCTACAAGTTCCTGACCCATGAAGCGACGCCGGTGATCTACCGAAACAGCATCGTTCCGGCGCTGCGCCCGGATGGCCTGCCACTCTACCGATACTTCGGCGCGGCCTGAGGTTCCTCCCTGAACCTACGGGGCGCGGCTCAACACCGCGCCCCCCTTTTCAAGACAGGGAGACAGGTAGGCAATGTTGTCATACGTCATCAAAAGGATCGGTCTGGCGGCAGTCATCACGGTTCTGGCCGTAAGCGCGCTGTTCCTGATCGTGCACATGATCCCCGGCGATCCGGTGTCGACTATGCTGGGGCCCCGCGCGACCCCGGAAATGCGCGCGGCGCTCGAGGCACGGATGGGGCTCGACAAGCCGCTGATCGCTCAAATCGGCCTTTTCTTCGCAAACATGCTGCGGGGCGATCTGGGCATGGACGTGTTTTCCAACCGTCCGGTGACGGATATCGTGTTGAATCAGGTGCCCTATACGTTGACGCTGATCCTGGTTTCCATCAGCTGGTCGGCGGTTTTGGGTATTGCGCTTGGCTGCTACTCTGCCGTGAACCGTAATTCCCTCGGCGACCGCTTGACCGGAATCCTCTCCGTTTCGGTCATTGCGGTTCCAGCCTTTGTCGTCGCGCTCTATTCGCTGCTGATCTTTGCGGTGAAGCTTCAATGGTTTCCGGCTATCGGGGCGGGCGACGCTGGCGACTGGGGCGATCAATTGCATCACCTCGTCCTGCCAAGCCTGGCCATAGGTCTCAGCTGGGTCGGCTATATTGCACGGCTCGTACGGGCCTCGATGCTGGAAGTGCTGGGCGAGGGGCATATCCGCACCGCGCGCGCTTTCGGCTTGCCAGAAAGACGGATTGTCTTTGGCTACGCGCTGCGCCTTGCCATCCTGCCCACCGTGACTGTGATCGGGGTCGGCATGGGCTTCCTTTTGTCAGCGGCGGTCTTCACCGAGATCGTCTTTTCCCGCCCTGGTCTGGGCAAGCTGGTGATCGACAGCATCACCACCCGTAATTACCCGGTGGTCATGGGTTCGGTCCTGTTTTCCACTCTGATCTTCGTCGCCTCGACCACGCTGGCCGACATCATCAACGCCATTCTGGATCCCCGGATCCGTGCTGGCAAGTGAGGGCCCAACCATGACCGACTTGACCGTGCCAAAGCCCCGTTCCGAACTGGGAGAGATCGTCTACCACCTTGTGCGCGATCCGCTAGGGCTCACGGGGCTTGTGATCGTGCTGCTGATATTGGCGTCTGCGCTCTTTGCCCCTTGGATCGCACCCTATGATCCCATCGCGCTCAATGTGCCGGACCGACTGCAAGGCCCCGGAGCTGCGCATCTGCTCGGGACGGACCAGCTTGGCCGCGATACGTTTTCACGGGTGATCTGGGGCGGACGCGTGGCGCTTCAGGTGGCGCTTCCGACGATCGGAGGGGCGATCCTCATCGGTCTGCTATTGGGAATGATCGCAGGATACGGACCGAAATGGATCGACAACCTGATCGTGCTCCTGTTCGACACGGTCCGATCCTTCCCTACGGTCATGTTCGCTCTGGCCGTGGTGGCGCTGGTCGGGCCCAGCCTGAACACGGTGATCGTCGTGATCATGGTGACGTCGGTTCCCACTTATGGACGGGTCGTCCGGACGTTGACGCAATCGCTGAAAGAGGCGGAGTTCATCACCGCCGAGAAATCGCTTGGCGCGTCCACCCCCCGGATCATGACGGTTCATATCCTGCCCAACGTGCTGGGGCCGCTCGCGGTGCTGGCGGCAATGGATATTCCAACCGTCGTGGGATTGGAGGCCGGCCTTTCGTTCCTTGGCATGGGGGTCAAACCGCCGACGCCGTCCTGGGGCTCGCTTCTGAACGATGGCTACAACCTGATCCGTAACACGCCGTGGCTGATCATTGCGGGGGGCATTCCACTGATCCTGACAACAATAGGGTTCACCTTTCTGGGCGAGGCGCTGCGGGATGTGGTCGATCCGAAACTGCGCGGCAAGGGAGGCAAATGATGGCCGTTCTTGATATCCAGAAGCTATCGGTCAGCTATGCCACCCCGCGCGGAGAACTGAAGGCACTGCGCGACGTCTCCATAACCGTGCCGGATCGCAAGATCGTCGGCATCGTCGGAGAGTCGGGCTGCGGGAAATCCACTCTCATCTCCGCGATCATCCGGCTCATGGCGCCCAATGCGCATGTCGGTTCGGGGCAGGTGGCGTTCAAGGGAGAGGATCTTCTGACCAAAGGCGAGGCGCAGATTCGCGCCCTGCGCGGCACCCAGATTTCCATGGTGTTCCAGGACCCGATGCAGACGCACAACCCGGTGCTGACCGTCGGACGACAGATGATCGACATCCAGTACCGCGACGCCCTGTCCAAGGCCGAAAAACGCAAGCGCGCGGTGGACATGCTGGCGCTGGTCGGCATCCCGGACCCCGAGGCGCGGCTGAATCAGTATCCTTTCGAATTCTCCGGCGGGATGCGTCAGCGGATCGCGATCGCCATGGCGCTGATGGCAAGGCCCGCGCTTCTGATCGCCGACGAGCCGACGACCGCGCTTGATGCGACGCTGGAGGTGCAGATCATCAAGCGGTTGCGTGAATTGCAGGATGAGATCGGGTGTTCGATCCTGTTCATCTCGCATCATCTGGGGGTCATCGCCGAGCTTTGCGATGAGGTCGTCGTCATGTATGCGGGCGAGGTCGTCGAGGCCGGGTCGGTCCGCGACGTGTTCCATAGCCCGGCGCATCCCTATACGCGCGCCCTTCTGGAATGCGATCCCGGCCACATTAAGGAAAAGACCCGCAACCTGCCGACGATCCCCGGCAATATCCCCGATCTTGTGAACCTGCCTTCGGGCTGCATTTTTGCGGCGCGGTGTCCGCGACGGTTTGATGCCTGCACGGCGCGCCCCGCGATGGCGGAGGCCTCGGCCGGACACGGGACGGCCTGTCATCTGATTGGCATGGAGATGACGGCATGAACACGCTTCTCGACATCAGCGATGTGGTGGTGCGGTTTGGCGTGCGCGGCGGGGTCTTCCGCAGCGCAGGCACCATTGACGCAGTCTCGGGCGTGAGCCTGAAGATCGAAGAGGGGCAGACCTACGGCATCGTGGGCGAAAGTGGATCGGGCAAGACCACGCTTGCGCGGGCGGTGGCGGGGCTGCATCACGCCTCTGAAGGCTCGATCCTCTATCTCGGGAAGGAACTGCGCAACCTGCCCGAGACGCAATTCCGCAAGTTGCGGCGCGAGATCGTGATGATGTTCCAGGACCCCATCGGTTCGCTGTCCCCACGCCTGTCGATCAAGTCGCTGATCACGGAACCTTTTCGCATACAGGGCATGACCGACCGCGATCTCGATGCCGAAGCACGGCGGCTCTTGCAGATGGTTGGCCTGCCGCCCGAGTTCGCCGCGCGCTACCCTTACCAGATTTCCGGCGGTCAGGCGCGGCGTGTTGGCGTCGCGCGAGCGTTGGCGCTGGACCCGAAGCTTTTGATTGCGGACGAACCGACGGCTGGTCTCGATGTATCCATTCAGGGAGAGATGCTCAATCTTCTGGCGCGGCTTCAGGATGAGCTGGGGCTGGCCATCATGATCATCACGCACAACCTCAACGTCGTACGCCACATCACCGACCGCGTCGGTATCATGTATCTGGGCAAACTGGTTGAGGAGGGCGATACGGACACCGTTTTCGCCAGCCCGCAGCATCCTTACACACTAGCCCTGCTGGCAGCCAACCCGGAGCCGGACCCGGATGCGCAACTGATGCGGATCGAACTTCAGGGCGAGCCGCCGAGCATTCTCCGCCGCCCAAAAGGGTGCGAATTCCACACCCGGTGTCCGTTTGCTCAGGCCCGGTGCGCAGCAGAGGTCCCTGACTGGCAGGTCAAGGGCGCGGCGGCGCATCGCTGTCACTTCCCGTCCGCGTGGGAGGAAAACCGGATGGAGAAGCTATGACGGGAACGATCTTTGCAGGTGGGCCCATCCTGAGCATGGATGCGGACGACACCCGCCCAGAAGCCATCGGTATCCTTGCCGACAGGATCGTATCTGTCGGCGCGCTTTCGCATGTCCGTAATGTCCTGCCGAATGCCGCTTTCTGTGACCTTGCGGGTCGCGTTCTGATCCCGGCCTTCATCGACTCGCATGGCCATTTTCCCGACAGCGCCATCGTCTCTCTGCTGCGTGTCGATCTGTCAGGCCGCGCCGGTTGCCGAAGCCTTGCCGATGTCCGCGACCGCCTTGCAAGAAAGGCTGCGCAAACACCGTCCGGAGACTGGGTGATGGGCGCGGCGCTGGACGAGTGTCAGCTGAGCGAGCGGCGCATGCCCACACGGGACGAGCTGGACGCGGTTTCGACCGACCATCCGATCTGGGTGATCCACGCCTCGGGGCATTGCGGGGTTGCGAATTCGCTGGCACTGGCGCGACAGGGCATTGCCGAAGACAGCGCCGACCCGGACGGGGGGCGTTTTTTGCGCAACAGCGCGGGCCGCTTGACTGGGAGGATCGAGGACCTGTCGGCCATGGGAGAGATGGGCGACACGCATTTTCTTCTTGATGACACCTCTTTCCAACGATGCTTTGCGGCGGCGCGCGAGGAATACCTCGCACAAGGAGTGACATTGGCCCAGAACTCCTGGGCGGCGGCGCCTTTGCTGCATCTATTCAGGGGCATGGCGGAACGGGGCGATCCGGGGATCGACCTGATCCTTTTGCCCGTGGCGGAAATCGAACCGGAGTTCTCGCGCACAGGGAGCGGCAGCAACTGGCCGCAAGGGCCGATCGCGCTAGGGCCACGCAAGCTTCTGACGGACGGATCGTTCCTCATGCACACGGCCTTCCTGACCATGCCGTATCTTGATACGGGTGATACCGGGCTGGCCTATATGGACCGTTCGCTACTGTTTTACGAAGTTGAGAAGCTGCATCGTCTGGGGTTTCAGATCCATTGCCACTGCAACGGAGACGCGGCGTCCGACATGTTCCTCGATGCGGTCGAAGAGGCGCAGTCCAATGATCCGCGCGCCGATCACCGGCACACGATCATCCACGGACAGGTCATGCGGCGGGACCAGATCGTGCGCTGCGCGGGTCTGGGCGTTACCGTCAGCTTCTTCCCGGCCCATATCTGGTACTGGGGGGATCAGCATCACGACGAGATTCTTGGCCACGCGCGTGCACAGCACATCTCGCCCACCGGCTGGGCCGAGGCCGAAGGCGTGCGGTTCACCATACATAATGACGCATCCGTCACACCGACGCGCCCGCTGGAACTGATCCACACGACGGTCAGTCGCCGCACACAGAGCGGGCGTGTGCTTGGCCCGGAACAACGTCTGTCGCCGCTTGCTGCATTGCGCGCCCACACAATTGATGCCGCATGGCAAGTGTTCTACGAAGAGGAGCGCGGCTCGCTGGAGCTGGGGAAGCTGGCAGATCTGGTGATCCTGGAAGCAAATCCGCTGTCGTGCCCGGAGGCGATCGCGTCGATCAAGGTCAGCGAGACATTGCGGCGTGGCGCACGGGTCTATCAACGCAATGCAACGAAAGTAGGTGAACCCGCATGAGCTACGCCCTATATGTCGGGAGGAACCATAGCCGCACAGGTCATGCTTGGCTCGGCGGATACGGTGACGAACCCTCGTCGCACTGGCTCGAGATCGTGCCCGCGACCGATCATGCTCTGGGCAGCATGATCGAGGTCGGCGTCGGGCCCGAGGCGCATATGCCTGGGCGCCGGATTTCCGTGCCGCAGGCCGCGCATACGCTGCGTCACATGCGGGTCAGCTATTCCTACTACCTCGGTGTGCCAGCGCCGATCACAAACGGCGGTTTGAACGAGGCAGGCGTCGCTGTGCGGGATGTCTGGTCAACTTCGCGCCGCGACCTCATAGAGATGACGCCGAAGGACCAGCAAGGGCTCAACTATAGCGATCTGGCCCGCGTGGTTCTTGAACGCGCGACCAGTGCACGTGGCGCGGTTGAGCTGTGTGCCGATCTGATCGCAGAGCACGGTGAAGCAACTTATGGCGGCAATTCCCACATTTTCGCGGATGCAGACGAAGCCTGGGTGATGATCCAGTTCGCGGGTGGGCAGGGGCTATGGGTGGCCGAGCGCCTTGGTCCAGACAGCATCCGTGCCTCCCGCCCCGGCTATGTGATGGAGGTGCCGGTCGACGACCCTGCGCATCCGGACTTCCTGTGGTCACCCAACCTTGTCAGCTTTGCTCGTGCGCAAGGCTGGTATGATGGTGGCCCGTTCAACGTCAATGCCATTTACGGCGATGATAAGGGACGCTGGGACGGCATCGCCTGGATCGAGGCCGAGATGCAGACCCGCGCAGCGCGGCCAGAGAAGATCGGGCTCGAGGACATGATCTGGGCCATCCGTACCGAGAAGCTGACCGGGGACACCGCCGGTTATGGCCAGGTGGTTCCCTTGACCTCTTCCGCCGATCCAGCTCTGGCCGTGATGTGGCACGCGGCATGCGGTGCGCTGGCCGCGCCGTTTTCGCCGGTCTTTCTGGGGCAGGAGGTGATCCCGCCGGAATACAGTGCTCACCGTTACCTGACGACCGGCGAATCCCATCGGTTTCAGGATATTCGCAAGGCGGTGAGTGGTGGGATTGATACGATTTCACTGGTGCCGCAGTTGCACGAGACCTCCGTCGGGGCCTTTCAGGACAGCAAGCGCCTGATGTATCTGATGCAACTCCTTGGAGATGCCACTCTTGCGCCCGTGCACGAAGCTTTCGGTAGGCATGAAGCGCGTGTGTCAGATCTGTTGCAGGCTCATCTGCATGTAGCGGAGGAGGCCATTCGCGCGGGGCTATACGCGGAGGCGATTGCGGTTCTGTCGGCATTTTCCAACAGTGAACTGATGTCCGCGCTGTCCCTGACGCGCAACCTTGCCACGGGTCTTTCGGTTCAGGCGACGGTTGCAACGCCGTCAGATGCGCAGGGCTCTCCCATAGGGTTCAACCAAATCTGGTAGCCCACAACCGTTGCGTCGTGGTTGGGCCTCCTACACGCAGCGCCAAACGTGATCTCGTAATACCTCGACGTGAAAAACTCGTGGCAGGTCTGAGCGAGCGAAAGAATGGTTCATTCGGCGTCACTCAAAGGCTAAGATCATCACGTCGAGCGATCCAAATGGATGACCAATGAGCAAGGCGAGCGAGAGAGGTGGTTCGGTTTGTTTGAACAGGTTCCTGGCGTTCTGTAGGTGTTTTTCCGCCTGGGTTACGCCGCTGCCGCATCACGTATTGGCTTGTTGAAGTAGGCCTGATCGGGGGTTCTCCCGTCAAGCGATGAGTGCGGTCGACGGCTGTTGTAGAAGCCCAGGTATCGGCCGATCCCGACCCGGGCTTCGGCCACGCTGGCATAGGCCCGCAGGTAGACTTCCTCGTATTTGATAGTCCGCCGCAGACGCTCGACGAAGACGTTGTCGCGCCAAGCTCCCTTGCCATCCATGCTGATCTTGATTTTGCGGGCGGCCAGCACCTTGATGAAGCCGGTGGACGTGAACTGGCTGCCCTGATCCGTGTTGAAGAGCTCGGGTGCGCCGTGTCGCGCCAGTGCTTCCTCGACAGCCTCAATGCAAAAATCCGCCTCCAGCGTGATCGACACCCGCCATGCCAGGACACGCCGTGTGAACCAGTCCAGCACGGCGGCCAGACAGATGTACCCGCGGGCGATGCAGTGCCCGGCATGCGAATGCGTAGCATTCTGCCGAGAGGGGGATGTAGGTGATATCCATCGCCCAGACCTGGTTGGGGCGGGTGATGGGCAGCTTTCTCAGAAGATAGGGGTAGATCTTGTGCCCCGGCGCCGGTTTCGAGGTGTTGGGCTTGCGATAGAGCGCCTCGATACCCACCCGCTTCATCAGGGTCGCGACATGCAGGCGCCCGACCTTGAACCCTTCCTGGACCAGCAGCCCCTGCAACATCCGGCTGCCCGCGAACGGGAATTCCATGTGCAGCTTGTCGATCCGGTGCATCAGCTTCAGGTTCGTGTCCGAGACCGGGCGGGGCTTGTAATACACGCTGCCCCGGCTGATCCCAAGTACGGTGGCCTGGCGACTGACGCTCAGCTTCGCGGTGGGATCGATCGTTTTCTTGCGCTCGGCAACAGACCCGCCTTGCCGAGCGCGCCGGACAAAAAATCATTCTCCAGCGTCAGCTCTCCGATCTTCGCGTGCAGCGTCTTCACGTCGATGGTCGTTTCCGGATCGCTCTTCGGCGCCTCTCCACCACGTTGGTTTGAAGGCGGCTCTTGATTTCGCCGTTAAGAAGTTTCTTCAAGGCTTCCAGTGCCAGGTTCTTGCGTTCCATCCCTTGCAGCTCTGCAAGAAAATCGTCGGACAAGATGGAAATGTCCGGGCTTTCGATACCGGCAGCGCGCAATACATCGATAATCTCAGGCGGGATCGTTCGGCTCGAAACGATAGCCTTCCGCGACGATACCGTGATGCAGAAGCTCGGTGTTGTTGTCCGGGGTGATGACAATGTCGCCCGGCTGAATTTCGAGAAGGAAGCGGGCGATCTGGCCGACTTGCTGGCCGATCACGATGTTGCTGGTGTCCTGCGGATAGGCCTCGCGGTAGAAAAGATGGATGTCATCGCGGCTTTTGCAGTCTGCCAGGCTCTTGTCCTCGATCCAGCCAATCGCGGTATAGCCGCCCTTGAGGAACGCCTGCGCGTATTTCCCGAACTCGGCGCGGACACACCACACGTTAATCATCAAGCCTGCCCTCCGATTGCGGTTCAGCAAGCCCGTGCTGGGTGCGATACTCCTTGGCGTAGAAATCAACGATGGCGTTCACGGCTGCATCACGCCGCGACTCTGGGAAGCCAAGCGCATTCATCAAGCGGCGGATGCGAACCGTGACTTCCTTCTGTCCGCTCACATGGACCGGCCATCACGCCCATCTTGCGCGCGTCGATGAACAGAAACTCGCCGCGCCGGTCCCTATGCCCATTGGCGCTTTTGTCCTTGGCCAGAAACCAAAGGCAGGCGGGGATTTGGGTTGAATAGAACAGCTGGCCGGGCAGGGCGACCATGCAATCGACCGCGTCCCCAACCCACAGGCCGTTCGCCGTGATCAGCGACAAGGTCGCCCACAGGAACATACCTTTGAACAGGTAGTACAGCGGTCCGAACAGCAGGCACCACAGCCGGTGCCAGTTCCCGAGAATAACCTTACTCTCTCCGTTGAAACTCCACTTCGCGCTGATGGCCATTTTAATATTCCTCCGTGGAAAGTTGGTTGATGAAATCTCGATAAGAAAGTCGAGGAGTCCGGTCAGGTGAAACCCTGCTGGGCAGCGCAGAGGTCGCAGGAGTGGCCAAAGACAGGTTTTGCCAGACCTAAGCGGCCGAGATGACAGGACAGCTTCTCAGCGGGCCACACAGCGCCCCTGGCTGAATTTCGCAGGGTGTGCTCGGAAAATGTCGAAACTGGCGCTGCTGGCGCATTGCAACGCGGCCACGCGCGCCCTTCGCTCTCGATCCTTGGGGTTAGTTGCAGGTAGCGTCAGTCGCGCCCCAGCGCCTTCCTGAACGCGCTCAATGTGGATTTGAAGGGATGGCCTGACATGCTCAGGTTCAGAGGCAAAGGTGGGCCGTTTCTGACCAACGCTTCCTCTAGCTGCCAAGGGGCGTCATGGTGGACCACAGAAATTCCGGCATGGTCTTCGATCCAGTCGGTTAGGTTTTCCTCATGATCTTTGGCCATACGCACCCGATCACCGGCATCCCTGTAGAACTCGAATCCCAGTTGATCCTTCAGTAGCGCAGCGAGTGATTGACGAAGAGTTGAGGATCGGACTGAGCCACGTAGGTGGTTGCGCCAAAGACGCTTTCTGACAGGCGTAGCTGAACCCGACTTTGCCGGTCGGTCCTTCGGGGGCGCTATGCCGATATAGAGCAAGTGCTTGCCGTCAAATTCACAGCAGCCGCCTCTGGGAACTTCAGGAAGCGTGTCATCGAACCACCAGCCGTACAGCCCATGCGTGACTTCATGTTCTTCAATGTGGGTCAATATGTCGGCTGGCCGAACGAGCTTGGCCGGTTCCAAAACCTGTTTGGCTGCTATCTGGTCGGCTTCCATGCCCACCCCAATCTGCGAGCGCCCTCGCATTGACTGGTGATCGGGGTGTTGGAAATCCGCACGTACACGGACCCTGTGCCTTTAGCCGGGGCCTGTTGTATAACACAGGCACCCCGACCATAGGGTCAAGGTTTCAGCCGATTGCTCGGCCTAGTACGTGAGGGGTTTCCACGCCCCAACATGGCCGCGTCTGCCATGTCGAGATCAGTGGTAGCAGCAATGCAAGAAAAGCTAAAGACGTTCTGGGGTTATCCCTGACAGCGGCGACATGGGAGTCTTATCGATCTGCATCAGTAACCAAGGAGATCGACATGCCCGACATCATCACGCTGAAGGCCCTTTGCGAAGAACTGAAGATTGACCCGCGCGAAGCACGCGAACGCCTGCGCGCTGCCGTCACCGACGCCAAGGCGAACCCTGAACTGGCCAAGGCGAGGAAGCCGCGCACCCCGTGGCAATGGGTGAAGGGGTCAGCCGCGGAGAAGGAGGCGAGAAAGGCCTTAGAGGTATGATGCGCCTCAGAGCATTCTTTGCTGTGAGTGCGTGATACGGAAGTCCGCTTTAACGAGTGAGCAGTTCTAGTATGATTGGATTAGTCAGGCAGGGCCTACTTTAGCTTCAAAACAGGCAACGCCCGAGGAGCTTGACCTCCATCGTAGCAGGAAAACACGACGCTGTCGTTGACTTTGGGTAGTTCGCCAAAGACGCTGTCTTTATGAAAAAAGACATCATCACCTGTGGTGCGAATATAGCCATAGGCGTCATACAGGTAGCTCTTGACCGAACCGAGCTTTCGATCTGAGACCGTGTAGCATAGCGTGTCACACATCTCTACAAGTTGGTCGGCTGTCGGCCGGTCTTCTGGATTGGACTGCAGGCACCGGCCAGCAAGCTCAATGATTTCCTCTGCGAGAGGCCTAAACTGCGATTTTGATGTAACAAATTTGGGTGTGCTGATAGGAGAGTTCTTGGTGATATTGCCCACCGCCCGAAGGCCTGAGCCATAAGGATAATCACCGTAAAGAATGTGTAAGGCAATCGCACCAATTGACCAAACATCCGCTGGAAGGCCAACAGTCTCTGGCGCATCGATTGCTTCAGGTGCCATATATGGAATTGCGCCTAGGGCGGTCGCCGACGCCGAAAGTGGGGCGTCGCCTCCCTCAGCAGCTTCATCCAACTCTGCTTTGGCCATTTTTGCGATGCCGAAATCAGTTACTTTCAATTCTGTAACATTGTAGCCACCTACGACCATAATATTTGTCGGTTTGAGATCACGGTGGACCACATCATTGTGGTGCGCAGCAGCTACGCCTTTCGCTAAGTGCCGAAAAATCTTCGCGGCAAGGTAAGGGTCAACATAGTCTGTTCTGGTAAGCAGTGCTGCTTCTGGGTCTTGCCCTTCGATCAATTCTTCTACTAGGACATGTTGACAAAAGGGATTCACAGGGCGCGCTGATCGTTATTCAAGCTGGTATCTGCGATGGAGACCAGCTTGGCACGAGACCTGATGTCGGACGAGGAATGGGCGTTCTTTGAGCGTTTCATCCGGACAGTCCGCGCCCCGAACGGGCGCAAACCTTCCAACCACCGCCTTGTTCTTGATGGGATTTTCTGGATCGCGCGCACAGGCTCTCCCCGGCGCGATCTGCCGGAAGAGTTCGGCAAGTGGTCAAGCGTCTACCGCCAGTTCCGGCGTTGGACGCTGGCGGGGCTCTGGGAGCAGATCATGGACGCCCTGAACGAAAGCGGCGTGGTCCCGCACGCACTGCAAATGATCGACAGCACCGTGGTTCGCGCCCATCATCAGGCAGCGGGCGCAAAAGGGGGACTCCGCGACAGGGTTTTGGCCGTTCGCGTGGCGGCTTCTCGACCAAGATCCATCTCCTCGTCAATGCAGCAGGGCTGCCCATGAGGACCGAGATCACAGCGGGGCAAACCTCCGACTATCTCGGCTTCGATCTGGTCATGGTCGACAATTTGCCGACACCAAGTGTTCTGCTGGCCGACCGAGGCTATGACGCTGACAGCATTCGGGAAACCATGGACAAACGGGATGTCCTACCGGTCATTCCGATGCGCAAGTCGCGCAAAAAGCGCGTTGGCGTGGACCGATCACTATACCGGCTGCGCAACCTGGTCGAACGGTGCTTCAACAAGCTGAAGAACGCCCGCCGCGTCGCCACCCGCTACGACAAGACTGCGGAGAGCTTCCTCGGCTTCATCGACATCACGTCAATACGCCTTTGGGTGCGCCATTTGTCAACATGACCTAACGTCGAACCACCCCTTCCGAGATAATCGCGATAAACAGCTTCATTGGCAAAATGTGCCGCCTGCTTCAATTGTGCTAACGGTGACGAAAAGCCAACTTGAGACAGGACGCTGATTTCAGACGTAAATGCCGCAATTGCAAGGGCTGCACACGCTGCGCCATCATCCATCCCACCAATACCATCGGCAACAACAGCTACAGCGTATTCGCGTCCTCGAGCGTCAAATCCCTTGAAGGCAATCGCTTTGTCTTGGTTGTCGCTGCGAACGTTCCCTATCTCGCTCGCGATTGCTCCGTGTAAAGAAGCAACCTTGCGAACACCAGAAGAGCCTGTCTCGCGACGCAACCAGTTGTATAGCTTTCTCTGTATGAAACTGCTTTCCATGAATACCGATTTTTGGTGGCCACTCGCCTAGCGTATCTTCCTTCGTGAAACATAGCGTTAGCTGTAGGGAGGAGGCAATCTCTGACTGTGATTTTCAGTGTGTTCCTAAGTTCTGCCCACCTTTGGAAGTCGTCATCCCACCGACGTCGCACGTATCAGCACTCGTTTCGAACAGTTGGCACCCACGCGACACCCAGTTCGGAATGCTTTCAGAGCAAAATCGCGGCGCAAAAGGTAACACGCTGATATTGTTTGATAAAATGGTGCCCGGGGGCGGAATCGAACCACCGACACGAGGATTTTCAATCCCTCGCTATTCTCGAAAAAACAGGTACTTGTAAGGTTGAGGCACGTCAAACCGGAGACGGAGCGTCAAGCACTTACGCAGCGATTGTCAAACCCGATCACAGGCGCATGTCGAGAATGTTGGGCTGCGCTTTGGTTTTCGCCGATGTAGATGGTTGGACGGCCTTCACGCACGCATCTACCGCCTTTCTGACGGCTTCAGAGAGGCAGGAGCTGGCAGTAGCCGCCCTCAAGGCAATACCACCAGACGATCAAATTACGTTGTTCAGTCACTTCTTGAACGCGGAGGTGGCGGCATGAAGATGCTTGTTAGCCGAGCGTACACGAGCGCAAACGACCCGTTCAACATGGCTGAACTCAAAGACCATCTAAGGGTGGACTTTGACGAGGATGACAGCGCAATTCGGACCATTGGCCGGGCAGTCGCCTCAGAGATTGAACAGGTTACCCAGGTCGCGCTGCTGACCCAGACAATCACGGTGACAATCTTCGATCCTGGTTGCGATGTAGGCTTGAGCCTGCCTATCGGCCCCGTTGCCACGGACACGACACCGACCATTACCGTAGACGGTGTAGCCTTCACCGCGTTTGCCTTCATGGGCGGCATCCGGCCCTACATCCGTTGGGGCGACAGTTTCTTTGATCTGACCCCCAGTCGGATAAGCATCGAGTATGTGGCCGGGTTTGGCGAAGACATGTCCGCCGTACCTGAAGACCTTGCACAAGCCCTCATGGATCAGGCCGCGCTGCACTATGACGGCCGGTCCCCCATGAACGCCAAATCGTTGACCACTTCCCCCCACATGGCGCGCATCGCGGCCCGGTATCGCGGGGTGCAGGCATGACCCTGAATCGCTTCGATTGGTTGAAATCCGTGATGCGCTCTGACGTGAGCCCCTCTGCGAAGAACGTGGCCACGGTGTTGGCAGTGCAGTTTGCAAATGACGAGACAGGCCAGCTCAACCCGTCGCGCGACACCCTGGCGGATTATCTCAATGTTCATCGCGACACCATCAAAAGGGCGATCCGCGAGCTCAGGAATGCCGGTTGGTTGATCGTCTTCGAGGGTCGCGGGCGCGGCAATTCGAGCGGCTTCCGATTGGTTTCTCCTGGCAAGGTTGTGGCCATTACAGCGGCCAAAAAGCGGGCAGATTTGCACCGGGAAAAGGGGGCGGACATGCACCCTTATTCCGAAGAAAAGGGGGCAGATTTGCACCGAAAAGGGGGCAGATTTGCACCCTCCTATATAAGGCAGGAACAATCTATTGAACAAAGGGCGCGCGAGGCAAAGGCCGGAGGCTGCCCTGTCGACCGGCTTTCCCGGATCGATCCCGGTTCGTACCGGGTGACAGCGTGGGACGAATGGTTGACCGAGCGCGGGTGGCCATGTCTCGCCGATCTGCAAGTGAAGCAGGAAGGCGGCTACCTCGTGCCCTACGCCATGCCACCCGAAGACCCGGATGGCGCGGCGGCGCGAGTGACGAACCGCTACCTGTCCTGGGCGTGTAACCGGGGAAGCGAACGGCACGAGGCAAGCGCATGAGCGAGGCCCGGCAAAAGACCAGAAAATGGTGCAAGGCGGATGGTTCGGAGCTGCCGCCTGCCGATGTTGGGCAAGCCGACCTCTTCGCGGATGGTCCCAATGCCGCAACTTTGGCCTGCCCTGGTCACCGCGCATCCAAGTTGTCAATTTTCGCGCTCGGGCCGGAACTGGCCGACGCGACCCCCGCTGAAAAAGCTATGCAATTCATGCATAGCCTACGCATCCCCGAGGGGCCGAATGCCGGGAAACCTGTTTCACTCGCACCATTTCAGCGCCAATTCATCGAAGGCGCGATGGCCGAAGACACCGCCAACGCCATTCTCAGCATCGGGCGCGGCAACGGCAAATCTGCGATCACGGCGGGCCTTGCGCTCGGCGGTCTCATTGGCGTCTGGGATCGCCAGCCCCGGCGGGAGATCATCGCAGCCGCGCGGACGCGGGATCAAGGCCGCATCATCTGGGACTTCGTGGCCGGGTTCGCTGCCACCCTACCGCTCGAGCTGCAACGCCGCCTGATCTATCGCCGGGCCCCGCGCCTCGAAATCGAGTTTGAGGGCGACGGCGGCGGGCACGTCCTTCGCGTCATCGCCGCTGACGGCAAGTCCGCCCTGGGCGGCGCGCCGACGATGGCAATCCTGGACGAACGCGGCCATTGGGCGCTTGATCGCGGCGACGAGCTGGAACACGCGCTGCTGTCTGGTCTCGGCAAGCGGGACGGACGCGCCTTCCTCATCAGCACGTCCGCAAGCGACGACACGCACCCGTTTTCCCGGTGGATCGACGATCCGGCACCCGGTTCCTACGTCCAGGAACACCGACCTGCGCCGGGCCTGCCCGCCGATGACCCCGAAAGCCTACTGATCGCCAACCCCGGCGCGCCGCACGGCATCGGTGGTTCGCTGGAATGGCTGGAAGCACAAGCCAAGAGGGCGATTGCGCGCGGCGGATCCAGCCTCACGAGCTTCCGGCTCTACAACCGCAATGAGCGCGTGTCCGGCGAATCCCGCGACCTGCTGATTACCCTCGATGAGTGGCTGAACTGCGAAACCGACACCCTGCCGCCGCGCCAGGGCGGCGTTGTCATCGGGATCGACCTGGGCGGCTCTGCCTCGATGACGGCGGCGGCATTCTACTGGCCCGAGACCGGCCGGCTGGAAGCCCTCGGCACCTTCCCGTCGCAGCCGGCGCTGCTGGACAGGGGCCAGGCGGACGGTGTGGCCGGGCGCTATGTCGAGATGCACGACAGGGGCGAATTGTCCATCCTGGGCGACAAGACGGTTCCCGTGGCCCCGTGGCTGGTCGAGGTGATGCGCCATGTCGAGGATCAGCCTGTTATCGCGATTACGATGGACCGCTACAAACAGGCCGAGCTGGGCGAAGCGATCAGCCGGGCGGGCATCCGCGCTCCGCTGGTCTGGCGCGGGCAGGGATTCCGCGACGGTGGCGAGGATGCAGAGCGGTTCCGCCGCGCCGCCTTCGATGGCCTAGTGAAGGCCAAGCCGTCCCTGCTGTTGCGCTCCGCCTTCGCGGACGCCGTCTGCCTGCGCGACCCGGCGAACAACATCAAGATTGCGAAGGCCCGATCCACGGGCCGGATCGACGCGGCGGCGGCTTCCGTCCTCGCCGTGGCGCAGGGCGCGCGCATCGCGGCTCAACCCCAGACAAAGGCAAGAATGGCATGGTTCTGAACTCGGGAAGCCTCAACCGGCGCATTCAAATTCTTCGGCAGTCAACGACGCCGGACGGGTACGGCGGTTCCGAAGTGACATGGGACAACCTTGGCGGCCCCCTGTATGCCGCGCGGCGCGACGTATCGGATAGTGAGCGCCTTCGCGCTGGGGCTTGGGACAACAAGCTTGTGACCCGTTTTACCATTCGCGCTTCCGCCTTCAGCCGCGGCATCCGGCGCACGGACAAGATTGTTCACGAGGGAACGACGTACGAAATCAGCGGGATCAAAGAGGTTCAAGCCAATCGAGCCTTTCTCGAATTGACGGCCGAGACGGAGGAACCGCTTTGAGCATCCGCAAGGAACATCACCGGTACTCCCGAAAGGTTACCTGCACAAAACGCTGGAAAGTGCTGCGGGCCGAAATACTCGAACGCGACCGTTACAGGTGCCGTTCCTGCGGCTGCGGCGGGCGGCTTGAGGTGGATCATATCAAGCCCGTCCGGACAAACCCCGAGCTTTCCTATGAACCGGGCAACCTTCAGGCGCTTTGCCCGGGTTGCCACACGAAAAAGACCAGAATCGAGTGCGGGCACCTCCCGCCCCGAGAAGACCGCCAAGACTGGCGGATAGCCGTCGAGTCGCTTGAGCGTCCCGGCAAACCTGTTGAGCAGAAAGGATAGAAAATGCTCGAATCCGTGAAGATCGCCCGGCGGCAAAGCGAAATCCGCCAGAACCTCGCCGAGCTGGCGGGCAAGGAAAACCCGTCCGAGGATGAAGTCCGCCAGATGACTGACCAGGACCGGGAATACCGCTCCAACGAGACCCGCTATCGCGCGGCCTTGATCGCCGAAGACACTGAACGCCGTGACGCAGGTTCCGAGCTGGAAACCCGTTCCGCCCAGGAATGGGCCGAGCTGATGGCCGGGTTCGAGATGCGCCAGGTTGCGCTTGCCCTGGACGAAGGGCGGCAACTCGATGGACAGACGGCCGAGATCGTAACCGAGCTGCGCAGCGCGGGCGGCTTCCGTGGTATCCCGGTGCCGTGGCAGGCGCTGGAAATCCGGGCCGGTGAAACCGTGGCCAGCGGCACCCCGAACCCGATCCAGACCCGCCCCATCATCGACCGGCTTTTCCCGGACAGCGTGGCGGCGCGCATGGGGGCGCAGATGATCAGCATCGAGGCGGGCGCGGTGGAATGGCCGGTCACGACCTCGGCCGTCACGGCAGGCTGGGCGGATGGCGAGACGGCCAACGTGGCCGGGCCGACCACCTACGCCACCACCGACCGCGCCATGTCGCCGGACCACAACCTCGGCATTCAGATGCGCATCACGCGCAAGACGCTGAAACAGTCCGGCGCGGCGCTTGAACAGGCGGTGCGGCGCGACATGAGCGGGGCCATGGGCGCGGCGATGGATCATGCCGCATTCCTCGGCACCGGCGCCAACGGGCAACCACTGGGCGTGATCACTGGCGCGGCAACCTACGGCATCACGTCCACGGCCGTTGGTGCATCCGCAAGCTGGTCCGCGTTCCGCTCCGCTGTGACACGGTTCATGACCGCCAACGCGGCCGGTTCGCCCGATGCGGTGCGGGCCCTGATCCGGCCCGAGCTGTGGGACTTCCTCGATGACAGCTTGATCGACGGCACCGCCGTGTCCGAGTGGGACCGCCTGGTGAAGAACATCCCCGCAGGCAACATCGCCATGACGAACAACGCGCTGGCCGCCCCGTCCGGTTCCCCGGTCGAGACGCAGGCGCTGTTGACCACGGCAGCGGGCGGCGTGGCCCCGATCTTCATCGGCGCATGGGGCGCGGTGGACATGATCCGTGACCCCTACAGCGATGCGCAGTCCGGCGGGCTGCGGATCACCGCGCTAGCCACGATGGATGTGACGGTGGCGCGTCCGGCTCAGCTCGAACTGCTGACCGAGCTGGATCTGGCGTGATGCTCTGGGGCGCTAGGTCAGGCGGCTTAGAGCTGCGACAAGAAAGCGGCGGAGATGTGGTCATGACCGGGCGCTTTCCTTACAACAAGTCCGCCGTCCTCACGGACGGCGGGAAGAAAGGCCGCCCGCGCAAAGAACGGATCGCATCGCGGGCTTTCGGATATCGGATCAACACGCCGTCCGATCACGGTGGCAAGAAGGACATTCACTTCCTTGTCGGCCACGACTGGGATCGCCCTCTTGCCTCTACGCGGTCTGGGACTTTGGATATCACGGACACGGATGAAGCAGTTATCTTCGTTGCGACAATCACCGTCGAGTTGCAGCAAGCCAACTATGTCCGGGACTTTCTGGCGGGGTATGCCGCTGGGCTGATACTTGGCCTTTCGCCCGGCTTTCGCATTCCACCTGAGCGCGTTTCGCCGAAAGCCGAAAGCGTAGAAGAGGAAGATCCATCGGAAGGTATGGCGATTATCCGCACGGTTCATGACGCGCTGCTTTACGAATTGTCCGCAGTCACCCGGCCAGCCTATACCGAAGCCCAGATCGAGGCCCGGAACTGGATAACCAACGCGGAAACACCCGCCCTGGCAAGTGACGTTCGCCGTGTCCTGAACGCCCGCAACCGGTGGAGGTGACCATGCTCGGATGGCTCATTAACAAGCTGCGCCCGATCGAGGCCCGGTCCAGCGGATCGGGCTACACGGCCCAGGTCATGGCGGCGCGTGACAGCTTCATCAGCGGCCGGCGCGGCGTGGCCGAGCTGACGGCGACGGTGCAGAGTTGCGTCAGCCTGTGGGAAGGCGGGTTTGCCATGGCGGACGTATCCGGCACCGATCTGCTGACCCGGCAGGCGATGGCGATGATCGCCCGTGGCGTGGCCCTCAATGGCGAAGCGGTCTATCTGATCACCGAGCTGGGGCTTGTCCCCGCGACAGACTGGGACGTGACCACCCGCGACGGCCGCCCGCGCGCCTATCGGCTGTCCATCCCCGAGGCGGGCGGCGGGCGCACGATGACAGCTCTTGCGGCCGAGGTTCTGCACCTTCGGATCGGCTCGGACAACCTGACGCCCTGGATCGGAACCGCCCCGCTGCGGCGGTCCAGCCTCACCGGGGCCATGCTGCACGCGGTGGAATCGGCGCTGTCCGAGACCTTCGAGAATGCCCCGCTCGGCTCTCTGATCGTCCCCCTGCCGGACACCGGGGCCGAAGACATGGCCTCTATGCGCCATGCCTTCCGGGGGCGGCGAGGTTCTACCCTGGTCATCGAGGGCGTGGCACAGGCGACGGCCGCAGGCATGAACCCCCAGATAGGGCAAAAGCCGGATCAGCTCTCGCCGGACCTGTCTCGGAGCATGACAGCCGAGACGCTGGCAGCGGCCCGTGAGGGCATCCTGATGGCCTATGGCGTCCTGCCGTCCCTAGTGAACCGCGCGGCCACCGGCCCGGCCGTCAGGGAAGCGCAGCGCCAGCTTGCAATCTGGACCCTGCAACCCATTGCCGTGCTGCTGGCCGAGGAAGCATCCGCCAAGCTGGGCGCTACGGTCGAGATCGACACCATCCGGCCGCTGCAAGCGTTCGACGCTGGCGGACGCGCCCGTGCCCTGTCCGCGATCATCAAGACGCTGGCCGAGGCGAAAAAGGCGGGCATTCCGCCGGGCGACGTGTCCGGGGCCATGCGCATGGTGGATTGGGAGAGATAGGGCCTGGTCGCGCTCTCAGGGGCTTACATGGCTCCGCCCCAGCGACCCGGATCAGTCGGTGAGTACCGCAACAACCCCGACAGCGAGCGGCCTGTTTACACGGCAGGCGCGGCGCGCAACCCCGAGGCGGGTCATGCCTGGCGCTGGCCCGCCTCACCCTTTCTTGAGACGCACCCCGGCCCCGCCGCCATTCTCTGCGATGAACTCAACTCCGGCGGCTTCGAGGGCTTCTCTCATCCTGATTTGCGCCGTGGTCGAAACCACCCGCCGCTCTTTCTCGAAATCCACGATGGTGGAAAGGCCGAACCCTGCCGCCGTCGCCAATTCCGGTTGTGTCATTCCGATCAGGGCGCGCGCCGCCCGACATTGTGCTGGGGTCATCTCAACATTTTCTGTTGACGCGGTGTGCGCCTATCCTATATCAACATAAACTGTTGATATCCTATTCAGGAGACCCTGACAATGACCAAAAACTGCGTTTCCGCGAACGGCCCCGCTATGTCCCGCCGCGCGATCCTGTCCGCTTTGCCCGCCTCTGGCGTGGCCCTCACCGCCCCTCAACTCGCCCAGGCACAAACACATGACCCGATTTTGCCTCTCTACCAAGAATGGCTGGACGCGCGCGGCGAATGGCGCGAGTTGGCCGACCTTCCGGGCAACGGAAACTGGGATGATCCCAGATCGGCTGCCGCTGCGGCCCGTGAAGATGTAGCCGAACAGCAAATGTTCACACTACAGCCAACGACATTGGAAGGTATCGGTGCACTAGCAGCTGTTGCCTGGTGCTATGTCAAACCGGACTGCACAGATCCCGAGGAGTTTGCAGAGCTGGCGAAGTCCTACGACTGCCGCGCCGTCATGGCGATCTGGAAAGCCTGCACCGGCCAGGACGGCTACCCGGTCACCTGACCGCGCCGCTCTATCGGGCAATCGCTCCTATGGCTTGACTTGCGAAGCAATTGGAGTGATTATCCAATAGAAAGCGGTGGAGCGAACCATGCATCTTGGGCAAACAGCATCCTTCCTGGCTCTGGTCCTGAATCGTCCCGAGCCGACGACAAGAATGCTCAGCCGCCTTTTGCGCGAGGGTGAGTGGATCAAGAAGGGATCGAGGGGGCGCAATGCGCCCCACATCGACGGCCCCGAACTGTCCAGTTTCCTCATCGCGTTCATGTGCTGCCCTGATAGCCCTGCCGTCGCAATGGAAAGGTTGCCCCACTTCGCCAGCCTGCCCTTGGACAGCGAAACCGGCACCAAAGCGACCTTCGCGAAGGGCCTTGCGCTCTTGCTTGAACGGCTCGCCAAGGAAACGTGGGAGGAAGCGCAGGGCAAGAAATGGAGCGTCAGCCTCTACGTGGATATGTCGGCAGCGACGATCAGCGCGGACCCGTCCGAGGAAAGCGAAATTGCGCCGGAGGAGCACGTGTTCTCGGCGCTTGTCGAAGCCCCTGACGATCAACCGATTAAGGATGCCCTGCCGTATTTCGGCGGACTGGAGACATCTTCCAAGATTCGAGACTTCACCCTCTTTCGCATCGCGAAGGTCATTCTGGCAGGCGAGCCTGACCCTCTCGATGAGATCAAGAAATCGCTTGAGGATGACGCATAATGGGCAATGCGAACCTGAATATCAGCGTCATCGAAAAGCGGATGCTGAAACAGTCTGAGGCGGCGGACTATACCGGCCTGCCCGCAAAACACTTCAATACGACATGCCCGGTTCAACCGGTCGAGATGCGCCCTGGAACTAAACTTTGGGACAAGCGCGACTTGGACAAGTGGATTGATGCAATGAAGGAAGGGGCTGAGATGGCAACGCAAGACGCCATTCTTAGCAAGCTGTAATGACGCGGATCAGGGTAAAGGGCTTTAAGATTTGGACGCAGAAGAAGACCCGCAAGGATGGGTCTGTCTGGGAAAGCCGTCCCTATTGCGAACACCGCGCAACGGGCCACAAGATCGACCTTCAAAAAAAACCGCTGGGATCGGCCGAGTTTTTCGCGGAATGCGCCCGCATTGCAGCCATTGCCGAGGCGAGGAAGGCGCAAGCCCCCAAGCCGGGAACGCTTGGCGGGCTGATCAGTGCCTATTTCCAGACTGAGCACTTTGCCAATCTTGCGGACGCCACAAAGCGCGACTATCGCAAGTGCGCTGACTTCCTGCACCCGATCCGCGACACGCCCGTTTCCGCGATCACAACGCCCCTTATGTCGGGCATACATGACAAGGCGGCGGGCAAGATCGGCTGGCGGCGGGCAAACATGGTCCGCACCTTCCTGAGCCAAGTTTTCCGCTATGCCATTCCGCGCGGCCTGATCGACCGGGACTATGCGGCGGGCGTCATTCCCAAGCCGCGTCCGAAAGATCGGCCCTATGCCAACCGGCCCTGGGCGGTCGAGGAACGCGCCGTTGTGCTGGAACGGGCCGCGCCTCACGTCCGGGTGGCGGTCGCGCTGATTATGAACACGGGCCTTGATCCGTCCGACGCGCTCAAGCTGACCCGTCGCCAGATCGACGGCAACACGATCTGGGGCGTCCGGGGCAAAACCGGGCATGAGGTCGCCATTCCTATCGGCCCGACGCTGCAAGCGGCTCTGGACGCTGCACCGGCTCACGACGCGGTGACGATCCTTGCCACGTCCACCGGGAAGCCCTGGACTTACAACGGCTTTTCGACGGTCTGGCACCGCTTCAAGAAAAAGCTGGAAGCTGAGGAAACCGTGCAACCCGGTCTGACCCTTAAGGGGCTGCGGCATACCGTGGCAACGACGCTACGCGAGGCTGGGCTTGAGGAACGCCAGATTGCGGACCTGCTGGGGCAGAAAACCCCGTCGATGGCCCGCCACTATTCCCGGTCCGCCAACCTTGCGGACCGCAACCGGATCACGATGGAAACACTCGAAAAAGAGAACGAACGCAGATCGAAAGTTGTCAAACCCTTCAAGAAAACTGTCAAACTCTGAAAGGCTCAAGAATGAATATCGAGCAATATCAAGAGCTTAAATGGTGCCCGGGGGCGGAATCGAACCACCGACACGAGGATTTTCAATCCACTGCTCTACCCCTGAGCTACCCGGGCACGGGAACGGCTTCTGCCGCTGGGTGGAGGCCTTCTAGGACGTGGCTGAGGCGGTGTCCAGAGGCTTTTTCAAGTTTTTTCAGTGCCGCAGCTTGGCCTGAGTTTCGGCCTCATCATCAAGGGCTTCGTCTTCCTCTTCAGACGAAGACGGGATCGCATAGGAGCCATTCAACCACTTGGCCAGATCAAGATCGGCGCAGCGTTTCGAGCAGAAGGGACGATAGGCGGGAACGGTTTCGGACCCGCAGATCGGGCAACTCATGACAGCGCCTCCGACACCGGCACCCGACCGCGCTTGCGTTGCAATTCGTAATGACCCAACGGGGTCCAGCCCGCCAGGGTCGTCTCTTCGCTATCGGCCTTCAACGCGGCCCGCAGGGCGGCTTCGAACCCGCGCCTGTCCTTCTTGGCCATGGGCGCCAGATCCAGCGTGATCTGGCCGCCCAGGCCCCGCACGCGCAGGGCGCGCGGCAGCAGTTTCGCGCAGGCGAAATTTGCCTTTTGCCCTGCCGCAAGCGAGGTATCGCTGCCGGTATTCACATCCACCGCCACCAGCGCGCGGGTGGGCTGGATATAGAGGTGGCCGCCGCCCGGCAGTGGCTCGGCGATGCCGCGCACCCGCTCTAGCGCGTCGAGCACGCCATGATCCTCGAACCCGCCCGCCTCGGTCACAACTTCGGCCGGATCGGTCCAGTCGCGCCAGGCCAGAACATGCGGGCTGTCACCTTCGATCAGGGTCTCGCAACCCTTGCCTTTGTCCTCCAGCACCTGCCGGGCCTGAGAGATCATCGCCTCGATATCCTCGGCAATCACCTCGGCCGCGACCTCGGCACAAGACGAGCGCAGGATCAGGCCAAAGCCATGGCCCTCCATCACATCATGCGCGATTTCCAACAGGCGGTCACGCTCGGCCTCGTCGCGGATGCTGCGCGACAGGTTCAGCCCCGGCGCCTCGGGCGTCACGATGGCATAGCGGCTCTTGAACAACAGCTTAGCCGTGGCCGGAATCGCCTTGCCCGGCTCCGCATAGCCGGTGACCTGCACCAGCAGATGGGCACCGGGAGCCAGCCCCTTGACCTGACGCAGAAAGGCCGGGCCGTCGGGGGTGGTCAGGAACATGCCACCCTGGCCCTTGACCGGCCGGTCGGCGCGGGCGCGATAGATGGTGCCGGGTGGGGGCGCGTCGCCAGCGATCAGGAAATCGTCCAACTGACCATCGACCATCAGGGCCGCGGCCTCGCGACCTGCGACATGGTCCAGTACGATGGTGCGGCCCTTCATGTGTCACCTTTGAATATGGGATGTCCTGCGGCGGTCAGAAGGGCGGCGGTTTCCGCCAGCGGCAGGCCGACGATGGCGCTGAACGAACCCGAGATCCAGGGAATGAACGCGCCAGCCGGGCCCTGAATGGCATAAGCCCCGGCCTTGCCCTTCCAATCGTCAGTGGCGAGATACCGGTTCACTTCGGGGTCCGAGAGCCGCTTGACCTTGACCTGGCTTACCACGTCCCGCTCCCACAGACGGCCACCGCATCGCACCGCCACAGCGGTGATCACGCGATGCCGGCGCCCGGACAGCGCATGCAGGAACTCGGCCGCCTCTCCCGCGTCTGCCGGTTTGCCCAGGATACGACGGCCAAGCGCCACGGTGGTATCGGCGCACAGCACGATATCGTCCGGCCCGGCCTCGACGGCGGCCACCTTCTCACGACTGATGCGGGTGCAATAGGCGCGGGGCAGTTCGCCCTTGGCCGGGGTCTCGTCGATCTCGGGTGGGCGCACCGCATCCGGCGTGATGCCAAGCTGCACCAGCAGGTCCAGCCGCCTTGGGCTGCCCGATCCGAGAATGAACGCCATGCGAAAGGCGTTACTTGAAGCGGTAGTTGATCCGACCCTTGGTCAGATCATAGGGGGTCATCTCGACCTGCACCTTGTCGCCAGCCAGAACACGGATGCGGTTCTTGCGCATCTTGCCTGCCGTATGCGCGATGATCTCATGGCCGTTTTCAAGCTCGACCCGGAACGTCGCATTGGGCAGGAGTTCCTTCACGACACCGGGAAATTCGAGCGTATCTTCCTTGGCCATGTTGTCTCCATCATTGCGTTTAGCCCGCGGAATCCGCAGGCACTGGCGCTTAAATGCGCTCATTTCCCCCCTAATTCAAGGGTGCTTTTGCGCGCAGGCAAGAGTTTGTGACCGATTGGGCGCGCCCGTCCTGCTCGGCCCAATGGCTGCGGTTCAGGACACCGCCATCGGCGCGCACATGGGCGATGGCCGACAAGTCGACCTCGGCATAGGTCCAGCCAGGTCGGTTCATCTGCCCTTCGGCCAGGATGCCGGTGCCGGGAAAGCCCTTGTCAGGCGGGCCGAATATGCCGCCCATGCCGGTATTGCGGTCCACCGCCTCGGACCAGTCGTTGTCACCCACAAGCGAGGCCATGGCGGTCACGCACTGGTTTTCCAGCGCCCGTGCCATGGCGCCGATCCGTACCCGGCTGTATCCTGCCAGTGCCTCGGTACAGGACGGGACCAACAGGATATCGGCCTCGCTCAAAGCCCGGCCCAAGAGCGGGAATTCGCTGTCATAACAGATCAAAACGCCGATCCGACCCAGAGCGGTGTCGAACAGTTTCAGCGGCCCGCCGGGTGCTATGTCCCAATCCTCGCGCTCGAACCGTGTCATGATCTGCTTGTCCTGATGGTCACGTCCTCCGGCGGGCGTGTAAAGTTCCGCCCGGTTCACCGGACGACCTGCACCGGGATCAACCGGCGCTGACGCACCCAGGATATGCACGCCATGTTCGGCGGCCAGTTTCAAATGCAGGGCAGCGGCGTCTTCCATCCGCTCACTGACCGCGCGGATCGACCCTTCGAGATCGGCAGCGACCGCAGGCCCGGACAACGTGCTCAGCTCCATGGCGCCGTATTCGGGAAAGACCAGCAGATCGGCCCCTTGTCCGGCGGCCTCGGATACCCAATGGGCCAGCTTGTCCTCGTATTGCGCCCAGCTGTCGAGCCAGTCGAGCGGATAGGCGGCGGTGGCGATTTTCATCTGCGGTCTCTCCAAGGGCGGGATCAGAGATCCCTGAGCCAGAATTGCAGCGGCTTGTCGGTCTCGTGGTCCTGATCCAGATCTTTCCAGCTGAAATGCGCCACGGCTCCGGGCAGTTTCTCGTACCCCCGCGCGCGCCAGAACGCATCGAGCGGGCGATAGCTGTCTGGCTTCAGCGGGTGATCGGCGGGGCGCTGCACGCCGCAAAAGGCGCATTTGGCAAAACCCAGCGCGCGGGCATGGCCCTCGCGCAGGTCAAAGAACCGGTGCCCGACACCATGGCCGCGATACTCGGGCAACAGCACGGATTCGGCGCAATAAAACACCTCCTCCAGTGTCAGGCCGGTACCCTCAAAGGCAGCACCGAAATCATCGGCATGATCGGTCAGCGGCATGCCGGTCGAGGCGCCGATCAACCGATCACCGTCAAAGGCGCCAACCACGATAGCCCGATCACTGTTGCGATAGGCCTGCAGATACTTCCGCTCATAGTCCAGGTCACCGTCGTAAAGATAGGGCCAGGCGCGGAACACCGCGATCCGCAGCCGGGCCACATCGTCCAGCGCGGCATCCAGCGCCGCGCCGGTCAGCGCCCGGACCTCGGTCACCTCAGCCATTCGAGACCTGTTTCACCCAATCGGCCAGGTTGTAGAACGTCGTCACGCGAGAGATCTTGTCACCCGTCAGCGTAAAAAACGACCCCGCCGGCAGACGATAGGTCTGGCCATGCGCCTCGGGCAGGCCGGAATCGGTTTGCAGATAGGTCCCGTTGACGATGAACTCCGCCGCCGCGCGGGTGCCGCCCTCGGCCTCGAACACGACGATGTCGGTCAACAGCTCTTTGTAGCAGCGGTTCATGTGGGCGCAGAAATCGGCGAATTTCTCTTTGCCGACACGGATTTGGCCCTCGTTCACGTGATGGGCCACATCCTCGGACAGGCAGTCCAGCATGCCCTGCACATCGCCCGCGTTGAAGGCGTCGAAATAGCGTTTGACGGTCTCGCTCATGATCTCTCCGTTGGCTCTCCCCAGCGCTCTTTCAGATGTTTGATGATCTGATCGCGGGTCTGACGATAGTGGTGTAGCTTCTCCGCCCGCGTCTCGCCCAGTCCGGTAGGGTCCATAATTGGCCAATATTCGACATCGAGGTGAAAAAAACGGGTCAGTTCCAGCGCCCGACGCTGGCTGGCCGGCGACAGCGCCACCACCAGATCGAACGAGCTGAGATCGTCGCCCCATTCCTGCATCATGTCGAAGGATCGCGACCGGTGACGCGCCAGTTCTACGTCGATCTCCTGGCAGACGGCGATGCAGAACCCGTCGATTTCCATGTCGTTATGAACACCGGCGGATTGCACATAGGTGCCGGTGCCATAGAATTTCTTCATGATGCCTTCCGCCATGGGCGAGCGGACCGCGTTGTGGTCGCAGCAAAACAGGACCGACTGCGGAAGCGGGTGCACCATTCAGCCCCCGAAATGCAGAACGCAGATCAGGGTGAACAGGCGACGCGCGGTGTCGGTGTCGATCTCGGCCTTGCCGTCCAGCCGTTCCTGCAACACCCGGCTGCCCTCGTTGTGGATGCCGCGCCGGGCCATGTCGATGGTCTCGATCTGGCTGGGCGGCAGGGTCTTGACCGCGTTGAAATAGCTTTCGCAGATCTGGAAGTAATCCTTGACCACCTGCCGGAACGGGCCCAGCGACAGGTGGAATTCGGCCGCCTTCTCTTCGTCCTCGGTCTGGATGTCAAAGACCAGCCGCTTGTCGCGGATAGACAGGTTTACCCGGTAGGGCCCGTCTGGCACCGCGCGGTCGTCGCGTGCCGGCAGGGCAAAGCTGTTTTCCTCCAGCAGATCATAGATCGCGACTTTGCGCTCCTGCTCGATCTCGGGCGTGGGCGGGGGAAGGTTGCTGTCATCCAGCTCGATATGAGAAATACGGCTCATCGTCACGGGTGCCTGTTCGATAGATCGGGACAGACCTACACCATGGGTTTGCGATGGGCAACGTGTCGCGATGCGCGATCAGCTGCCGGGGCGCCGCGTGGGTACCCGGTTCTCCAGCCAGCGAAACGCCAGCGCGATCAGCCCCGCGATGACCATATAGACCAGCGCCAGCAACAGGAGCGGTTCGTAGATCACGAACGTGTCCTGCCGCACCCGCGAGGAGACAGCGAAGATCTCGACCACCGTGATCGTCGCCACCAGCGGCGTTGCCTTCAGTTGCAGGATGGTCTCGCCCCCTAGTGTCGGCAGCACGTTGTTGACCGCCTGAGGCAGCCAGATCCGGCGGAACAGGGTGAACCGAGGCATCCCGAACGAGCGCGCGGCCTCAAGCTGGCCGCGATTGACCCCGGCGAATGCGCCGCGCATCACCTCACCCTCGTACCCGGCAAAGGACAGCGTCAGCGCCAGCAGAGCATAGGGCCAGGCCTGCCGCAGATAGGGCCACAGAACGCTGTCTCGGATACCGTCGATCTGGGGAAAGACCGAACCCAACCCGTAATAAAGCAGCCAGATCTGCAACAGCAGCGGCGTGCCCCGGATCAGGGTGCAGAACACCCGCGCGGGCGTCGACAGGTACCAGGGCCCCACCGCCTGGGCAAAACCCAGCGGCACCGCCAGCAGGAAGCCCAGGAATGTACTCGCTGCGAGCAGCCAGACGGTGCGCCACAGCCCCTCCATCGCCAGCGGCATGTACTTTGGCAACCAGTCCCAGCGCAGCGTCAGCGCGCACCAGACCACCAGCGCCACAGCCAGCCCGATCAGCACCAATCGGTGCGGCATCAGCATCGGACGGATCAACCGCATCATCGGCCCGCCCCCTTGAGAGAGGGCTGCCCGCGCCGCGACCGCCGCTCGAGCAGCTGGAACAGCGCGGACGACATCAGCGTCACCATCAGGTAAAGCGCGCCCGCGGCGAGGAAAAAGGTGAAATAGGCCCGCGTGCTCGACGCCGCCTGCCGGGTTTCCAGTGTCAGCTCGCTAAAGCCCACAACCGCCAGCAGCGCGGTATCCTTGGTGGCGATCAGCCACAGGTTCGCCAGCCCCGGCAGGGCAAAGGACAGCATTGCCGGAATGGTCACCCGCCGCATCAGCATCACCGGCGGCATGCCAAAGGCGCGCGCCGCCTCGATCTGGCCCTGCGGCACCGCCAGAATGGCGCCGCGCAGCACCTCGGTCGAATAGGCGCCCTGCACCACGCCCAGCACCCAGATGCCGGCGGCAACGCCGCTGATCTCGACCCGGCCATATCCCAGCGCCTCGGACGCGCGGTTGATCAGGTCGGTGCCAACAAAATAGAGAATAAGGATCAGCACCAGTTCGGGCACGGCCCGGACAACGGTGGTGTAAATGGCGAGCAGGTCACGGATGACCGGCCCGCCATAAAGCTTGCCATAGGCTCCGAACAGCCCGATCACCAGACCGAAACCAAAGGCCCCGAACGCGATCTGGAGCGACTTGCCCAGACCGCGCAGCAGGTTCATCCCCCAGCCCGGTGGTGACAGCGACAACAGCTCGGCGCTTTTCGCCAGGCCGAGCAGGTCCAGAAGCCCCTCCATCTACAGTGATTATTCGCTGTAGATGGGCGCGGTGAAGTAACGCGCGGTGATCGCCTCGTGCGTGCCATCGGCCAGGATCGCGGCGATGCCCTTGTTCAACGCCTCGCGCAGCGCATCGTCACCCTTGCGCACACCGGCGCCTACGCCCTTGCCCAGGATCGCTTCGTCATTGGCCACGTTGCCCTTGATCTCGCAGCACTGGCCCGCATCGGTTGCAACGAAATCGGCCATGGCGATGCTGTCGGCCTGGGTGGCGTCGATACGACCGGCATAAAGGTCCTGATTGGCCTCGTCCTGGGTCTGATAGACACGGATCTCGGCATCACCGAAATACGCGTTGGCATAGGCCTGGTGAATGGTCGAAGCCTGCACCCCGATGATCTTGCCGGCCAGCGAGGCGGGTGTCGCGTCAATATCCAGCGACTTGTCGGCCACGATCACGGCGGGCGTGTTGTAATAGGGGTTCGAGAAGTCGATGGTCTGCATCCGCTCTTCGGTGATCGACATCGAGGCCATGATGGCGTCGATCTGTTTGCCGGTCAGCGAGGGGATGATGCCGTCCCATGCGACCGGCGTCAGCACGCAATCCAGTGCGGCGGCCTTGCAGACGGCGTCGATCACCTCGACCTCCCAGCCGACCCAGTTGCCGGCGGAATCGGGCGAGGCGAAGGGCGGATAAGGCTCGGCCGCGATGCCGATCTTGACCTCTTCGGCGGCCACGGCACCCGCGCCCAGGGCCAATGCGGCCAGACCGGCCAGCAGCGATGTCTTGAGTTTCATATTTTGGTCTCCCTGTTTTTCATTCTTAAGGTTCAGTTGATTGATTTCAGAAACTGTTTCAGCCGCTCGGATTGCGGATTGCCAAAGATCTGGTCGGGTGGCCCCTGTTCCTCGATCCGGCCTTGATAAAGATACACCACATGGTCGGCGACCTCGCGGGCAAAGTTCATCTCATGCGTGACCACCAGCATGGTGCGCCCCTCTGCGGCAAGGTCGCGCATCACGCCCAGCACCTCGCCCACCAGCTCGGGGTCCAGCGCCGAGGTCGGTTCGTCAAACAGCATCACCGCCGGGTCCACCGCCAGCGCGCGCGCGATGGCGGCGCGCTGCTGCTGACCACCGGACAGGAACAGCGGATAGGTGTCCTCCTTCTCGGCGAGGCCCACCCGCGCAAGCAGGGCGCGCGCCTTTTCGATCGCCTGCGCGCGCGGCACTTTCAGCACATGCACCGGCACTTCGATCACGTTTTCCAGCAGGGTGCGGTGGGTCCACAGGTTGAACGACTGGAACACCATCGCCAGCCGGGTGCGCACCCGCTCCAGCTGCTTGCGGTCGGCAGCGGTGCCATCGGCGCGCATGCGGATTTCCTCGCCGCCGATCACGATCCGGCCCGAGCTGGGGGTTTCCAGAAAGTTGATGCAGCGTAGCATGGTCGACTTGCCCGAGCCCGAGCCGCCGATGATCGCGATCACATCGCCCCGGTTCGCGGTCAGCGACACGCCCTTGAGCACTTCGAGATCGCCAAAGGATTTATGCAGATCCTCGATCAGCAATGTCCCCGCCAAATCGCTGGCGGCCCCCGCGTCGGGCGTCAGTTCCTGCGTTGCTGTCACGCCATCCCCCTGACTTTCCGGTTGCCTTTTCGGCCCGGCTCTGTTTATATTTATACAGATGTATAACAACATGAGCGACGCAAATCAAGCCCGCTTTTCACCCCGCAGGAGGCCCCGCCCTTGGACAGCCCACGCCGCAGCTTTACCCGCGAATCCGCCGAACACCGGCGCGAGGCGCTGATCCGGGCGACGCTGACCCTGATCGGGCGCAAGGGTGTGCAGGCAGCGACCGTGCGCGGCATCGCGGACGAGGCGGGCGTGACGCTGGGTCTGATCCGGCACTATTTCGATGGCAAGGACGAACTGATCTATGCCGCCTATCAGGCACATATGAGCCAGCTGACCGATGCCACGATGGAAGGCCCCCGCCGGGCGGGCGAACCGGCGGCGCACCAATTGGCGCGCATTGTGCGCGCCAGCCTGACCCCCCCGGTCAGCAGCCCACAGGCAGTGGGTCTGTGGGCCGGGTTCCTCAACATGGTGCAGCGCGACCCGCGCATGGCCGAGGTGCACAGCCGCACCTATTACGACTTTCGCGACCGCTTGCAGGCACTGATCGCCCCTGCGCTGGAAGAGGCAGGTGAAACCCCCACGCCCGAGCGGCTGCGCGCGTTGGCCATCGCCTGTAACGCCGTCATCGACGGGCTCTGGCTGGAGGGCGGCGCTCTGCCCGATGCCTTTGATCCGGGCGAACTTGTGAACATCGGCCTGACCTCGGTCGGCGCCATTCTGGGACTGACCCTGAACGATCCGGGAGAAGAGGCATGAAAACAACCGCCATTACCCGCCGCCTGGCCGATCTGGGCGGCGCCAAATGGGGCATCTACCTGCGCGCCAAGGCGATGATCGCCCAGGGCGCCGATGTGATCAGCCTGACCATCGGCGAGCCGGACGTGCCGCCACCGACCGAGTTGATGGATGTGGCCGAGGCCGCGATGCGCGCCGGGCGCACTACCTATTCCGACGGCGCGGGCGAGCCGGGCCTGCGCGCGGCACTCGCCGAACGCTACAGCGCCAACACCGGGCGGGCGATTTCGGACGCGCAGGTCATGTGCTTTCCGGGCACCCAGACCGCGCTCTACGCGGTGTTGATGGGCGTGGCCGAGGAAGGCGACGAGGTGCTGGTGGGCGATCCCATGTATGCCACCTATGCCGGGGTGATCCGCGCCACCGGCGCCGATCTGGTGCCGGTGCCGCTGCGGCCCGAAAACGGGTTTCGCATTTCAGCCGACGATATCGCCGCGCGCATCACGCCGCGCAGCCGCGCCATCCTGCTTACGACGCCCCACAACCCCACTGGCGCCATCCTGACGCCCGAGGATATCGCCGCAATTGGCGACCTCGCCCGCAAGCATGATCTGTGGATCATCTCGGACGAGGTTTACGAGCAGCTGGTTTTCGACGGGCAACGCTTTACGTCGCCGCTTGCCCGGCCTGATCTGGCCGAGCGGGTGATCGTGGTCTCGTCGATCTCGAAATCCCACGCCGCGCCGGGGTTCCGCAGTGGCTGGTGCATCGGACCCGAGGTGTTTACCGCCGCGCTGCTGCCGTTGTCGGAAACCATGCTTTTCGGCAACCAGCCCTTTATCGCCGACATGACCGAGGCGGCGGTGCGCAACGGCTCCTCTGTTGCACCGGGCATGCGGGCACGGTTCGCCGCGCGGGCGGACCGGCTGGCCGCGCGGCTGAACGGGCAGACCTGCCTGCGCGTGCTGAAACCGCAGGCCGGCATGTTCGCGATGATCGATGTCACCGGCACCGGCATGACGGGCGAGGCCTATGCCGAACACCTGCTGGATCATGCCGGAGTGGCGGTGATGCCGGGCGCCTCGTTCGGCGACACGATCGACGGCTGGGTCCGGGTGGCGCTGACCGCCGGGGACGCGGCCTTTGACACCGCCTGCGAGCGCATCGCCGCCCATGCGGCGCAATTCCAGAGCGAGGACGCCTGATGACAACTGTGGGAGAGGCGCTGGTGGCAGGTCTTGCCGCACGCGGGGTGACCTGTGTGTTCGGCATTCCCGGCGTGCACACGATCGAGATGTATCGCGGTCTGGCTGCTTCGGGTATCCGTCATGTCACCCCGCGCCACGAGCAGGGCGCCGGGTTCATGGCCGATGGCTATGCCCGGGCCTCGGGGCGGCCCGGCGTGGCCTTTGTCATCACCGGACCGGGGGTGACCAACACGCTGACCGCGATGGGACAGGCTCGCGCAGACAGCGTGCCGATGCTGGTGGTTTCGGGCGTGAACACCCGCGCCAGCCTGGGGCGCGGCATGGGGCATCTGCACGAATTGCCCGATCAGCTGGCGCTGGTCTCGCAGGTGGCGCTGGAGGCGCATCGCATCTCGCAGACGGATCAGCTGGCCCCGGCATTGGGATCGGTGTTTGACCGGTTCGCCACAGGTCGCGGCGGTCCCTGTCATATCGAGGTGCCGCTGGACGTGGCCGGGATCGATTTCGACGGTGCCCTGCCCGCCGCTGCTCCCGCAAAGCCCGATGAACCAGAGGCCACGTTGCTCGACTCTGCTGCCGCACGACTCGACGCCGCGCGACGCCCGGTGATCCTGATCGGAGGCGGGGCAAAGGGCATTGAAGCGGCTGTTCTGGCGCTGGCCGAACGGCTGGATGCGCCGGTGGTGCAGACGGTGAACGCGCGCGGGCTGATGCATGGCCATCCCCTGACCGTTGCCGCCAGCCCCAGCCTTGATGCGGTACGCAACCTGATCGCAGGCGCTGACCGGGTGCTGGCCATCGGGACCGAGCTCGGCCCGACCGATTACGACATGTATGCCACCGGCACCATGCCACAGATGGCTGGGCTGATCCGCATCGACATCTGCGACGCTCAGCTTGCCGGCCACCCCGCCGACCTGACGATCCGGGGAGACGCGGGTACCGCCGTGGCGGGGCTGTTGGCGCGGCTGCCCGAGGGTGCGCGCAACCACGACGGCGCCGCCCGCGCCAGCGCCGCCCGGCATGCGGCGCGTGAGGAAATCGGCCCCTATATGCGCAGCATGGTCGAGATGCTGGAAGCCGCGCGCGATGCGGTGCCAGGCGCGCTGATGGTGGGGGATTCTACCCAGCCGATCTATGCCGGCAACCTTGTCTACGACCACGACCGCCCCGGCGGCTGGTTCAACGCCGCCACTGGGTTCGGCGCACTGGGCTATGGTATCCCTGCCGCCATCGGCGCCGCCATCGCAGCCCCCGAAACGCCGGTGATCTGCATCGCGGGCGATGGCGGGGCGCAGTTCAGCCTGACCGAGTTGATGGTCGCCCGCGACGAGGCGCTGCCCATCACATTCGTGATCTGGAACAGTCGCGGTTATCGCGAGATTGACATGTCGATGCGCGCGGTGGGTGTCTCGGTGGTGGGTTGCGATCCCACCCCGCCCGATTTCGCCGCTATCGCCGCTGCCTGCGGCATGCCCTACAGCATTTGCGCCGCCGACAATCCGGCGGGCTTTGCCACCGCCCTGACCAAGGCCTGGCGCCATGCCGGTCCCACGCTCATCGAAATCGACGCGCCCTATGCGCCGGAACAGGATTGATCCGCCATGACCGACCCGACCTATGAATTCACCCGCGCGATCACCCGCCGCCCCGCGCCCAGCGTTATCGACGGACTCAGGGCCGAGGATATCGGCACCCCCGATCTGGCCCGCATGCAAAAGGCGCATGACCACTATGTCGCCACCCTGAAAAGCACCGGTGCCGAGGTGATCGAACTGCCGCCGCTCGATGCCTATCCCGACGCGCTGTTTGTCGAGGATACCGCGCTTTGCCTGCCCAAGGGCGCAGTGCTGATGCGCCCGGGCGCCCCCAGCCGCATGGGCGAGGTGGCCGAAATGGCCCCGGCCCTGCGCGTCTGTTACGCCGAGCTACGCGAAATCACCGGCCCCGGCCATATCGAGGGCGGCGATATCCTGGTCACCGGGCGCGAGATCCTGGTGGGTCGCTCGGACCGGACCGATGCCGCCGGAGTGGCCGAACTGACCGATATCGTCGCCGACTGGGGCCATACCCTGCGCGAGGTCTTTACCCCGCCCGGCGTGCTGCATTTCAAGACCGACTGCTCGCTCCTGGATGGCGAGACCATTCTGGCGACCGAGCGGCTGGATGCCTCGGGCTGTTTCGAAGGTTACCGGGTGATCCACACCGCCCCGGGAGAAGAGGCCGCAGCCAACTCGATCCGCTTTAACAATCTAGTGCTGATGCCTGCCGGGTTTCCGAAAACAGCCGAGACCCTCGACAAGGCCGGATTTGAGGTTGTGGAAATCGACAACAGTGAATGCGCCAAGCTGGATGGCGGCATGTCCTGCCTATCGCTGCGGTTCTGACCTTGGAGAAGAGAGGCGCAGAGCGCGCCTCTCTCAAAGCTCGGTCAACAGGACAAAACCGATGGCGATGGCCAGCAGAAACAAGGTTTCAACCACCAGGATCACGCCATAGCTCGGCTTGACATGGGCAATGGTGGCGAGGCTTGTCTTGACCCCCAGGGCCGAGATGGCAATCACAAGGCACCAGCGCGACAGGGTGCCGATGGCGTCGATCACCGCTTGCGGGAGCCCGCCGGTATTGGCCAGCACCGCCAACACGATGAACATCACCAGGAACCAGGGCAGGGTGACCCGCTGGCTCTGCGCGCCGCGAAAGCTGAACATCACGACCAGCATCACCACCGGCAGCAGCGCCACCCGCACCATCTTGACGAATGTGGCGATGACGCCCGCCTCGTCGCTGATGGAATAGCCCGCGCCGACCACCTGCGCCACGTCATGGATGGTCGCCCCGATCAAGAACCCTGATTGCAGATCGCTCATACCCAGGCTGGCGAACAGGATCGGATAGGCGATCATCGCGATAGTCGACAGCGCGGTCACCCCGATCACCACGAACAGCGTGTCCTGCTCGCGATCGGCCCGCGCCGGCAGGACCGAGGCGATGGCCAGCGCCGCCGACGCCCCGCAGATTGCCACCGAACCGCCCGCCAGCAGACCAAAGGCCATGCGCCGCCCAAAGAGATAGGACAGCATGGCGCCACAGGCGAGCGTGGCGAGCACAAAGCCCCCCACCGCCGCCACAGCGCCATAGCCGATGCTTTCCACATCGCCGATGCTCAGCCGCAGGCCCAGCAACCCGACCCCGAACCGCAACAGTGTCTTGGCCGAGAAATCGAGGCCGGGGGCAAAGGCGGCATCGCGATGCAGAAAGTGAAAGGCCATGCCGATCAGCAGCGCGAACAGCATGGCCGGCGCCCCGTAATGCTCGGACAGAAAGGTAGCGGCGGCGGCCACAACGCAGACCAGAAGAATGCCACCAAAGTGGGTGTCCCAACGGGACTTGAGCGCCGATACCATCGGTTATGTCCTTGGCAGGAAGGGGGTAGGGGTGGCCTTAGGCCACCCAGCGTCCCGAATAGTCAAACGCGTTGTCATAGCCGAACAGCGCCACCGCGCCGCCGGTATGCAGGAACACAACCCGCTCGCCCTTCTTGAAATGCCCCTTGCGGATCAGGTCGATGAAGCCTGCGGCGCCCTTGGCCGAATAGACCGGGTCAAGCAGGATCGCCTCAAGCTCGGCAAACATGCGGATCGCCTCCAGCCCGCTTTCGGTGGGAATGCCATAGCCTTCGCCGACATAGTCGGTATTGGCGACCACGTCCTCGCGCGCGACGACACCGGGGCAACCCAGCTTCTCGGCGGTGGCGCAGGCCAGGTTATAGACATTCTCTTCCTGCTTGGGCTTGGGTGCCCGCACACCGATACCCAACAGCGGGATCTGTGCGTTCATCGCCTGAAGCCCGGTGATCAGACCGGCCTGGGTGCCCGCGCTGCCGGTGGCGTGCACGATATGATCCACCTTCAGCCCGCGCTCGTTGAACTGGTTCAGCATCTCGAAGGCGCAGTTCACATATCCCAGCGCGCCGGTCGGGTTCGAGCCGCCACCGGGGATGGTATAGACCTTGCGGCCGTCGGCGCGGAACTTCTCGGCGACCTGTTCCATCTCGGCATTCATGTCCAGACCGCTGCCCGGACGCTTTTCGGTGGTGGCGCCATGCAGATGGTCCAGCAGCACGTTGCCGTTGTTGTTGTAGTTCGCGTTGTTCGAGCCGGTCCGGTCCTCGAGAAGGATATGGCAATCCATGCCCAGCTTGGCGGCGAATGCGGCGGTCTGGCGCGCATGGTTCGACTGGGTCGCGCCCTGCGTCATCACCATGTCGGCGCCCTGCAACTCGGCCTCGGCCATCAGGAATTCCAGCTTGCGGGTCTTGTTGCCGCCGGTGGACAGGCCGGTGCAATCGTCGCGCTTGATCCAGATCTCGGGCCCGCCCAGTTCGGCGGTCAGCCGGTCCAGCCGTTCCAGCGGCGTCGGCAGATGGGCGATGAAGCGGCGGGGATAGCGGGCAAGATGCATGGTGTTAACTCCTGAATTGGGTTTAAGGCAACTTACCCTCGAATTTCCGGGCAATCTAATGCAAACTGCGCGGGATAACATGCATGATCGGCATATTAGCGGGGCAGGGCGATGCAACTGGACTGGATCGACGATATCCTGGCGGTGATTGACACAGGGTCGCTTGCGGCGGCGGCGGAACGCCGGCTGTTGACCCAGCCCGCCTTTACCCGCCGGGTGCGCGGGATCGAGGAGCGGATCGGCGCGGCGCTGTTCGACCGCAGCCGCAAGCCGGTGGCGGTGCTGCCCGGCGTACTGGCACTGGAACCCGAACTGCGCGAGTTGAGCGGCCGCTTGCGACGATTGCAGCAGGATCTGCGGGTCTCGGCCGAGGATGCCCGGCGCGGGGTCACCCTGGTCTGTCAGCACGCGATCACCACCACCATCTCGCCCCGGATCGTGCGGGATCTGACCGCGTCTCAGGATATCTCGGTCCGGGTGCGCTCGGGCAACCGGGACGAATGCCTGATGCTGCTGTTGTCGGGCGAGGCCGATTTCGCGGTCGCCTACGAGGTGCCGGGCGAGCGTGATCCGATGCTGCCACAAGCCTTTGACCGGGCCGAGCTGGAAACCGACTTGTTGGTGCCCGTGCACGCATCGGGGCTTGAGACGGCAGAGGCCCGCACCGCGATGCCGGTAATCGGTTATCCGCCGGATGTGTTCCTGGGACAGGTGTTCGACCGCTTCGTCGCGCCGCGTCTGCCGGCGGGATTCACCTATGAGGTGCGGGCCGAGACCGCACTGACGCTCGCGGCCTGTGAATACGCATTGGGTGGCATCGGAGTGGCCTGGTTGCCGTTGACACTGGTGGCACCACATCTGGCGGCGGGGCGACTGTGCCGGGCCGAGGGCCTGCCGGACCAGCCGCTGACCGTTACCCTGATGCGGCTGTCGGGTGGCAGCCCACGCCGGAGCGATCAAAGCTGGCAGATGCTCAGCGGCCAGCCCGGCCCCTCATAGGGCGTTCCATACTTTCTGGCCGGTCTCGTCCAGACGGTCGCGCGAACAGAACAATGACAGGGTCAGCGGCGCCTGCCAGTCCGGGCCGCCGATGATGGTGACCCGCCCGGCGGCCAGTTCCTCGGCAATCACGCTTTCGGGCAGCCAGGCCATGCCGCTGCCCGACAGCACCCGCCGCTTGATCGCCTCGGTCAGTGCATCCATGTAGCGGATCGCCAGCGGCGGGGTGCGATTGCCGATGGTCTGATCGACCACGGTGCCCAGGAAGCTGCTCGGGTCGTAGCTGAGATAGGGGATCGGCTGACGCCCGTCGCCGTCCAGATCCCAGCCACCCGCCCGCGCGGCGCCGCTCTCGGCCACCGGATACATCAGCTCGACCCCGATATCCTTGCGCGCGAACTGCTTCTCCTCGAATACCGGCTGCACATCCTGATGCCGATAATAGAGCAGGAAATCGCAGGTGCCGTCCGACAGCAGCTGGCAACAGGTGCGCAGGTTGTCGGAATAGACCCGCACCCGCAGGTTGGGGATCAGGTCCTCGAACTCGGCGATGCGCCGGGTCAGGTAATTGACCGAGATCGTGTGCAGCACCGCAAAGCGCTGGAACGCGGTCACCCCCTGTTCCTGCGCGCGCAACACCTGCCGGATATCGGTAAGGCTGGCGATGGCTTCCTGTGCCACCGGCAGGAATTGCTGCCCCGCCTCGGTCAACTGAACCGGATAGGTCGAGCGTTTGATCAGTGGGATCCCAAGCCAGTTTTCCAGCGATTTGATGCGGCGACTGAACGCGGATTGGGTGATGTTGCGCTCTTCCGAGGCGCGGGTGAAATTCAGCGTCCGCGCCAGGCAGGTGAAATCGCGCAGCCAGTTGATATCCATCTTTGCGCCCCCGTTTTCACCATAATTGCCTGATTTCGCTTATTTATGCAACATTCGCATAGTTTAATGATGTATTTGAGTTGGCCATAACGCCCGACCCGTGCCTAGCCTTTTACCAGCATCCGACCGTCACCAGCTGAGGACGCGGAGCACATATGCGGGGCAGACGGCACCAAGAACCGAACCACCCCCGCCCATCCAACCGGGAGACACTGAATGACCCTGAACCTGAAAACCGCAACCGCAAGCGCGTTGGCCCTGACCTGTGGCCTGGTGGCGGGCACGGCCTCGGCCGAAACCACGCTGCGGCTGAGCACCTATGTGAACGAAGCCGATATCCGCTACGCGGGCTTTACCCATTTCGCCGATCTGGTCGCTGAAAAGACCGGCGGCTCGGTCAAGGTCGAGGTGTTCCCCTCGGCCACGCTGCATGGCTGGTCCGAGGGCGTCGATTCCGTCCAGGGCGGCGTGTCCGATATCAGCTGGATCAATGCCGACAACCGGCTGCCCTGCTATGCGGTGACCTCGCTTTATCCCGCCGAGGTGAGCCTTGAGAACCAGACCGGGCTGGACGCCGCCTATGCCGAACTGATCCGCGACGAGGCCGCCAATGCCGGTCTGGTGCCGCTCTTTAACTCCAACTACTCCTACGATCAGGAATGGTGGTTCGAAGAGCCGGTTGCCGATATCGGCAATCTGGACGGCAAGCTGGTGCGCTCGATCGGGCCGCTGGTCTCGATGATGATCGAAACCTGGGGCGGCGAGCCGGTCTTTGTGGCCCCCAAGGAAGTGTTCCAATCCGCCGAGCGCGGCGTGGTCGACGGCATCAACATGGGCGTGGCCACCTATTCATCGTGGAAGCTGTGGACCGTGATGCCCTATATGGTCAACGCCAACCTGTTCTATGGCAACATCCAGTACATGATGAACAAGGCCAAGTTCGACGCGCTGAGCGCGGATGAGCAGGCCGCACTTACCGCCGCGGCGGCCGAGACCGAAGCCTGGCTTCAACCCCGCTACGAGGCCTGGGTCGACCAGCAGGTCGGCAATGCCGTCATGCAGGGCGGCGGGGCTGCCGTATCCATCTCGGACGACCAGCGCGCCAGCCTGATCGCCAGCGTCAAACCCAAATGGGACGAGACCGTGAACAGTGCCTGCGGCAACGAGCTTGCCGACAGCATCCGCTCGCTGCTGGCCAGCCACGCGCCCTGATCGGCGGATAATTCCTGTGGCCCCGCATGACCGGGGCCACAGTTGCCGCTTAATCAAAACCTGAGAGGTCTGTCATGAGTGACGGAATCGACCGCCTGATCCGGGGTGTCGAGCGCGGCGTCGTATGGCTCGCTGGGCTGGGGGCCGTCATCGTTCTGGTCCAGATGGTCTGGATCACCTACGGCGTCTTTGTCCGCTATGGTCTGGGCAAGCCCGACCGGATGGTGACCGAGGCCACCGCGCTGTTGCTGTTCCCGGTGGCCTTTGCCGGGCTCGCCTTTGCCCTGCGCGAGGATGCCTTTCCCAAGGTCACCATGCTGACCGACCAGATGCGCCCGGGGGCGCGGCGGTTCTTTGACATCCTCAATCACCTGCTGATGCTGGGGGTCGGGGGGTTCTTTGCCTATGCCGGCGTCAGCGCCACGGTCCGCTCGTTCAACTCGGGCGTGGCCTCCGAGATCCTGCACTGGCCCCGCTACATGTTCTGGGCACCGGGCGCGGTCGCGCTGGTCCTGTTCACCCTTTACACCGCATTGCGCCTGATCCGCCTGATCACGCGCCCGGCCCCGACTGGAGACCTCTGATGGAATGGTATGTTGTCGGCCTGGGGCTGCTGGGCCTGTTGATGCTCTTCATCTCCATCGGGTTGCCGATCCCCTTTGCGCTGGCCGCCGCCTCGCTGCCGTTTCTCTGGCAGATCCAGGGCTGGAAAACCTCGATCGTGTCCTCGGAGTTGAAGCTCTGGGGCGTCTGGATCGACTATATCCTGCTGGCGGTGCCGCTATTCGTGTTCCTGGGTGAGCTGATCGGCAAATCGAATATCGGGCCGAACCTCTATCAGTTCCTGCATCAGGGCGTGCGGCTGCGCGGCTCTGCGGCCTATGGCTCCATCGGGGCCAGCGCCGGGTTCGGTGCGGTCTGCGGTTCCTCGATGGTGGGCGCGCTCACCATCGGCGGCGTGGCCCTGCCCGAGATGCTGCGGCTGGGCTATGGCAAGCGCCTGTCCTCGGGCGTGCTGGCCGCCGGTGGCACCCTGTCGGTGCTGATCCCGCCCAGCCTGATCCTGCTGTTCTATGGCATCGTCACCGATCAGAGCATCGGCGATCTGTTCATCGCCGGTGTGATCCCCGGCATCATCCTGGTGTCTAGCTTTGTCGTCGTGGTGCTGATCTGGGGCATGCTGCGCCCCGAGGACATCCCCGGCAGCGAGGATGCGGCCAAGATGCCGATGCGGATGATCCTGGCCACGGTCGGCCCGGTGGTGCTGATCGGTCTGGTGATCACGGTTGCCATCTATGCCGGTATCGCCACGCCCACCGAGGCCGCCGCCGTCGCCGCCTCGCTGACGGTTCTGCTGGCCTTCTGGGTCGGCGGGCTGACCTGGCAGGGGTTCAAGGAGGCGATCTTTTCCACCATGCGGACCATGGGCTATCTGGGTCTGCTCTTGTCGGCGGGGGTGCTGTTCGGTTTCGTGCTCACCTATTACCGGGTGCCGCAGCAATTTACTGAGCTGTTTTTGTCCTTCGACCTGTCGCCCTATACCGTTCTGGCCATCGTGCTGGTGTTCTACATCATCCTGGGGATGTTCCTGGAACCGGTGTCGATGACCTTCATCACCCTGCCGACCATCTATCCGCTGATGAGTGCCGCGGGATTTGACCTGATCTGGTTCGGCGTGGTCTACACCATCACCATGGAAATCGCGGTGCTGACGCCACCGGTTGGGCTGAACCTTTACGTGATCCAGGCGATCAGCCGCGATCAGGTCACCATCGGTGACGTGATCATGGGCTGCCTGCCCTTCATCGCGGCGATGATCCTGCTGATCGCGGTGCTGATCATCGCGCCCGATGTGGCGCTGTGGCTGCCGGAGCAGATGCGCTGATGCCGGGCCTGCCATATCTGCGCGAAGGGTCGGGGCCGGTTCTGGTCTTTGTCCATGGCTACCTGGGCGGTGCCGCGCAATGGGCGCAGGAAATCGCCCGGTTCAAGGACGCGTTCGACGTGATCGCGCCCAACCTGCCGGGGTTCGGCGCTGCCGCCGACCGACAGGGATGCGCCAGCATCGAGGAGATGGCCGCGGCGGTGCTGGGTCTGCTGGACGAGTTGGGCATCGCCGAGTTCCTGCTGGTCGGCCATTCCATGGGCGGCATGATCGCCCAACAGATGGCCGCCGACCGGCCCGATGCGGTCAAGCGGCTGGTGCTTTACGGCACCGGGCCGCTGGGGCTGATGCCCGACCGGTTCGAGCCGATCGACACCTCGCGCGAACGGCTGCTGGCGGATGGGGTCGAATGCACCATCCGCCGGATCGGGGCCACCTGGTTCAAGGCCGGTGCGGCGGCGGCAGGCTATCCGCTGCTGGTCGAGATCGGCGCCCGGGCCAACCCGCAGGCGGCAATGGCCGGGCTGGGGGCGATGGCCGCCTGGGACGGGCGCGCGGCACTGCCCTGTCTGAGCATGCCGACCCTGGTCCTGTGGGGCGATAGCGACAAATCCTATCGCTGGCCGCAGGTCCATTCACTCTGGTCCAACATCCCCGATGCGCGCCTGTCGGTGGTGCCCGGCACCTCGCATGCGGTGCATCTGGAGAAACCGGGCTTCTTCCACGCGATTCTGGCCGATTTCCTGACCGAGACCTGATACCTCTGGCCAGCCACCCCTGTTTGCGCTGAAATGCCCGCGCATCAGGCCAAACGGGGGTAAAGATGATCCTGTGCTGCGGCGAAGCGCTGATCGACATGATCCCGGCCCCCACTATCGGTGGGGCACGCGGTTTCCTGCCTCAACCGGGGGGCGGGGCGCTCAACACCGCGATTGCGCTGGGGCGGCTGGGGCAGCGGGTCGGGCTGGTCACGGCGCTGTCACGCGACATGTTCGGCCAGCAGCTGGCCGAGGCCCTGCATGCCAGCCAAGTGGACCTGTCGGGCGTGGTGCGGGTGGATCGGCCGACCACGCTTGCCTTTGTGCGGCTGCGCGATGGCCAGCCTGAATATGCCTTTTACGATGAAAACAGCGCCGGGCGGATGCTGGATACCGCCGAACTTCCCCCTTTACCAGAGGCAGCCAAGACCTTGTGTTTCGGAGGCATCAGCCTTGCCTGCGAACCCGGCGCCGACGCCTATGCCGATCTGCTGAGCTGCCACGGGGCAGGGCGGGTGGTGCTGATCGACCCCAATATTCGGCCCGCCCTTGTCGAGGACGAGGTGCGCTATCGCACCCGGCTTACCGCGATGATGGTGCGGGCGGATATCCTGCGCCTGTCGGACGAGGATCTGGGTTGGCTTTACCCCGAGGCGCCCGATCTGCGCACCGGGGCGCGGTCCCTGCTGGCTCTGGGTCCGGCGCTGGTGGTGGTGACGCGCGGCGCGGCGGGCGCCACAGGTTACCTGCCGGACGGCTCCGATGTTTCGGTGTCCGCACCCAGCGTCACCGTTGCCGACACCGTCGGCGCAGGGGACACGTTCATAGCCGGGCTCCTAGTCTCGTTGTTGAAACAGGGTCTGTTAACTCCGGCTGCGCTGAAGGAACTGCCCCCCGATGCCCTGACGATAGCACTGAACTTTGGCGCGCACGTGGCCGCGCTTGCCATATCACGCCCTGGGTCAAACCCGCCTTGGGCTCATGAACTGGGCTTTCTACCGGATTGAGGTCAACGGTCCGGTCTACAGGTCCCTGTGTGATAATAAGGATTATGGTATATTTACCCAAATCCATTTTCGGCCTGCCACTCATATTTCAGACATCGAAAACTCGTTTTGCTGTTCGTTGATCCGGCGATCGCCTATTGCCGGAAGAAGATTGCCTCCCCCCTAATGCAGGTGGAGTTTTCGGAGACATCACATATGAAAACGCGTACTCGGGTTGTTGTCATCGGCGGCGGCATCGCCGGATGTTCAACGCTATATCATCTGACACAAGAAGGCTGGACCGATGTGGTTCTGGTCGAACGCAACGAGTTGACCAGCGGTACCACCTGGCACTCGGCGGCACAGGTGACCAATTTCGGCATGAACCAGACCATGGTGGGTCTGAAAAGCCATTCCATCACGCTCTACAAGGCGCTGGCCGAGAACCCGGAATACCCGATCAACTATCACCACGGCGATGGCGGCATCCGGCTGGCCAACACGCCTGAGCAGATGCAGGGCTATCGTCATTTCGCCTCGATGGCGCGCGGCATGGATGTGCATTTCGAGGTGATCGACGCCGCCGAATGCGCCCGCCGCCACCCGCTGATCTCGACCGAGAACCTGCTGGGCGGGCTGTGGGATCCGCTGGATGGCGATATCGACCCGGCCCAGCTGTGCCAGGCGCTGGCCTATCACGCGCGCAAGGCCGGGGCCGAGGTCTATCGCAACACGCCGGTAACCGCGCTGACCCAGCACAAGGACGACACCTGGACCGTGCATACCGAACACGGTGATATCGACTGCGACATCGTGGTGAATGCCTGCGGCTACCGCGTCAACGAGGTGGGCGCCATGATGGGCGTGCATCACCCGGTCGCCTCGATGGAGCATCAGTATTTCCTGACCGAGGATATCCCGGAAATCGTGGCGGCAGGCCGCCGCATGCCGCTGATCCGCTGCCCGATCTCGGACTACTATTGCCGGCAGGAAAAGAACGGGTTGCTGATCGGCTTCTATGAGCAGGCGTGCAAGACCTGGGGCATGGACGGGATCGACCCGAATTTCGTCAACGCCCTTTGCCCCGACGATGTGGGTCGGGTGATGGACGTGCTCGAAGGTGCCTTTGCCCGCATGCCCGCCCTGCGCGAGACCGGCATCCGCGCCATCGTCAACGGCCCGATTACCTATACGATCGACGGCGCCCCGCTGATCGGCCCCATTCCCGGCAAGCGTAACGCGTTCTGCGCCATCGGCCTGCGCGCCGGTCTGGGCGAGGGTGGCGGTCATGGATGGCTCTTGGCGCAGATGATCGTACATGGCGAGGCCTGCTATGACACCTGGGTGATCGACCCGCGCCGGTTCACCGGACACGCCAATGTGGAACTGACCGCGCTGAAGGCCGTTGAGGACTATCAGAACGAGTTCCGCTTTCATTTTCCGCATGAACACCGCCCCGCCGGACGCCCCGCCAAGACAACTCCACTGACCCCGGTTCTGGCCGCCGAGGGCGCCGAATTCACCGTTGTCAACGGATGGGAGCGGGTGGATTACATCAAACCTGCGCCCGATTTCCACCCAACGCTCGGCTTTACCTTTGACGAGACCTTTGACCTGATCGGGGCCGAGGTGCACGCGGTACAGTCCGGCGTCGGCCTGGCCGAGGTGAACGGCTTCAACCGGATCGAGATCACTGGTGCCGACCGGCACGCCTTTCTTGACCGGATGATCTGCGGCGCCGTACCCAAACGCGCGGGCCGGGTCGGGCTGTGCTATCTGCTGAACCATCACGGCAGGATCAAGGGCGAGGCGACGGTGGCGAACCTGCCTGCCTCGGATCGGGGTCCTGACCGGGTCTGGTACGGATCCGCCGCCGCCAGCGAGTTTCATGACATGGATTGGCTGCAAAGCCACCTGCGCGCGGATGAGGACGTGCATCTCCGCTCGCTCACCAATGACCAGACCATCCTGGTTCTGGCCGGTCCCCGCGCACGCGACGTGCTTTCAGCCTGCGCCCGGGGCGACTGGTCGCGCGCGGCCTTTCCCTGGCTCTCGGTGCGCGAATGTTTCATCGGCTTTGCGCCTGCCACCGTGCTGGGCGTCAGTTTCTCGGGCGAATTGGCCTATGAGATCCACGTCCCCAATGCCGCGCTCTATGCCGCCTATCTGGCGCTGCGAAAGGCCGGAGAGGCGCATGGCCTCACGCTTTTTGGCGCGCGCGCGGTCGACTCGATGCGCATGGAGAAAGGGTTCCTGCACTGGAAAGCCGATCTGATCACCGAATTCGATCCGTTCGAGACCGGGCTCAGCCGGTTCGTCAAGCTCGACAAGGGCGATTTCATCGGCAAGCAGGCGCTGCTGGACCGGCAAGGCAAGGACCCCGGCAGAAAGCTGGTGACCCTGCATGTCGATACCACCCACGCCCCCGCGCATCCGGGCGCCTCGCTGATGCAGGGCCAACAGGTGGTCGGGACCGTGACGTCCGGCGGCTGGGGCTATCGGATCGGCAAGAACCTGGCCTATGCCTTTGTCGATCCCGCGATGGCGGCACCGGGCAGCAACATGATGCTGGATCTCTGCGGTGACATGGTGACCGCGCAGGTGATCGCGCCCTCGCCCTATGATCCCGACCATGCCCGCATGCGCGACTGACCCTTGCCTATCCGCCCGGTTGCGGCTTTCGTTAGCGCAGCCCCCTGATGCATACGAACCGAAAGGACACCGACATGCCCAGCCTTCTCCCCTGCCCTGACCGGTGCCCGGCATGACCCGGCGCGTGGTCGGTATCCTTGGCGGCATGGGCCCCGAGGCGACGATCCTGCTGCAACAGCGGTTGCTGGCAACGGTAACGGCGACCGATGATGCCGATCATCTGCCGCTGCTCATCGACATGAACCCGCAGGTGCCGTCGCGCATCGCGCATCTGATCCAGGGCACCGGCACCGATCCCGGCCCCACCCTGGCGCAGATGGCGCAGCGGTTGGAACAGGCCGGTGCCACCGCGCTTGGCATGCCGTGCAACACTGCGCACCACTATGCACCCGCGATCGAGGCGGCGGTGTCGATCCCGCTGTTGAACATGGTATCGCTGTCGGTGGCGCGCGCGCGCGCGCTGCTGGCACCGGGCGCGCGGGTCGGTCTGCTCGCCTCGCCCGCCGTGCGGATGGCGGGCGTCTTTGACGCTGCCCTCGACGAGGCCGAACTGACCCCGCTCTGGCCCGAGGATGGCGACCGCATGCTGACCGCGATTCGCACCATCAAGGCCGAAGGGCCGGTGCCCGCCGCGCGCGCGATCCTGACCAGCGCGGCAGAGGAGTTGGCAGAGAAAGGCGCAGCGCTCATCTTTGTCGCCTGCTCCGAATTCTCCCTGATTGCCGACAGCTTGCCCAGTACCCCGCCTGTCATGGACACGGTCGACGTTCTGGCCGAGGCGATCCGCGATCATACACGCGAAGAGTAATAGTTTTTCATTATGAAATAGATCGGAAAATGCAACTTATTCCGATCAATTTCCTTTGCTAGTCTCCTCTCATGACATCAGAATGCCCCGGCCAGTGCCGGTTCCTTCTGGTGCTTGAACCCATTCTATCAACTCACGATCGGAGACAGACATGGACGGAAACGACGCCCCCAGCGCAGGCCAGTGCCCGGTGATGCACGGACATGCCGCAGGCAGCGGCATGCGCAACCATCATTGGTGGCCCAACCAGATCAATCTGAAGCTGCTGCACCAGCATTCGTCCAAATCGGATCCGATGGGCGCGCATTTCAGCTATGCCGAAGCGTTCAAGTCGCTCGATCTCGACGCTCTCAAAGCCGATCTGACCGCGCTGATGACAGACAGCCAGGACTGGTGGCCCGCCGACTATGGCCATTACGGCCCCCTCTTCATCCGCATGGCCTGGCACAGCGCGGGCACCTATCGCCTGGCCGACGGGCGCGGCGGTGGCGGCACCGGCAACCAGCGCTTTGCCCCGCTCAACAGCTGGCCCGATAACGGTAACCTCGACAAGGCCCGCCGCCTTCTCTGGCCGATCAAGAAGAAATACGGCGACAAGATCTCGTGGGCCGATCTGATGATCCTCGCTGGCAACGTGGCGCTGGAGTCGATGGGCTTCAAGACCTTCGGTTTTGCCGGCGGCCGCCCCGACATCTGGGAACCCGAAGAGGACATCTATTGGGGGTCCGAAGGCGAATGGCTTGCCACCTCGGACAAGCCCAACAGCCGCTATTCGGGCGATCGCGATCTGGAAAACCCGCTGGCCGCCGTGCAGATGGGCCTGATCTACGTGAACCCCGAGGGCCCGGATGGCAACCCCGACCCCATCGCTTCGGGACGCGACGTGCGTGAAACCTTTGCCCGCATGGCGATGAATGACGAAGAAACCGTGGCACTGGTTGCGGGCGGCCACACCTTCGGCAAGGCGCATGGCGCGGGCGACGCCGCCCATGTGGGCGCCGAACCCGAGGCGGCCCCGGTCGAGGCGATGGGCCTGGGCTGGCTCAGCACCTATGGCTCCGGCAAGGCCGGTGACGCGATCACCAGCGGCATCGAAGGCGCCTGGAAACCCAACCCCACGAAGTGGGACATGGGCTATTTCGACGTGCTGTTCGGCTATGAGTGGGAACTGGTCAAAAGCCCGGCAGGTGCAAACCAGTGGCGTGCCAAGGACGTGAAGCCCGAGCATATGGTTGTCGATGCCTTTGACCCGGACAAACGCCACGCGCCGATGATGACCACCGCCGACATGTCGCTGCGGATGGACCCGGAATATGAAAAGATCTCGCGCCGGTTCCATGCCAACCCCGACGAGTTTGCCGATGCCTTTGCCCGTGCCTGGTTCAAGTTGACCCATCGCGACATGGGTCCGCGCGCCCGGTATCTGGGCAAGGAAGTGCCCGCCGAGGAACTGATCTGGCAGGACCCGGTTCCCGCCGGTGCCCAGATCGACGCGGCGGATGCCGCTGCGCTCAAGGCACAGATCCTGGCCTCGGGCCTGAGCGTGTCCGACATGGTGTCGACCGCCTGGGCCTCGGCTTCGACCTATCGCGGTTCTGACATGCGCGGCGGTGCCAATGGCGCCCGTATCCGCCTGGCCCCGCAAAAGGACTGGGACGTCAACGAGCCCGCGAAACTGGCCCGCGTGCTGGGCGTGCTCGAAGGGATCCAGGCCGGGTTCAACAGCGGCGGTAAATCGGTGTCGATGGCCGACCTGATCGTGCTGGCGGGCTGCGCCGGTATCGAGCAGGCGGCAAAGGCCGCCGGTCACCAGATCGAGGTGCCCTTCACCTCGGGCCGGGGCGATGCCAGCGCCGAGCAGACCGACGCCGAGAGCTTTGAGGTGATGGAACCGGTGATGGACGGGTTCCGCAACTATCAGGCGCGCGAGCTTTCCACCTCGCCCGAGGAGATGCTGGTCGATCGTGCCCAGCTTCTGGGTCTGACCGCGCCGGAAATGACGGTTCTGGTCGCAGGTCTGCGGGTTCTGGGCGCCAATCATGGCGGTTCGTCCCATGGGGTCCTGACCGACCGTCCCGGCGTGCTGAGCACCGATTTCCTGACCAACCTGCTGGACATGGGGACCGAGTGGAAACCGTCGGGCAAGGGCGTCTACGAAGGCCGCGACCGCACCAGCGGGGCGCCGCGCTGGACCGCGACACGGGTTGATCTGGTGTTCGGCTCCAACTCGCAGCTCCGCGCGCTGGCCGAACGCTATGCCCAGGACGATGCCGAGGCCAGCTTTGTGGCCGATTTCGTCGCCACCTGGGTCAAGGTGATGAATGCGGACCGGTTCGACCTGACCTGATCTGGACACAAAAGAGCAAAACGGGGCGGCCCCTGCCGCCCCGTTTTGTTTTGTATTATGCAGTGATGACCCCCTCGTATTTGGTCAAACCCTGACTTAACCTCGTGACGTTTGGAACAACTGAGTTGAAGCTGTCATGCGTTCGCATCCCCCCGCCCTGCCACATGTCACATGGCTCCGGGCCTTCGAGGCTTCATCGCGGCATCAGAGCTTTTCGGCCGCCGCCGACGAACTGGGTCTGACCCCCGCTGGTGTCAGCCAACAGATCCGTCTGCTGGAACGGCATCTTAAGGCCGAGTTGTTCCAACGCCTCCCCCGAGGCGTGACACTGACAGACATCGGCCAGGCCTATGCGCAGACAATTCGCAAAAGCTTTGACGAAATGGCGGCGGCGACGGGTGGGTTATTCGGGGTGCAAGGTAAACGGGTCGTACAGGTCCGCGCGGCGATCTCTTGCGCCGCGCTGGTCATCGCGCCGCAGTTGCACCGGTTTCAGGACGAGCATCCCGACATATTAGTGCAGTTTTCGACCTCGGTATGGGCGGACCGGTTCGACACCGCCGCACTGGACATGGATATCCGCTGGGGACTTGGCAACTGGGACGAGAGCCTGATTCAGCATCTGGGCCACGAATCCGCGATCCCCGTCTGTCACCCGGATTTCGCGGCAAGCCTTGGCGACGCGCTGGACGCACAAGCACTTGCCGGGTCGCGGGTGGTGCAAATCGTCGGGTCGGAAACCGATTGGGGCAAATGGTCGGACCTGCACGGGCTGGGGATCGGCGCCACTGCAGACTGGATGCGGGTCGATAACTCGCTGAACGCACTGCAGATCGTTGCCGCAGGCCAGGGAGTCACGATGGTGCTGGAGAGCTTTGCCCGACCCTATCTTGATCAGGGTGATCTGGTTGTACCGCTCGACCTGCGCCTGCCCAAACGGCGGGCACATTACCTTGTGACCCGCGACACCGCTGCCCGGCGAGAAGAGGTGCGTCTGTTCTCTGCCTGGATCACCGCGCTCTACCGCGAGACGCTGACACCCAGGACATGACACGCAAAAGGGCCGCACATTTTGTGCGACCCTTGTGCAGAACCTATGGTGCAGAGCGAGCGCCCCTGCCCGCCCCGGTCGATCCCCTATTCGGCAGCCTCTTCATAGGCATCCATCGGCGGGCAGGTGCAGACAAGGTGGCGGTCGCCATAGGCATTGTCGACCCGGTTCACCACCGGCCAGTATTTGTCGACGCCCAGGTTACCCGGAGGGAAACAGGCCTGTTCGCGGCTATAGGGCCGATCCCAGTCGCCCACCAGATCACGCACCGTATGAGGCGCGTGTTTCAGCGGGTTGTTCTCGGCGTCGATCTTGCCGTCGATGATCTCCTGCGCTTCGGCCCGGATCGACAGCATCGCGTCACAGAACCGGTCCAGCTCGTCCTTGGGTTCGGATTCCGTGGGTTCGACCATCAGCGTCCCCGCCACCGGCCAGCTCATCGTCGGCGCGTGGAACCCGCTGTCGATCAGGCGCTTGGCCACGTCGTCCACCGTCACGCCCGCCTCGTCGTTCAACGGCCTTGTGTCGAGGATGCATTCATGCGCCACCCGCCCCGTCGCCGAGGTATAGAGGATCGGGTAAGCGTCCTTGAGCCGCGCGGCGATATAGTTGGCGTTCAGGATCGCCACCTTGGTGGCCTGGGTAAGGCCCGCGCCGCCCATCAACAGCACATAGGCCCAGCTGACCGGCAGGATCGAGGGCGAGCCGAAGGGCGCCGCCGAAACCGGACCCACGGCAGTGCCGTATTCCGGGTGACCCGGCAGATGCTCGGCCAGATGCGCCTTGACCCCGATCGGACCCATGCCGGGGCCGCCGCCGCCATGCGGAATGCAAAAGGTCTTGTGCAGGTTCAGGTGACTCACATCGCCGCCGATCTCACCCGGCTGCGCCAGCCCCACCATCGCGTTCATGTTGGCCCCGTCGATATAAACCTGGCCGCCATGTTCATGGGTGATGTCGCAGACCTCGCGCACCGACTCCTCGAACACGCCATGGGTCGAGGGATAGGTGATCATGCAGGCCGCCAGATTGGTGCTGTGCTGCTCGGCCTTGGCGCGGAAATCGGCCAGGTCGATATTGCCGTGATCGTCCGAGCGGACCGGCACCACCTGATAGCCCACCATCTGCGCGGTGGCCGGGTTGGTGCCATGCGCCGAAGTGGGGATCAGGCAGATGTTGCGGTGCCCCTGCCCCTGAGCCGCGTGATAGTTGCGGATGGTCATCAGGCCTGCATATTCCCCCTGCGCGCCCGAATTGGGCTGCATCGAGATCGCGTCATAGCCGGTGATCTGGCACAGTTTCTCGGACAGGTCGTCGATCATCTCGAGATAGCCCTGCGCCTGATCCTCGGGCACGAAGGGATGCAGATTGGCAAATTCCGGCCAGGTCACCGGGATCATCTCGATGGTCGCGTTCAGCTTCATCGTGCAACTGCCCAGCGGGATCATCGCCCGGTCCAGCGCCAGGTCGCGATCGGCCAGACGCCGCATATAGCGGGTCATCTCGGCCTCGGCCCGGTTCTTGTGGAAGATGGGATGCGTCAGATAGGGCGTATCGCGCAGCGCGTAGTCGGGCAGGCGATAGGCGCGGTTCTTGACGCTGTCATCCTTCTTGTCGATGCCAAAGGCGCCCCAGACCGCCTCGATGGTCTCGGAGCGGGTCTGTTCGTCGAGCGAGATGCCGATCCGGTCGCTGCCCACCTTGCGCAGGTTGACGCCACGCGCCACGGCGGCCTCGATCACCGTCTTTTGCAGCGGGCCGACATCGACGGTGATGGTGTCGAAGAACACGTCGGGTTCAACCTTGAACCCGTGCTCTTCCAGCCCGGCAGCCAGGCGCGAGGTCTTGCGATGTACCGATTGCGCGATCGCCTTGATCCCGTCGGGTCCGTGATAGACCGCGTACATCGAGGCCATCACCGCCAGCAGCGCCTGGGCGGTGCAAACGTTCGAGTTGGCCTTTTCGCGGCGGATATGCTGTTCGCGGGTCTGCAGCGCCAGGCGATAGGCCTTGTTGCCGCGCGCGTCGATGCTGACGCCGATGATCCGGCCCGGCATCGCCCGCTTGAGCTTGTCCGTGGTGGCCATATAGGCCGCGTGCGGGCCGCCATAGCCCATCGGCACGCCAAAGCGCTGGGTCGAACCGATTGCGATATCGGCACCCATCTCGCCGGGCGATTTCAGCAGCGCCAGCGACAGGATGTCGGCGGCAACGATGGCGATGGCGTTATGTTCGTGCAGCGCCGCGATCTCGGCGGTGTAGTCGCGCACATGGCCATAGGTGCCCGGATACTGGAAGATGGCGCCAAACACCGCGCCGGCCTCCAGCTCGGACGGGTCGCCCACCTGCACATCCACGCCCAGCGGCTCGGCCCGGGTGCGGATCACCGCGACGGTCTGCGGGTGGCAGTTCTTGTCGACGAAGAAGGCCGCATTGTTGGCCTTGGACCGGCTGGAGCGTTTCGCCATGGCCATGGCCTCGGCCGCCGCGGTGGCCTCGTCCAGCAGCGAGGCGTTGGCCACGTCCAGCCCGGTCAGGTCGCTGACCATGGTCTGGAAGTTCAGCAGCGCCTCAAGCCGACCCTGGCTGATTTCCGGCTGATAGGGGGTATAGGCGGTGTACCAGGCCGGGTTTTCCAGGATGTTGCGCAGGATCGGCGCCGGGGTGGTGGTGCCGTAATAGCCCTGGCCGATCAGCGAGGTCAGAACCTTGTTCTTCGAGGCCACCTGTTTCATGTGATAGAGCGCGTCGCGCTCGGTCATGGCCGGACCCCAGTCCAGCGCCTCTTTCTGCCGGATCGACGGCGGCACGGTGGCGTCGATCAGCTGGTCGAGCGTCTTGAAGCCGATCACCTGCAACATATCGGCCATCTCGCGCGGGCTGGGTCCGATATGGCGGCGGTTGGCGAAATCGTAGGCTTCGTAATCGGTGAGTTTGAAGGCCATGGCTCTGGGTCCTCGTCAGGCGGTTGGCGCCGCCGGCAGGGCCGGCGGCCGGCGGCTTAGCCGATCATGTCGTTATAGGCGGCGAGATCCATCAGACCGTCAAGCTGCGACGGATCGCTGAGCTTGATCTTGTAGATCCAGGCGTCGCCTTCGGGGCTGTCGTTCAGGGCACCGGGATTGTCGGCCAGGTCCTCGTTCACCTCGACCACCTCGCCATCGACCGGGGCGTAGATTTCCGAGGCGGCCTTGACCGACTCAATGACGCCGATCTCGTCACCCTGGGCAAAGTCGTCACCGGCCTCTTTCTGCTCGATGAACACCACCTCGCCCAACTGGTCGGCGGCGTGTTTGGTGATGCCCAGCGTGGCGATCTCGCCCTCGACGCTGAGCCATTCGTGATCTTCGGAGTAATAGATGGTCATTTGGTCGATCCTTCAGATGGTGTGTTTCAGTTACCTCGGGCGCGGACAAGGTTTTGAAAAAACCTTGTGAACAAAGCCTTTACAAGGCTTTGCGCCCCTGCCGCGTGGCAGGGGTGTGTTAGCGTTTGTAGTTTTGTGCAACAAAGGGCAGCGAGACGATTTCGGCGGGCTGGGCCTTGCCCCGGATGATCAGGTTGACCTTGTCGCCCGGTGCCGCATGAGCGCTGGCGACATAGCCCATCGCCACCGGCGCGCCAACGGTGGGGCCAAACCCGCCCGAGGTGATCTCGCCGATGGTCTCGCCGTCAAGGCTCTGGATCTCCACATGCTGGCGGGCAGGCGCCCGGCCTTCGGGCTTGATGCCGACCAGCTTGCGTGGGGCGCCTTCGGCGATTTCCTTCAGGATGCGTTCGGCGCCAGGAAATCCGCCTTCTTCGCGGCGGCGTTTCTGGATGGCCCAGAGCAGGCTCGCCTCGATGGGCGAGGTCTCGTTGTCGATATCATTGCCGTAAAGGCAAAGCCCCGCCTCCAGCCGCAGGCTGTCGCGCGCACCCAGACCGGCCGGTTCGCAATCCCCATGCGCCAGGAACAGGCGCGAGATGCGGATCGCCTCGCCTTCGGGGATCGAGATTTCGTAACCGTCCTCGCCGGTATAGCCCAGCCGCGAGATGCGGCACTCGACGCCGTCGATCTGGCCCAGCATCGTCTCCATGAACTTCAGATCGCGCGCTGCGGGGCAGAGACGGCCCACCACATCCTCGGCACTGGGGCCCTGCACCGCAACCAACGCGCGGTCGAAGACCTCGGTCACCTCGACCCCGTCCAGATGCGCCGCCATATGCGGAATGTCCTGATGGCGCAGCGCCGCGTTCACCACCACAAAGAAATACTCGCCCGCATTGGACACGATCAGGTCATCCATGATGCCGCCCTGGGCGTTGGTGAAGAAGCCATAGCGCGCCTTGCCTTCGGGCAGGGTGGAAAACACCTGCGGGCAGAGCTTTTCCAACTTGGCGCCAATATCCTCTCCGCGCAGGATCACCTGCCCCATGTGGCTGACATCGAACAGAGCCGCCTTTTCGCGGCACTGCTTGTGCTCGCCCATGATCCCCATGGGGTATTGCACCGGCATTTCCCATCCAGCGAAATCCACCATCTTGCCGCCAAGCTCGACATGCAGATCGTAAAGCGGGGTGCGTTTGGGCGTATCGGTCATGACTGGGGGATCCCTTGGGCTGAAAGACAGGATGCGGCGGAGAAGGGACCGTTCCGGCCCGGATCGACCCAGGCCGGGAAAAGGAGAGAGGGGCCAGCGGCGCGACCGGACCGGAACGGCAGTTTTTTGGAGGTGAACCCGTGGCCCACGGCTGGGGCGCGGTCTGGCCGACGCTCCCTCTTGCAGATCAGTGACGAAACGCGCTCGCTCACGAGAACCCCCCTGAATGCCCTGCTGGCGCGACATTTGTATCCCGTCGCACACAAGGTAAGTCTCCTATAGGAAACTTTTCCCCTATTAGCAACAAAAGATTTGCATGAGAAAATTTGAATGGGTTAGGCTGCCTTGCAGGGAGATCGGGAAAACAAGGACAGTTGCGATGGAACCGGTACAGGCCGAAGACGAGGGGATGAGCCCCGACATGCTGGAAGCGCCCGATGGCGAAACGCTGGGCAAGATGATTCGCGATGCCCGCAAGGACAAGGGCCTGACGCTGGAGGAAGCGGCGCGGTCGGCCGCGATCGGCCGCTCGACCCTGTCCAAGATCGAGAACAACCAGACCCGGCCCAGTTTCGACATCATCCGCCGCCTGATGCAGGCGCTGGATCTGGAGACGCCACAACTGTTCGTGCAATCGGGCAAGAGCGACATCTCGGGCCGCCGCGATTTCACCCGCAAGGATCAGGGCGAACATCAGGTCACCCGCACCTATGATCACGAACTGCTGTGCACCGAACTGACCAGCAAACGAATGTTGCCTTATATCAGCACGATCAAGGCCCGCGATGTCAGCGAGTTCGACACCTGGGTGCGCCACCGGGGGGAGGAGTTCATGTTCGTGCTGAGCGGCGAGCTGACCCTTTATACCGAACATTACCGGCCCCTGCCGATGAAGGCGGGCGACAGCGTCTATTACGACAGCGGCATGGGACATGGCTGCGTCTCGACCAGTGACGAGGACGCGCGCGTGCTCTGGGTCTCGCTCGAAGGTTAGGGCGGGCCGCAAGACGGCCCACCCGGCAAGGTCAGAAGCCTTGCAAATAGGCGATGACGTTCTCGATCTCATCCTCCTTCTTCAGCCCGGCAAAGGACATCTTGGTGCCTTTCATGAAATCCTTGGGCTTGGCCAGAAAGGCGGCCAGGCTTTCATCGTCCCAGACCAGCCCACCTGCGGCGGCCTCGGTAAGGGCGTCGGAATACTTGAACCCTTCGACCTGACCGGCAGCGGCGCCGATGATGCCGTTCAGCTGCGGCCCGACCTTGTTGGCCGCGCCCTCGCCGACCGCATGGCAGGCCTTGCACTTGTTGAACACCTTCTTGCCCTTGTCGGCATCGCCATCGGCCAGGGCGGGCAAAGCCAGCCCGGCGGCCAGAACGGTCAGGATCAGTCGGTTTTTGAACATGGATTTCTCCTTCTCTCGGGGTTGCGGGTGCGGGGTTACAGCACCGGTGTCGCCAGCGGCTGGGCCAGGTCGACCGGACCCAGGACCGCGGCATCGGGAATGTCGTTGAGGGGCAGCGCCTGACCGCCATGACGCGCGATGAACCGCGCGGCGGCCGCGGGCGTGGCAAAGGGCACAAGTTCAGGCGCGCCCATACCGCCCGCCACATCGGCGCCGGTGACGAACAACGCGCTGTCGGCGGCGATCCAATTGCCCGGCCCCGGTTCGGCCCAGCTGAGCGCGGCGCCCATGTCGCTGACATAAATGGCGGTGATCTCGGCCTCGCGCTCGGGGCTTTTGAGATAGGCCACCATGTCGCGCACCTGGGCAAAGAACAGCGGCGCCGGATGCCCCTTGAGGTGGATTTGCCCCTTGGGCCCGCCATGTTCGGCGACGTTCATCTGACAGAAATAGCTAAGCGCGCGTTCGGTCAGATCGACCGGTGCGGGCGGCGCGGCGGCCTCTTCCTCCTTGCAGGCGGCCAGCGCGATCAGCGCGATCAGGGCAAGGGTTCTCATGGTTCGACCCTCCGGAACGCGGCGCGGGCCAGCAGCAGCCCCAGCACCGGCCAGATGAGCAGCGAGGCAGGCGCGGCCCAGACCGGCAGCGCCTGCGCGGCGCCGGTCATGCCCGACGCCATGGCGACCCCCTCGGTCGCGGCGATGTTCCACAGCCGAAAGGCGTCGGCCGGGTTGGCCACCATCACCCAGGGGAAGACAGATTGGGTGAAGGTGCCGCCCTTGTCCATGACCACGGCCCCCAACAGGCCAAGATCGTAGAGGACGACAAAAACCAGCCAGAGCCCGGCCGACAGACCCGCCGCCGCGGCCGAGCCTCGGGCGGTCGCGGACAGCAGGTATCCCAGCGCCAGAAAGGAAGCGCCCAGCAGGATCGAGGTGAGAATGAGGCGCAAGAGCGCCATCAGGCTTTCAGGGCCCGCACCACCGAGCCAGGCCGCCACCGCTCCGGCGGTGCCAAATCCGACGGTCATGGCAAAGGCCAGCGCGGCTAGATGGGCGGCGAACTTGCCCAGCAGGATTTCGCCCCGCCCCGCCGGATAGGACAGCAGCAAAGGCAGGCTGCCCCGGTCCATGTCGCCCGCCACCGCGTCGAACGAGATCATCAGCGCCAAGAGCGGCGCCAGATAGACGCTGAGCGTGGTCATCGAGGCGACCGAGACCGTCAACATGTCGACCCCCAGCGTACCGGTGGGCGCGCTGCCCGCGAATGTCAGCGCCAGCGCGAACAGGACCATGATCAGGGTCGCGACCAACAGCCAGCGGTTGCGGCGTAGGATCAGCATTTCGGTTTGGGCAACGGCAAGAAAACGGGTCATTGCAGCGTCTCCTTTGCATAATGGCGATAGAGGTCCTCCAGCCGGGGCGGGGTCATGTCGACATCGACAACCGCCTCGCCCATGGCGGCGATGCTGCGCAGCGCGGTCATCTTGTCGGCGGGGTCGCACAGCAGCTCGACCGAGGCACCGTTGACCCGGCTGCCACCCAGCCGGGCGGCCAGCGCATCGGCGTTTTCGCGCGCCCTGACCCGCAAGCGGATCGGCAGACCCGCCAGTGCCGACAGGTTGGCCAGCGTGTCATCGGCCACCTTGACCCCCTTGCGCAGGATGGCGATGCGGTCGGTGCGGGCCTCGACCTCGGTCAGGGCGTGGCTGGCGATCAGCACCGCCGCCCCCTGCCCCGCCAATTCGTCGATGATGGCATAGAGATCCTGCCGCGAGATCGGGTCCAAACCGCTCGTCGGCTCGTCCAGCAGCGCCACGCGGGGCTTGCCCAGCAGCACCTGGGCCAGTCCCAGCCGCTGCCGCATCCCCTTGGAATAGGTGCCGATGCGGCGGTCCATCGCATCGGCCAACCCGACCCGCTCCAACAGACCGGGCACATCAGGCCGCTCGCCTGACAGTCGCGCAAAGAGCGTCAGTTGCTCGCGCCCGGTCAGGGCCGGATGGAACGAGACCGCTTCGGGCAGATAGGCAATGTCGCGCCGCGCCTGCGCGCTGCCAGGCGCGGCATCACCGATGCGAATGCTGCCGCTGTCGATCCGGGTCAGGCCGAGGATGGATTTGATCAGGGTCGATTTCCCGGCGCCGTTATGGCCAAGCAGCGCCACGCGCTCACCTGGGGCCAGGGTCAGGTCGATATGGTCCAGAACACGGGCGCTGCCGCGATCCTTGACCGCCTGATGGATGATCAGGGCCTTATCCGTCATGGGGCACCTTCTTCAGGGCTAAGGGTTCGGGGGCATGCATCAGCGGGTTGCTGTCGATCACCCCACCCGGCAAAAGCGCCGGAAAGGCCGATTGCGACCAGCGCACCAGCTGCACGGCGGGGGAGCCAAGCAGCAACTTGGCTGCGGGTTGTGTCCACAGCACATGGTCCATGCTGTCGTTGGGGCGATAGGGGGCGTCGGCAATGCCGTCGCCATTGACGTCGTAGGCGGCAAAGTCGGACCAATAGTTGCCGCGCCCGTCTTCGGACCACTCGACCCATTTGGTCGAGACATACTTGACCTGTGTCCGGTTGCCGACAAAGGCGTTGCCGACGATCCGGTTCCGCTCTGACCCGGCGGTGAAATGGATGCCGATGCCGCAGCCTTCGAACCAGTTGTCGGTGAATTCATTCTTGTTGGCATTGTAAAGGAAGGTGCATTTTTCCTTTGCCCCCTTCACCACATTGCCCGAGATCACGCTGTCATTGGCATAATTCAGCATGACCCCATGTTCGCGGTCGCCGATCGAGACATTGCCGACCACCTTGACCCGGCTGGTGAACATCACCGCATAACCCAGATCGTTGCCGATCGAGACATTGCCCGAGACCTCGGAATTGTCGGCATACATGTAATGCACGGCAAAACGCAGATCGCGGAACAGGTTGTCGCGAAAGATATTGCGGCGCGAGGAGTTCACGAAGATGCCGTCGCGCCCGTATCGGATATCGTTACCCTCGACCACAGCGCCGGGGGCGTTCCAGACATAGACACCGTTGCCGCGCGCGTTCATATGGCGGTCCTGGCGGCCCTCGATCCGGTTGCCCTTGACCAGCGCATCCTTAGCGCCGTGGATATCGACGCCGTAGAGATTGCCGATCAGCACGTTGTTTTCCACCACCGGCGCGCGGGCGGTCTTGGTCAGCTGGATACCGCTGTCGATCCCGTCATGGTTCGAACCCGAGCCGATCACGGTGAGCCCGCGCAGGGTCACGCCGGGGCCTGTCACGGTGATCACGCTGCCGGTGCCTTGTCCGTCAATGGTGGCCTGCCCCATCCCGTCAAGGGTAACGGGCCGGGACAGGACCAGGGTTTCGGCATAAATGCCGGGCGCCAGGCGGAGGGTGTCACCATCCGCCGCCTGGGCCAGTGTCCGGGCGATGGCCCCCGCCCGGTTGGGCACGTCCCAATCCGCCGCCCAAAGGGGGGTGGCAAAAAGGGTCGCAATCAGCAGGGGCCAGCGCATGAGTTATGCCCCCCGCGGTTCGACAAACATCCGGCCACGCATTTCCATGTGCAGCGCGTGGCAGAACCACTGGCAATAGAACCAGTGCACACCCGGACGGTCGGCGATGAAGGTGACCGAAGCGGTGGCCTGCGGCGCCACTTCCATCGCGATGCCAAAGTTGGCCATGCACAGCCCGTGGGTCACGTCATCCACATCGTCGAGGTTGGTGACATAGATCGTCACCTCGTCGCCCTGTTTCACCGTGAACTTCTCAAGGCTGAAGGTCGGCGCCACGGACGTCATGTAGACCCGCACCTTGTTGCCGTCGCGGATCGGTTCCTCGGCGCCTTCCTCCAGGTCAACGCCATCGGCGGCGGCCTGCTGGCGGGCGTCTTCCCACATCGGGTCGTTGCGATCCCAGACATTGACCGGGTTCACCTTGGACCGGTGCACGATGATGCTGTCATGCGGCTCGGCAAAGGTCGGGCCGTCATGCACCACCTTCATCTTGTCGCCCGAGATGTCGATCAGCTGCTCGTTCTCGGGCTTCAAGGGGCCGACATTCAGGAACCGGTCCTTCGAGAACTTGTTCATCGACACCAGCCACTTGCCATCGGCCTCGGCGGTTTCGCCCATCGAGGTCGAGTTGTGGCCCGGCTGATACTGCACATCGACCTTGTCGAGGATCGGGTCGACATCGGCACCGGCATAAGCCTCGATCGCCTTTGCGATGTTCCACTTCACCACCTGGCTGTCCAGGAACAGGGTGGTATAGGCGTTGCCCTTGTTGTCGAACGCGGTGTGGAGCGGCCCAAGACCCAGCTGCGGTTCGGCCACGATGGCCGAACGCGGATCGGCATTGTCCGAGAACAGCGCATCGACCTTTTCGACGTCGATCACCGAGACGGTGGGCGACAGCTTGCCGTTGATCATGATGTGGCGCTTGTCGGGGGCGGCGTTACAGCCATGCGGGCTGTTGGGGATCGGGATATAGCGGGTATAGTTCTTGCCCGCGCCCTTGCGCCCGTCGACGACCTTGACGCCGTTCAGCTCCTGATAGTCGCCCGCGGCGATGCCGGCCTCGATTTCCTTGAGGTTGAACACGACCACATGGTCCTGCTCGTTCTCGGTCATCTCGGCAAGGTTCATGCCCATTTCCGAGTTGTACGAGGTCGAGAAGGCGTATTTGCCCTGATAGTCGCAATCGGTGTTGTCGAGGTTGCCCGACACGATCACCTGCCAGGCGATTTCCATGCTGTCGCCGTCAATCGCGGTGAAGATGTTCACATATTGCGAGGGATCGTCGAGGATCTGGCCGTCATTGACCAGCGGCGCCTCATGCTCGCCATTGGCAAAGACATAGCCGGTGCGCGGGTATTTCTGCGGACGCAGGCCGTGGATGTCATGCGCGTTGGGGATCTCGATGATCTTGTCGCATTTCATCACATCGCAGCGCACGCGCGCCACGCGGGTGTTGGCCTTGTCGTTCATGAACAGGTAGCGCCCGTCATAAGTGCCATCAGTGAACGACATATGCGGGTGGTGCAGGTCGCCGTTGTCATAGGTGACCTTGCCGTTGGCGGCGAGGTACTGCTTGGTCTCGGGCAGCAGGCCCTCGGTCAGCACCTTGAGCGACTCGTTGGTCTGACCCCAGCCGGTGGCCGAGCAGCGGTTGAACACCGGCACCCGCATCAGTTCGCGCATTGAGGGGATGCCCAGGATGCGCAGCTCGCCGGTCTGGCCCGAGGACCAGAAGCCGTAATATTCGTCCAGCTCGCCTGGTTCGAGATTGGCCTTGGCGGCGGCGGATGCCTCCCGCGCGGTCATCAGGGTGGCCCCCAGCCCGGTGCTGGCCAGAACGGCGCCGGTCGCGGTCGCGCCTAACAGGCCGCGGCGGGTGACGCTCAGGTTGTTATCGTGGTCCGACATGATCGTTCCTCCTTTCAGGAAGCTTCTTGCGGTTTGGCGTTTGGATGGTTCGCCGGTGGGTGTCCGAGGGTCAGTTTCGGATCGACCGTCCCTGTGCGCGCCCGCCGCTTGATCTGGCGGATGACGACGGGGCATTTGGCCTCGGACTGATAGAGCACCTGGCAATGCAGGCAGGTGATGCATTCGTTCGGGTTGATCTCGCCCGTGGGGTGGATCGCCTGAACCGGGCATTCGTTGGCGCAGGTCTGGCAGGGGTTGCCGCAATCCTTATAGCGGCGCAGCCAGTCGAACATGCGGATGCGGGCGGGGATCGCCAGCGCCGCGCCCAGCGGGCACAGATAGCGGCAATAGAACCGTTCGATGAAAAGGCCGATCAGCAAGAGCAGCAACGCAAACACCACAAACGGCCAGTCGCGCATGAACTTGAGGATGATCGCGGTCTTGAACGGTTCGACCTCGGCATAGGTTTCGGCCAGCGGGATCGAGACAAAGCTGAGACCAAAAAGACCCAGGAAGATCATGTATTTCACTGGCCATAGCCGCTCGTTCAAGCCCCAGGGCAGGGTCCATTGCGGCAGGCGCAGGGCGCGGGCGATCTTGTTGGTCAGCTCTTGCAGCGCGCCAAACGGGCAGAGCCAGCCGCAATAGGCCCCCCGCCCCCAAAAGATCAGCGCGGCGGCCACGGCGAACCACTGGATGAACACCAGCGGGTCGAGCAGAAACGCGTCCCAGCTGAAGCCCGAACGCAAGCTTCCCGCCAGCGCCATCAGGTTGACGACGCTCAGCTGCGCGTTGGCGTACCAGCCGATGAAGAACAGCGTCGCAGTCAGATAAGCGATGCGGAACCAGTAGAAGACGCGCGCGTTCATCGTGGCCTGGAACTGGAAGAAGAAGGTCGCCGTCAGCAGCAGCAGCATCGCGCTCAGGATGCCGATCTCGACAGTGCGGTCCTTCCAGATCCGTTGCCACAGCGCGGCCTTGGCGGCGGCCTCGTCGCTCGCATCCTCGACCACCACAGGGGCGGCGGCAGGCAGCAGGAAGCGTTCCGGCAGGCGGTAGCCCAGATCGAAGGTGAGGAAACTTTTCTCCACCGCGCCCACGGCGCGCTGCACCAGAAGTTGCAGGCGGAAGGGGGCGGCCGGGTCAAATTCGGCATCGGCGGGGATCTTGAAGAGGTCAAGTTCCGAGAACGCAGGGGCATCCGTCGCCGCGACCGTGCCCAGACGACGTTGCTGACGGTCGAAGAAGCGCACCGCGCTGTCGCCCTGGATCAGCTGGATCCGGTCGAAGATGCCCCCACGCACATAGCCCGATCCCTTGAAGCTGTAGGCGCCGCGCCCGAGTACCAGAATGGCCTGCTCACCCGGCTCCAGCCAGTTTTGCAGGTTGGCATACTCCGCCTCACCCAGCAGGGTGCGGCCGATCTCGGGCACCGAGACCAAGGCCAGGTGCATGTCGATGAACGTATCCTCGGGCGCGCCCGGTTCGGGGCGCTTGATGGCGCGGGCGTCGCCGGTGGCCTCAAAGGCCGCGTTGACCTGACCGATATCCAGGGTCATCCGCCGGACCGAGCCGTCGCCCGACAGGGTGAACCAGTCACTGGTCCCGGTCTGACCCATGTCGATCTCGCGACGCGGGCCTTCGGGGGTGGCGGGCGACAGGCCGCCCAGTCCCAGCGCGCGCGCCACCTTGAGCCCTGCGCGCACCAGACTGTCGTCGATCACCATGATGGTGACCGTGGCGCCTGAGATGATGTCGAGGTCATGCCCCTCGCCGCCGGTCTCGGCCTCGCGTTTCAGGTCAAGACCCTGATAGCCCTCGGTCAGGGCGACCATCCTGGAATTGGGGATGCCGATCAGCACGATCGGTTCGGAATGTTCCACCAGCTTGACGCCGGTCAGCACCGCGTCGGCGTCGATGGCGGCGATCACATGGATCGGCTTGCCGGAATAGCCGGTGGTGCCCACGAAATCCGAGGTGAGAAAGGCCCAGGCAACGGTCTCGCCACCCTTGAGCACCGGCGCCACCGGCACATCCTCGCGCAGCGGGCCAAAGGCGTCGGCGCCGGGGGCCAGATCGGCGGGTGCAAGCGCGGCCAGAAACCGGGGCAGGTCGCTGGCCAGCGCCGGGATGGGGGCCAGAAACAGAAGGGTCAACAGAACCCGGATGACGCGTGTGATCAGCACATCGCACCTCTCTTGTCTTGGATTGGGGGGCCACGGGTCTCGGGCCAGAGCCGGTTCCGCACCGCCCGAGCCGACACGTCGGTTCGGGTCGGTTGCCGGGCGTCGAGGAGGACCGGTTCGACGACCCCGCCATAGGCGGGCGTCATGAAATCAACCGCTGTCGAACACATCAGGCAATCGTCGCAATCGGGGCAGGGATCATCCGTGCCCTCGACCGGCATCTGGATCCAGACCGCGCCCTCTTCCGAGCAGATCTCGATCCATGCGCCTTCATCAGCCTGGGCCAGCTGCGGCGCCAGCAGTTGCAGCACCATCAGCACGATGCCCAAGACACCACCGACGCGGCGCAGGGCGCTGCGGATCGGGTCCGGTATGTCGGTCTGGCGGGGCATAAGCACCTCGGGCACGGGATTGCGTCTGGCCCGAGTCCTATGCGTCCCGCCGCGCCGCTTACTTGACTTTGGTCAGGCCCCTACCTCGGCTGCGATCACATTGCGCAACGCCAGCGCAAAGAGCTGCGCCACCGGGCTATCCGGCCGGTCGGGCCGCGTCATCAATCCTACCGGCCCCCTGGTCAGCCCGATCTGGAACGGCAATTCCACCAGCCGCCCCTCGGCAATCTCGTTGGCAACCACCCCGCGCGAGATGATCCAGACCGCATCCGAGCGGCGTGTATGAACCCGGCCAAAGGCACCAGAGACGGTTTCCAGCCGGTTGGGAAACTCGCCGATCCCGTTTGCGATCAGCATCTGTTCGACCAACGGCCGTATCGCGGCGCCGGGCGGCGGATAGATCACCGGCCAGTCGGCCACCCGCGCCAGATCGGGCGCGGCCAGCAGCGGATGACCGGGGCGCACCACAAACACCACCTGTTCCTGATAGAGCTGGGTGAACGAAAGCCCCTGCATTGTCTCGGGCGGCCCCATCCGCCCGATCACCAGATCCAGCGCCCCCAAACGCAGCCGCTCGACCAGATAGCCATGCGGCCCGTCCTGGATTCGCAACAGCGCATGCGGCGCCAGCCGGGCGAATTCACCCACCGCGCCCGGCATCAGAAAGGCCGCCACGCTGGGCAAGGCCCCGACCGACAAGGTTTCCCGCTGACGGCGCCCCTCGGTCTCGATCCCGTCGAGCCCCTGTTGCAGGCTGGCCAGCGACATCCGTGCGAAATGCAGGAACACCTCTCCGGGCTTGGTCAGTTCCACCCCCGCCCGGCTGCGGCGCATCAGGGTGGTGCCGGTGATCTCTTCCAACTCCTTGAGGGTTTTGGACATTGCCGGCTGGGTCAGGAACAGTTTCTCCGCCGCCGTCTTCAGACTGCCCTCGCGCGCGATTTCCACAAAGCACTGGATGTGGCGGAACTTGATGCGACGGTCGATCATTTACTTTCCCATTTTGGAAACTAAACTGCCTCTTTACTCATTTTACATCACGCATTCAATCATTCATCCTGTTCTCAACGGGAGGAGACACGATGCGCACGCAAATAGTGATTGTCGGAGGTGGCCCCTCGGGCCTGCTGCTGGGGCAGCTGTTGCATCGCAAGGGCATCGACACGGTGGTACTGGAACGCCAGTCACGCGCGCATGTGCTGGGCCGCATCCGGGCCGGTGTGCTTGAGGCGGGATTCGTCAACCTGATGCGCGAGGCCGGTGTCGCCGAGCGGATGGACCGCGAAGGTTTCGTGCATCACGGCACCATCCTGGCCCATGGCGAGGAACAGATCCGCATCAGTTTCGAGGATCTGATCGGGCGACACGTGGTGGTCTATGGCCAGACCGAATTGACGCATGATCTGTATGACGCCCGCGATGCTGTGGGCGGCAAGACGGTGTTCAATGCCGAGGGTGTCACGATCCACGATGCCGACAGCGACGCGCCCTATGTCACCTACAGCAGTGACGGCACCGAACACCGGATCGACTGCGACTATGTTGCGGGCTGCGACGGGTTCCACGGGATCAGTCGACAAACCATTCCGGCCGGCATCCGCAAGGAATATGAACAGGTCTATCCGTTTGGATGGCTGGGGCTGTTGTCCGAAACGCCACCTGTGAGCGACGAAGTGCTCTATAGCCTCTCAGACCGCGGCTTTGCCCTCTGTTCCATGCGAAACGCCACGCTCAGCCGCTACTACATCCAGTGTGCGCTGTCCGACAAGGTCACGGACTGGAGCGATGATGCCTTCTGGACCGAGTTTCGGCGGCGGCTGCCACGCGCGGTGGGGGACCGGTTGGTCACCGGGCCATCGATCGAGAAATCCATCGCACCGCTCCGGTCCTTTGTCTGCGAACCGATGCGCTGGGGGCGGCTGTTCCTGTGCGGGGATGCGGCCCATATCGTGCCGCCAACCGGCGCCAAGGGGCTGAACACGGCGGCGAGCGATATCCATTACCTGTATCACGCGCTGGTACAGGTGTTCGAGACCGGCGAGACCGAGGGGATCGATCGCTATTCCGAACAGGCACTGGCCCGCATCTGGAAAACCCAGCGGTTCAGCTGGTGGATGACCAAGCTTTTGCACCGTTTTCCCGAGCAGACCGAATTCGACCAGCGCATCCAGCGGGCCGAGCTGGAATTCCTGCGCGACAGCCGCGATGCGCAAACGGTGCTTGCACAGAACTATGTCGGTCTGCCCTACTAGGGCGTGGCGGAAAGGAAGACGAATGTCTGAACGCTATGACAACGGAATGAAGGTACGCCGCCAGGTGCTGGGTGACGCTTATGTCGACCGGGCCGAGGCGAACCGGACCGAGTTCGAAAGCCCGTTTCAGACCCTGATCACCGAAGGCGCCTGGGGCACGGTCTGGGCCAGCGACGGGATCAGCGACCGGGAACGGTCGATGCTGACGCTGGCGCTGTTGGCGGCGCTGGGGAATTTCGACGAAATTCCCATGCACATCCGTGCCACCACGCGGACCGGCGCCAGCAAGCAGGACGTGCTCGAGGCCTTCCAGCATGTGGCGATCTATGCCGGCGTGCCGCGCGCCAATCAGGCGCTGAAACTGGCGCGGCAGACCTATGACGAGATGGAAGCGGAATGAGCGGACCGGAGCGCGAACGGCCCAGCCAAGAGGAGACAGCCCAGATGACCAAACCCGGCGAATTCTACCAGCGTGACCGCGCCTGGCATCCGCCCGCGCATGTCCCCGACTACAAGACCTCGGTTGCGCGCTCTCCCCGGCAGGCATTGATCAGCCTCGAGAACACGGTGAGCGAGATCACCGGCCCGGTTTTCGGCCACACCGATATCGGCGCCGACGACAATGACCTGATCCACAACTACGCCCAGACGGGCCAAAGCGCCATCGGCGAGCGGATCCTCTTGCATGGGAGAATTTTCGACGAAAATTCTCGACCCCTGCCGAACACGCTGGTGGAAATCTGGCAGGCCAACGCAGGCGGGCGGTATCGCCACAAGAAAGATACCTATCTGGCCCCCATCGATCCCAATTTCGGTGGTTGCGGGCGCACCCTGACCGACGACAACGGCTATTACTACTTTCGCACAGTAAAACCCGGCGCCTATCCCTGGCGCAACTGGGTCAACAGCTGGCGACCCGCCCATATCCACATGTCGATCTTCGGCACCGCCTTTGCCCAGCGGCTGATCACCCAACTCTATTTCGAGGGCGACCCGCTGATCCACAAATGCCCGATCGTCAACACCATCCCCGACCCCGCCGCCATCGACCGCCTGATCGCGCCGCTCGACATGAATGCCGCGATCCCCTTCGACTGTCTGGCCTATCGCTTCGACGTGGTGCTGCGCGGGCGCCGCTCGACCCTGTTCGAGAACCGGCTTGAGGGAAACTGATGCGTTTCCACTGGAAGCGAAACCCGGTTTTCCGGTTCGCAAACGCGACAACGAGGAGAGGATCATGGTCCAGAAGCTCGACTATCTGAAGGAAACTCCGTCCCAGACCGCAGGCCCCTATGTGCATATAGGTCTGGCCCCCGGCGCCGCCGGTTTTGACATCTATGACCAGGAACTGGGCTGGGACATCGCCGGACCCAATGCCGCCGGTGAGCGTATCCGGGTCGAGGGCCGGGTGATCGACGGCACCGGAAGCCCGGTCAAGGATGTACTGATCGAGGTCTGGCAGGCCAATGCCGCCGGCATCCATGCCCATCCCGAACACGCCGGCGAGGTCGAGGACGGGTTTCGCGGCTGGGGCCGGGTGATTACCGATTTCGAGACCGGCGAGTGGGGTTTCGACACCGTCAAACCCGGCCCGGTGCCGGGGCGCAACGGCGCGACACAGGCACCGCACCTGAACCTGTGGATTGTGGCGCGCGGCATCAATATCGGCCTCAACACCCGGCTCTATTTCAGCGACGAGTCCGAGGCCAATGCCGCCGACCCGGTGCTGAACCTGATCGAATGGGAAAACCGCCGCGCGACCCTGGTCGCTGTCCGAGGCGAACGCGAGGGCAAAACGCTCTACCGTTTCGACATTCACCTGCAAGGCCCGCAGGAAACCGTCTTTTTCGATATCTGAGACCGGAGACCGCCCATGGACAAGCCCTGCATCATATGCGTCGCGATCACCGGCTCCGTTCCCACCAAGGCCGACAACCCCGCCGTGCCGATCACGGTCAGCGAACAGGTCGAAAGCACGCATGAGGCGTTCGAGGCCGGCGCCACCATCGCCCATTGCCATGTGCGCAACGACGACGGCACCCCCACCAGCGACCCCGACCGTTTTGCCCGCCTGCTGGAGGGGCTTCACACGCATTGCCCGGGTATGATCGTGCAACTCTCGACCGGCGGTCGGTCAGGGGCCGGTCGGGCGCGCGGTGGCATGTTGCCACTGAAACCTGACATGGCCTCGCTCTCGGTCGGGTCCAACAACTTCCCCACGCGGGTCTACGAGAACCCGCCCGACCTGGTCGAATGGCTGGCCTCCGAGATGCGGACCCATCAGGTCACCCCGGAAATCGAGGCCTTCGACCTCAGCCATATCCTGCGCGCCATCGACATGCACGGACGCGGGCTGCTCCATGGCAAACTCTATGTGCAATTCGTGATGGGGGTGAAGAACGCGATGCCCGCCGATCGCGAAGTGTTCGATTTCTACGTCCGGATGATGCAGACGCGTGCGCCGCAAGCCGAATGGTGCGCCGCCGGTATTGGCGCCAATCAACTGGCGGTGAATGAATGGGCCATCGCTGCGGGCGGACACACCCGCACGGGGCTAGAGGACAATATCCGTCTCGACCGGCACACGCTTGCCCCCTCCAACGCCGCGCTGGTACGGCGCAGCGTTGAACTTTGCGAGAAATACCTGCGCCCCGTCGCCACCTGGCAGCAGGCACGTGAGCTTCTCGACCTTGCGGCAACGGCGCGGAATTGAAAACGGGCGCACACCCCGCTATGCGGACCCGATGAGACAAAAGGCGGGCAGCTATCTGGCGGTATTCGCGGGCGGGGCAATCGGCTCTGTCCTGCGCGAGGTGCTGGGTACCCAACTGCCAGGACTACCCTTCCTCACCGCCACATTCGGCATCAACACCGCCGCCTGTTTCGTGCTCGGCTGGCTTTTTGCCATCCGCCACCGGCTGCACCCCCATCTGCTTCATCTGGGCGCAGTGGGGTTCTGTGGCGGTCTTTCGACCTTTTCCTCATTCATCCTCGAACTGGACCGGCTCACAAATTCCGGCGGCTGGTCCATCGGCCTCGTCGCCATGACGGTGGAAATCGCCGCGGGCCTTGCCGCCGCCATCCTGGGCGAAGCGCTGGGGCGCAGCCACGAGGCGCGGCGATGACGACCTTTGCCCTGCATGCGCTCTTTGCACTCGGCGGCGGTCTCGGGGCGGTCCTGCGCCACTGGGTCGCGCGTCGCGTGACACATGACCTGCCGCTCGCAACCCTTGTGGTCAATGTGCTCGGTACCCTGCTGCTGGGTATTTGGCTCGGCCAACCCGCAACCGGTGCAGCGGACCCGGACCAAAGCCGCCAGCTGATCCTCGGTTTCTGTGGCGGCTTCACCACCTTCTCCAGCTTTGCCTATCAGACGCTCGACCTGCATCGCGCCCGCTCGATCGCCAGCGCCGCCGTCAACATCCTCGCCAGCGTGGCGCTCTGCGCGCTTGCCTACCTGTTGGGGACCTCTCTGAGCGGCTGAGCCGGGCGACAGCGCTGGGGGACCAGTCCCCCAGACCCCCTGGAGTATTTCCGACCAGAAAGAAACAAGAGGGTCCCTGCTTCTTTCTGGTTCACAATACTCCCGCCGGAGGCGCCGCACCCGGCAAACCGCGCAGCCGGGGCGAGGATACGTCACCTCTCGTCCCGCGCCGAGGAGGAGGAACGACGACGAGATCCCGAGCGCGCCGAAGGCGCACCGCCTGGTTACAGCGTCTTGAGGTATTCGACCAACGCGCGGCGGTCCTCCTCGCTCAAACCCGCGGTGCCATAATCGTGGCCCGAATTGAAGTTGCCCGGGATCGGCTCGCCATCCTCGCCACGGGCGCGGAAGGTGAACGGGTTCTGGTCAAGACCCGACACGAAACCGACCTTGACCGGGTCAAACTCGCGGCTGCCGACGCCAAAGACCTCGGGTCGGGTGGCCGCGTCCTCGGGCAGTTCCGCGTCAAGCGCGGTGGCGACGTTGCGCATGCGCGCGGGCAACAGCAGGTCATAGAGCGTCGGCACCGAACCATTGTGCAGATAGGGCGCGGTAGCCCAGATCCCGTTCAACGAACGGGCCTTGTAGGCCAAGAGGGGATGCTCCTGCGTCAGGCATTCCTCGGCATCGGCTTTCTTCTTCGCGTCGCTGACACCGGGAAGGTATTCGGTCACCAGCCCGGTCTCGGTGCGAATCCCGCTGGGTCGGTCATCTTCGCCCAGGATCGCGGCCAGAACCTCGAACAACTTGCCACGGATGGTGCCCACGGTCGCGTTGACCAGCATCAGACGGGTATAGTCCTCGTCCCGGTCGATGCGGGTGAATTTCGTGTCCACAAGCTGGCCGCCAAAATTGCCCGATTTCGAGCGATGCAGGAAGGTATTGCAGGTGGTGAACACATCCGTCCCCAACTCTGCCAGCGGCGTCATGCTGATTTTCATATTGCTGCTGGTATCGGTCGGCGCCATGTGGCTGTGGCAGTCGGCGCAGCTTTCACCGTCGATCTTGCGGGTAAAGACCTCGCGCCCACGTGCTGCAAGATCCCAGTCGATGGCTCCCAGCATCTCCTCGGGCCAGCGCGGCGATTGCAGGCTTTCGAGCTGGCGTTCCAGCGAAATCAGCTCGCGCACCCGGGCGCTGGAGGGGTAGCCGCGCAGGACCTTGGACTTGTCCGTTTCGAGATGAGCAAAGACGCCAATCACTTCGGATGTATTGCGCACCAGCGCGCCCAGCTCGGTATTCTCACCCAGGAACCGGATCTTGAACATGCGCGGCGCGATACCGTTCCATTGCAGTTGGTCCTGCTGTGAGGTGTTCCAGATATGCGGATAGCTGGCTGGCGCGTCGGCCAGCACATTGGTGATCTGGTTCGGGTGGCGGATGGTCAGCGCAACCTTGTTCAGGATATGGCCCTGCGCATCCAGCCGGGCATGGCCATAGCGTACCTTGGGTGCTGCGTTCTTGTCGGCCAGCACCTGTTGCCAGACGATCTGTTCGTTGAGTTGCAGTTCCAGCGACTCGCGCCCGTCGATCGTCTGGTCGGACCCCAGCACCGCGCGCGCGAAACGGTCGAACCGGTCACGATCGGCGACGGTGTCCTTGAGCGCCTGCAACAGGTCCTCTTCCATCCGCTGGAAATCGGCCAGCGTCGGCGCGCCCTCGACCCGCAGGCGGCGGCCCTGATGAGTGATCTCGTTGGTGTGGCAGGCCGAGCAGGTCAGCCCGACCCAGGGTTCACGCATGGTCAGCGCATCGCAGGTTTCCGGGAAGGTATCGCACATCAGGTCGGCATCCAGGGTCTTGTCCTGATCCACCACCCAGCCCAGCGGCAGCCCCTCGGGATTGTGCACCGGGTCGGGATTGGCGATATAGCCCAGCTCGTCCATATAGGCACGGTCCAGAAAGGCGCGGATCGCCCCATCCCCGTCACCGGGTTGTTCCAGCGCACGCATCCAGGACAGCGGCAACAGACGCGAACCCTGGGTGGTGGTGTACCACCATCGGCGTTGCGCATCGTTCCAGCCCTGGTCGAGGCATTCCACGTCGCGACAAACATTCCAACCTGCTTGCGCCTGCGCCCGCTCTGCCGACGCCGTGATGGCAACCAGACCAGTCGCGAGGGTGATACCAATCAGCCGTTTCCAAATCATCAGTCTATCTCCGGTCTGTTGCGCATCCCGTTCCATGCCCCGCAACCAAGTCACACTGGGGGTAACGACGCCATCTTGCCGCAACCCTTGCGTGTTTTTCAAATGTCTTGTTCAGTTTTCTGGGCCTCTACGCCCGTTTCAATCCCACCCAACCAGAATGCTGAGTGGTACCCGCTGCCAACCGCTCTTGACGTAGGACCGGGTCGAAATTCCCCGACGAAACCCTGCACCGTTCGATGAACGGCCTTACACAGGCACCAACTCAGCAGGTTATGATTTTTACCGAGCCACTCACTCTCAGCTATCAATGAGACGTAGGGTAAGGCTTGGAAATGCGACAATAATCACCCGAAATGGTGAAACACGCTATATTCGTGAAAAGACCCCTCGAATCATCAAGACCCATGGCCCCGACTGACCAGCACGATCAACTCGTTCTCTCAATTTACGATGCCGCGCTGGACCCTGGAAAGTGGCCGGAGCTTCTCACACGGATCGCGCGCTATGCTGGGGGGATCGGTGCGATGATCTTCGAGGTCGAAACGCCGGGCGATCAGCCGCATCTGCTGGCCTCGCATTTCAGCGACACCTACCAGATCGACTTGGTGGAAGGGTATCTGAACCAGCACAACGATCTGGAAATCGCCGATCAGGCCGTTTTTGCGCGTCATTCCCGCGCCTCGGACGACATTCAGCTGATTCCCGATTCGGTGCTGGCCGCATCCGAGGCCGAACTGCTGGCGCGGCCCAATCAGAAAACGATGATGGAATATGGCATCCGCTATCGCTGTGGCGCGCTGTTGAACAAGGATCAGCTGTTTCACGACCGGTTTTCGATGCAATTCGGTTCGGACGCCTCAGAAGACCTGCCGCAGCGGCTGGCGCGCGCATCGCGGCTGTTACCGCATATTGCCAAGGCGCTCAGCATCGGGCGCCCGCTTCAGGCGGTACAGAAACGGCACGACACAGTGTTGTATGCACTGGACAAGCTGGATGTAGGCTTCTGTGTTCTCGACAAGCGCATGAACGTGATCGCCGGCAACGAAGAATTCCGCCGCCAGTCCGAGGAAAGCGGCGTATTCCGCCGAGACCCGCAGGGCAAGCTGAGTTTTCGTAGCGATGACGATCTGAACCGCGCCCGCGCCTTGCTGGGCAATCCGAAACAACATGGCAGATTCGGCGCCCGCCCCCGCAAGGAAGCGTTGGAGGCCGTTCATCAGAGCGACTCCCATAACGGCGACGCGCTGTGCATCGACATCTCTCCCCTGCATCAGGCAGATGACATTGGAAACGAGGCGCTGGACGGGTACCTGTTGATGAGCACGGACACCAGCCGCACCTATCGGCTGGAAATGCCAACCATCGCCGCCTTGTTTGACCTGAGCGAAGCCGAGTGCGCCGTGTTCGAACTGATGGCCGAAGGCAAAACCAACAAGCAGATCGCCGAAGAACGTGGCCGTTCTCTGGACACGGTCAACTCGCAGGTAAAGTCGATCCTGTCGAAATCCAATTGCGGCAACCGGACCCAGGCCATCCGCATGGCGACAAATATCTCGTCTGGTTTCCTGGTCAGGGATTAATCGGCCATATCGACCGTCATCACAGGTCGCTTGTGATCAGGTCTAGACCTCCAGCTCTTGCGCGAACGGGAAGAACCACGCCGTGAGGCTGTCAAACATCTCGCGCACCGTGCCGGCGCGGCTGTCGAACTCCGATAGACAGGCGCAAAGAGTGCCCAGTTCGCCGCATTGATCCGCCACCTCGACCAGTGTTGCCGACTGGTTGCGGCTGTACCCGCTCAGCGCCGACATCCGCAGCTCTTCGGGCCAGTGGCGGGCCCGCTGGGCCAGCGCCTCGGCCAGGCGCAGCACCACCTCGCCCTCCTGCTCCTCGAGGATGCGCCGCAAGGGCGGGTAAAGGTCCGGGTTCAGCCCCCGGAACATGCGAAACGCCAGGTCCGTTTGCGGCAGCGCATCGCTGGCCAGCAACCGGGTCAGGTCCTCTTCCTCGCCGAACTGACGATAGAGATCGGTGATATCCGAAATCCCCGGCGCACCATGGGACCAGAACTTCTCAATCCGTCCGGCCAGGTCGGGGGCGGCTTCGAACAGGGCACCAAATTCCTCCTCCGCTCGCCCTGTCCGACCAGCCGCCAGCGACAGGGCACGCGGCGAGCAAACAACAGGCTTCTCTGAGCGCTTCCATCGCCACAACGTGTCCGAGCGTGGCCGAGAACGGATTAGCCACTTATCCAGAGGACTTTCGGCCAGGCGGTAGGCATCTATATAGGATTTTGAACTGGTAAAGCGCAGATCATCCAGCCCATTCATCACCTTTGGTTCAGGTCGTGCTTCGGTATAGGCGATCGCGCTCAAGATCGCGCGATGATCACCCACAAACTCCATATTCGCGTCAGCGGCAGCGGCCATTGCCACCGTATCCATTCCGCTGCCCGCCACCAGCAGACATTGCCAGATCGGATGCCGCCAATATCCGCGTTGCAAGGCGCTTGCCTTATCTTCTTCTGCCTCGTCCTTGCTGCGGGTCTGCAACGCTTCGAAATAGCGCGGCGCCAAATCGGCTACCTCGGCGAACCGGGCAGCGGCAAAGGCGCGCTGGATGTCGCGCGACAGGCGCGAGGCCGATCGCCAGTCGGACCCGTCGGGGCGATAGACATCTTCATGCGCCCGAACGCCCAGCGGATCAGCGGCGCGGCTTTCGCTGGAATCGCTGACGGTGGTGAAATCCTCGTCTGCCGTGCTCAGCCCATGTTGCGCGGCCGAGGTGAATTCCTGCTTTTCGGCCAGTTCGCGCAGATCGTCGCCCAGATCGAACGCCTCTTCCTTGCTCAGCACCCGGCCCAGCAGCACATTCACCCGCGCCCGCCAGGCGGCGGGCAGGGTGTCCAGATCCTCGCCCAGCGACAGGTCCAGCGCCCGCGCGGTAACGGCATCAAATTCCGGCACCTCGCGCGGTGACAGAAACGCCTCGTAATAGAGCGCCTGAAGATCGCGCATCTCGGGGTCCATCCGCTCCCACCTTTGGCGGGCGCCCTGATCGGCGCCATCGGGCGGACCCAGCCGGAAATAGTCGCGCGCTGCGGAACAGACCGCCAGCGCATCCTTGCGCAGCCGCGCCTTGCGTTTGCGGTCGGCGGCGGTATCGGCCTCACGCGGACCGGCAAAGAGGCCGGCGACCATCATCCGCCGCACATCGGCGCGGTGGCGCAGGTCAAAGGGCGGCTCTCCCGGTTCGACCAGCCAGTATTCGTTCTCCAGCTTTTCGCGCAATGCCTCTGCTTTGCTCAGCGGCAGCACGGTACCCTCGGGCAGGCCCAGACAGGGCACCGCCAGCACAAAGCGGATCAGGTCGGTGTTGATCTGCCGCAGCACCAGACCGGGATGGGCCAGGCTGCGCAATTCGGGATCGTCGATCCGGTCGAGGATGCGTTCATAGAGGAAGCGATGGGCGAATTCCGAGCGGAACGCTTCGGCGCCATCCTCTTCGAGGTCAGCAATCAGATCGGCGATATCGCCGTCATGGCCGCGCGCGTATTGCACAAAGATCAGCAACGCCAACGGATGCCCCCTGAGCAGGCGGCTGACCGTGTGACGCAAACTCTCGTCGGTCAATACCGGGGGGCGGTCGAGGCCCTTGCGCTGCATGTCCTCCTCGGACAGGCGCCGGTCCTCTTCCTCGATCAGCTGCGCGCCCGCCTCGACCGACAGGCCATCCAGCGCGATACGGCGTGAGGCCGGGCCAAAGCGGTCGTCCAGCTCGTCGCCCTCCAGCGGCTCGGCGCGGCCCGACAGAACGCAGCGCAGGCCGGGCAGCTCGCGGCGGAACTGTTCCTCGACGTCGAGGATCAGGCGCACCACCTCGCCGCCTTGCCGGTCGACCGCCTCGAAACTGTCAAAGGCCAGCGCGATGGGTTGCGAGCGCAGACCATGCGCCCAGTCGCCTCGGAACCAGCCGGGCAACTGGCTTTCCAGGAAATCGGCCTGTGCGCCATGATCGCGCACCTCGCCCATCAGATCGGTCGAGGACAGGGCCGCCCGCCGTGCCCGCAGTTGCTTGGACACATTCGCAGCGGCCTCGGGTGGTTCCAACGTGCGGGTCACGCCCACGGCGATCTGGTTCAGAATCTCGCGGGCGATCTGGAACGGCGCCCCGGATTTGAGTTGTGGCCGGTCAAAATCGAGGATCACGGTGATCGGTGCATCGCGGCGGGTCTGCCAATCCTGCAACAGCCGGGCCAGCACAGCCGATTTGCCGATGCCCCCGGTACCGGTCAGCAGCAGAGGCCGCGTATCCTTGGTCTTGCCGCGTAGAAAGCGGGACAGGCGCCGACGTACATTGTCATAGCCGAAATGGCGGCGCGGCAGCACGATGACCAGATCGCGCCATTTCTGCACCTCTTGAATATGCCGTTTGGCCTCGCTTTCGAGCGTTTCGAGCGGGCTGCCGTTCAGCGCCGGCACCGCGCGGGCAAACTGGACCGCATCCAGAATCGCGGCGTTGTGGCGCAGATGGGTCAGCAGGCGGGTTTCGTCATCGCTGCTCTTGGGCCGGGCCACCTCGACCCGCGCACCGGCCAGCAGCTGGTGCAGCACCTGCCCGAACAGATCGTCGGCCCAAGGTGGCGGCGCCAGGTCCAGCGCCTGATCCAGCTGTGCCCGGGTCAGAAACCGGCGCAGCGCAGCGTTGCGCGGATCGGGAGTCAGCATCCAGCCATAGCGGGGCGCCGCCCCCGGCGCCGGGCACAGAACCTCGGTCACGCCGCGCGACAGCGCGCCCAGCACGTCGTTGCGCAGGTCGGGTCGTCCGTCGATCCCGAGCGCGTCGCACAGCTCGTCAGGCTCGTAACAACCGCAAACCGCGCTCAGCTCGTGCGCCAGATCGATCAGGGCCTCTCGCATTACTCGTCCTCTCCAACCCGTGCGCCGACCCGTCCAAAGAGCGCATCCGCCGCACCCGCCACATGGGTTTCGACAAACTCTGACATCCGCTCCAGCGGCGCGTCCGCGCCAGCGAGCGAGGCGACGATATTGCTGAGAAAACCAAGGCTGGTCTCGTCAAAGGGCTTGTCCCGCGCCCCGCGCATGTTCAGCCAGTGACGGAATACCTGTCCCGGATCGGCCAGATCCCGAGTGCGGATTGCCGATTTCAACACAAGACTGGGGTCAAGCCCGTTGATCTGGATATCCTCGCGCAATCCGATCAGCACCAGCCGCAGATTGTCCTGCCGCCCGATCTGGTCATAGAGCGTCGACAGGAACTCGCGTCCCGAGGCATCGGACAGGTCGTGCCGGTCCAGATCGTCGAGCAGGATCCAGACCAAGCGGTCGCCCAGCCGTTCGTTGACCTGCTGCATGAACTTGGAGACCAGCCGCTTGACATAGGCGGGCGTTGTCGTGTCGGGCGCTTCGGGCAGGCTGGCCACTGCATCGGGGGCAAAGCTGGCCAGCGTATCGCAGGCCATGCGATAGGCGTCGACCTGCACGTCTCCGGCCCGAAACACGATATGGTGATGCTCGGGCGCGGCAAAGAGTGCGCGCAGGATCTCGACCGAGAAGCTCTTGCCGGGACGGGTGATCGGCACGTCTTTGTCGGATTCCACATGTACCCGCAGAATACGGCGGTCGCCCTTCCACAGCTTCTCCAGCGCGGCGATGTAATCGGCCCGGCCAAAGACCGGGCGGCGCCCGTCCAGACAGCCCCCCACCGGGCTGAGACCGGGGATTTCGGCCAGCTTGCCCAGCATCCCCTTGGCCGTCAGATCAGCGGCGATCGCGGTGAGCGGCACCGCCACGTTGAGCGCGCGGTGGTGCCGGGCATCGGGTGGCGGGGTCAGGGCCTCAAGCCCCAGATAGTGCAGGGCCACCGGTTGGCCGTTCTGGTCCAGCGCCAGTCCGCCCGAGGAGCCGTGCGCCGTGGTCGCCTGATGGAACAGCCGGTGCTGGCGCGGTTGGCCATAGACCACCTTGCCGCCGGTGATGGTGTGTTCCTCAGACCCCGGATGATGCAGGATCCAGACCCCGTTCGGCACGTCCTGTGTTACCCGCGCCAGGTCGAACCAACCTCGTTGCAGGCCCGGCGCTCCGGTCAGCCGGATGACAGCATAATCCCAGAACCCTTCAACCGCGTTCAGCCAGCCACGCCGCTTGGCCAGCTTGTCCCAGGCGTAATCTTCCTCCAGAACGGGCCCGGTCTCGCTGTGAGCAACCAGCCACTCCTCGGCCACGTCGAACACGGCGCCCTTGCCCTCTTCGATGCCGGTTGTCGACGAATAGTCGAAGCGGATTTGCAGATCGCCCGGCTCCAGGTCCAGCTCGATCACATCCTTGATCACATGGAAATTGGTCAGGACCATCGAGGGACCGATCAGAAAGCCGCTGCCGGTCACCCGATCGCCCATATCATTCCGGGCCTCGACCCGGCACAGCCGCCTGCGGCCCAGGATGATGCCGGGCAGTATGTTGCCGGGATCGGTCCAGAACGCGGTTTCGTTCACCAGGGATTCGGTATTGGCCCGTTGCAGCGAGGCATGGGCGCGCTTCAGCCCCAGCGCGCTGATCATCTTTTGCGCCAGTTGACGGCGATGCACCGGCAAGGGTGCCGCGGCACCGATATCAAACAGGCCCGCCGACACGGCGGCGGCAAAACAGTCGGCCACCGCCTGCGGTCCGCGCAGGGCGGCCAGCGCCAGGCACAGCGCATCGGCGTCGCGGGCCGGGTCCAGCCCGCCACCGCGCCCGGTCACCACCATTGCATGGGCAAAGCTGACCGGCGCCCCCGGCAGACGCCGGGCGGCCAGCCAGCCATCGTACCAGCCGCGCAATTGCGGACGCGCGAAATGCAATCCCCGCACCACGCCCAGCACACAAGAGATCAGCCGTTCCTCGGTCCAGTCCTGTTCCGTCATTCCCCCTGCCCGTTCAGCAACCCGGTGGCAAAGGCCCCGTCGCCCATCCCCAGCACCGCCTCAATATCATGTGCCAGGTTGGTCTCCATCGACTGCCCGCCGAAATGCAGCCCGCAGAGCTGGCCCGGATTGTGCAGCGACAGGATGGCCGAACCCGAGTTTCCGGGCAAGGTGGTCGCATCATGGCTGAAGGCCCAGCCGCGCGGATCGCCCGCCACCGCGCCGGGGCGTGCCTCGATCATGCCGGGGCTGATGTATTTCACCCCATAGCGGTCGCCATAGAGCTCGCCCAGCCGCGCCCAGAAGGCCAGATAGGTATCCCGGTCCTCGCGCGGGTCGGGTCCGCGCACATTGCGCGGCTCGGCCGGATAACCCGCCACCAGGATCTTGGTCAGCGCCGGATTGGTGGTCGAGATCAGGCCCCGGTCGATCGGGTCGGGCGGCGGCGCGTGGCTGTTGTCGGGGTCGATCCGCATCAACGCCATGTCAAGCCGCGCCATGTTGACCGTCCGCCCGATCCGGGACGCGCCCGCCGTTACCACCTCGGTCAGGGTATAGCGGGTGGTTTCGTCAGAGGCCTCGGGGTCGAAGATGATCGAGACCGGAAAGCGCAGCTTGAACGGGCGCTGGCCGTTTTCCTCGGGCATCGGTTCGGCAAAGGCGTCGATCACGTGGCGGTTGGTCATCACCAGCCCGTCCGACAGCAGGAACCCGGTGCCGACATGCACCCAGACCCCCTGCGGGTTGCGGGCGTCGATGCGGCCCACCGCGCGCACCAGCGGCTGCCAGCGGTTGACCGCCGTCAACAGGTCGGCGCGCCAACTGCCCAGCAGCGGATCGAACAGTTCGTCTCCGTTCTCGTGAACCCGGATCGCGGGTCGCCCGCTGAGCTTGACCAGCGCCTCGAGCGCATAGCCGACCTCGCCCGGGCTGAGCCGCACATCGCGGTCCGGGTCGAGATGCGATTGCACCGCCTGCCGGATCTTGTCTGCCGCTTCGGCCTGCATGGCGGTATCGACCAGATCGGGCGCGGACTCGGCCCGCGCCTTGAACAAGTCGTTGACCGTTTCCATGACAGTATCCAGCCCCTCGCCCCTGAGCCGGTCGACCGAGGCCTCATAGCTGAGGTCAGCCGCGCTCTCAGTCGTGCCGCCGCGCCCGGCAGCCAGCCGGCGAAAGGCGCGGTCCAGCGGCGCGGGTGGCGCGGCGGGGGCCAGCACCAGCCCCGGCTCGCCCAGCGGCTGCCGGTCTCCCAGCAGATCGGCCAGCGCCGGGGACGGCATTTCGCGCATCGCATTCTCGACCGTGACCGAGGCTTCGGGCTGTTCGCGCAGGCGCCAGTCGAAGGCGAGGTATTCCGCCTCGGTCTGCAATCCGCCTGCGTCGAAATCGGCGCCGAACAGCAGCTCAGCGGGACCGGCGCTTTCCGAGGCCGCCCCCCCGACGATGTCGGCGGGGTCCAGCGCCAGCAGCGCCTCGGCATCGACGATGCCCGCACCCATCATGCCGTGATCCCAGCTCGCGGGCGCGTGCGCGGTCTGACGCAGCGCGGCGCGGAACAGCTCTTGCAGGGGCCAGCCACGACGATGCGCCTCTTGCCGCAGCGCGCTCCAGCCATGATGCTCCAGCCACAGCGCCGCCACCCCGGCCGTCAGCGCAACGGCAAAGGAGGTACCCTGCCCGGTATCGGTCACATCGCTCAGATCAACCTGACCCGGACGGCGGCGGGCCACATGCAGGTTCTCGGCCGGGGCCGAGACGTCGACCTCGGGGCCCCGGCACGAGCCGCGCCAGCGCCGCCCGGCATGGTCAACCCCGGCCACCGCGATCACGTTTCGGTCAAAGGCGGGATAGGTGACGAAACGCACGCAATTGCCCGCCGCCGCCATCACGATCATGTCCGCCGAGACCGCGCGCGCCACAGCCCGGCGCATCACCCGTGGGCCAAAGCCGCTGCCCAGGCTCATGGTCACGATCCGGCAGCCCTGGGTCCGCGCGTGGTCAAGCGCGCGGGCCACCGGAACCCAGGACCCGACCACCACGGCGTTATTGGTCCGCAACGGCACCAGCGAGGCGCGCGGCGCGCTGCCATTGACCCGGCCCGAGCGGCGGCTGATCACCACCGAGGCGGTGCCGGTGCCATGGCCCGGTGATCCCATAGAGGGCAACAGCGGGTCGGTCGGGTCAGGCGTGTTGTCGACAAAATTGTAACCACGCGCCATGTCGATACCGTGATCCAGTTCGTTATGGGCGGCCACGCCGGTATCGGGCTGGCCGATCCGCTGACCGGCGCCGGTGACCCCGAACCGTGTCATTGCCCGGTCGGCCCGGATCAGCCGCAGCGCCCAGTTGCGATCCGCCAGCGGCGGCGTGTGCGCCCGGCACAGGTCCCAGATCACATCGCCCACATTTTCAACAGGGGGAGGCACACTTTCGGCATCGGTGAAGGGCGGCAGGATATCGGGCGTGACCGAAACCAGACCCAGCGCCTCTTTCAACGCCGCCGCCTCGGCAAAGAGGTATCCGGGCGATTGTTCGATCGGAACGCCCGGGAATTGCAGGACCAGCATGTCGTCATCCGCCTGGGTCGCGCGGAACAAGTCGAACCGATCCCCTTCCAGCAGTGTCGCGATGGCGCCGCGCACGGCCTCAACCGTGACCGGTTCGGGGTATTCCAGGGTAAAGGACAGGATGTCTGTGGGCAGCGCCTCTTGCCCCGTGGGTGTGGCCACCCGCGCCGCTGCTTTCAACAGGTCCAGCATGGCGGTCTCCTTCAATATGCGAATGGGAAATCAGGTCTCAAATATCCCGCAACTCTAGCACCGACGCTCCGTGATTTGAAGAAAAACCCTCGCGCCTTGCGGGCATATGGGGTGCGGGTATTACCTTGCGTTGTGCAATCGGTTCTCTGTCCGCCCCCGCGCACGGGACTTGGCAATCGGGCGCCGACGCAGTACTCCTCTGTCCAGATAGACGTTTAACCCCTTGGATTTACAAGTCTCGGTCGAGAAGGAAGGCAGCGCGTGCGCCCCACGAACCGAAAAACCATTCCGCCGCTTGAAACCGTGTTGACGGGCGTTTCGCTGCTGGCCGGGCTCGAGACCGAGGTTCTGGCCGAATTCGCGGCCGATCTGGAGCTTGTCACCGTCTATACCGGCCAGACCGTCATGGAGCAGGGTGAAACCTCGACCGAAATGTACGTTGTGGTCTGCGGTCGTCTGGTCGGTCTTTTGTTGTCGCCCAATGGCAAGGAAGTCGCGTTTACCGAGATCACATCAGGTCGCTATTTCGGCGAATTGTCGGCTCTGGACGGGCGGCCGCGCTCTCTCACCATCTCTGCCGCCGAAACCACGATTCTGGCGCGGATGCCGGCGCAGCGGTTGCTTGACTGGATGGCGCGAGAGCCGCGGCTGGCGCATAACCTGGCCATCGACCTGGCCGAGCGCAACCGGACACTGACCGAACGGGTGTTTGGCCTGGTGGTGCACGACGTGGACAAGCGGGTGCGGGCGCTGCTGATCCAGCAGGCGCAGGCGGCACGGCAGCTCAAGCCGGGCGGCGTTCTAGAACCCAGCCCGACCCATGACGCGATTGCCAACTATATTGGCGCCACCCGCGAGGCGGTCAGCCGCGTGATGGCGCGGCTTGCCGCCGCCGGAGTGATCGAGACCGGGCGTCGGCGGCTCGAAATCGCGGATATCGAGCAACTGTTCGAAGGGCTATGACCTGCCCCAGCGCTCCTTGAGCCGCAGGCATTCGGGCAGCATCCAGCGCTCGCCCGAACGGATCGCGCGTTCCAGCGCCGCCAGATCGCCGCTTGGTCCGTCGCGCCGCGCGGTTTCCTCGGCCATGGCATGGATCACCCGAAAGGTGGGTTGCAGGAATTCGAACCCCTGCTCGCCCAGAACCCTGCTGCCATAGGCGAACTCGGCCTGGCCCTCGTCGACCCGTCCCGCGGCAATATCCCCGATGCCGGTCAGCATCCGGGCATAGACAAGCCAAAAGGCCAGTTGCCTGCTCTGGGCCAGTTGCTTCAACTCGCTGGCATGGCCGCGAAACGCCCCCCAGTCGCGGCGGATCGCCGCCGGAAAGGCGGCACCAAAGGTGAGCGTGTGACACAACGTGTGGGTCATCTCGGAGGCACGTGCCGAGGCCAGCGCCGCCGCCGTGGCGGCGCGGGTGTTCTCGGGGGTGCCGGTAAAGGCCTCGATCGCGGCAATGCAACACAGAACGGTGGCGTGATTGTCGGTGGCGCCGAACGGCCGCAACGGCTCGGCATGAAGGGCCGGGTCATAGGTGGCGAGGAACCGGTCCAGATATTGTCGCGCGTCGTCGAACTCCCCCCGGAACATGTGGCTCGACCCCAGCATCCGGTCCAGCACCAGCGCATGCAGGCCGGTCGGATCCGAGCGCGCGATATCGGCCAGCCCCACGGCAAATTCGTGGCCCGCGTCGATATCGCCCTGCACGCAGATGTCGATCCAGCGAAAGAACATGGTCGAGAACACCCGCTGGCTGCCACCAGTACGTTCGATCAGCGCATTGATCCGGCCCAGCACATCCTCGCCGGCGGCTCGGTATCCCTTGGCCCCGATCAGCGCCGGGAACAGCGCCAGCAGCGTGTCGGCCTCGAACTGATCGCTCCAGTCGCCCTCGCTGGTGCCGATCCGGGGCAGCAGCGCCAATGCCCGGCGGAACAGGGCCACCGCCTCGGCATCAGCCGATTGCGCGGCAGCGGCGCGCCCGGCCTCGGCCCACAGTTCTGCGGCAGGGCGCAACCGCCCGGCGCGCTCCAGCTGATCGGCCAGCAAGGTCGGTTCCACCGCCTGCCCCGCCGCGCGGCGCCGGTCCAGAGCTTCGGCTATGGCGGTGTGAATGCGCTCGCGATCGCGGGTCAGGATGATGTCATAGGCACAATCCTGAAGAAGCTGGTGCCGCAGGATGAGCCGGTTGTCGTGCTGGCTGTCGCGGGCAAGGTGAAGTTCCGCCAGCCCCGCCGCGATCAACTCGTCCAGCGCCTCTTCGATGGAGCCGGGACCGGGCCAGAGGTCGCGCAGCAGCGGCAAGGGCGCCTCGCGCCCTATGCTTGCCACCAGTCGCAGCAGGGGTCGGGCGCGGACCAGCCGCCTGATGCGGGCCTGAAGGCTTTGTTGCAGGCTGGAGGGCACAGACATGTCCGGCAGGCTGTCGGCAGCCACATCCTCGGGCCCGGCCAGCCGCGCGCGCATCTCCAGCGCCAGTTCCTCGGCAAAGACGGGAATACCCTCGGCCCTTGCCACCAGTGGCGCCACCAGCGCCTCGGCGCCCTTCACATCTCCAAGCACCTCGCGCACGATGCTGTTGGTATGCTCCGGTGACATCAGCCCCAGCGAGATCGGCACCGATCCGTCCACATGCATCAAGCGCGGGTCGGGCAGTGCGTTGCGGGCGCTGACAATCAGCATCAGGCCCGACGGGCGGCGCGAGGCCAGTGTCAGCAGAACGTCTATGGTCGAGGGATCGGCCCATTGCAGATCGTCGATCCACAACACCTTGGGTCCGGTCCGGGTTCTTCCGAAATGATCGGCCAAGAGGCCGATCACACGCGCCCGGCGCTGACGGCGCTCGGCCTGGGTGGCTCTGGGAACGGCCTCCAACTCGGCCCGCAGGGTCGCTGCGGCAGGCAGATCGGGATCGTGATCCAACAGCAGCCGGAAGGCGCCATAGGGTGTGTCGCGGCCTTGCTGGGGACAGTTGACATGGCGCACCGGCCGGTCCTCGCGCCGGAGACGGTCAAGGAACTCTCCCACCAACCGTGATTTTCCGATCCCGTGCTCACCGGCCACGGTGATCAGGTTGAACGCCCCCATCGCCACCGCATTCCAGCAGGCCGACAGCCGCGCCAGTTCCGCCCGGCGATTGACAAAGGGCACCCGGTCTGGACGCGCCAGCAGCGCCATGCCCAGATCGGGGGTCCGGCGTGCCTCGACCGCGTAGACCGGCGCGGGTTCGTCGATCCCCTTGAGCTGCCTGAGGCCGAGGAAATTCAACTCGAAATGATGCTTGATGAGTGCCGCTGTGGTGTCCGAGACCACCACACCGCCCGGTTGCGCCTCGGCCTGAAGCCGCGCAGCCAGATTGACCACCGCGCCATAGGCCCGACCGCCCCGCGCGTGCTGGCTGAGGTGCCGGTCGCCAATCACCACCGGCCCCGAGGCGACCCCGACCCGCACCTGCATCGGCCGCGCCCCCGGCACCGCGATGGCGCCGACGCGGCGGCAGGACTCGCAGGCCGCCATCACCCCGCGCAGCGCCGCATCCTCCAGCGCCTGCGGATAGCCGAAATAGATCAGCACCCCGTCGCCGTGATACTGCGCCACATGTCCGCCATAGCGATCCACCGCGCCGTCCACCGCACGGTAGAATTCACCGAGCAGATCGGTGAACCGTTCCTCGCCCAGGGAATGGGCAAGTTGGGTCGATCCGACCAGATCGCAGAACACCACGGTCAGATAGAGGCGTTCGCTCTGGTCCTCGACCGGGGCGGGAGGCACAACGGCGGCAGGCGCATCGCGCAGGTCGGCGATGCGTGCCAGGATCTTGCGCCTGTGCCCCAGTGAGGTCACCCCGAGATCCGTCAGATCCTGATCCGACAAATGCTCCAGCACCTCCAGGTCGATATCGGCCTGTTCGAACCGCTCGGCATAAGCCTCCAGGCCGAGATCGGCCAGCCATGAGGTGACAGAGCCGATGGTTCGGGACATGTCGGTCATTTCTCCGTTATCCGGTGATCGCCTTGATCGGTTCCTCGAAGCCATGGAAACCCGGCGGGAAACCCGGCCCCGGCGGATGCCATTCCAGCGGCTCGATGCTCTGCGGGAAGCGGAGCAGGTTGAGCGGGTCGTACTTGTGTTTGATCAAACGCAGCAGCCAATAGGTATCACCCCAGTATTCATCGGCAAAGCCGGGATTGTCCGGGCTGGGATAGTTCTGATAGCTCTGCCCGGTCCAATGCGGGGCAAAGGCCGCCTCCCACCCCGCGATGAACGCCAGCATGGTTTCCTTCTCCTGTTCCGTCAGCCAGAACACGTCAAAGAACAGGTCGCAATACACATCCCGGTGAAAAAAGGCGGTTTCGCCCTTTGGCATCCGGGCGATGGCACCGCCATAGATCTCCATCGCGGCGATCGTATAGGGGCTGGGCGAGGTCCGGAAATAGTCCAGCAGCGTCTTCCAGCCCGCCGCGTCGATCGGCTTGGCGACATAGCGGCTGATCTTCGCCTCGGGCGGCGGCATCGGCGACATGTCGGCGGGGAACTCCGGCACCTCGTAGGGCTCGCTCAGCAGGATGCGGTTCAGGTCGATATATTGCTGCGGATCATAAAGCGCCTGCAAGGTCGCGCCCGGCAGCGCCAGCACCGGGGCCAGCTTTTCCTGCAACTCCTCTCGGGTGCCGCGATACATGCCGCGCATCAGCAGCACCGGTTCCTTGGTCTGCCCCTCGGGTCCCTCAAAGGCCCAGATCATCTGATAACCCATGGTGTCGGGCGCACCGGTACGCATGAAGTTCTCTTGCAGCCAGGCCAGCGAGGTGGCGGCATCCTGCACGCCCGCATCGGTCTGCATCGACCAGCGCACCGAAAAGCCCGCGAAGGTCGAGCCGCGATAGAGCCGGTACTTGACCCCCAGCAGCACGCCGAAATTGCTGCCGGTACCGCCGCGCACCGCCCAGAACAGATCGGGGTTCACCTCGGCATTGGCATGCACGATGCGACCATCGCTCATCATCACGCGGATTTCCTCGACCTGGTCGCAGTTCATGCCGAAAATACGCGCGGTAGAGCCATATCCGCCACCCTGCATGTAGCCGCCCACGCAGACATCGGGGCAGGCGCCGCCGGGCGTGTGCAGATTATAGGGCAGAAGCTTGGCGTTGAACTTGCCGAATTTGGTGCCCGGTCCAACCCAGGCGCGCAGCGCCTCGGGGCTGACGCAGACATCGTTCATCCGGCTGACATCGATCAGGAACCCGTTCTGCGACGAGAAGCCCGCCGTGCTGTGCCCGCCCGAGCGCACCACGACCGCCATCGACAGCGCCCGCGCCACCCGCAGGCATTCGGCCACGTCGGTCTCGACCTCGCAATAGACGATGACCTGCGGATAGGCCGAGAACCGGGGGTTCGACAGCATCCGGTCGGTGTCGTATTCGGGATCGCCCGGCAGCACCACCGTGCCCAGAATTCTCTTTTGAAGCTCTTCTGCGTATTTCGGGGGAAGGCCTTGGAGAGCCTCGTTCTTGATCCGGTTATGGGTCCAGATTGCGGCTCTTTCGCGCAAACGTTGCGCACGACTATCATACCAAAGCACGGCTATGTCCTAAACAGAGAATACCTGCAGGCATGGTAGAAGAGCAAAGTTGTTTTTGGCAATCGCTTCTCGCGCTTAGGCCGTAAAATCGATTGCTCAAAAAGAATTGCAGCCTGCGTCACAGCCTGTCGCGCAGGCTGAACCACAGCATCGCCAGGATCAAGAGCGGCGTGCGCAGGGCCGGACCGCCCGGAAACGGGCGCCCGGGCACGCGTGCCATCAGATCGAACCGTTCCGCCTGTCCGGCGATGGTTTCCGCCGCGATCTGACCCGCCAGCGTTGCCAGTGCCACGCCATGACCCGAGAAACCCGACAGGCTCAGCATATTGCCCGACAGCCGTTCGAAATGCGGCATCCGGTTCATGGTGATGCCCAGCGTGCCGCCCCAGGCATGGTCGATGCGCACATCCGCAAGCTGCGGAAAGATCTCCAGCATCGGCTTGCGCACCTTGGCGGCGATGTCGGACGGAAAGCGGTATCCATAGCTTTCGGTGCCACCGAACAGCAGCCGGTGATCATCGGAGAACCGGAAATAGTTGATCACGAACTTGCTGTCGGCCACCGCGTGGTTGTTGCGGATCAGCGCCTCTTGCCGTTCGGGCCCCAATGGTTCGGTGGCGATGATATAGTTGTTGATCGGCATGACCCGCGCCGCCACCCGGTCATCGAGCCGGCCCAGATAGCCGTTGCAGCCCAAGACCACGTGCCGCGCGGAAATCTCGGCCTGATCGGTGCGCAGATGGGCGGGATCGCCCTCGGTGAGCGCGGTTACCTTCGAACGCTCGAAGATGCGCGCGCCCGCGGCCACCGCCATCCGGGCCAGACCCAGCACCAGTTCCAGCGGGTCGATATGGCCCGCATCCTCGTAGATAGCGCCGCCGTGATAAGCGTCCGAGGCCACCAGGTGCCGCATCTCGTCCCGGTCAAGCGCCCGGATCGCGGTATAGCCATAGTCCTCGCGCATATGGCGGACATGGTCGTGGCTGTGCCGGACAAAGCGTTCGCGATGATCGGCATGGATGATGCCGGGGTGGAAATCGGCATGCACCAGATCCGAGGCCGCCAGCTCGCGCACCAGATCGACCGATTGCCGCGCCACCTGCCACAGGGCATGGGCATGGTCGCGGCCCAGCATCTTTTCCAGCTCTTCCTGCTCCAACCGTTGACCCTGCCCCACCTGGCCGCCATTGCGGCCAGAGGCGCCGAAGCCCACGCGCTGCGCCTCGAGCAGGACCACGTCATAACCGCGCTGCGCCAGATGCAGCGCCGCCGAAAGGCCGGTGAACCCTCCGCCCACGACACAGACATCGCAGCTCAGCGCGCCCTTTGCCTGGGGGAACGGGTCGAGCTTCTTTGCCTGCGCGGCATAATATGACGGCGGGTATTCGCCGGGGCGGTCGTTTACGGTCAGCAGGTCCATCATCTCATCCCCTGTTTCGCCGCCTGCTATAGCAGCAAATTCAGAGGCCTGCCAGATATGATCAAATTTTTGATCCGCCGTTATCTCAACCCGCCATGCCGATCAGCGCCACCCCTGCCGCCATCAGCGCCGCCGCCCCCAGACGGCGTTTCCAGTTGCCTTCTCCCAGAAAGACAAAGCCGATCAGGGCGGCAAAGATCACCGAGGTTTCGCGCAGCGCGGACACGGCACCAAGGGGGGCAAAGTTCTTGGCATAAAGGACCAGCCCATAGGCCGCCATCGACACCAGCCCGCCCAGGATGCCGGTGGCCCAGACCTTTGGCTTCAGCCCCGCCAGCGTGCTCCGTTTGCGGATCGCGACAAAGCCCGCGATGAAGAGATGCAGGAACGCCCCCCAGGCCCAATAGGACAGCGTGTTCTGCGACAGCCGCACCCCGATCCCGTCGACCACGGAATAGGCCGAGATACACAGGCCCGTGCCCACCGCAAACCCCAGCGCCGCGCGCCCGACCCCGTGGCGCAGCGCCGACCAGCTGCTCAGCTGGATGCCGGCGGCGATGGTGGCAATGCCGACCCAGGCCTGCGCCGGCAGGGTTTCACCCAGCAAGAGCAGCGCCCAAAGCGCCACCAGCGCCGGTACGATGCCGCGCGCGATGGGATAGACCACGCTCAGATCGCCATGACGATAGGCCTGACCCAGCATGTAGTAATAGCCGAAATGGATCACCGTCGAGAGCAGGATATAGGGCAGGCTTTCGGGCGCCGGCAACGGCAGCAGCATGACCATGATCCCGCCGGCCAGCACATGACCCGACGCGACAAGGCCCAGCATCGTGGTGCGGTCCGCCGCGCTTTTGACGATGGCGTTCCAGACCGCGTGCAACAGGGCCGCCGACAGGATGATGGCGACGATGCCCGCCGACATCTCAGTCCTCGTCCTGCGTTGCTGGCAGGGTTTCGATCAGGCGGGTCTCCAGCAGTTGACCGTTGGCATAAAGGATCGGATAGGCCACCGCCGAGACATGGCTGTTGAACTCGCGCAGGGCGCGCAGCGTTTCCAGATGGCAATCGCTGGTGTCGAAACTCTGCACCTCGCCATTCTGCAAGCGCCGGAAATGCCGCTTGCGGCTGCTGCGCTCGGCGCGTTTCAGCTCGGTCTTTTCCAGGCTCAACAGGCGCGCGCTTTCCAGATCGTCCGAGATCAGCACGTTCGAGGCCAGTTTCATGTTGGCCAGTATGGTCTCGTGCATCTGCTGCAATTCCGACCAGCCCTCTTTCGAGAACTGGTTGCCGGTCTTGCGCAGATCGCCCGCCAGAACGCAAAGCCGCCCGGCCACCACGTCACCGGCGGTTTCCAGCCGCACCGCATATTCCAGCATGTCACGCGCGCTGCGCGCCGCGTCCTTGCCGATCTGATCGGCGGGCAGCGCGGCGACATAGCGGCGGATGCCCGACAGGCAGGCATTCACCTCTTTATCCAGCGACTGCACCGCCTTGATCCGGGTCTTGTCGCCATCGCGATAGAGGCCCAGAACCGGGCGGAACATCGCCTCGACCAGATCGGCCATGCGCAGCAATTCTCGCTTCAGGCTCGACACCGCCTGTGCCGGGCTGCCGATATGGGCGGGGTCGAGGCTGGAGGCCGGGCGCGCCAGGGTGTCCGCATCGACCGGCTGCGCCGGGTCCGGCAACAGCCGTGCCAGCGGCGCGGCCAAGAGGTTGCAGAACGGCAGCGCCAGCACCAACAGCGAGGCGTTGAAGGCCAGATGCGCATAGACCAGTTCCTGCCCGCCATGCTCGCCAGCGCCCAGACCGTTGCGCAGTGCCAGGTTGACCGCGAACAGGCATAGCACCGCCCAGGTGCCGCGCAACGCCAGATTGGCGAATGGGATGCGCCGGGCGGGCATCGTCATGCCGCGTGACAGCCAGACCGGGATAAAGGCGCTGCCGAAATTCGCCCCCAGCACCAGTGACAGGCCCGCGGCAAAGGGGATCGCGCCGATCTGAACCAGCGTCACGCACATCAGGATCGCCGCGACCGAGGAATGCATGACAAAGGCCAGCGCGCCGCCCACGATAAAGGCGGTGACATAGTCGCGCGCCAGATAGTCGGCGATGGCGGGCAGAAAGGCACTGTCGCGGATCGGGTCCATCGCCTCGCGCAGGAACCGCAGCGAGATCAGGATAAAGGCGATGCCCATCAGGATGCGCCCGAACTGGCGCGCCTTGCGCTGTTCGGTCTTGACGAACAGCCAGCCGCCCACCGCCAAGAGCAGCGGCACCAGCCAGTCCAGCCGCCAGGACAGGATCTGGATCACCAGCGCCGAGCCCAGATCGCCGCCCAGCACGATCGCCAGCCCCTGACCGAACCCCATCAGCCCCGCCCCGGCAAAACCCGAAGTCAACAATGCCACCGCGGCCGAGCTTTGCAGCACCACCGCCATGACCAGCCCCACCGCCCCGGCCCGCATCACGCCGCTATTGCCGGTCATCACCCTTTGGAACGACGAGCCATAGGCGCGCTCGATCCCGGTACGCACCATCCGCACCGCAAACAGCAGCAGCATCGTCGCGCCCGCCAGGCTGATCAGAAAGGAAAAGATCGCCATGGCTCAGCTTTGGGAACAGGTCGTGCAAGGGGTCGGGGGGCGGTTCAACGTGGCGGGCTCCTGTTCTTGTGTCCGAGTGGTCCCCGCCGCTCTCGGAAAGATATGAGACTCAATAGGTCGGGGGCCAGAATTGGCCCAAGCTGCCTTTGTTTGCGCAAACGTGCAATGGGCAAACCCACAAAACCGGTATTTTCCGGGCAAAGACGGTCACGAAATGGCGATCAGAGCAGCGACAGCGCCAGCAACAACAGCACAAACCCGGTCAGGACTGTTCCAATGCCGCGCATCCAGGGCGGGCTTTCACCCAGTTCCAGATAGCGCGACAGGATCAGACGGGCCTTGACCAGCGCCAGGATCAACACGCCCGCGCCGATCAGTGCCTGCGGCACCGGCACCAGTGTCAACAGCGCGCCTGCAAGGCTCAGCGCCAGCAGCGCCAGCCAGGCGCGGCTCAATGGGTCGGAGAGGAACCTGCGCATCGGCTCACCCCGCCAGATAGACAACCGGGTAGAGCAGGACCCAGACCAGATCGACCATATGCCAGAACTGCGCGCCCGCCTCGATATTGCGGGGCGCGTCGCGCCAGGCCACCAGCAACAGGATCGCGACTCCGGCCAGAACATGCGCCGCGTGAAATCCGGTCAGCAGGTAATAGAACATGAAAAACGGATGGGTGTCATAGCTGATCCCCTGGGCCGCCTTGCCGGCATATTCCGCTCCCTTGATCACCAGAAACAGAGCCCCCAACCCCGCCGCAAGCAGCAGGGCCCAACGGGCCCGCGCGCGGCGGCCCGAGCGGCACCAGTGGAGCGCGCAAGCCGCGAGGTAGCCCGACGTGACCAGCACCACGGTGTTGAGCGCGGCCCCGGTGCGGTAAAGATGATCCTGCGCCTCGGCAAAGCCCGACGGATCGGTCAGCCGCACCGCCAGCAGCGCCACCAGACCGGCACCGAACACCAAAAGTTCGGACAGGATCAGAACCCACATCATGAGTTCGCCCGGCAACTCGTCGATCAGGGATCGCTCGCTCATGCTCCGACCAGTTGCCGATAGATCTGCGGCAGGGCCAATGTCAGCCGGTTGGGGTCGGGGATCACGGCAAAACCGCCCTGTCCGAACATGCGGGGGAACCAGCTTTTGCCGGATTTGTCGATGGTGACACCAAACACCGATTGGCCGGCGCGGCGTGCCTCGCGCACTGCCATGGCGGTATCCTCGATGCCGTGGCGGCCCTCGTAATGGTCCAGATCGTTGGGCTTGCCGTCAGTGATCACCAACAGCAGCCGCCGCTTGCGCCCCTGCCCGGCCAGATCGGCCGAGGCATGGCGGATGGCAGCGCCAAGCCGGGTGTAGAAACCGGGCCGCAGCGAGGCGATACGGGCCTCGACCTGGGTGCTCATCGCCTCGCCGAAGCCCTTGCAGCGCTGCACATAGACGCGTGCGCGTTTCAACGAGCTGAAGGCGTGGATGGCGAAATCGTCGCCGCAGGCATCCAGCCCCCAGGCCAGCGCCGCCAGCGCCTCGCGTTCGATGTCGATCACCGCACGGCCCGAGACCGCGCTTTCGGTCGAGCGCGAGACATCGAGCAGGATCGACACCGCCAGATCGCGCGCCACCGGGCGCGACTGCATCCAGATGCGCTCGCTGCCCTCGCCATTGGCAAGCCGGTCCAGATGGCCGCGCACGGCGGCCTCGACATCCAGCTGGTCGCCGTCCAGATGGCCGCGCGTCATCATCCGGCCCGGGCGTAGCGCCTCGAACTGGCGCTTGACCGCGCGGATGCGGCGAGCGGTGGCCGGGTCGTGGGTAAAGGCCTCGGCGCCGTCCCGGATCTCGGCCTCCGACGTCAGCACATTGACATGGTCGGGCAGATAGGCGCCGGTGCGCACGTCCCATTCGGGATAGAGCACCCGGCCCGAAAGCCGCTCGCGGTCCACATCCTCGGGCGCCAGATCCAGATGCAGTTTCAGCCGTGTCGGTGGCGCCTTGGAAATCTGGCCCAGTCCGATCTCGTCCTGATCGTCGGCGGCCTTTTTCGCGTTGTCGGGGTCATCGTCATCGACGCGGCGGTTGAGGTTCAGGAACTCGGCCCAGCTGAGGATCGCTTCGAACTTGTGCAGGATGAAGCTGTCTTGGCGCGCGGCCATGTCGGATTTGCGGCGCCGGGCGCGATGGGTCTTTTCGCCCGATTCCTCGGGCGGCCCCTCGGTATCGCGGCTTTCGGCCTCGTGATGCTCGGACAGGGCCACCGCGCGCAGCTCGGGCCAGAGCGGCACCGGGCGAAACGGTTGATAACCGCGTGGGGCGGTGAGGGTCTCGTCCATCGCCTGAAACTGCGTTGCCCGCGCCGAAAGCGGTTGCGGGTCGCCCAGCATCTGGCGGATCAACTCTTCGACTGCTGCCTCGGCAGGAGGCAGATCCGGCAGGTCGCGCTGCTGCAACAGGCCTTTGCACAGTTCGGCGTAGAGGGGGCGCAGGCCGGGTGCGTCGGAAAGCGTTGCCGCCACCATCGCCTGTGCCGCTGACAGCGCCCCCAGATCGGCGCGCAGTGGGTCATCCTCGTCGACACGGGTGCCGGCATGGGCGGCGGCGGCGGCCAGCCAGACATACAGCGCCCCGTTGGCCCCGCGCATCGGAAACACCGCCAGCCGTTCGGGCAGGCGCAAAACCTCGCCGTCGAAACTGGCGCGTGGCAAGGCCTCGGCCTCGGTGCCCAGACGGCGGCGCCAGCTCAGCCGGTGGCGCGAGATCTCGGGTGAGACCGGGCGCAGCTCGACCCCGGCGCTGCCGCCGAGGCCCCGGAAAAGAACGGCCAGCCGCCCCGCGACCTCTGACAGGTCGACCGCGGCTCCTTCGTGCACCAATGGTGCGTCGAGACGGCTGGCTAGGCTATGCCACAGTTTCCCGATTGTCTCCTCGGGTTCCCATGGCTCGAAGTCGATCTGAACCATCGCCGGCCTCACCCAAAGACGGCGGTGGTCAGATCGAGGAGCCCGCGTTTGATATCCTCGTCATCAGTGAGAGGTTCGACCATGGCGGCCAGGATGGCGCGTTCGGTCGGCATGCCCTGCGCGATCAGGGTCGCGGCATAGACCACGAGGCGGGTGGAGACCCCTTCCTCCAGATCCTGCCCCTTGAGCCCGCGCAGCTTGCCCGCCAACCGGATCAGCGGTTTGCACCGCTCCAGCGGCAGGCCACTTTCCTGCGACACCACACGCGCCTCCAACTCGGGCGCGGGAAAGTCGAATTCCAGCGACAGGAAGCGTTGCCGGGTCGAAGGTTTCAGGGTCTTGAGGATGTTCTGGTAACCGGGGTTGTAGGAGGCCACGAGCATGAAGCCCGGTGCCGCCTCCAGCTCTTCGCCGGTCCGGTCGATCGGCAGGATGCGGCGATCGTCGGTCAGCGGGTGCAGCACGACGGTCACGTCCTTGCGCGCCTCGACCACCTCGTCGAGGTAACAGATCGCGCCCTCGCGCACCGCGCGGGTCAGCGGCCCGTCGACCCAGACCGTCTCGCCGCCCTTGAGCAGGTAGCGCCCGATCAGGTCGGCGGCGGCCAGATCGTCATGACAGGCCACGGTATAAAGCGGGCGGCCGAGTTTTGCCGCCATATGGGCCACAAACCGGGTCTTGCCGCAGCCCGTCGGCCCCTTCAGCAGAACCGGCAGATGGTTGTCATAAGCGGCGGTGAAGATATCGCATTCATCGCCCTGGGCGAGGTAGAAGGGGGCGTCAGCCGCCCCCGTTCCCATATGTTTCGATCCGTCCATCTGCATCACTCGGCCGGTGTTTCGACGGCGCCGCGCTCGATGATCTCGCGCCGCGGTACCCACATGGCATAGATGAACAGCAGTGCGCCGATCACCACCACCAGGCCCGAGCCGAAACGCATCCAGTAGAAGATCGCGACCTGGTCCTGCACGTCCATGAAATACTCGCCCATGACCCGTTGAAGGTGGGTCTGGATGGTACCGGCGAAGGTCAGCACAAAGGTCATAAAGACCATGCCGCTGCTCATCAGCCAGAAGGACGCCATGTTCAGCACCTGATTATAGGGATCGCGATTGCGCAGGATCGGCATCGCATAGCTGAAGATCGCCAGGTTCAGCGCCACATAGGCCCCAAAGAACGCCAGGTGCCCGTGGGCGGCGGTGATCTGGGTGCCGTGGGTGTAATAGTTCACCCCGTGCAGCGTGTGCAGGAAGCCCCAGACCCCGGCGCCAAAGAAGGCGAGCGTGGCACAGCCCAGCGACCACAGCAGAGCGGCCTTGTTGGGATGGTCGCGACGGCCTTTCCACACCATGACAAAGGCAAAGGCCATCATGGCAAAGAAGGGGATCACCTCGAGCGAGGAGAAGACCGACCCGATCCACTGCCAATATCCCGGCGTCCCGATCCAGTAATAGTGGTGACCGGTGCCCAGAATGCCCGAGAACAGCGCGGCGGCGACGATGACATACAGCCATTTCTCGACCACCTCACGGTCAACGCCGGTCAGTTTCAGCATCAGATAGGCCAGGATCGAGGCCATGATCAGCTCCCACACGCCTTCGACCCAGAGGTGCACGATGTACCACCAGTACTGCTTGTCCAGTGCCAGGTTCGAGGGGTTGTAGAAGCTGAACAGGAACAGCAGTGCCAGACCCCAGAGGCCCAGAAGCAGGATGTTGGTGATCGCGGTCTTCTTGCCCTTCAGCACCGTCATCGAGACGTTGTAGAGAAAGATCAGCGCCGCCACGACGATGCCCGCCTTGACCCATTTGGGCTGTTCGATGAACTCGCGCCCCTCCTTGCCCAAAAGCCAGTGGCCCTCGAACAGGTTGAACACATAGGTCACCACCACGCCCAGCGTGCCCAGAACCAGGATCGCCAGCTGGATATAGGCCAGCTTGGTCGAGTGAATCTCGCGCTCGGCCTCCTCGGGGATCAGGAAATAGGCCGCCCCGAAGAAGCCGAGGATCAGCCAGACCACCAGCGAGTTGGTGTGCAGCATCCGCACGATGTTGAACGGCAGAAGCTCGCTCAGCGTGTTGGGGGCCACATAGATCCAGCCGGCGAGCAGACCGCCCAACACCTGGATCGCAAACAGGCCCATCGCTACGGCAAAGTAGACGAGGGCGATTTTCTGGGATTCGTATTTCATGTCTGTGCTCCCTTCTCAGCCGGCGTCGTTGGGCGGCCAGCCCTGGGTGTCGATCGTGTTCGTCCACAGCAGGAAATCGGACAGGTTCCGCATCTCCGTATCGCTGAGGTCAAAGCGCGGCATCTGGCGACGGCCTTCGATGCCGGTGGGTTGCGCCTCCATCCAGCCCTTGAGCATCTCAAAGGCGGCATCGGGATCGTCCTGCACCCCCCAGCGCGTCATCACGTTGCCCAGTTCGGGGGCGAAATAGGCGCCCTCGCCCAGGATCGAATGGCAGTTGATACAGGCGTGTTTCTCCCAGACATGTTTGCCGTCGGCGACACTGGCGGTCAGCGTTTCGGCATTGGTCGAGGTCGACCTGATATACAGGTGGGAATGGGCCGACAGGGCCAGAAAGATGAGGATGAAGAAGAGGGACCCGCCATAGAAAATGTTGCGGGCCATGCTTTTGGTCATGACTTCGCGCATCGCGCTCTCCTTTGCGCCGCGTTTCTGATGGGGCGACAATGGCGGGCGGGGCGAAAGATGCCTTAACCAAAGTCAAGACAGGCGCCGAATGCCGCTCCTTGGCCCTTGCGGGCCTCCTCGCGATGCCCGGCGAGGACGCCCGCAAGGGCGGAAGAGCCGACAGGATTTGCGCTGGACAGCGGGTGTGGCTGCGGGTCACTCTTGGTGCAAAACAGGCCGTTTACCATGCCCGCAAAAACCCTCGCCCCAATCCACGCGTTCGATTTCGACGCTGGTCATGCCACCCCCGTCACCGAGGACTGGCCCGCCGCCGCGCCCATCGCGGGCGCCGGGTTTCGCTGGCTACACCTCGATCTTTCCGACCCCGCCAGCGCCGACTGGTTGCGCGCGCATATCCCGCCGGTGGCCGCCAGCGCCCTGACCCAGACCGAGACCCGACCCCGCTGTGATCCGCTCGCCGATGGCATCCTGCTCAACTTGCGGGGCGTCAACCTGAACCCGGGATCGGCGCGCGAGGACATGGTCTCGCTGCGGCTCTGGGTGACGCCCGCGCTTGTCGTCACCTCACGTATCCGTCGCATCCGCGCCACGGATGAGCTGCGTCAGCAATCCGACAGTGGGCGCGGGCCGGACAGTATCGCCCTGTTTCTGTCCGAGCTGCTGCACGGACTGTCGCACAGGATCGAATCCGTCTCGCTGGAGCTCGACGACCGCACCGACGGGATCGAGGAAGAGGCGCTGGAAGGCGCCGGTGACGTGCATGACCGACTCAGCGCCCTGCGACTGGAGGCAATCAAGCTGCGCCGCTACCTGCATCCGCAGCGCGAGGCGCTGGATGCGCTCTTGCGCAACGAGGCCGGGCTGTTCGATCCCGCCGGGCTGGTTCTGCTGCGCGAGGCTGTCGATCGCACGCGTCGCACCATCGAGGAACTGGATGCGACCCGCGACCGGCTGGCCGCAGTGCAGGATCAGATCGCATCGGAACAGGTGCGCCTGCTGGGCCGCAACAGCTTCGTGCTGTCGGTTGTGGCCGCCGTATTCCTGCCGCTGGGGTTTCTCACCGGTCTCTTCGGGGTCAATATCGCCGGAATGCCGGGTACGGGTACGCCGCTGGCCTTCTGGCTGCTGGCCGGAGGCTCGGCCCTGCTGGGCCTGGCCATCGTGTTGCTGTTCCGACTGCTGAAATGGCTGTGAGCCGCCGGAACTAACCGGCAGCGCCCGCGCGGGGGCCGATCAGCGCCGGCCACATGGCGGCCAGGTAAGTGGCGAACGCGGCCGTCCAGAGCAGCCCGGCCAACAGCATTGCGGGCTGATACAACGTCTCGGTCCCGCTACCCGCCCAACGTGTGAGCGCCGCCGCCGCCATCAGCCCGTAACCCAGCACCATCGGCCCCGGCGCCACCAGCGGGCGGCCGGAATGACCAAGCGCTGCCCGGCTCATCACCGCCAGCGTCATGCCGCCGACACAGCCGATGCCCAGCAGATGCAATGCCGCCAGTTCGCTGCCCAGGCCCAGCCCGGCCAGCCCCCACAGGATCATGCCCGCCGCCAGCATCGCCAGCGCCAGGTGCAAGGCCCACAGGATCGGCTGCGACAGGCACCACAATCCGCCCCAGCGCATGAGGCGCAGCGCCTGCACAGCGCCAAAGGCCAGCGCAACCGCGCCACCCACCTCGGCAGGCGCGCCCCCAAGCACCAGCCCCGGCAAGAGCAGGGCCAGCACCACCGCCGCCCGTTCAAGCGGTGCCCGGCTGACCGGCCAGAGCGCCTCGGCCACGCCTGCGCGTTTCATCGCGTTGCGGGTAAAGGCCGGGGTGATCCGCCCACCCAGCACCGAGATCAGCGCACACAGCACCGCCAGCCCGGCGCGCAGCCCGGTTTCGGCATCGCCATATCCACTGCCCATCCAGTCCAGATGCAGCCACAGATCGGCGGCCCAGAGATAGGCCAGGAACAAAAGGAACATCAGGTTCTGCGGCTTGGGTCGTTTCAGCAGCTGGGTCACGATCTTGAGCGCGAGCACCGGCAGAAAGGCCAGATCCAGCAGCGCCACCCAGACCGGTGGCAGTGCGCCCGCGTACCAGACCGCCAGCCGCCCGGCCAGCCATAGCCCCGCCGCCAGCGCGATGAAGCCCTGGCGCGCGCCGGGCGCGCCGGTCCAGTTGGGCACTGCGGTCAGAAAGAACCCCCCAAGCGCGGCGGTGGCATAGCCGAACACCATCTCATGGGCGTGCCACTGGCTGGGCACCTGCGCCAGCGCAGGTCCGTCGCCTGCAAGAAAAAGAACCCAGATCGCCCCGGCAAACAGGCCGTAAAGGCCCGCTGCGAGGAAAAATACCCGAAACCCTTCGGAAAAAAGTCGCGCCAGCGCGGTCATCTCTTGCCTCCTGCCCGCATGCGGTGCGCGCGCGGGATCCGTTCGCTCAGTTCCACCACGCTAGCGGCGACGACAATGCGTGACCTTAACGAAAGTCAAGGAGCGGCCCCGCGCGGGCTGCCAGAGTCGGACATGCCTCACCAGCCTTCGACGGAGACACCGTTATGAAACCAACCCCCGCCATTCGCAGAACCCTGCTTCTGACCAGCGCCGCCATGGCCCTGGGCCTGGCCGCACCCATGGTTGCCGCTCAGGACAGCCACGGGTCGGATGCCGGCGCCGCCTATCAGCCCAGCATGACCACCCTTGGTGCCCTGAACCTGGAAATCCCCGGACGCCGCGAAGGCGATCCGGTGATGACGCAGGAAGAGTACAACATCGGCAACAAGATCTATTTCGAACGCTGCGCTGGTTGCCACGGCGTGCTGCGCAAAGGTGCCACCGGCAAGCCGCTGACCACCGACATCACCCGCGACGTGGGCTATGAATACCTGCGCGATTTCATCACCTACGGCTCGCCCGCCGGCATGCCCAACTGGGGTACCTCGGGTGAGATGAGCGAAGAAGAAATCGACATCATGGCGCGCTACATCCTGCTCGATCCGGCCTCGCCGCCCGAATTCGGCATGGCCGAGATGCGCGAGACCTGGAAAGTGCTGGTCGCGCCCGAGGATCGCCCGACCGAGAAGATGAACGATATCGACATCGACAACCTGTTCTCGGTCACGCTGCGCGATTCCGGTCAGGTGGCGCTGATCGACGGTGCCAACTACAAGATCCACGCCGTGATCGACACCGGGTATGCGGTGCATATCAGCCGGATCTCGGCCTCGGGCCGCTATCTGTTCGTGATCGGGCGCGACGCGCTTGTGAACATGATCGACCTGTGGATGGAAACCCCCGCCACCGTGGCCCAGATCAAGGTCGGCTCTGAGGCGCGCTCGATCGAGACCTCGAAGTTCAAAGGGTTCGAGGACAAGTACGCCATCGCCGGTTCCTACTGGCCGCCGCAATACGTGATCATGGACGGTGACACGCTTGAGCCGCTCAAGATCAAGTCGACCCGCGGCATGGTCTATGACGACCAGAGCTATCACCCCGAACCGCGCGTGGCCTCGATCGTGGCCAGCCACTTCAACCCCGAGTTCATCGTCAACGTCAAGGAAACCGGCAAGATCCTGATGATCGACTATTCGGACATCAAGAACCTCAAGGTGACCGAGATCGAAGCCGAACGCTTCCTGCATGATGGCGGGTTCGATAGTTCCAAGCGGTACTTCCTGGTCGCGGCCAACGCCCGTGGCAAGGTGGCCGTGGTCGACACCAAGGACAGCACCCTGACCGCGCTGGTCGAGACCGGTGGTCAAACCCCGCACCCGGGCCGGGGCGCCAACCTGATGCACCCGACCTATGGTCCGGTCTGGGCAACCTCGCACCTCGGCGACGAGACCGTGGCGCTGATCGGCACCGACCCCGAGGGACACCCCGACAACGCCTGGAAGGTCGTGCAGACCCTCTATGCCCAGGGCGGTGGCTCGCTCTTCGTGAAATCGCACCCGACCTCGGAACATCTCTATGTCGATGCGCCGCTGAACCCGGATGCGGAAATCTCGGGCTCGGTCGCTGTGTTCAAACTGGGTGACCTGACCCAGGAAGAGCCGGAATACACCGTGCTTCCGATTGTCGAATGGGCCGAGATCGGCGAGGGCCAGCCCCGCGTCGTGCAAGGCGAGTTCAACCAGGAAGGCAACGAGATCTGGTTCTCGGTCTGGAACGCCAAGGACCTGGAAAGCGCCATCGTCGTTGTCGACGACAAGACGCTGGAACTCAAGGCCGTGATCAAGGACCCGCGCCTGATCACTCCGACCGGCAAGTTCAACGTCTACAACACCCGGTCCGACGTTTACTGACGCCGGTCCGTCGGGCGGGCCCGGTTGCGTCCCGGGGCCCGCCCATCCCCTTCCCCTCTCGCCAGCCCCAACCTGACGGAGCACGCCATGACACTCACCGGACATGTCCACCTGATCGGCGCAGGACCAGGAGATCCCGAACTGCTTACCCTGCGCGCCCTGCGCCTGCTGCAAGAGGCCCAGGTGGTGGTCTATGACCGGCTGGTCGATCCCCGCATCGTGGCCATGGCACCCGATGGTGCCCGGATGATCCCGGTGGGCAAGTCGCCCAAATGCCATCCCGTGCCGCAGGACCGGATCAACCGGATCCTGCTGGACGAGGCCCGCGCGGGTCATGTGGTGGCCCGGCTCAAGGGCGGCGACCCGATGATCTTTGGCCGCGGCTCGGAAGAGGCGGCCTTTCTCATGGCCCACGGGGTGCGGGTCGATTACGCCCCCGGCATCACCGCCGCGCAGGGCGCCTCGAGCGCGACCGGCGTACCGCTGACCCATCGCGGCCTGGCAACAGGCGTGCAATATGTCACCGGCCACCGGCAGTCGGACCGCGTGCTGGACCTCGACTGGAAACGCCTTGCCGATCCCGACACCACGCTGGTGGTCTATATGGGCGTGGCCAATATCGGCCAGATCGCCATCGGCCTGATGACCGAGAACCTGCCCGCCACGACCCCTGTTCTTGCAATCAGCCGCGCCACCACGCCGGATGAGCGCCGCCTGCTGTCGCGGCTCGACCGGATCGCGGCGGATGCGCGGGCTGAGGCGCTTGAGGCGCCGACCCTCTTTATCATCGGCAAGGTGGTCTCGCTTTATGCCGAGCAGCCGGTCACCGAGTTGCTGGAACAGGCGGTGGCCCATGGCTGATAGTTCTTTCTTTCCCCGCTTTCAGAGCGGCACCGCAGTTGGAACAGGCAAGGCGTTGCTGACCGTTGCCGCGTTTCTGGCCACGACCGCCTTTGCCGCCGAAACCCTCGACCCCGACGCGCTCAGGCGGCTGGTGCAGCAGGATTGCGGCTCGTGTCACGGGCTGACGCTCAAGGGCGGGCTTGGCCCCGATATCCGGCCCGAGGCGCTTGGCCATTTCGACCGCGAGGTGCTGACCGGCGTCATCCTCGACGGCATCCCCGACACTGCCATGCCGCCCTGGCGCCCGCTTCTGACCGAGGAAGAGGCCGAATGGATCGCCCGATACCTGCAAGACCCGGAGGCCCGATGAAACCGCTTGTCCTGACCCTTGTCGTCGCGCTGCTTGCGGGCACCGCTAACGCCCAGACCGTCGCCACCGGCGATCTGGGGCTGGTGATCGAACGGGCCAACGGCTCGGTCCTGCTGGTCGATCAGTCCGAGCGCGCCGCGCTGGCCCGGATCGAGGGGTTGGGCGATCTCTCGCATGCCTCGCTGGTCTATTCTCCGGATGAACGCTTTGCCTATGTGTTTGGTCGCGACGGCGGTCTGACCAAACTCGACATCACCACCCGCCAGATCGTGAACCGTGTGCTGCAATCTGGCAATGCCATCGGCGGCGCCATTTCCGACGATGGGCGGCTGGTGGCCGTGTCCAACTATGACCCCGGCGGGGTGCGCGTCTTTGACGCCGACACGCTTGAGATGGTTGCCGACATCCCCACCGGCGGCAAGACCATCGGCCTGGTCGATGCGCCGGGCCGCCGGTTTGTCTTTACCGTCTGGGATACGGGCGAGACATGGATCGCCGATTTCACCACGCCCGAGCCGATGCTGACCACCATTCCCGGCATGGGCAAGAATCCCTATGACGCGCTGATCACCGGCAATGGGCGCACCTATATCACCGGCCTCTTTGGCGAGGACGGGCTGACCGCGCTTGACCTGTGGGACGAGACGCCCCAACCGATCCGCGTGCTGCCCGGCTATGGCCGGGGCCAGCAGGAAATGCCGGTCTACAAGATGCCGCATCTGGAAGGCTGGGCGCTGACGGGCCGCGAATTCGTGCTGCCCGCCGTGGGGGATGCGCAGGTCCTGTGGGTCGATGCCGACACATTGACCGAGACCGGGCGTACCGCCACCCATGGCCAGCCGGTATTCGCCATGGCGCGGCCCGACGGGCGTCAGGTCTGGGTCAACTTTGCCCATCCGCTGAACGACACCATTCAGGTGATCGACACGGTCAGCAAAGAGGTGATCCACCAGTTCAAACCCGGCCCCGCCGTGCTGCATATGGAATTCACACCGCGCGGGCACGAGGTCTGGATCAGCGTCCGCGACGCGGGCAAGGTGATGGTCTACGACACCCGCACCTTTGAGAAACTGCGCGAGATCGAGGCTGACAGCCCCTCGGGCATATTCTTTACCGCGCGCGCCCATCGGACGGGGTTGTAACCATCATGTGCCAGATCACCGACCCCGTGGACCGCGCCCTGCTGGATGACTGGCAGCGCGATTTTCCGATCACCGACCGCCCGTTCCTGGGCCTGGGCGAACAGCTGGGCATCTCGGAGCACGAGGTGATCACGCGCCTTGCCCGGATGCAGGCGGCGGGGCGGATCACCCGGGTGGGCGCCACCATCGCGCCCGGCAGCGCCTCTGCCAGCACCCTGGCCGCGGTTGCCGCCCCCGAGGACCGGATCGAAGAGATCGCCGGGATGATCGGCGCCGAGCCGGGGGTGAACCACAATTACCAGCGCGAGGATGACTGGAACCTCTGGTTCGTCGCCACCGGCCCCGATCGGGCGCATGTGGACGCGACGCTGGCGCGGATCGGAGCGGCCAGCGGGCTGCGGGTACTCAATCTGCCCTTGCTGCGGCCCTTCAACGTCGATCTGGGCTTTCGCATGGGTGCCAGAACGCCGCGCGTGCCGACTCGGCGGGCGGTCGATGCCAGCGTGCTGCGTCCCGGCGATACCGACCTGTTGCAGGCGCTGACCCAGGGCCTGCCGCTGGTGCCCGCGCCCTATGCCGAGCTGGCGACCCGGCTGGGCCTGAACGTGGGTGAGGCAAGGGCGCGCATCGCGCTGTTGCAACAGGCCGGGGTGATCTCGCGTCTTGGGGTCATCGTGCGGCATCGGGCATTGGGGTGGTCGTCGAACGCGATGGTGGTCTGGAACCTGCCGTCTGATCGGATCGACAGCGCCGGGCCGGCGCTGGCCGCGCATCCCGGTGTCACCCTCTGTTACGAGCGCCGCCCGGTGCCGGGTGTCTGGCCCTACCGGCTCTATTCCATGATCCACGCCCGCTCGCGCCGCGAGGCGCTGGCGGTGCTGGACAGCGCCACGGCCCTGCCTGAACTGGCCGGCACACCGCACAAGGTGCTGTTCTCGACCCGCTGTTTCAAACAGACCGGCGCGCTGATCAAACCCCGCAAGGAGGAGGCCGCATGACCCCCGACGCAACCGACCGCCGCATCCTCAACCGCATGCAGGAGGATCTGCCGCTGACGGCCCATCCCTATGCCGACGTTGCCGCCGAACTGGGTCTAACCGAGGATGACCTGCTGGCGCGGTTGGCCCGGATGAAGGCGGCGCGGCTGATCACCCGTTTCGGCCCGTTTTTCGACGCCGCCGCCATGGGCGGGGCCTTTTGCCTGTGTGCGATGGCGGTGCCCGAGGCGGAATTCGACACCGTCCTGACCAAAGTCAATGCCCACCCTGAGGTGGCGCATAATTATGAACGCACGCACCGGCTGAACATGTGGTTCGTGCTGGCCACCGAAACCCCTCAGGGGATCGCGGCCACCGCCGATGCGATCGAGGCGGAAACCGGGATCGCGGTTCTGCGCTTTCCGAAATTGCAGGAATTCTTCATCGGTTTCCGGGTGGCGGCATGATCGACGAGACAGACAGACGGATCATCGCGGCCATGCAAGAGGGGCTGCCGCTGGTGCCTGCACCCTTTGCCCGCGTCGCCGCCGACCTGGCCCTGCCCGAGCCCGAACTGATGGAGCGTATCGCCGCCCTGAAGGCGCGCGGCGTGATCCGCCGCATCGCCGCCGCACCCAACCACTACAAGCTGGGGTTGACCTCCAATGGCATGACCGTCTGGGACGTGGATGACGCCCGCATTGCCGATCTGGGCGCGCGCGTGGGCGCGCTGGCCTTTGTGACCCATTGCTATGAACGCCCCCGCGCCCGGCCCGACTGGCCCTATAACCTGTTTGCCATGGTGCATGGCGCCGACCGGGACGAGGTCGAGGCCAAGCGCGGCGAAATCGCCGCCCTGCTGGGCACCGCCTGCCGGGGGCATGACATCCTCTATTCCACCCGCATCCTGAAAAAGACCGGGCTGCGTCTGAAAGAAAGGACCTGACATGTTCCGGCTCACCGAATACATGCACCAGCTGATCGCACCGACCCCGGTGCGCCAGCGCCGCCCCGGCCCGGTGAAACCGGTGGTGATCTGGAACCTGACCCGGCGCTGCAACTTGAAATGCCGCCACTGCTATACCGTTTCGGCGGATGTGGATTTTCCCGGCGAGCTGAGCCACGAACAGGCGATGGAGACGCTGGAGGACCTGGGCCGGTTCAAGGTGCCCGCGATCATCCTGTCGGGGGGCGAGCCGCTGGACCGGTTCGATTTCTTCGACATCGCCCTGCGCGCGCGCCAATTGGTGCCGATGCTGGCGCTGTCGACCAACGGGACCAAGATCCACGGCGAGACCGCCGACCGCATCGCCGAGGTGGGTTTCAGCTATGTGGGCATCTCGCTGGATGGGATCGGCGCCACCAATGACTGGTTCCGGGGAGTCGAGGGCGCCTTTGCGGATGCTCTGCGCGGGGTGCGCGCATGCAAGGCGCGCGGCATCAAGGTGGGGCTGCGCTTCTGCCTGACCGAGGGCACCCAGCACCACCTGCCCGATCTTTTGCAGCTCTGCGATGACGAGGGGGTGGACAAGTTCTATCTCAGCCATCTGGTCTATGCCGGGCGCGGCGACAAGAACCGGGGCGAGGATGCCGCCCATCTGCGCACCCGCCACGCCATGGACCTGCTGCTGGACCGCGCTTGGGTGACCGCGGCCGAGGACTTGCCTCTGGATATCGTGACCGGCAACAATGACGCCGACGCGGGTTATTTCCTGGACTGGGTAAGGCGCAATTTCGATGCCGGGAAGGTGGCGCATATCCGCGCCCATCTGGCCGCCTGGGGCGGCAACTCCAGCGGGCTGGGCGTGGCCAATATCGACAATCTGGGCCGGGTGCATCCCGATACCTATTGGTCCGACTACACGGTGGGCAACGTGAAGACGGCACCGTTTTCCCAGCTCTGGACCGGCGACGACCCGATGCTGGCGCTGCTGCGCACCCGCCCCCGCCCGCTCAAGGGCCGCTGCGGTGCCTGCACGCTCAAGGATGTCTGCGGCGGCAATACCCGCATCCGCGCCCTGCAACTGACCGGCGATCCCTGGGCCGAGGACCCGGCCTGCTACCTGTCGGATGCCGAGATCGGCGTGACGGGTTCGGACCGTCTGACCGTCACCCCGTTCCGAGGAAAGAGACATGACCCGGCGCATCAGTTCTTTTGACACCCGCCCACATGGGGCCGCATCCGCTGTGCCTGTCGCGCGTGCGGGAGCCTCCGGCGGGAGTATTTGGAGCAAAGTGAAATATGGGGTCTGTGCCCTGATGCTGGCGGGACCCGTGACGGCGGGACCGGCCGAGGACTATGCCGAGTTTTGCGCCAGCTGTCATGGCGCGGCGCGGCTGGGCGGGTTGGGGCCGGCGCTGATCCCCGAGACGCTGGGCCGGATGCGCGGGCCGAAAGTGGCGGCCGTGATCCGCGAGGGCCGCACCGCGACCCAGATGCCGGGGTTCACGGACATATTGGACGAAGCGGCCATCGCCGCGCTGGCGGACTATGTGAAGGAACCGCTGGCCGAGATCCCCGCCTGGGGCGAGGGTGAGATCATGGCAAGCCGGGTGCTGGATGGCGACTACAGCGCCGCCGCCGCGCCGGTCTGGGATGCCGATCCGATGAACATCACCCTGGTGGTGGAAACCGGCGATCATCATGTCAGCGTGCTGGATGGCGACACGTTCGAGGTGCTCGACCGCTTCGAGACGCCTTTCGCCGTGCATGGCGGGCCCAAGTTCAGCCCCGACGGGCGCTATGTCTTTATCATGTCTCGCGACGGCTGGGTGCAGAAGTATGACCTCTGGTCGTTGCAACAGGTGGGCCGGGTGCGCGCGGGGCTCAACAGCCGCAACATCGCCATGAGCCATGACGGCAAATGGCTGGCCGTTGCCAATTACCTGCCGATGTCGCTGACCCTGCTGAGCACCGAGGATCTGTCGGTGGCGAGGGTCATGAAGGTGACCGCCAAGGATGGCACGCCCAGCCGGGTCTCGGCCGTCTATCAGGCGCCGCAACGGCAAAGCTTTATCCTCGCGCTCAAGGACGCGCCCGAGATCTGGGAGGTGGCGACCGACCCAAATGCCGACCCGGTTTACGAGGGTTTCATTCATTCCCGCGAAAAAGGCATGGTCGAGGCGATCGCCTCGTCCGAAGGGCTGTTCGCCCGGCGCCGGATCGAGATATCCGAGCCGCTCGACGATTTCTTTTTCTCCGACGATTACCGCAACCTGATCGGCGCCGCGCGCGACGGGGTGCGAGGGGTGGTGGTGAACCTGAACGTCGGGCGCGAGATCGCCGAACTGCCGCTGGAGGGCATGCCGCATCTGGGCTCGGGCATCAGCTGGGCACGCGACGGGCGCCGGGTGATGGCCACGCCGCATCTGAAAGAGGGCAAGCTGAGCGTCATCGACACCGAAAGCTGGACCCGCATCGCGACGATCCCGACCGAGGGGCCGGGCTTCTTTCTGCGCAGCCACGAGAACACCCCCTATTTCTGGGCCGACGTGTTCTTTGGCCCCAACAAGGACGCGATGCATGTGATCGACAAGCAGAGCCTCGAGATCGTGCGCACCCTGCGCCCGGCACCGGGTAAGACGGTGGCACATGTGGAGTTCACCCGTGACGGCAAACATGCGCTGGTCTCGGTCTGGGAAGAGGATGGCGCGGTCATTGTCTATGATGCCGCGACGCTGGAAGAGGTACGCCGCCTGCCGATGAAGAAACCCTCGGGGAAATACAATGTCTGGAACAAGATCACCTTCTCTGAAGGCACCAGCCACTGAGCCGGGCATCGAGGGCCGCTGGCCGGTCTGGAAACTGGCGCTGCTGCTGTGGCCGGCGGTGACGGCGACGGTGGCGATCAATCTCTTCATGGCAGCGCTGATGCTGCGTGTGGTGGGCGGAACACCGTTGGGTCCAGTTGCGGCGCTCCTCTGGTCGCTACCGCTGGGCATCCCGGCCAGCTGGCTGGCCGGACGCTGGGTGCGGCGCCTGCTGGATGAGGCCGAGAGTTGATCCCTCAAATGCGGTGGTAACGGAAATCGCAGATTTCCGAACCGGAAAATTGCAAAATTTTCCGGCCCGTTTTCCGTGTCGGAAAACGAGCCCTTCGTCGTGCGCGCTTCGCCTGATCCAGATGCGGAACCTGGCAGAGATTGCGTCCAGCACCGAAATCTGGGAACTCTGTCCCGCGGACCGGACCGCCGAGCAGACCGAAAGAAAGGCCAGCCATGCGCATAGACCCCTTTGGCGTCGAAATCTGGATGAACGAGTTCGAGAACCACTGCGCCTATAACCTGGCCGAAACCTGCGTGGCCTCGCTCGACATCGGTGAGTTGCTGGAACTGGCCGGGCGCAATGACGACGTGATGGACGACCTGCGCGCGATGAAGATGACCTATGGCGCCATCGAAGGCTCCGACCGGTTGCGCGACGCGATCTCGACCCTCTACCAGCATCAGCAGCGCCACAATATCGTGGTGACCCATGGCGCCATCGGTGCCAATGCGCTGGTGCATGAAACCCTCGTCGAACCGGGCGATCACGTGATCGCCATCCGCCCCACATACCAGCAGCATTACTCCATTCCCGAAAGTTATGGCGCCACGGTCGATATCCTGCATCTGCGGCCCGAGAACGGCTTTCTTCCGGACATGGCGGAACTGGCCTCGCTGATCCGGCCCGAAACCCGGCTGATCGCCTTTGCCAATCCCAACAATCCCACCGGCGCTTTGATGGAACATGACCTGTTGCAAGAGGTCATTGCGCTGGCCCGCCCGCACGGTAGCTGGATCTTGTGTGACGAGGTCTATCGTGGGACCAATCATCAGGGCGACGGTTTTGCCCCTGCCATCGCCGATCTCTACGAACGCGGTATCAGCGTCGGTGGCATGTCCAAGACCTTTTCTCTGGCCGGTCTGCGGCTGGGCTGGATCGCCGCCAATCCCGACCTGATCGCTGCGGTGTCGATCCATCGCGATTACAACACGATCAGCGTCGGCATGCTGGACGACTATTTCGCCGCCATGGCGCTCGAGGCCAAGGATCGCATCCTGGAACGCAGCCACCGCATCACCCGGGGCAATATCGAGATTCTGGCCGACTGGGTCGACCGCGAGCCCGATATCTCTTGGGTCCGCCCACGCGCCGGCACCACCGCGCTGTTGAAATACAACTTCGACATGCCGTCGCGCGACTTCTGTGTCCGCCTGCTGGAGGAGACCGGGGTGATGTTCACCCCCGGCTCGGCCCTGCATATCGAGGGCTGGCTGCGCATCGGCTATGCTAACGACCCGCGGATCCTGACCGAAGGACTGGCCCGTGTCAGTACATTCCTCGCCCATCTTCGGGATCACAGGGATCGCAACCGCTAACTCTGACGCGCTGCGCTGGCTAGCGGACTTTACCATTGCCGCGCAATCACCCAGAAGGAAAACCGGACCGCGACGCAGGAAAGGGTACCCCATGGCAAATCCCCTCTATGACCGCCTCTTCGGCATCCATGCCGGGCAGAAGACGCCGTTTCTGCACCTACCCGATGGCCGGGTACTCAGCCACACTACTTTTCTGGCACAAGCGGCCCGGCTGGCCCATGCCGCCACCAATCTGGGGTTGAAACCGGGGGACCGGGTGGCAGCGCAGGTCGAGAAATCAGTAGAGGCGCTAGCGCTTTATGCCGCCTGCGCCCAGGCCGGGTTGATCTTTCTACCGCTCAACACCGCCTATACCGCCGACGAACTCAGCTATTTCATCGACAACAGCGGCGCCGCGCTGATCGTCTGCGACGGGCGCAGCCGCGACATGCTGGCCCCGATCGCCAAGGGTCTGGGCGCCCGGATCGAGACCCTGAACGCCGATGGTTCGGGCAGCCTGACCGAGCGCGCCGCCGCGATGCCCGAGCGGTTCGACACCGTCGCGCGGGAGGGCGGCGACCTGGCGGCCTTTCTCTATACCTCGGGCACCACGGGCCGCTCAAAGGGCGCGATGCTGACCCAGGACAACCTGTTGTCCAATGCCGAGACGCTGGCGCGCGAATGGCGGTTCACCGCTGATGACGTGCTGCTGCACGCGCTGCCGATCTTTCACACCCATGGCCTGTTCGTGGCCACCAATATCGCGCTGATCACCGGCGGCAGCATGATCTTTCTGCCGAAATTCGACCTTGACCAGATCATCGCGCAGATGCCCCGCGCGACCGCAATGATGGGGGTGCCGACCTTCTACACCCGCCTTCTGGGCGATGCCCGGTTCACCCGCGAGCTGGCGCAACATATGCGCCTTTTCGTGTCGGGCTCGGCGCCTTTGCTGGCCGAAACCCATGTCGCGTTCGAAGAGCGCACAGGCCACCGCATCCTCGAACGCTACGGCATGACCGAGACCAACATGAACACCTCAAACCCCTACATGGGAGAGCGCCGCGCCGGCACTGTCGGTCTGCCCCTACCGGGGGTCGAGCTGAAGGTGACCAACCCCGATACCGGCGAAACCCTGCCACAGGGCGAAATAGGCGTGATCGAGGTGCGCGGCCCCAACGTGTTCAAGGGCTACTGGCAGATGCCGGAGAAAACCGCCGCAGAACTGCGCCCCGACGGGTTCTTCATCACCGGCGATCTGGGTTTCGAGGATCCCGATGGCTATGTCACCATCGTCGGACGCGGCAAGGACCTGATCATCTCGGGCGGGTTCAACATCTATCCAAAGGAGCTGGAGCTACTGCTGGACGATCAGCCCGGCGTTCTGGAAAGTGCGGTGATCGGGGTGCCCCATCCCGACTTCGGAGAGACCCCGCTGGGCATCCTGGTGCCGCAACCGGGTGAAACCCCCGATACGAAGGCAATCATGGCCCGGGTCGAAACAGCGCTGGCTCGGTTCAAACACCCGCGGCAACTGATCCTGATGGAGGAGTTGCCGCGCAACACCATGGGCAAGGTGCAAAAGAACATCCTGCGCGAACAGTTCAAGGACGTGTTCCAGCCGGAATGAGGGGCAAACCGATCGCTTCGGCGCTGCTCTGATCTGGTTTAGCCGGTTATCCGACCACTATGGGCGCCGGTTCATTCAACTGTGACCGATTTCGCCAGATTGCGGGGCCGGTCGACGTCGATCCCTCTGAGGCTGCCGATCAGGAACGAGATATAGTGCGCGACCATCAGCGTCAGAATCGTGTTCCAAACCGGGCCGACAGCCGGGACCGTGATCACCGTCATCGCATCGGCATCCTCGATCTCGGCCGGAAGAAGATCCGAGATCACGATGCATTGCGCCCCGCGCGCCCGGATCTCGTTGATGTTCGAGACCATCTTCTTGCGCTGCATTTCGTCGGTCAGGATGCACAGCACCGGCATGCCATATTCGATCAGCGAGATGCTGCCATGCTTGAACTCTCCCGCATTCATCGCCTCGCAATGCAGATACGAGGTTTCCTTGAGCTTCAGCGCCGTTTCCTTGGCAATGGAGAAGTCGACCCCCCGCCCGATCGCAAAACAGCTCTGATAGCCCGAAACCCGCTCGGCGATGCTGCGGAACTGGCGCTCGCGTCCGACCATCTCGGCCAGCGCTGCGCGGAACTCCTCGGCCGAAGCGAACCAGCTCTCATCGCGCTGACCTCCCAAGGCCTGCCGCATCGCGTCAAGGAAGAAAAAGACCGCTAGGAACATGTTCGTTACGGTCTTGGTACTGGGCACCGAGATCTCTGGGCCGGCCGACAGGGGCAGAACCAGGTCCGAGACAAACTCCAGCGTGCTCCCCGCGACATTGACGAATGAAACGACCTGCGCCCCTTTCTGCTTGGCCGCTTTGACCGCGCCAATAGTATCGGCGGTTTCGCCCGATTGGCTGATGGCCAGGACCAGCGTCGTCTCCGAGATCATCGGCGGATTATAGCGCATCTCCGACCCGACCTCGGAAATCACATCAATGGGCAAATCGAACTGCCGCGCCAGCGCCTCGGCAAAGATCGCACTGAACGAGGCCGAGCCACAGGCGACGACAACGATCTTGGTAAAGCGGTGTTGCTTCAGATACTCGTCGAGCGCGGCCTTGTGGTTGCGAATCTCGCGATAGAACGCCTGTGCCGCCGCTGGCTCCTCGTGGATTTCCTTTTGCAGGAAGGTATCGAAACCATCCTTGCGGGCCTTTTCGACCGACCAGTTGATGGTGATCGGTATCGCCTCGGAATCCGTTCCCATCTCGTCGAACACCGCGACCCCGTCGCTGTCGAGGATAACGCATTGTTTGTCCTTCAGGCAAAAGACGTCCTTGCCATAGGGGACCAGGCTGGACAGGTCGGACGAGATCGCCGATTGCCCGTCTTTCTGGATATAGTTCAGCGGGCATTCATTACGGATGCCGCCGATCAGGTCGGGTGCATCTGCGAATTGGATGACCACCGCATAAGCGCCGACCAAACGGCTTTGTAGCCGCGCGAGCACCTGGCGATAACTCCCTGCGCCGCAGTCCTGATAGAGTTTCGCGGCCAAATTCGCGATGACCTCGCTATCGGTTTCCGACTTGAACAGATAGCCTTCATCGATCAGCTGATCCTTCAGCGCCTTGTAATTCTCGACAATGCCATTGTGGACGATTGCGATCTTGCCGTCGCTCGACAGATGAGGATGCGCGTTGATGTCCGACGGCGCACCATGGGTCGCCCAGCGGGTGTGACCGATACCAGCGGACCCATGCAACTGGGACGTTGGCTTGAGCAGTTCCTTCTTCAGTTCGGACAGTGCCCCCTGCCGTTTTACGACATGAAGCCGCCCGTTGCTGAGAACAGCCATGCCGGAGGAGTCGTAGCCGCGATACTCCAGATTGGTCAGCATCCCGAGAATCTCTTTCTGCGCGTCGCCCACACCGGCGACACCGACCACTCCACACATATGCTCGTTCCCTTATCCTGCCTGGGTCCTTGCCGACCCGTGTTAGCCCCCTGATATAGGGCCGAACGCATAATCGGAAGTCACTTGCTGTTTCAATACTGAATGACTGTGGCTTGGGTTGCGGGTGCCTGTGAAAGCGGGATTTGGCTGATCACCGGCATTGCCAAAACAAGAGCGAACATGGCGCTGATGCATCTTTGGAAGCGCAACGCCACAAAAACCCGCAAGACATTCGCATGACGAATGCAGAGGTTGGGGACCGCTCGCTCCGGCTATCCTGCTCGCAATGGCGCCCCCAGCCTGCGCGACAGGTCGACCGCCGCATCGCGCACGATGTTGCCGATCTCGGTCAGCCGCGCGTCGGGCATCCGGTCCGAGGGCCCCGAAACCGAGATGCCACCAACCGCCTCTCCCGTGAAATCCACAATCGGCGCCGCGACGCATCGCATTCCGTGGGTCCGTTCCTCGTCATCCAGCGCCCAGCCCCGGCGGTGGATCAGGTCAAGCTCGGCCAGCAGCTGTTCCTTGTCGAACAACGTCTTCATCGTGAACTGTTCCAGCCGTGGATCGGGCAGCAGCCTGTCGATGCGGGCGCGGTCGTATTGCGACAACAGCGCCTTGCCGATCCCCGAGGCATGCAGCGGCGCGCGCGTGCCGGGTTGAAAAAAGGCGCGGATGTTCGATTGGGTCTCTACCTGGCTCAGGAACAGGATCTCGCCATCGCGTTCGATACCGATATTGGCGGTTTCTCCGGTCATGTCCATCAGCTTGCGCAGAACGGGGCGGGCGCGCTCGACCAGCGAACTGCGCAGCAAAAAGGCGGATCCCAGTCGGAACAGGTCTGGGCCGATATGCCAGGTCTGGGTTTCCGGGTCGATCTCGGTCAAGCGGCGGCTCTCGAATGTGTGCAGCGCCCGGTACACCGTCGCCGGTGCCAGGTCGAGCCGGTCCGCCACCTCTGACAGCGTCAGCCCCCGCGCCGAGGCGAGGCATTCGAGGATGTCGATGGCCCGGTCGAGCGACTGATTGGTGTTCTGCTCGCTCTTGTCGGCAAAGGCCTTGGGTCGCCCTCTTTTCCGTTTCTCCGTCGCCAAACCGCTGCACTCCTGTCGTTTCTTCGTTTTTCAGACTTCGCACTTCGGAGGACTGAAAAACTATAGGTACATGTTATTAAACATATAAATGGAAATTTACTTAACATGAAAAACATTTTCAAAAAAATTGTCAAGAGGTCGTGCCCGGTTGATGATAGGACACCGAATCCGTTGAACGAGGCACAAGATGAGTTTCCAGAACCCCGTTTTCATCCCTGGGCCGACCAATATCCCGGAGCGCCTGCGCAAGGCCTGTGACATGCCGACGATCGATCACCGTTCGCCATTGTTCGGGCAGATCCTGCACCCGGCACGAGCGGGGGTGCAGGCCGTGCTCAAGAGCGAAACAGCCGAGGTCTTCATCTTTCCTTCCACCGGGACCGGGGGCTGGGAAACCGCGCTGACCAATACGCTGTCGGCGGGCGACGGGGTGCTGGCCGCGCGCAACGGCATGTTTTCCCATCGCTGGATCGACATGTGCCAGCGTCATGGGCTGGCGGTCGAGGTCGTCGAAACCCCCTGGGGCGAGGGTCTGCCGGCGGATCGTTACGAAGAGATCCTGACCGCCGACACCGAACACAGGATCAAGGCGGTTCTGGCCACCCATAACGAGACCGCAACCGGGGTCCGCTCGGATATCGCGGCGGTGCGCCGCGCGCTCGACAAGGCGGGGCATCCGGCGCTTCTGTTCGTCGATGGGGTCAGCTCAATCGGATCGATGGATTTCCGCTTCGACGACTGGGGGGTGGATGTGGCCGTCACCGGCTCGCAAAAGGGCTTCATGCTGCCGGCCGGGCTGGCGATTGTCGGGTTCAGCCCCAAGGCGATGGAGGCGACCCGCACCGGCACCCTGCCGCGCACCTTCTTCGATGTGCATGACATGGCCAGGGGCTATGCCAACAGCGCCTATCCCTATACCCCCGCCGTGGGCCTGATGAACGGGTTGAACGAGGCCTGCGGGATGCTGCTGGACGAGGGGCTGGAGAATGTCTTTGCCCGCCACCACCGCATCGCCGAAGGCGTGCGCGCGGCGGTTCGCGCCTGGGGGCTCGATCTGTGCGCGGCCTCGCCGGATGTCTATTCCGACACGGTCAGCGCCATCCGCACGCCCGAGGGGTTCAACGCCACCGATATCGTGACCCATGCCGCCAGCAAATATGGCGTGGCCTTTGGCGTCGGGTTGGGCGAGGTCGCGGGCAAGGTGTTCCGCATCGGCCATCTGGGCAGCCTGACCGATGTCATGACCCTGTCGGGCATCGCCACCGCCGAGATGTGCATGGCCGATCTGGGACTTGATGTTCCGCTTGGGTCGGGTGTTGCCGCCGCTCAGGCGTATTTCCGGTCACATAGCGCCGCCTCGGTGCTGAAAGCAGCCTGAGGGAGGGACCAGGAATGTATATTCCTTCCTACGAGGACATGCTTTGTGCGCATGATCGGATCGCGCCGTATATCCGTCGTACGCCGGTGCGGGTGTCGGATTATCTGAGCGAGTTGGCGGGGTGCCGGCTGTTCTTCAAATGCGAGAACTTTCAGGAGCCGGGCGCGTTCAAGGTGCGCGGGGCCACCAACGCGGTCTTTGGACTGGACGAGGCGCAGGCGGCCAAGGGCGTGGCGACGCATTCGAGCGGCAATCATGCCTCGTGCCTGAGCTATGCCGCGATGCTGCGCGGCATTCCCTGCAACGTGGTCATGCCGCGCACCGCGCCGCAGGCCAAGAAGGATACGGTGCGTCGCTATGGTGGCGTGATCACCGAATGTGAGCCCTCCACGACCTCGCGCGAGGCGACGTTCGCCGAGGTGCAGGCCGCGACGGGTGGCGATTTCGTGCATCCCTACAACGATCCGCGCGTGATCGCGGGGCAGGGCACCTGTTCGAAGGAATTCATGGAGCAGACCGACGGGCTCGACATGGTGGTGGCGCCGATCGGGGGCGGCGGCATGATCTCGGGCACCTGCCTGACCCTGGCGACGCTGGCGCCGGAAACACAGGTGATCGCCGCCGAGCCCGAACAGGCCGACGACGCCTATCGCAGCTTCAAGGCGGGTCACATCATTGCCGATGACGCGCCCAAGAGCATCGCCGACGGTCTGCTGGTGCCGCTCAAGGATCTGACCTGGCATTTCGTGTCGCACCATGTGTCCGAGATCTACACCGCCTCGGAACAGGAAATCGTCGATGCGATGAAGCTGATCTGGAAGCACCTGCGCATCGTGATGGAACCCTCCAGCGCCGTGCCGCTGGCCACTATCCTCAAGAACCCCGACGCGTTTCGTGGCAAGCGCGTGGGCGTGATCATCACCGGCGGCAACGTCGATCTGGACAAACTGCCCTGGATGCAGGGCTGAACAGGAGAATTCCCATGAAAGACTCGATTGACCTGGACGCCTACGAGGTCGGTTTCGACATTCCCGCCAAGCCGGGCATGGATGCCGCCGATATCCAGACGCCTGCCCTGGTGCTGGATCTCGACGCGCTTGAACGCAACATCAGGAAGATGGGCGACTATGCCAAGGCGCATGGCATGCGCCACCGCGCGCATGGCAAGATGCACAAATCCGTCGATGTGCTGAAGCTGCAGATGGACCTGGGGGGTGCTATCGGCGTCTGCTGCCAGAAGGTCAGCGAGGCCGAGGTCTTTGCCCGCGCCGGTATCCAGGAGATCCTCGTTTCGAACCAGGTCCGCGATCCGGGCAAGATCGCACGGCTGGTGCAGCTGCCCAAGCTGAGCGGCGGCGAGGTGATCGTCTGTGTCGATGATGTCACCAACGTGGCGGATCTGTCGGCGGCGGCCGTCAAGGCAGGCACCCAGCTGGGTGTCTTCGTGGAGATCGACTGCGGGGCCGGGCGCTGTGGCGTGACCACCACCCCGGCGGTGGTCGAGATCGCCAAGGCTGTCGCCCAGGCGGACAACCTGACCTATCGCGGCATCCAGGCCTATCAGGGCGCGATGCAGCACATGGACAGCTTTGACGACCGCAAGGCCAAGATCGACGCCGCCATCGCGCAGGTGCAGGATGCCGTGGATGCTCTGAAGGCGGACGGGATCGAGACCGACCTGGTGTCGGGCGGTGGTACGGGATCGTATTACTTCGAGAGCAATTCCGGCCTCTACAACGAACTCCAGTGCGGGTCCTATGCCTTCATGGATGCGGATTACGGCCGCATCCTCGATCAGAACGGCAAGCGCATCGATGCGGGCGAGTGGGAAAACGCCTTCTTCATCCTGACCTCGGTCATGAGCCACGCCAAGGCCGACAAGGCGATCTGCGACGCGGGCCTCAAGGCGCAATCTGTCGATAGCGGTCTGCCGTTCATCTATGGGCGCGACGACGTGGAATATGTCAAATGCTCGGATGAACACGGCGTGATTTCCGACCCGAAGGGCGTCTTGAAGGTCAACGAGAAGCTCAAGCTGGTGCCCGGCCACTGCGACCCGACCGCCAATGTGCATGACTGGTATGTCGGCGTGCGCAACGGCAAGGTCGAATGCGTCTGGCCGGTCTCGGCCCGCGGCCGCGCTTTCTGATTTCGGACAGGCACCGCCTGTCCGACCGGCTGGAGGGTCGTCCTTTGGGCGCCATTGGTTCAAGCCCAATGGACGACGCCCCTCCAGACCTCCCCGGGATATTTGCAGCAAGAGGAAGAGGCAGGGCATGGCCCTGATGGGATGCGATGTGGATTGTTCCAGAACGTGAGATAGCCGGGTTGATGACCCGCGCGGCGGCCTTTGATGCCGTTGAACAGGTCTTTGCCGCCATGGCCTCGGGCGATGCCTGCAACTTTCCCGTGGTGCGCGAGGCCCTCGGCCACGAGGACGCGCTTTACGGCTTCAAGGGCGGGTTTGACCGCGCGGGCCTGACACTGGGCCTGAAGGCGGGCGGCTACTGGCCCCACAACCAGGAAAGGCGCGGGTTGATCAATCACCAGTCCACCGTGTTCCTGTTCGATCCCGATACCGGCAAACCCTCGGCCATGGTGGGGGGCAACCTGTTGACGGCCTTGCGCACGGCGGCGGCCTCTTCGGTGTCGATCAAGCACCTGGCACGCAAGGACGCAAAGGTCATCGGCATGATCGGCGCGGGCCATCAGGCCACGTTCCAGCTGCGCGCCGCGCTGGAACAGCGCGCCTTCGACAAGGTCATCGGCTGGAACTACCACCCCGAGATGCTGCCGAACCTGGCCAGGGTTGCCGAAGAGGTCGGCATTCCCTTTGAGGCGGCAGAGCTGGACGGCATGCGCGAGGCGGATGTGATCATCACGATCACCTCGTCCTTTGACGCGATCCTGAAGGCGGATCACGTCAGCCCCGGCACCCATATTGCCTGCATGGGCACAGATACCAAGGGCAAGCAAGAGGTCGATCCCCAGCTGCTGGTGTCAGCAGACGTCTTCACCGATGAGGTCGCACAATCCATCAGCATCGGCGAGGCGCAGCACGCGGTGGCGCAGGGCCTGATCCAGGCGGCTGACGTGACGCAGATCGGCGCTGTCATCAAAGGGACCAACCCGGGCCGTATCTCCGATGCGCAGATTACCCTTTTTGACGGGACAGGCGTCGGTTTGCAGGACCTCGCCGTCGCCGCGACCGTCGTCGACCGCGCCCGCGCCGCCAATGTTGGCACCGAAATTGAGTTCTAAACCCGGTCCTGTCCGGCCGACCAGTTCCCTCATCGGCCCCGGCCTGCGGGACCGGGGCACACTCAACCGCTAAAGCTTTTCCACCGCTCTGCAGCACATCGCAATCAGAGCAACCAACGCTCTGGCAGCAGTGTAGCCGGCCCCCGCCTGATCCCGGCGCCTGCTTGATCTATATCGACAACGCTTCGCTAAACATATGTATTTTCTTGCATGCGTTTTTCCAGCTGCCGAGTCGTGATCTGCTCGTTTCCTGCCCGGCACACCTGACACAAGTCGGCGAGCAAGGCGCGCAAGGGTAAGGAGTCGCGGATCAAAATAGGAGGAGAACCTATGAAGCAGTTACACGTAACTGGCCCGTCACGTCGAAAATTCCTGAAGCTGGCTGCTGGAAGCGCCGCAATAGCGGCCATCTCTGAGCCGGCCCCGGTTCAGGCTCAGATAACCACAAAGGCCCGGATCGTGATCATCGGCGCGGGCGCCGGCGGGACAGCGCTCGCCAACAGGCTGGTCCGCCGCCTTGTCGGCGCCCAGATCACGCTTGTCGATCCGCGCAAAGAGCATCTATACCAACCTGGTCTCTCACTCGTCGCCACCGGTCTGAAGCCCGCAGGTTACGTCGTTTCAAGGACAACGGATTGGCTTCCTAGCGAGGTGAGACTGATCCAAGAGGCGGCGGTGGCCATTGATCCCGTTGCAAAAACCGTAGCGACGGCAGACGGACAGACGCTTCAGTACGACTATCTTGTGGCAGCACCTGGGCTTGCTCTCGATAATGACGCGATCGAAGGGTTCTCGTTGGATATGGTCGGTCGGGATGGGATCGGGGCGCTATATGCAGGCCCGGAATATGCTGAAAAGACATGGCAGGCAGCGTCGAAATTCAGCGAAACCGGAGGCGTTGGTCTTATTACGCGGCCCGAAACCGAGATGAAATGCGCGGGCGCGCCCCTAAAGCACACGTTTCTGATTGATGACATCACGCGCCGGGCCAGCAACCGGAGCAAAGCAGAGTTCGTCTACGCCGCGCCGCAGGGGGCGCTGTTTGGCGTACCGATCGTCGCCGAAAAGGTACGGATGCTCTTTGCAGACCGAGCGATAGAGACCCGGATGCATCACAAGTTGCAGTCCATCGACGCAGGTCGGAAACGCGCAATCTTCGCGGACTAAGACGGCTTCGATGTCGAGATAGACCATGACTACATTCACATCATTCCTCCGCAGCGCGCGCCCGATGTGATCCGGCAATCCGATCTGTCCTGGACAGATAAATGGACCGATCAGGGATGGGTCGAAGTGGACGCCCTGACATAGCGGCACCTTCGCCACCCCGAGGTCTGGGCGCTTGGAGATGTGGCAGGCGTCCCGAAGGGCAAGACGGCGGCAAGTGTCAAATGGCAGGTCCCGGTGGTCGAGGATGGGCTATTGTCTGCCATCGCCGGCACCGAGCCGACCGAAACCTACCACGGCTACACGTCCTGCCCGCTGATCACCAGGGTCGGGCGCGCATTGCTGATCGAATTCGACTACAACAATGATCTGGTGCCCTCCTTCCCGGGTTTGATCGCTCCTCTCGAAGAGCTTTGGGTCAGCTGGCTGATGAAGGAAGTCGCTTTGAAAGCAACTTACAACGCGATGCTGCGCGGTCGCGCCTAAAGAGGAGCCACGGCGATGAAAGACCTGACATTCGAGACACTTCTAGCCGTTTTCCAAGAGATCTTTGGGCGCTGGCTCTTCTGGTCGATGGTCGGTGCGGCAATCATCGTAACGGTTGCCTATCTCTACGTCCTTGTCCGTGATCGTAAGGTTAGCTGGACCAAGTTTCTGCTTGCTCAACTCTCGATGCCCTTCGGCGCAGTTGCCGCGGTCTGGTTTGTGCTGTTCATGACCCACTCGCACCTGGCCGATATGGGCGGCCCAATAGATATCATTCTTCTGCTCGGGATAGCAGGCGTAGGAGCGATTGGGGCGGCGGTGCTGATTTACACCCTTCAATCCTTGATCAAGGGCGCGCACGAAATCGACTGACCCCAGCGGCCATCCTGATGCAATGCGCTGGCCCCTTCTGAACAGCATCGTTCTGCAAGGTGACAGGAGGATCGGTACCACGCCCGTGCATACCTTTCGTACGGGACATGAAAAAAGGCGCGGGGATTGCCCCCGCGCCGAATTTTTTTTGCCAGTCAGGCTCAGCCGATGATCGCGTTCAGCGTCGCAGACGGCCGCATGATCGCCGCCTTCTTCTCGGCCGAAGGCTTGTAATAGCCGCCGATATCGGCGGATTTGCCCTGGGCTGCGGCCAGTTCGGTCAGGATCGCCTGTTCGCCATCGGCCAGCGCCTTGGCCAGCGGGGCGAATTCGGCGGCCAGTTCGGCATCGTCGGATTGCGCCGCCAGCGCCTCGGCCCAGTAACGGGCGAACCAGTAGTGGCTGTCGCGGTTGTCGGGCTGACCCACCTTGCGGCTGGGGCTGCGGTTGAAATCCAGAATGCCCTGGGTCGCCGCCTCGGCAGCGCGGCCCAGCACCCCGGCCTTGGCATTGCCCCGGCTGTCGGCGAGGAAGTTCAGGCTTTCCCCCAATGCGCAGAATTCCCCCATCGAGTCCCAGCGCAGGTGGTTTTCCTCGACCAGCTGCTGCACGTGCTTGGGGGCCGAACCCCCGGCGCCGGTCTCGAACAACCCGCCGCCCTGCATCAGCTTGACGATCGACAGCATCTTGGCCGAGGTGCCCAGTTCCAGGATCGGGAACAGGTCGGTCAGGTAATCGCGCAACACGTTGCCGGTGATGGCGATGCTGTCCTTGCCCGCGGTGATGGTCTTCAGCGATTGCGCCGTCGCCTCGCGCGGGGCCAGGATCTGGAATTTGTCGGCCACGCCCGCCGCTTCGAGCGCCGGTTTGACATAGGCGATCAGCTGCGCGTCATGGGCGCGATTTGCGTCCAGCCAGAAGATTGCCTCGGACCCGGTCAGGCGTTGACGGTCCATTGCCAGCTGGATCCAGTTCTCGATGGGCGCCTTCTTGACGGTGCAGGCACGCCAGATATCGCCCGCCTCGACCGCATGCGAATGCAGCACGTCGCCATTGGCCAGCACGATACGGATGGTTCCGTCTGCGGGTGCCTCGAACGTGGTCGGGTGCGACCCGTATTCCTCGGCCTTCTGGGCCATCAGGCCAACATTGGCCACAGAACCGGCGGTGGTCACGTCAAGCGCGCCGTTGGCCTTGAAGAAGTTGATGGTCTCGTCATAGACGGTCGCATAGCAGCGGTCGGGGATCACGCAATTGGTGTCGCCCTTGGCGCCGGTCTCGTCCCAGCCCTTGCCGCCCGCGCGGATCACGGCGGGCATCGAGGCGTCGATGATCACGTCAGACGGCACGTGCAGGTTGGTGATGCCCTTGTCGCTGTCGACCATGTACATGGCCGGACGATCCGCCTTGACCGCCTCGATGGCCGCCAGGATCTCGGCGTCGCCCTTCACCCGTTCCAGCAGGTCGCCCAGGCCGGAATTCGGGTTCACACCAAGCGCCGCCATGCGGTCGCCGAATTTCTCGAACACCGGCGCCAGCCAGGCCTTGACCGCGTGACCAAAGATGATCGGGTCCGAAACCTTCATCATCGTGGCCTTCATATGCAGCGAGAACATGGTGCCGTCGGCCTTGGTGTCCTCGATGGCATCGGCCAGGAAGGCACCCAGCGCCTTGACCGACATGAACGTCGCATCGGCAACGGTGCCTTCGTCCAGTTGCCAGTTCTTCTTCAGCTCCGTCACGCTGCCATCGGCGCCGATGAACTCGATCCGGGCCTTGCCCGCCTGCGCGGCGGTGATGGTGGCCGATTTCTCGTTGGCATAGAAATCGTTCCCCGGCATCGAGCTGACCTTGGTTTTCGAGGTCGAGACCCATTCGCCCATCGAATGCGGGTTCTTCTGCGCATAGCTCTTGACCGCCTTGGCCGAACGACGGTCCGAGTTGCCTTCGCGCAGAACCGGGTTCACCGCCGAGCCCTTGATCGCGTCATAGCGCGCACGCACTTCCTTTTCCGCATCGGTGGCGGGCGCCTCGGGATAGGACGGGATGTCGTAACCCTGGTTCTGCAATTCCTCGATCGCGGCCACCAGCTGCGGCACCGAGGCCGAGATATTGGGCAGCTTGATCACATTGGCGGTGGGCGTCTTCACCAGCTCACCCAGGGCGGCCAGATCGTCGGACTGGCGCTGATCGGCGGTCAGGTTTTCCGGGAAGGTCGCGATGATGCGGCCCGCCAGCGAGATATCGGGGGTTCCAACGGTGATATCCGCCGCCGAAACGAACTTGCGGATGATCGGCAGGAACGAGGCGCTGGCCAGCTCCGGCGCTTCGTCTACAATGGTATACAATATGTCGGAGTTCATTTTATCAGCCATATTCTCTTACCTTTTCTAGCCTTTCCTGGGGCGTGCGATCCGAGAGTGTGTTGCCACATCCATTGCGGCGCGGGGGAATCGGGCCATAGGCCCGACACCGGTTACTCTGATTTGACAGGCTCCCCATACATGGGCGCGCGCCGCGTTTCAATCGACGCAGACTGCGCATTTTGCCCCAGTCTGCGCAAATCCGCGTGCGAGGGGGAGAAGGGCGCCAGATTGGTGCGGTTTGATGTGTGCAAAAACTTGAAGTTTTGAGTATATATAGCGCAATGGTTTCACCGTCCTGCATCAAGTCTCGGCAGGCACTTTTGAGCGGCATATCCTGCACATCAGGCCGGATGTCCGCTATGCGGGACCTTCCTGCCATACTCTCATGCGGCTATTGCTGACGCAGAAAATGCTTGCGGGCGCGGCATGGTTCTCGCTGTAAAGTAGCATGTGTCGCCAGAGCGGTCATTGAACGCCCAACAGAGGGGCGAAATTCAAATCATCCTTTCTCTGCAATCAGGATCATTTAACAAGGTGCGGGACCCTTCCGCCATTGGCGTCTAGCTGTCAGAGGTCCGCTTTAGAAGGGCTCACTGAAATAATTTGGTTTTTGCTCATCAATCAAGTGACCCTTGCCTGCGGGCCATGTTGTTGAAACAATAAGTGGCTTTCAATCGGAATCCAGACCGTGAATCTGACGGATGAAGAAGCTGACCTGATCTTTTCGATCATGCGAGACCTGAGTGGCGAGTTCGACCATTATGAGGTCCGTCGGCGTGTGGGTCAGAAGATGCTCGACCTGCTGAAAGCCGACTATTTCGCATCCTACATCTGGGACGACGATGCGCGGAAGTTTGTGTCCTGCGTCCAGATCAACATGACGGACGACAACCTGCGCAGGTACGAAAGCTACTTCCAGTTTCATGACCCGATCACGCCAACACTGCAAAAACGAAAGAAGGCAACACCTGTCAGCGAGGTGATGCGGCATGACCGTCTGGTCAAGACCGAATTCTTCAACGATTTTCTGAAACAGGACGGTCTTTGTTACGGCATGAACTACTTTGCCTATGACAGGGGCGACAATATTGGGGACCTCCGGATATGGCGTGGGGCGAACCGTGAGGACTTTACACCCAGGGAGGCCCAGATCGTAGATGCTGTTGGGCCGAGCCTAGTCAATGCCCTGATCCGGGCGAAGAGCGCGGTCGAGCAGTTACCGTCCCTGAGATTTGCCCAGATCGCCGATGATTTGGGGTTCACGGTTCGGGAGGCCGAAGTGGCCGACCTCCTGGTCACGGGGCTCACCGATGACGAAATCTGCGGCAAACTCGGGTTTTCCAAACCCACGCTTCGCTCCCATATTGCATCCATCTTCCGAAAATCGGCGCTGAACCGGCGCACTCAATTGGCTCAGTTCTTGGCCGAGAAAAATCATCATTTGTGATGATAGGCAACTGATCCTGCCAGTTTCTATTCTGTTCTCCAATCATCAGGGAGGCAAGGATGTCGCTGGATTTGGAGTGTTTGGATGCGGTCGCCACGGTCGCTGCGATCAGGGATGGATCGGTTTCTGCGGCAGAATATGCCGAGGCTTTGGCTGATCGGGCCGCGAAACACTCGGACCTGAATGCGGTTCAGAGTTTCGATGAGGAACACGTCGTCCGGACTGCAACCAAAGCCTTTGAGACCCACCCAGGGGCGGCACTGGCCGGTCTGCCGGTCGTGGCCAAGGACAACATCAACACAACGAACTACCCAACCTCCGGTGGCACGAAGGCTCTTCTGGACCATACCCCAGCCACAGATGCCGGTGTTGTCCAGCGGATCAACCAGGCGGGCGGCTTCATCGGGGCCAAGGCCGCGATGCATGAACTGGCCTTCGGCATCACGTCAAACAACGCGGTTACCGGGGCCGTGCGCAATCCGAACAATCCGGCCATGATCCCCGGTGGGTCATCGGGTGGCACCGCAGCCGCCATTGCCGCCGGAATTTTCCCCGCAGGTCTGGGCACGGATACCGGCGGGTCCTGCCGTATTCCTGCGGCTCTCTGTGGCGTAATTGGCTTCCGTCCGACGACCGGGCGCTATGACGGCGGCGGTGTTGTTCCGATCTCGCACACCCGCGATACAGTCGGCCCTCTGGCTCGAAGCGTTCGCGATATCGCTCTCTTTGACAGCGTTCTATCGGGCGACAACGCCGATATTGCCAGTGTCGAGTTGACCAATGTCACGCTTGGCGTTCCCCGGCAGATGTTCTTTGACAACCTCGACCCGGCGGTCGCCGAAGCGGTCGAGGCACAGCTTTCCTTGCTATCTTCTGCAGGAGCCAAGTTGGTCGATGTCAACTTTGAGCCGATCTGGCCGCATAACGAAGCCTTCAGTTTCCCGGTCGTGTTCTACGAAGTCATGCGCGACCTTCCGGCCTATCTGGCCAAACACGCCCCGGACGTTTCCTTCGAAACACTGGTTGCTGGCATTGGATCACCGGATGTGGCCGGGGCCATCGGCAGCCAGCTTGGGGATGAGGCGATGCCGGAAGCCGCCTACCGTGCAGCGCTGGATGTGCATCGCCCGGCGATGCGTCAAATTTACGGTCAGGTTTTTGAGGCGAACGGGCTGGACGCGATCGTCTTCCCGACGACGCCCCTGCCTGCCAGGCCCATCGGGCAGGACGAAACTGTCACACTGAACGGTGACCAGGTCCCGACCTTCCCGACTTACATCCGCAATACCGACCTGGGATCAAATGTCGGCACTCCCGGCATTTCACTTCCATGCCCTGTGTCTTCGGGTCTTCCGGTCGGCATCGAGTTTGATGCCCTACCCGGAAAGGACCGGTCGCTACTGGCCCTGGCACGGGCGGTAGAAAAAGCAATGGCGCAATAGACGCCATTTTCAACAAAGGGAGGAACTCATGTTGAAATCAACGACGAAACTCTTGGCCAGTGCCGCAATGGCCCTGACACTCGGAACCGTATCCGCCACCGCCGACATCAAGGTCGGGGTGCTGGTGCCCGATTCCGGACCGGCGGGCCTCTTCGGGCCGTCCACAAGGAATTCGGCCAAACTGGCGGCAGAGAAGATCAACGCAAGCGGCGGTATCAATGGCGAACAGATCGAACTGGTCTTCGCCGATGTCGGTGTGCCCCCGGCAGAAGCCACTCAGGCCGCGTTGCGGCTGTGGAAAGGGGAAGGTGCCCAAGCCTTTGTAGGCATGCATGACTCGGCGGTACGTGAAGCCCTGATCGGGCGATTTGGCGGGCAGGTCCCGTATGTTTACACACCGGTCTATGAGGGCAATTCCTGTGCGGACGGGCTATACATCACTGGTGAGACCCCGAGCCAGCAGCTTGCCCCTGTCATACCCCACCTCGCCGAAAAAGAGGGCGTGTCAAAATGGTATCTGATCGGCCATGACTATAACTGGCCCCGTGACACCAACGCCTTGGCCAAAGGCTATATCGCCGATGCAGGTGGTGAGGTCGTGGGTGAGGAATACGTCCCCTTCACGGTTGCTGAGTTCGACTCTTCGCTTCAGCGCATCAAGGAAAGCGGTGCCGACGCGGTGCTGATCACCCTTGTGGGTGGCGGTTCCGTAGGCTTCAACGTAAGCTTCGCAGGCTTCGGACTGGATGAACGGGCCATTCGCCTGGGCACCCTGATCGAAGAAAACACCCTCGCCGGTATCGGTGCGGACAATGCGGATCGGCTATTCTCATCTTCCGGCTATTTCGCTTCTATCGAGACCGAAGGGGCAGCGTCTTTCGCAGCCGACTACTCGGCTGCATACGGGGCAGATGCACCGGCTCTGAATGGTCTGGGACAGTCGGCCTATGAGGGTCTGATGCTGCTGGCCGCTCTGGCCAACAAGGCAGGCAGCCTTGACGTTGCTGCCATGGATGCCGCCGCAGAAGGCACCACATGGACCACCCCGAGAGGTGATAACACCCTGACGGGGCATCATATGGCGCAGACGATCTATCTCGCCGATGGCAGCGGCGGGGCGTTCAACATCGTCGCGTCGTTCGACAACGTGGCGTCGTCCGAAGCCTGCTCGAACTGACCTCCCACCCATGACGTCTGTTCTCATCCTCAATTTGGCCTGGCAGATCAGCACCTTGGCTCTGGTCGCCCTGGGCTTGGCCATTGTCTTTGGCAAGCTCAGGATCATGAACATGGCGCATGGGGAATTCGTGATGATCGGGGCCTATGCTCCGGTCATCACATCGTCGCTGGGTCTGCCTGGCTGGCTACAACTCCCCGTCTGCCTGCTGACCGTGGCATTCGTCGCCTTCATCTTGGAGCGGGTAGTCATCCGCCACCTCTATGGCCGGATGTTTGACAGCCTTCTGGCGACCTGGGGCATTGCCATTCTGCTGCGTGAGGCCGTGGAACTGATCTTCGGACGCGGCTATCAGTCCGTCAGCCCACCCATCAGCGGCACTCTCAGCGTTCTTGGTTCCGACTATCCCGCCTATCGCATCGCCGTCATCATCGGCATCATCATCGGATTTGCTGCCCTCTACTGGTGGAATGCCCGATCCAAGGTCGCCACCCGGATCAAGGCGATGGTCGGCAATCCGGACTTGGCCGAGGCCATCGGTATCAACACGGCCCGTCTGTCCGCCGGAGCCTTCATCTTCGGCTGCTGCACTGCGGGTCTGGCCGGACTGATCCTTGCCCCGACCATCCGCATCGAACCGATGATGGGCCTCGACTACCTGATCCGGTCGTTCTTTGCCCTTGTTGTTGGTGGCCTCGGCAGCCTCGAAGGGCTTGGTATCGGTGCCGGAATCATCGCGGGCACTCAGTCCTTCCTCGGGGCTGTCGTCAGCCAGACCTATGGCTATCTGGCCGTGCTGACCCTCTCAATCCTCTTTCTCTGGTTGAAACCTGATGGCATCCGTTCTTCTTCCCGTTAGTCTGCTTCTGGCGGTCCTGCTGTTGATCCCGGAGCTTTTCGGGGACTTCACAGCCTACCAGATCGGGCTTTACCTGATCTACGGCATCGCGGCCCAGGGGATCGGCTTTCTCTGGGGCAAGACCGGGGTGCTGCCGCTTGGTCAGGCCCTGTTCTTCGGCGTCGCGGCCTATATCACCGCCATCACCCTACGGGCCGAAGGCGGTCTGGTTCTGGACCTTGCCCTTGCCGCTGGTGTTTTGGTTATCATGGCAGTTTTTGCCTTCGCACTGGCCGCGCTGATCTTCAGGGGCCGCAACGAAAGCGGACCCTATTTCTCACTGATCACACTGGCTTTGGTGATGATTGCCGAACAGATCGCCGGAACGGCAACCAACCTGACCGGTGGCTTCAACGGGATGAGCGGGTTCCAGAGCCTCGGCAACCTCGACCCGTTTGGCGGGTTCTACTACGTCATTGTGACTGCAACTGTGGCGGTGAGCTTGCTCCTGTTCATCCTGAACCGGCTTCCGGTGAACTTGATCGCCAGGGCAGTCGCGAATAACGAACCCCGCCTGCAATTGCTCGGCTTCCCGACCCATGCCGTCAAGGGGGCGGTATTCGCGTTCTCTGCCGTTATCGCGGCATTGGCCGGGGGGCTCTTTGCCTCGCATCAGGGCATTGTGACCCCGACATCAACCGGATTTGCCCTGTCCGCCGAGATGGTGATCCTCGCTGCCGTCGGAGGCCGCTTCCACGTTCTCGGCCCGCTGATCGGGGCCGTGATCGTCGGCTGGGCCTCTGCCGAGTTGCGCGACAGCTTCCCCTATTGGGAACTCCTGATGGCCGTGGCCTTCATTCTCGTCGTTTTGAAGGCCCCTGGCGGCATCGCGGAATTGCTGGAATCCGCCTACCGACGCTTCAGACCAGTTGGGACAACGGTACCAAAACCGGCAATAGTAGCTCCAAAGCCCAGGAACGGCGTTGCCAAATCTCGCCTCCAGTTCGACGATGTTAAGCTCAGCATCGGTTTTGTCCGCATCCTGAACGGTGTTTCCTTCGAAACCCCAGCAACCGGCATCGTCAGCGTGATCGGGCCGAACGGGGCAGGAAAGACCAGCGCCCTAAACACCATCACCGGCAATCTTCGTCTGACCAGCGGGAGTATTTCGCTTGGCGACACCCGCATCGATAGCAGGCCACCACACATGGCCCTTGGCGTCGGCATCGGTCGCAAACTGCAAGTGCCATCTGTGTTCTTCTCCATGAGTGTGTCCGAGAACCTGTCGATTGCCATGATGGCGAACCGTGCAGGACTGATCGACCTGTTCCGCCCAACGACATTTCAGTGGCGGTCAAAACCACTGGCAGACCTTCTGGAGCATCCCTCGGTTCCGCTTCAGGAAGAACTGGTCCAACCCGTCGAACACCTTCCCCAAGGGCACCGCCAGTTCCTGGAATACGCAATGACCATCGCTGCCGAACCGCCGGTTCTGTTGCTGGATGAGCCATGTGCAGGACTGTCCCCCGATGAAACGGGCCTGATGACAGACCTGGTGCGCGACTACCAGGCCGATACGGGTGGGCTCGTAATCGTCATCGAACATGACATGAGCATCGTCGAGGCGATCTCGGACAAGGTTCTTGTCCTGCATCTGGGCCAGGTCCTGGCCTTTGACACGTTCGACAAGGTGCGGAGTAACCCGGACGTTCAGGTCGTCTATGCCGGAGGAACGAAATGACCGCACTCTTGGAAATCGATACCCTGACCGGAGGCTATCGCGACACCAACGTCTTGTTCGATGTGTCCGCCCATATCGAGGCTGGAAGCGTTCTTGGTGTTTTCGGTCGGAACGGTGTCGGCAAAACCACCCTTGCCCGCCTGGTGCAAGGTGGACTTCACCCAGTTCACGGTGACATCCGGTTGAATGGTCGTTCAGTTGGCGACCTCCCCGCACATGCCCGGCGGGGCCAGGGTATAGGCTACATGCCACAAACATCCATGGTGTTTGATGATCTGACGGTCAGGGAGAACCTGACGCTCGGGAATGCCCGGGAGGAAACTGAAACGTATTTCGACCGGTTCCCCCGATTAGCCGAGCGGCTGGACCAACCAGCAGGAACCATGTCGGGTGGGGAACGAAAAATCCTGGCCTTTGTCCGAACCATGATCGAGGACACGCAGGTGATTATTCTCGATGAACCTTCTGAGGGCGTCCAGCCTGAAAACATCGACCACATGGCCGAGTGCCTGAAGGAGCGGGCATTGGCAGGTGCCGGAATTCTGTTGTGTGAACAGAACCTGAGCTTTCTAACCGGAGTTTCGAATTGGTTCTTGGGGCTGGACGCAGGCAGGGTGGTTCTGAACAAGTTGGCAAGCGAAGTGCCGGCTTCGGAATTGAGGTCGATCTTAAGCTTGTAGTTTGAAGCGGCCCACTCAATTCCGTTAGTTTCGAGATGGGCTGATGCAAGAACACGGCCATTCGTTTTGTCTGCAGTATTCGACATAGCGCGCTCTTCAGAAACCTTCGCCGTGTGATCCACGTACGACAGGTATAGTATGAGCGACCTTTCGCTGCACCGGGCATGCGCTGGCAATTTGCGTACTTTGCGGCCGGTCGACCTTCCGGTCAAACGGCTGTTGTCTGCGCATAGTGTCCGAGTAGCCTGGGACCCGCCACAACAAACCTCGAATTGCTGCCGGCGCAAACAAGTGCGTCAGGCAGGTTCGCAAGCGGCCGTTCATACAAAGAACAACCAACCGAAACCGCCATATGGCGGCAGCGAGCCCACTGCGGCCTTTTCTCGACCGACCATTGCTGCAACCCGGCAAATGGCCACTGCCGGCTCAAAAAAAATACCGTGAAGCTATTTCTAGACGCCGATTGCTTGCTAAGACACGCCGGGTTCGGCCAATTTGAAGACCTCTAGCGGTTCGCGGAGGCCCTTCAGAGTGATCTCTCCTCGGGACTCGACAGGATAATCGTCTTCGACAGCGATGCTCGCCTTTGGACTGAGAAGGATTTCCCCGTCACCGGCTTCATCGCAAAGCCGCGACGCAAGGTTAATTGCGGTGCCAGAGGCCGTGTAGTCAAAGCGGCCTTCGGTGCCGACCATGCCAACCGTTGCATAGCCTAAAGATACGCCAACTCCGAAGCCGAGCCTGTAGCCCATGCGCTTCCACATCCTGCACAGGTCGGCCATCCTTTCGCGCATGGCGATCGCGAGACGAACGGCGTCGCCAGCGGGATCTTCACATGGGATCGGATCATTGAATAGCACCATGACCCCATCGCCCATCCGAAGATCGACGCCGGCACCATGCAAATTTATCAGTTTGCCCATTTCCTCATGATAGGTTTGCAGCACGTCGATTGTTTCTTCCGGCTCAGCCGTCTCGCAGAACGCGGTAAAGCCCCGGATGTCACAAAATAGAACGCCAAGCAGCGCGCGGTGGCTTTGCAGCATTCGCTCGGAACCGGACGAGACGATTGTGTCCGCCACAGCTGACGGCAAGAACCGCTTCAGCCGTCCCATTCGCTCAATCTCGGTGACCTGATCGCTGACTTTGGCCTCCAAGGAAGCGTTCAGGGCTTGAACCTCTAAGGTTCGCGCCTGTAGCGCGCGGAACTGACGGGCATTCTCGATGGCTATGACGGCCTGCGCCGCGAAGGCTTCAACCATAGCTATATCGTCACTCGAAAAGGGCTGAACCCGTTTGCGATAAAGGATCATCGAGCCAAACCCTGTGTCGGAGGTCAGCAGGGGGACGCACAGGATGGTCCGCATGCCCTCAAGATCGACCTGATTGACGCGCTCGACATTGCCCTCGCGATAAAGATCTGTGTCCGTGATATCGTCGATCGCAATCACGCGGCGCTCCCGGATGCATTGGGCGGCACCTAGGGGCGATGTGGCGAGGTCTGCAGTCCAGTCTTCGAACATGGATTGAAAAGGGGCGCCGACCCCGTACTGTGCCGGGCCAGTCAGGTACTGCCCGCTCTCATCGAGCACTGTAATGAAACCCGACTGCGCATCGCAGACGCGGCAGGCGTTTTCCAGAATGGTGTGAAAGACCGGAATATCGTCTTCGCGGGAGGCACTGATGGCACCGAGGACGCGACTTGTAGCGGCTTCGCGGTCCAGACGTTTCTGCAGGTTGCGGAACTGGCGGACATTTTCCAGCGCAATAGCAGCCTGAGAAGCAAATGTCTCGACCAGGGCAATCTCATCGGGTGTGTAGGGATGAACCTCCGTCCGAAACAGGATGAGAACGCCTTCACCGCCTTCCGACGTTATCAGCGGCACGAACAGGTTTGTGCGAATGCCGGTATCATCCACGACCGACGTGAAGTGTGAGACGCCGCTTCGATATCCGTCCGTATCGGCCATGTCCGCGACATGGACCACTTTGCCCGTCAGAATGGCTTTCGCTGAAAGCGAAATGTCGGGGTTCATCGAAACCTCCCCGCGCGCATACACATCCAACGTCGCATCGCTGACACCGCGCGAGACCGCCATGCGCTGATGCGGATCGCCCTTCTTGCCGAGGGCCAAAGCGCCTGCACTCGCACCGCACAGATGTATGGCATTATTTAGAATGACGTCGAAGACCGGCATCTCATCATCGCGGTGTTGATTGATGACCTGCAAGATTTCCTTTGTTGCCGCCTCCCGCTCCAGCCGCGTCCGCAGCTCCCGGAACTGTCGAATGTTTTCCAGAGCAATCACGGCTTGGGTGGCGAAGGTTTCGACAAGCGCAATCTGTTCGTCGTTGTAAGGACGGACTTCGTGACGAAAGATGATGAAACAGCCGATCCCCTCACCGTCTTTGATTAGCGGAACAAAGAGGTTAGTGCGGATGCCCTGAAGATCGCACAGTTCCACCACATTCGGGATACCCGCCCGGTACTCGTCGGTGTCCATCATGTTCGGCAGATGAATGGGCCGCTTCTCAAGGATGGCACGTGCGGCGAAGGAGCGTTCCGGGTCCATCGGCACGCGGCGAGCACTGTAGATATCCTCCGTGCTTTGTACGGCGCCGTGATGTGCGATCATGGTTTGATGGCTGTCGGTCCGGCGTCCAAGGACGAGGGCGGCAAAAGGCGCTTCGCAGAGCTTGCGGGCGTTGCCAAGAATGGCGTCGAACACAGGCTGTTCGTCGTCGCTTGCGTTGCTGATCGCCTCCAGGACTTCACGCGTGGCGGCGGAACGATCGAGACGATTCTGCAATTCGCGAAACCGGCGTACGTTCTCGATCGCGATCACCGCCTGTTTGGCAAAGTTTTCCACCAAGGCAATGCTTTCATCCGAGAACGGAGCCACTTCACGGCGGCTGAGAACAATTGCACCGATACTCACGCCCGCTGCGATCAACGGCACGCAGAGATAGGTCCGGTATCCTTCTTCCTCGACCATCCTTTTTCGGGTTGGATTACCACCGAGATAGAGTTCGGTTTTTGACAGATCGTGAATGTGGCGGAGAACACCCTCGCGAATTGAGGTCGGCAGATCGTTTGGCTGGTCCAACGGCATGACCTCACCCACGCGGAATGACCGCATCTCATCGCCCCAAGCTGCGACGCAACGATATGTCTCGCGTGCGCTGTCAGCAAGTTCCAGCCGCGCCATGGGCGCGTTGCACAGTCTGGCGGCGTTGCGGAGGATCGCGTCGAACACAGGCCCTTCGTCATCCCGCGACATGCTGATTGCATCCAAAACCTCGCGGGTTGCGGCAGCCTGAGACAGGCGCGCCTCCATCGCGCCGATCTGACGGGCATTCTCGATCGCTATGGCCGCCTGATCGGCGAAAGCCTGCGCCAGTTCGAGCGCGCGGTCGTTGAACGGATGCACACGGGTCCGGTAGACGCTGAAGACGCCGATCAAACGTCCCCCGGAGGTCATCGGGATCGCTGCCAGTGAGCGCGCTTGGCCGAACTTCACCGTCGCAAAGCGCAGCGGGTTTTCTTCATGGCTGATGTCCTCGGCACCCACATCGCCGATGCTAACCGGCTTCAGCGATCTGGCGGCCCTGCCGACCGCGGTATCCGGCCCCGGATTGAATAAACCTTGGCTCGCCAGCCAGTCTGCGAAAGGCGTGCTGATGTTGCAGGACCGCATTTCGGTAAACGCGAAATCCCCATGGTGCTCCAATAGGATACCAAACTCGGCCTCACAAATCTCGAGGGCCTGTCCGAGCACTTCGTCGATCACGTCATTGAGATTCGCGCTGCTTTGACTGATGATCCGCAGGACACGTGTCAGCGTGCGTTCGCGCCTTATCGCATCATCGAGTTCAAGCGCCAGATCTGCGGCCAGGCCAGCCTTGTCATGATCATCGGTAGGTACGGTCGTGGGATCGACAAGCGCCTGCACCAGCGCGATCTTGGATGTGACGTTGAGCTTGCTGTAGACGGTGCGCAGATGCGACCGGACGGTGGTTGGCGAGATGCCCAACTCTCGCGCTATTTCCTTGTAGCTGGCTCCGTCGGCGTAAGCAGCAGCAACCTCGGCTTCTCTTTTCGAAAGCGTTTCAACAGTTTGTGCCGGATCCGTCATGCCACCCCCTGCAAATGTAGCAGCAGCATACCCCACATCCCTCCTGCATCAATTGGTTCATCTGCACGATATCGCGGCGCCAGCTCGCTGCGTACCTTTAGTGGACGACGCGGGGAAAGGCCCCGCAGTTTACCAAGGAGACCAACAGATGAGCATGATCACAGATGCAAAAGCATTCTTCGAAGCCTGTGAAACGGGCAAAGGGTGGGACGGGTGCGCGCAGTTCTGCACCGCAGATGCTAGCTTTTCCTGCCAAGCCGGCGCGCTGGAGGATACGCACACGCTGGAGGCATATGCCGAATGGATGAAGGGCATGCTAACGCCGATCCCCGACGGCCACTACGAATTGAAGGGGTTCGCAGCAGACGAAGACCGAAGCATTGTGCTGGCTTTCGCAGTTTTCCACGGCTCACAAACCGGCCCAGGCGGGCCAGTCGATCCGACAGGTGCAGCTGTTGCGACTGACTACGTCTATGCCATGGAATTCGCGGGTGGGAAGATCACGCACATGACGAAGGTCTGGAACGATGGTCATGCGCTGAAACAGCTCGGTTGGGCCTAGTTCCAAAATCGCGTGCGCTCCGGTGGTCCGATGCGTTCGGCACTTGACCGGGCTTGAAAAACACAGTTCGCGGGCGACGATCTGATCGCTGCCTGCGGGCTCAAGGTGACCAACAGAGCTTTTCCAACACTGCGATTATGCCCAACCACACCTTTCCGTCCTGTCGGCCCGTTTACAGTGCCGTCTGCCGCTAGCCGAAGGTCTTTGCTGTTTCAGGTCATTCAGCATGGAAACTTTCACCAACTGACTATTATCTTCGTTGCTATGCTGCGAACAACGGGTTCGTCCAAAGCGCCGTCGGTCGCCCAGCCTATCATGCTGCACAGTGCGCCGACTGCCGCTTCGATGAAGCTGCGATGCGACAGAGCGGTACCTAGGTAACGGCCGAAGTCGCCCCGCGCCATCATGGGCTACGGCAAAGGCCGCGAGGCCGCCTGTTTCGCCGCCCTGACTCATTCGGTGAATTATCCGACAATCCTATTGTCGCCCGATGACGAGACCCTCCTAAACATCGGTGTGACCGGCTGCGAGAGTCGGCGCCTGCCGGACAGGGTCTTTACCGAGAACCCGGAGGCTGACGCGCGCACCGCCGTCCTTCTGTTCTTCCATGACCACGACCGGGAGCCGGCGCTGCTCTTGGGAGCGCTCGATACCCCCGCCTTCTACATCGGCGCCCAGGGTAGCCAGCGCGCCCGTGAAGAACGGCACCGGCAGCTTGCGAGCCTTCCTGCAGGGTGATCACCAGGACATCGAGGAAGTTCGGATCCCAGTCTGCGGCCTTCCAGAGCGCCGGCCAGGCCAGCCCGCGAACACAGCCACCACCCAGCTCTGCACCCAGAGGAACAGGAGCGTCGAGCCGAAGAGCCAGACCATGGCGTACATGATCGGCAAGCCCATCAGCTTGGGTGGCCTGAGTAGGCCGATGAACACGCGGGACTGGTCAGCCATGGACGGAGCTCAGGTGGTCCAGATGGCGGCGACGATGGTGGGTGCTGCGGCGATGCCGGCGATTGCAACCACGACCCAGAGCGCCTGACGAAAGGCGAGGATGCCAAAGAGCCAGGAAAGGAACACCCCGATCAGTGCGAGCGTGCCAATCACGACCCCCAAGGGACCGGCAATCGCATCGACAATTCCTTGAAGCAGGGTCTGTACCGGCGAGAGGTCGATGCTCTGTGCAAGCGCTGGACCCGCCAGCACGATAAGGGCCATCGCGCCGAGCGCGACGATCGCCCGCGTGCGGAGCACGCTTTGACGTTTTCTCGATGTCATGAAAGATCTCCTCTGAGCCGCTCAAACACAACAGTCACACGGGCCACATGCCCTTGGGTTTCGCGAAAAGGCGACACATCACGATCTAGAGATAATAATAACAAAACTATCTTCTCAGGGCTGATCGATATCACCGCGAGTTCGAACGTTTTTCAGACCAGTTGGGCAGAGCTCATCAAAGCAGCGAAGGCCACGTTGCCCTGCTGGAACATCGACACCCAGGTCATCTGGGATCGCTTCCTCGCCTTCAACCGGTCCCGAGGCAACGGCAGGGTGCCGGCTGGCTTCCTGCTTGGCTTCATGCGTCGATGGCGGAATTCGTCGGGAACTCCGCCTCGTCCCGAGGTGAAACCATCACAGAAACGGGTAGCAGACCCCAAAGAGCGCGAATTGCTGAGACAGATGCAAGCCGCCCCGACTGCGAACCGCCAGTTCCACGCGTCCGACCTGTGTCGTTTGATCGGTCACGCTGCCTACGAAGCGCGAGTACTGGGTGTAATCCGCAAGTTTGGGTGTCAGAGGTTTTCAGCAACCTTGGCGGTGCACGGACGAGCGGTGCTGGCAGGGGAGATATCCAGGTAGGTTCGTTTGGCAGGCGTTGGAGGGGGGAAACCCCCCTACAGGTGTCAAGATCCGATAGTGAAGTTTTTGTTATGACATGTTCAGAGCGGATCCGGAAATCGTGCAAGCTTCTCGCTGTCGCATGTCAGCTCAATCGTTTGCCAATTTGAATCCATGCCCTTCGGTGTCCAGCCAAGCCTCAACGGCAACTGCTGCCAGTGTGATGTCTTCGGCACCGCCCATGCCTTTGTCGTCAAGTCCGCCCTTGACGACCCTGACGTTGACGTCGCCGAAAGGAAGTGCGGATGCCACGGCCTCTTTGTCCACTTTGTCCGGTGCTGGCACACCAATGGTCACATCTACACGCATTTCCGAGGGGTGCTTGTAACTGTAGAAAATTGTCAGCGAACTGTGCCGGATGGCGTCGGAAATGCCTCGCAACGCAGCTTTGGTATAGTCATGGCCATGTACATCGGCGCCCATTCCAAGTTCACAGATAAGCGGCTTCATGACGGTATCTCCACATCATAGGAAACGGTGACGATTGCGTTCGCAATCAGGGTTTTGTGGCCCATCATCTCAACCTCAAGGCCACCATTTACAGCTTCGGCTGAGACTATGCCCGCTGGTACCTCGGCTTTGACGATCTCCAAATCAACGGCATCCGGATTGGCGACACCCACGCGGATATGGACGATCATCGCGTCCAGTGGCAGGTCAAAGGCCGCACCCGCGACAAGGAAATTGCGGTGCAAGGCATCGTGCACGGCGCGGGCAGCAGCCTTGCTATAGTCCTGTCCTTTTAGATCGGTGCCCATGCCCATCTGAACAGCAAATTGCGTTTTCGGCATCGTTTACTACCTATTCTTTCATGCGGTTTTCGACGAGATCGTCAACGACAGCCGGTTCCGCGAGAGTTGAGGTGTCGCCTAGTGAGTCGAAGTCGTTTTCGGCGATCTTGCGCAGGATGCGGCGCATGATCTTGCCCGAACGGGTCTTGGGCAGGCCCGGCGCCCATTGGATCAAATCCGGTTTGGCGATGGGGCCGATCTCCTTGCGCACCCAGACCTCAAGCTCTTTCCGCAACTCGTCGGTAGGGTCTTCGCCCGCCATCAACGTGACATAGGCATAGATGCCCTGGCCCTTCACCGGATGTGGATAACCGACCACCGCGCTTTCGCTGACCTTGGGGTGGGCAACCAGCGCACTTTCGACCTCGGCGGTGCCCATGCGGTGGCCCGAGACGTTGATCACGTCATCGACCCGGCCGGTGATCCAGTAATAGCCGTCGGCATCGCGGCGGCAGCCGTCGCCCGAGAAGTAATAGCCCTTGTAGTCGGTGAAATAGGCCTGCACGAAACGGTCGTGATCGCCCCAGCAGGTGCGCATCTGGCCGGGCCAGCTGTCTTTCAGGCAGAGCACGCCCTCGGCGGCAGTTTCGGTCTGTTCTTCGGCGGTCTGCGCGTCGAGGATCACCGGCTGCACACCGAAGAACGGCTTGGTGGCGGAACCGGGCTTGGTCGCGGTGGCGCCGGGCAAGGGCGTCAGCAGGTGGCCGCCGGTTTCGGTCTGCCACCAGGTGTCGACGATTGGGCAGCGGCCGTGGCCGACGACATCGTTATACCAGTTCCAGGCTTCGGGGTTGATCGGTTCTCCCACGGTACCGAGGATGCGCAGGCTCGACAGGTCATGTTTCTCGACCCATTCCTTGCCCTGACCCATCAGCGCGCGGATCGCGGTGGGGGCGGTGTAGAACTGGTTGACCTTGTGCTTTGCGCACACCGCCCAGAAGCGGCCAGCATCGGGATAGGTGGGCACACCCTCGAACATCAGCGTGGTGGCGCCATTGGCCAGCGGGCCATAGACGATATAACTGTGGCCGGTGACCCAGCCCACGTCCGCCGTGCACCAGAAGATGTCGCCGTCGTGATAGTCGAAGACATACTGGTGCGTCATCGAGGCATAGACCAGGTAGCCGCCCGACGTATGCACCACGCCCTTGGGCGCGCCGGTCGAGCCCGAGGTGTAGAGGATAAACAGAGGGTCCTCGGCGTTCATCGCCTCGGGCACGCAATCGTCGGCGACCCGGGCTTCCATCTCGTGCAGCCAAAAATCGCGGCCGTCCACCATCGGGATATCGCCGCCGGTGCGCCTGACGACCAGCATCTTCGGGCTGGACTTGCACTTACCGAAGGCCACGTCCGCATTGACCTTGAGCGGCGTGTTGCGACCGCCGCGCGGGGCCTCGTCTGCGGTCACGACCACGGCGGCGCCGCAGGCGTCGATCCGGGCGGCCAGTGCGTCGGCAGAGAAGCCGGCGAAGACCACCGAATGGATCGCGCCGACCCGCGCACAGGCCAGCATCGCATAGGCGGCCTGTGGGATCATCGGCATGTAAAGCACGACGCGGTCGCCCTTGCCGACGCCCATCTCTTTCAGGACATTGGCGAATTTGCAGACATTGGCGTGCAGGTCGCGATAGGTGATGTGCTGCGCCTCAGCGTCCGGATCATCGGGTTCCCAGATGATCGCGGTCTGATCGCCGCGGGTTTCCAGGTGACGGTCGATGCAGTTGGCGGAAACGTTCAGCTCGCCGTCCTCGTACCACTTGATCGACACGTTGTCATAGGCAAAGGACGTGTTCTTGATCCGGGTCGGCGCTTTGATCCAGTCCAGCCGGCCGGCCTGGTCGCCCCAAAACCCTTCGGGATCGTTCACCGATCGGTCATACATCTGCTGATACGTGGCGGCATCCGCATGCGCCTTGGCAGCAAGCCCTGGGGACGGTTGGAACAGTTCTCGTGACATGGATATTCCTATTGCGAATGAGTGGCGTTCGCCCTATTGCGCTTGACCTTGAGGCGGTCGAAATCTTCTTCGGCGTGATAACTGGATCGGGTGAGGGGGCTGGCCGACACCATGGCAAACCCCTTTGATTTCGCAATTCGCTCCAGCCTGGCGAATTCCTCAGGGGTCACGTATCGCTTGACCGGATAGTGCCGTGGCGTGGGCTGCAGGTATTGGCCGATGGTCAAGAAATCGACCTCGGCGGCCCGCAGGTCGTCCATCACCTGCAGGATTTCCTGGTCCGTTTCGCCCATCCCCACCATCAGGCCCGATTTTGTGGCGACGTCCGGGTCGAGATTCTTGACGCGTTTCAGCAGGTAGAGGGATCCGAAATAGCGCGCGCCTGGACGGACACTGAGATAGAGGCGCGGCACGGTTTCGATGTTGTGATTGAAGACATCCGGCTTGGCCCGCATCACCGTTTCAAGCGCGGTCGCATCTGACATCCGGAAATCGGGTGTTAGAATTTCAATCGTCGTGTCCGGCGTTTTGCGCCGGATCGCGCGCAATGTCCGTGCGAAATGTTCTGCCCCGCCGTCCTCCAGATCATCGCGATCCACCGAGGTGACCACGACATGGCGCAGACCCATTTTGGCCACGGCGTCCGCGACCCGGGCAGGCTCGAAGACATCCAATGCATCGGGCCGTCCGGTCGCAACATTGCAAAATGCGCAACCGCGGGTGCAGGTATCACCCATGATCATGAAGGTCGCGTGCGATTTTGACCAACACTCGCCGATGTTCGGACAGGCGGCTTCTTCGCACACGGTGGTCAGCCGCTGACCCCTGACCGTGGTGCTGGTGCTCTCGAACACATCTCCACTCGGCACTCGCACCCGCAGCCATCGGGGTTTCGGCAACGGTCTTGTCGCGTCTACTTTCTGTTTTTCAGGGTGCCTTATCCGTTGCGCCGCCGCGGTCACGTTACTCTCCGTTTTCTGGTTCTGACCTTGGTTTGATGGATCACATTGCCAAGAGGTCTTTGGCTGCTAGACCCTCTCGCCCACGTCATCAAAAAAATGCAGGTGGCGCAGATCAAAGCTCACCCGCTGCACCGCATTCTCTTTAAGGGTGACCTGGCCGGGAGCGCGTATCTTGACAATCTGATCACCCAGATAGGCGTTGATAATCGTATAGCTGCCCAGCGGTTCGACAGAACTCACATTCACATCAATACTCGGGTTTCCCTCACTTTCGCCGAGCCAGATATCTTCCGGGCGCACACCCAAAGTGCCATCGCCGCCTTTGCGCGTTGCGCCGGTTATGGGAACTGTCGGCAACGACGAGGTATTGAAATGAACGCCGGACGCCGAGTAAGTGCCCTTGAAGAAATTCATGGGAGGTGAGCCAATAACTCCGGCCACGGCCACTGAATTGGGGGTGCTATACACCTCGTCGGGCGTCCCGATCTGGGCAATCTTGCCGTCGATGATCACTGCAACGCGGTCAGAGATTGCCATGACCTCTTCTTCGTCGTGGCTGACATAGACAAACGTCTGGTTGTTCTCGCGCTGCAGCCGTTTGAGTTCCACCCGCATCTCTTCGCGCAATCGCGCGTCAAGCGCCGCAATCGGTTCGTCCAGCAGCATGGCCCGGCTTTCGGCTGCAAAGGCTCGGCCCAAGGCAATCCGCTGACGTTCCCCGCCCGACATTTGTGCAGGGTTTTTGTGCAGGATGTGGCTGACATGCAGAACCTCGGACACGAAATCGAGTCTTTCTTCGATCTCCTTCTCCGACGCGCCGCGTTCTTTGAGGGGAAAGATGATGTTTTCCCGTCCCGTCATATGCGGAAACAGCGCCAGGTTCTGAAAGACCATGGAGATATCGCGTTCAGCAACATCCAGAGCCGCACCGTCCTTCCCCGAGAGCGTCACTGTCCCCTCCTCGGGCTGCAAGAGCCCGAGGATTAGTTTCAGGATCGACGTTTTCCCGGTGGATGGCGGGCCGAAGATGCCAAAAAACTCCCCCTGCGCCACGCTCATGCTGATCGGGCCGAGTGTAAAATCAGGGTATCTTTTTACCGCGTTCGAAATCTCAATCGCTGTCATCTTACTGTCCTCCCAGCCTGCGGCCCGACTCCAGGTCAAATGCCATGCTTGCCCCTGACGGCAGATAGAAGGGAACGTCGTCCCCGACCCGCAGCTGCGCCTGATCATCGAACGCGAGGAACATGGTTTCCTGAACTTGCAGATAGGCCAGCCGTTTCGGCCCGACCCGCTCCAGTACCTCGACCTTGCCCTGCATCCGAATGTCGTTGTCAGCGCGCTTTTCACCGAAATAGATGTCCTGCGGACGAATTCCGAAAGACCCGCTGTGCACTTTCGCATCGCTGGTGAAAGCGGTTTTCACCTGCCCGTCCAACCGGATCTCTGCGCCGCCGTGCAGCATCAGTCGAAGGGCGCCCTGTTCCTCGCGCAATTCGCCATCAACAAGGTTCATGCGTGGACTGCCGACGAAGTTTGCGACAAACCGATTCTGAGGGTCGTTGTAGATGTCGAGCGGTGCGCCGTATTGCATGAGTTTTCCCTGATCGATGATCGCTATCTTGTCGGCCAGGCTCATCGCTTCGATCTGGTCATGGGTGACGTAAATCATTGTCTGGCCGAATTCGTGCTGCAGCACCTTCAACTCGGCCCGCATATAGGCGCGGAATCCCGCATCGAGGTTCGAGAGCGGTTCGTCCAGCAGGAAAATTCGCGGCTCGACGATGGCAGAGCGGCCGATGGCCAGTTTCTGCATTTCGTTAACCGACAAGCTCGAGGCCGGTTGGTCCAGCCTGTGCGAAATGCTCATCCGGTCGGCCATAGCTTTCACCCGGCGCTCGATTTCGGATTTTCCGACCTTTTTCACCTCAAGCCCATAGGACAGGTTCTTGTAGACGCTCAGATGCGTGAAGATCGCGTAGTTCTGGAACACGAAACCGATATTGCGGTCTTGCATCCGCACGTGGCCCAGGTCCTGGTTGTCGAACAGGATCGCGCCTTCGGTGGCGTCTTCCAATCCGGCTATCATGTTCATCGTCGTGGTTTTGCCACAGCCCGATGGGCCCAGCAGGGCAACAAATTCACCCTCCTCGATGTCAATGGAGATGTTGTCGACGGCGGTGAAATCGCCAAAGCGTTTGGTAACGTTCTGAATCTGGATAGATGACATTCCCTGCCCCCCTTATTTCTTGGCCATGTAGGACAGGCCCTTGACCGCAAGAATGCTGAGCGCGATCAGGATCGACAGGCCGATGGTGGCCACATAGGCCCACTCCAGATCACCGAAGGTCTGTTTGTAGAGAAAGACCGAGATGGTTTCCGTCTGCACACCCGGTCCGCCCTTGGTCATGATGAAGACCAGATCGAAGATCTTGAAACATTCGACTGCGCGCAGCACGAGCGCGATAATGATGACAGTCTTCATGCGCGGCAGGATGATCTTGACGAAGTTCTGCCAGTTCGACCCGCCAAGAAGCTTTGCCGCCAAGAGCTGATCCGAGGGCACGCCCAACATCCCTGCCAATAGGATCAGGAACATCAAAGGCGTCCACTGCCAGATATCGGCAATGATGACCGAAATCATCGCGCGGTTCACATCCGTGAGCCACGAAAACTCTGCCGGCAGGCCAAGATGGTCATTGACTGGCCCAGTGCCCTGGAACAGCAGGAAGAACATCAGGCCGACGACGGCGGGCACGATCATCATCGGGGTCAGCATGATCGAGTAAAAGATCTTGCGCCCCGGAAACTTGTCGATGAAGAGATAGGCAAGCGCCATGCCAAGGAAGAATTGCGCGGGCACCGCTACGATCATGATGAGAACCGTGCGCCAGAGCGCCCCCCAGAAACGGGGATCGGTTATCATGAACCAATAGTTTTCGCCCCAGTTGAAGACTTCCCATGCCTGATACCAGGGGATGCCTTCCAACGGAGTCCACCAGGTGAAGGACAGGTAAAGCTGCATCAGGAGCGGAAAGACCACGATGAACAGCAACAGCAGCAAGGTCGGCAAAACGAACCAGAAGCCCATGCGCGGCCCGTCGCGGGCGACCTTTTGCCAGTAGCCCATGGTGTCGGCATTTCCCGTGGTGTCAGTGAGGGTTTGATCGGTCATTGTTTCAGTGCTCCGAAGGTTAGGCCACGCACTAGGTGCTTCTGAATCATCAGGCCGAAGACGACAGGAGGAATGGCAGCGATCACGCCGAGGGCGGCTTTCATGCCGTACATCTGACCGCCCATCGCTGAGGTCAGAGTTGCCATGTAGACTGGCAAGGTGACCCATTCCTTCTGGGTCAAAAGCAGCGCCAGCAGGTAGTCCGACCAGTTGAGGATGAAGACAAACAATGCGCAGGTCGCCAGACCCGGTTTCACAATCGGTAGCGTGATCCGATAGAAGACCCGCCAGTACGAACAGCCCGCCACGCGCGCCGCGTCTTCGATCTCGACTGGCACTTCCTCGAAGAAGGTCTTCATAAGCCAGAAGGCGAAAGGCAGGGTGACGATCCCGTAGATCAGGCTCAGGCCCCACCAGGTATCCACAGCGCCGATAAAGGCCCACATCACCATGACAGGGATCATGACCGCCAGGGGCGGGAAAAGTCGCAATTGCAATACCGACAACGGCAGGGATTGCGCCAGGCCGAACCGTACGACTGCGTATGAAGACAGCGTGCCGCACACGACCGCGATAAGCGTGCCACAGATCGAGGTCACGAGGCTTGCGATCAACGGGCCTGAGATCGTTCGGTCGAGACTGACGACCAAACCCTCGGCATGACCGTAGAAGATAAACTCAAAATTCTGCCAGGTCGGGTTTTGGGGGAACCACGTCAGGCCAGAAACCGTTGTCCATTCCGGGTAGGGTTTGAAGGCCATCGTGACCATCCAAAGCAGTGGATAGAGCACGACTGCGCTTGCGAGCAAAACAAAGAAGTATTTCAGCGCCATGGCGCTTGCCGAGGTTTTCACGGGCCCACCCCCTATCATTTCAAGTGTTTTGATGTTCGGGGCCCGGGCATGTTTCCGGGCCCCGAAGACTTCCGACGCAGGACTATGCGTCGTCGACGATGGTAGGCCAGGTTTCGCGGCTCGCCTTGATGGCATCCACGATGCCGTTGCGACGCTGACGTTTGATGATCCGCTCCCATTTGCCTTGGGCGGCGTCCATTGCCTCGCGTGCCGTTTTCTGACCGGTGATCGCGGCCTGGATCTCCTCATCCAGGGCGTTGTCCAGAGCGGTCTGCCCGGCGAAGTTGATCGACGGAACCGACCGCGCAATCGTCGCCGGGATCGTCTCCATCGAGTACGGGTGGTAGGTCGACGCCACGAGCGGTTCCCTGAAGTTCGCCTGCTGGAACGGGTCGAAATATCCGCCCGGGTTGCCGGCCATCCAGGTGTAGGTACGAGTCGAGCTGAGCCACTGCAGGAAGAGATAGGCGGCCTCGGGATGGCTCGACTGTGACGAGATCCACGCGGTGATGTTGTAGTAGAGCACCGAGCGGCGGTTGATCTTGTCACCGAAGCGTCGCCCGACAGGCAGGTGGCTTCCGATCATGCCGGTGGCCTTCGATTTCGGAGTGCCGTCGGCATTGAACCCGTCACCGAACTTTACCAGGTTGGTGTAGATCGCGGTGTGAGGGATCAGCAGGTTCCACATGGTGGCGTAGGCCTCGGCCCATGTGAAGGTCAGCGAGTCCGGCGGCGACCACTCGAAGGACCGCACGTGTTCTTCGGCGCATTGGATCCCCAGCTCGGTGTTCAGCTGCGGATTGGCTTCCGCATCGAAGAAGTGGAAGTTCGGGAAATCCATCGAGGCGAAGCGGGCATAGAAGGTCGCAAGACCCCAGAACGGGCTCATCAGGTTGCCGTTGCCATACATCGTGCCGTTGCCGAAATCCTTGCCTGTGAAGAATTTCGAGATGCGATCGACCTCGTCCCACGTGTCAGGTGTTTTCAGCTCTGCCCCGGTCTCGCTTAGGAAGGCCTCCTGCACACGCGGGTCTTCGTAAAGACCCTTGAGGTAGAACCAGGTCTGATAATCGCCGTCGAGCGAGACGGAATAGTAATCGCCGGCGTAGGTATAGAGCAGCTTCTCGTTTTCGGGTGTCGTCGTTCCGCGTTCGCGATCACCCCAATCGGGCTGATACCGCGTGACGAAATCAGAACAGTTGACCGCCCCGCCCGACGACACCAGATCGCCGGTCGAGTTCCACGGCCCGGTGTAGATGTCGAAAGACCCGCCGCCGGTTGTGACATCCTGCATCACCTTCTTGAAGATGTCTTCGGCGGGCGCGCCGATGATGTCGATCTCGATGCCGGTCTCGCGCTCCCAGACCTCCTTGGCTGACGGTGCCCCATCCGGGAAAGGTTTGGTGATCTGTCCGATCGCCCCGTCGGTCAGAAGCATGGTGATCTTCTGCGGCACGTTGCCGGCTTCGCGCAGCGCCTTGATGCCTTCAATGGCGCGCCCTTCCGACATGGTGTTGTTGTACTGGAACCGCTCGGCGCCATCAAAACCAGTCGGGCCGCCGGTCATGCCTGCGGCATAACCATTGGCAAAGGCCGGGGCAGCCATGAAATTCCCCAGCATTCCCATGCCGCCTGCCGCAGCCAGCGTTGCCGTGGAGCTCTTCAGGAACTCGCGGCGAGATGGTTGAATCACATTTGGTGTCTTAGATGACATTTTTCCCTCCCATTTGGACATCCAATGTTGTCAGGGAGAGATAAGCAACAAGTGTGCCAAGGCCTAACCGGGAGTGATCTATGGCTCGTCCAGACAGATCTAGCCGAGAATTTGCTCTGGCAAATCAGGTAGTTCGACCGTGTCACCATCGTAGAGTGCAAGGCAGACTTCTAGCGTGGTTATCAACTCGCGGATGTTCCCGGGCCAGTCGTAGCCAAGCAGCGCCTGCCTGGCTTCCTTCGAGAAATGCAGCGGTGCATCGGGCGAGACGACACGAGCGACCTGATCGATCACCCATGACTTGTCCTGGCGTTCGCGCAAGGCGGGGATTTGCAGGACGACGCCGTTGAGGCGGTAGAAGAGATCCTGGCGGAACTGTCCGGCATCGACCAGAGCCTTGAGATTTCGGTGCGACGCCGACACGACGCGCACGTCCACCGGCACCGGTTTTGTCGCGCCGACCGCCATGACCTCTTTTTCGGCCAGCACGCGCAGCAACCGCGCCTGCAGCGCCAGAGGCATATCACCGATTTCATCGAGAAAGAGCGTGCCGCCATTGGCCTGTTCGATCAGGCCCTTCTTGCCTTTGGCATGGGCGCCGGTAAAGGAATTGGGCGCGTAGCCGAAAAGCTCGCTTTCAATCAATGCTTCAGGCAATGCCGCGCAATTGATGGCCACGAACGGCCCCTTCTTCTTGCGCGCCTTGTGAAGCGCCTTGGCGACGAACTCTTTCCCGACCCCGGTTTCACCCTCAAGAATGATACTGATGTGCTTGTCCACGATCCGGGCAACTTTTCCGGCCAGTGCAAGCATCTTGCCATCACCGCCGTGAATACGGGTCAGCGCATCGGGCATCGCCGGCTTCGACGCGACGCTGACCGATTTCACCGGCGCGCGCACATCGGCGAACATGATCTGACCGTCGGACATTTCCAACGCCTGCTCACCCGGGGTCTCTGCCCCCAGCAGACGGGGAATATCGTTGAAATCGAAGTCGAAGACATCCTCGAATGGTTTCCCGACGAAACCCTGGCGCGTTTTCCAATCCTGGCCGAGCGTCTTGGCGAAAAGGCGGTGAGCGCCATGCGTCAGGCCGGAAATGGTGCCATCGGCCGCCACCGACACCGCGCAATTCGGGTCGACGCCCAGGAACTCCGAGGTCGTATTCAACCGCATGATCCAGTCGGACTTGCGGGAATTCATGAGGTTCGCAAGCTCAATTCGGCGCACACACGATTTCACAACTTCAAGTGTCAGCGCCTGACTATACTTTTCTGAAGGCGACATCAGCAAAGAAACATCTAGTACCCCGATCAGCGCGCCATCGACATGATAGATCGGGGCCGCTGTGCAACTCAGCGGCGTATGTGCCATGTCGAAATGATCCGTTTGATGGATCGTCAACGCTTCGCCAGAGGCAAGGCAAGCCCCAACGCCGCAGGTGCCGGCATTCGCTTCCGACCATTCCGAACCGATATATAGCCCCGCCCGCTTAAGTTCACGATCAACTTTTTCGTCGCCGATGAAATCGACTGTGACGCCCTTAGCATCGGTCAAGAGCAGGACGTAGCCCATCGAATTCACACGCCGGTAGAGATCCTCCATGCCGAAGCGCGCAATGGACAGTAGGTCCTCGGCCTCCTGACGGTGCTGGCGCAACGTGGTTTCCGGCAGGATCCGTGCTTCGCCTCTGTGTTCCGGATCGAGTTCGTGGTCGTTAAGGCAGCGAAGCCAGGATTGCACGACCTCGGGGTCGCGCTCGGTTGCTCTGCCTTCCGCGGCATCAACAATTTCCTGGACGTGCTTTTCAAACACGATTGTCTGATTCATTTCGCCACCCCTCCCAAAGTGTCGAATGACAACCTACTGGGAATGTATCCCCGTAGGCGCAAATATCGTTATCATGCTTCGCAAAATAAGGCGACTCCTTACCGTAGAAGACTAGTTTCGTGGGGCGCGTGACCGTCATGCGAGCCCGTCGCATTTGAGACGGATTCGTCAGAGACCCCCCAAAACGGCTTCTGCGCCGGACACCGTGACTGCGGTTGCATCCGGTTCGACGGCAATACTCACAACATTGCCGTTCCTTAGCAAAGCAGCGTACCGCTGGGTGCGCATACCAAGACCAAGTTCTGTCAGATCAAGCAGTTGGCCTGCGGCCTTGGCAAAGACCTGACTTCCATCTGCCATGAAATGTACGTTCGCCGGTGGGTTCAGGCTGTCCGCCCAAGCTTTTACGACGAAGAAATCGCTTGTCGCCAGAACAACGATGTCGTCGACACCCTTTGACAGGAACTTGTCAGCGTTTTGCAGATAACCCGGAACATGGTCATCTGCGCAGGTGGGCGTGAATGCGCCCGGCATCGCGACCACCAGAACCGTCTTGCCTTTCGAGAATTCTGAAAGGTCGATTTGCTTGATTTCGCCGCCTTCGAACTGCTGAACCGGCGTGGAAGGAATGCTCGATCCGACTTCCATGGAAACCTCCTGAAAATGTTGGATGTCGTCAAAGGTGATCATAGGCATCAAGGGCCTTGGCGGCGTAGACCGTGCCCGGCCCGCCCGACATTTCGACTGCTACAGCCAAGACTTCGACCAATGTGTCACGGTCGGCCCCATGGGATTTGGCTTCGTTCACATGGTAGAGGATGCAATCCTCGCATCCGCGTGCGGCTGCGATCGCAACGGCAATGGTCTCTTTCATCGCCGTGGAAATCTTCCCTTCCCTAGCAGCGGTATCTGCGAGCCCTTTGAAGGCCATCATGGTTTTCTGATCGGCTTTGAACAAACCCATCAGTCGTTTGTTGGCCTCGGCCAGCTTTTCGTTATGTGCGCTCATGTTCTTTACTTTCTGTCATTGGATGTTCCCGTCCGGCGGGGAGGTCACCGGACGGGACTTGAGATGTGCTCGCATACGGCCAGTCCGACGAGACACATCGACCGCACTTTTGCGCAGATGCGCCAGTGCGACAGGAGCAATCAGAGCTGAGCCTTGATCAGCTCGTTCACGCGTGCGGCATTCTCCATCATGACCATGTGCCCGGCATCCGCGATCACTTCGACCTTGGCGCCGCTGATTGCGCTGGCATGGCTTGGCGGAATAACGGCGTCCTCCGCCCCCCAGATCACGGTCGTAGGGACGCCCGACGCGGCGACTCCCGCAGCGATGCTCGCGCCCTGCTTTCCTTGTGAAAACAGATTGCCTTTGAGCGCGTCCAGGAACGCCTGGACACCATCGAGGCGCTTGTACTTCAGCAGATCATCCACCATCGAGCGGCTGACGAGACTGTCATCGGCAAAGAGGTGTTTCAGCACCGGCTTCAACTCCTTGCGGGACGCCGCCGAAACAAATCCACCGATATAGTCTGGGTTGATTTCATCCCCCAGACCCGCCGAGCAGATCAGCGTCAGCGATGCCACTCGCCCCACATGGTCAATCGCCGTCTGTCCCGAAACCAGCCCCCCCATCGAATGGCCAACCAAATGTGCCTTTTCGATGGACAAGTGATCCATCAATTGAATGACGGCCGTCACCATCGTGCCAAGACCGGGGTTGTCGATGGACTTTACCGACCCGCCATGACCAGGCAAGTCAAGTGCATAGACCGGCGCATCGGCCGCAACCGCGTCCACGTTGAAAAGCCAATTGTCGCTGTCGCCGCCGAAGCCATGGATGAAGATGACCGGGGTCCCCTCGCCTTCCCGGGTCAAATAGCGGATACGGCCGATTTCAAGGTCGGCTGTCTGATGGCTGGGAGCTTCCTCTCCGTCTTCCTCGACCTCGGGCATCTCGAAGGCCGCAACATAGGCGTCGATCTCGGCATCCGAGACCGACGCCGGCGCCAGGACACCCAAAAGAGCCTGAACCGGATAAATCTCTCCGGCTGTCCCGACGCATCTGCGCAGGAGGCCACCGTCGGCGGCCTCCACGACATTTGCGATCTTATCGGTCTCGACATCCATGATCTCGTCGCCAGGGTTGATCTGAGTTCCTTCTTCCACATGCCAGGCGGCAAGGGTGCCCACTTTCATGGAAAGCCCCCATTTCGGCATCAGGATCGGTACGATTTGATCGCTCATTTGAGTTACGCCCCCATCGTCTTGCGCACGGCCTCTGCGATCCGGTCGGGCGACGGGATGTAGAGGTCTTCGAGCGAGGGCGAGAACGGCACCGGCGTATGCGGCGCGGTGACCATCTCGATCGGGGCTTTCAGCGCCTTGAACGCATCCCGCGCAACCGTCGCAGAGACGTCCGTCGCGATCGAACAGCGCGGGTTGGCTTCGTCCACGCAGACCAGTCGCCCGGTTTCCTCGACGCTCTCGATCACCGTGTCCATGTCGATGGGCGAAAGCGTGCGCAGGTCGATCACTTCGCAGTCGATGCCCTCCTTCTTCAGTGTTTCCGCCGCCGCCAGCGAATTCGGCACCATCAGGCCATAGGCCACAATGGTCACGTCGCTGCCTTCGCGGGCGATATTGGCCTCGCCAAAGGGGATCGCATAAGGCTCTTCCGGCACATCGCATTCGGAGGCGTAGAGGTTCTTGTGCTCCAGGAAGATGACCGGATCATTGTCGCGGATCGCCTGGATCAAAAGACCCTTGGTGTCATAGGCGTTCGAGGGGCAGACCACCTTGAGACCCGGAATGTGGGTGAAGATCGGTGTCAGCATCTGACTGTGCTGGGCCGCCGCGCGGAAGCCCGCGCCGCACATCGCACGGATCACCACCGGCGTTTCGGCCTTGCCGCCGAACATGTAGCGGAACTTGGCCGCCTGGTTGTAGATCTGGTCCAGGCAGACGCCCATGAAGTCGATGAACATAAGTTCCGCAATCGGACGGAGCCCGCAGGTCGCGGCGCCGATGGCCGCCCCCACATAGGCGCTTTCCGACAAAGGCGTGTCGATCATCTGCTTGGGGTGCTTGTGGTAGAGCCCTTTGGAGACCCCAAGAACCCCGCCCCAGGCGTCATCTTCGCCTGCGGCGCCCGCGCCGCCCACGATGTCTTCGCCCATCATGATGACGGTCTTGTCGCGGGCCATTTCCTGATCAATCGCTTCGTTGATCGCGTCTTTCATGCTCAGTGTACGAGCCATTTCTCAATCCTCCTTGTCTTGTCGTTAATAGGCGACGTACACGTCGGTGGTCAGTTCTGCGGGGCCAGGCAGCGGCGCGGCTTTTGCCTCTTTGACGGCCTCGTCGATCAAGGCGAGGACCTCGGCATCGATCGCGTCCAGTTCGGCATCGGTCAAAACCCCGGCCTCGGTCACTTTCGCGCGGAAGATCTTCAGACAGTCGCGGTTCTTGCGGTTGTCTTCGTTTTCGCCCGGCGCACGATAGGTCTGCGCATCGCCTTCGAAGTGACCAAAGAACCGGATCATCTTGCACTCAAGAAGAGTTGGGCCAGCCCCTTCGCGGGCGCGCTTGATGACCTCGCCCGCCGCCTCGTAGACGGCAAAGAAGTCGGTGCCATCGACGGTGATGCCCGGCATACCGAAGCCAGTTGCGCGATCGACGTAGGAGTCGGAGGCGACAGCGTAGTCGACCGAGGTCGATTCAGCATAGCCGTTGTTCTCCACCACGAAGATCGCAGGCAAGTTCCAGATGGCGGCCAGGTTCATCGATTCCAGAACGGTACCCTGGTTCGACGCGCCGTCCCCGAAGAAGGTAATGCCGACCCCGTCGTGGCCAAGCTTTTGCGCCGCCAGTGCGGCTCCGCAGACCAGCGGTGCCCCCGCACCCAGAATACCGTTCGCGCCCATCATGCCCTTGGACAGGTCGGCAATATGCATCGAGCCGCCCTTGCCCGCGCACGACCCGGTGGCCTTGCCATAAATTTCGGCCATCATGGCTTTGACATCGACGCCCTTGGCAATGCAGTGGCCGTGCCCGCGGTGGGTTGATGCTATGCGGTCATGGTCTTGCAAATGCATCATGATGCCGACGCCGGCGGCTTCTTCGCCGGCATACAGGTGCACAAAGCCCGGAATGTCGCCGCGGCCGAAATCGACATGCAAGCGCTCCTCGAATTCCCGGATCGTCTTCATCCGGCGATAGGCGTCCAAGAGCCCATCTTTCTCCAGTGGGAATGGGTTGCTCATGAGGTCCTCCCTTTTGTTACTGAGCGACATGAAGCGAACCATTCGCTTCCTTGGTGAGAAGCCCGTGCTTGGCGGCGTAGGCCATGCAATCGGGCACGTTAATCGTGCGGAAGGCATCGGCCTGAAGCCGGATGCTCACATCGTCGATTTCGCTGAAGGTCAGTTCACGCTCACCATCGAGCGCAAAGGAACCGGCCGAGACGCTGGGCAGGTAGACATCGTCCGGGACGATCGTTTCCACGGCGCCGATCCCGACCTCTTCGATCAGCCCCGGCGCGATAGGGGCGGTCAGGCGGGTCTTGGCCGTCTCAAGTGGGAGCAGGCGGACACGGCGTCCCTTTGGTGTTTCGCGATCCAGCGGTGCCAAAAGGCCAATAATCGAAGACATGCCGATCCCATCCGGTCGGCCAAATGTCACAAAAAGATCCCGAAAGCTTTCGGTCTTCCAGATCGCCCGCGCGCCGATGAATCTCTCCGAGACGACGGCGACATCGACCAGGGCAATCTCGCGCTGATCGTTGACGCGGACTTCCAGCCTCTTGTTGTAGGAAAATGCGTGGTCGCACGGCACCTGCCCTGTCACGGCAAGTCCGACAGCAAGGCCGGTGATCGTCGGCTCGCGTAGCTCAGGGAATGCGTTGTTGGTTCCCGTCGATACCCCCGCAATTGGGGTGTTACCGCACCTGGAGACAACGACGCGATTGGTTCCGTCGCCGCCCAGAACCACGATGGCACCAACGCCCTGATCATGCATCTGGCGCGCGGCTTCGGCGCTGTCGTCCGATGTGCAGGTCACCGGCATATCAAGGTAGGTGACCTTCGGAAAGCGCTGTCGGCCTGTCTTGCTTTCGCGCTCGATCGTGCGCATTAGCTGGGTCCGGATGCCGCCATTCTCGGGCATAATCACAACCTCGTCGACCCCAGTGGCCGAGAGCCCCGTCAGCATACGCAGAACGATATTGGCCCTGTCGTTGATCGGAAGATTGCCCGCGTGACTGACAATCCTGCGAATGTCACGGGCAGAAACCGGATTTGCAATGATGCCGACTTTGGTCACGGGCGACGCCTCCATTTACCCAGATAAAGCAACAAGTGTGCCAAGCGCCGGCCCGCGCCCTCCGCCCGTATCGAGTCAGTGCGGTGAGATAGGAAAAGCGAGGCACAGGACGGTCGGGCGCTTGGCGTCCCCGCAGTTGTCAGACCCAAGATCCGGACGTTGCCGTCGAGCGTTGTCAGGCGGCTTCGGGCTCGACCTTGTATGGCATGATTTCAGGCAGACTGAGGCGCGCAACTCAGTACACGACCAATATTACCGTCGTATGAGAGTGGCCAACGGCCGGGCGTCGCCAACAAAATGGAGCCGCGGACCGATCGGACGGCTCCACGGCTTGCCTCATGATGGTCAGGGCACATGATCGCGTCGACCAGACAGCGGTCGCCAATGAGACGGAAACAGGGCGAACCCGGACGCCCGAGGCAGCACGGCCCCGGCTGCGTCCAGGTCCGGCCGACGTCAGCCAGCGGCTGTGACAGCGCGTCCGGTCAGCACCTTCACGAGGTTCGCCCGGTAAGCGCCATCCCCGTGCAAATCCGAAATTAGACCGTCGGCGGAGACCGCCAGGTCGGCAACCGCCTCTGCCGCGAAGCTGTCACTCAGGGCAACCTCGGCTTCCGTCCAGCGATGAACTCCGTCCTCGGATGCGCCCGTCACAGCGACCCTGACGCCGTCGGCGTATTTCGCGACGAACACACCCACCAGAGCAAAACGCGAAGCAGGCTGCGCAAACTTCTGGTAATGCGCAGCTTGCGGAATGGGCAGTGTCACCGAGGTGATGATCTCTCCCTCTTTCAGCGCGGTGGTGAACATTCCCTGAAAGTAATCGTCCGCCGCGATGTCGCGCGTGTTGGTTGATATGGTTGCACCAGTGGCCAGTACAGCCGCCGGATAACAGGCCGCCGGGTCGTTGTTTGCCAGGCTTCCGCCAATGGTGCCGCGATGACGCACAGCCGGATCGCCGATGCGGCCCGCCAGCGAGCAAAGTGCCGGGAATGCGGTTTGCAGGTCCGAATTGCTGGCCACTTCCGAATGGGTCGTCATCGCACCAATCGTGACAGCTCCATCTGCGATCGAAATGCCGCGCAGCTCTTCTGCCCGAGAGATATCGACAAGGTCCGACGGGGCTGCCAATCGGGCCTTCATGGTCGGCAAGAGTGTCTGCCCGCCCGCCAGCAAGACACCATCTTCGGCCGAAGCCAAAAGCGATGCCGCGTCTGCAGTCGTGTGCGCGGCGTGATAATTTGCGTTGTGCATATCCTGACCTCCTCTATTCCGCTGCGATCCTGGCTGCGTTGATAGCCGCCCAGACCTTTGCGGGCGTCGTAGGCATGTTCAGATCATTGTTTCCGATTGCGCTGGTAATCGCGTTGATGACCGCAGGCGGTGTGCCGATGGCACCTGCCTCTCCGCACCCCTTCATCCCCAACGGGTTCGTAGTGCAGGTCGTGCCGTGATGAAGAACTTCGAAGTTGGGCAGATCATCGGCGCGGGGCATGGCGTAATCCATGTAAGAGGCTGACAATTGCTGGCCGTCTTCGCTGTATCTGACCTCCTCCAGCATGGCCTGCCCAACGCCCTGCGCGATACCGCCATGCACCTGGCCTTCGACAATCATCGGGTTGATGATCGTGCCAAAATCGTCCGATGCGACAAAGCTGACGATCTCGGTCTTGCCGGTCTGCGGGTCAACCTCGACCTCGCAGATGAAGCAGCCCATTGGGAAGGTGAAGTTCATCGGGTCATAGAACGCCCCCTCCTTCAAACCCGGCTCCATCCCCTCGGGCAGGTTGTGGCCGGTATAGGCCGCCAGTCCGATCTCGTGCCATGCCAGTGACTTGTTGGTGCCGACGACCTTGGCCTGGGCGTCTTCGATGACAATGTCGGCCTCGGATACTTCCAGCAGGTGTGCGGCCAGTTTCCTGATCTTGGCCTCGACCTTGTCGAGCGCCTTGACGATGGCCGACATGCCGACCGGACCCGAGCGCGAGCCATAGGTCCCCATGCCAAACTGCACCTTGTCGGTGTCGCCATGCACGATCTGCACGCTGTCGATCGGCACGCCGAACCGGTCCGCCACCACCTGCGCAAAGGTTGTCTCGTGCCCCTGGCCGTGGCTGTGCGATCCGGTGAGCACCTCGATCGTGCCGACGGGATTCATTCGCACCTCGGCGCTTTCCCAAAGCCCGACACCCGCACCCAGCGACCCGACCGCTGCCGACGGCGCAATCCCGCAAGCTTCGATATAGCACGACATGCCGATGCCCCGTAGTTTACCGCGCGCCCTGCTTTCGGCCTTGCGCGCGGCGAACCCCGCCCAGTCCGCGGCCTCCATCGCCTGACGCATGTTGCCTTCGAAATCGCCGCTGTCGTAGTTCATGATGACCGGCGTCTGATGCGGAAATTCACGGATGAAGTTGATGTTGCGCAGCTCGGCTGGGTCCTTGCCCAACTCGCGCGCTGCGGTCTCCATCATGCGTTCGACGAGATAGGACGCCTCGGGCCGCCCTGCCCCGCGATAAGCATCGACCGGCACGGTGTTGGTATAGACCCCCAGCACCTCGCAATAGATGTTGGGAATGTTGTATGTGCCCGATAACAGCGTAGCATAGAGATAGGTGGGTACTGCGCTGGAAAAGAGCGACATATAGGCGCCGAAATTGGCCTTGGTCGACACCTTGAACCCGACGATCCGTCCTTCGGCGTCGAACCCCATCCTGGCCTTGGTCAAATGATCGCGGCCATGGGCATCGGTCAGAAACGCCTCGGTCCGGTCAGACGTCCACTTCACCGAACGATTGGTTTTCATCGACGCCCAAAGGCATGCAATCTCTTCGGGGTAGATGTAGATTTTCGAGCCGAACCCGCCGCCCACATCCGGTGCGATCACGCGCAGCTTGTGTTCGGGTGCGACCTGATAGAACGCGCTAAGGACAAGACGCGCCACGTGCGGATTCTGGCTGGTTGTGTACAGCGTATAGTGATCCTCGGCCTCGTCAAAAGTGGCGATTGCCGAGCGCGGCTCCATCGGATTGGGGCTGAGCCGGTTGTTGGTGATATCCATCTCGGTGACATGAGCGGCATTGGCAAGCGCCTTGTCCGTCGCGTCCCTTTCACCGATTTCCCAGTCATAGACGATGTTGCCCGCAGCGTTCTCGTGGATCTGTGGCGCATCATCGGCCAGCGCCGCCGCGATGGTCGCGGCCACCGGAAGCTCCTCATAATCGACATCGACCGCCTCTGCGGCCGCGCGGGCCTGGGCCTTTGTCTCGGCGATGACGATGGCCACCGCGTCGCCGACATAGCGGGTCTTTTCGGTCGCCAGCGCCGACCAGGCGCCCATATTCATGGGGCTGCCATCCTTTGAGGTGATCGCCCAGCCGCAAATGATGTTGCCGATACCGTCACCGGTCAGTTCCGCGCCATTATGGATGGCAATGACACCGTCCATGACCATGGCAGCGCTGGTGTCGATATTCCTTACGCGGGCGTGCGCGAAAGGTGACCGCACAAAAGCGGCGTAGGCCTGGTTCTCCATTCGGATGTCGTCGGTGTATTTACCTTTGCCGGTGGTGAAGCGCTTATCTTCCTTGCGCTTTACCGGCGCGCCTATTCCCTGGCTCATTCGATTTCCTCCCCTTACATCTCGCCAGCGGCCTGGGCGATGGATTTCACGATGTTGTGGTAGCCGGTGCAGCGGCAGATATTGCCTTCGAGCTCATGGCGGATGGCGGCTTCATCGAGCGTTTTGCCCGCCGACTTGTAGCGCTGGACCATATCGATCCCGCTCATGATCATCCCCGGAGTGCAAAAGCCACATTGCAGCCCGTGATTGTCGTTGAACGCCTTTTGCATCGGATGCAGATCACCATTGGCCACACCTTCGATTGTTGTCACCTCGGCGCCATCGGCTGATGCCGCCAGCATCGTGCAGGACTTGATCGCCTTGCCATTGACATGCACAACACAAGCGCCGCATTGCGACGTGTCACATCCCACATGGGTTCCGGTCAGGCGCAGGTGTTCGCGGATAAATTCCACGAGCAAAGTGTTATCCTTCACATCACCGCGCACGGGCTTGCCGTTCACGGTCATCTTGATCTCAGACATTCATTCCTCCCTTGAGTTTTGCCTGGGCCGGGTTCTCAGCTGACCAGCTTTTTGAACCACCCCTTCTTTGCTGTTTCGTTGCCATCGCCCTCGGAAGGCCCTTCGATCTGCTTCTGAAGGTTCTCGAAGAACTGATCGGCCATCTTCCTGGCAAAGCCGTCGATGATCCGTGACCCGAGCTGTGCCAACTTGCCGCCAACCTTGGCTTCCACGTTGTAGTGGAGCACGGTCCCTGAGCCCTCGGCCTCCAGATGAACCTTCGCACCGCCCCTGGCGAAGCCGGCGGCGCCACCCTTGCCCTCACCGCTCAACATAAGACTCGTGCGGGGCACCATGTTGGAGAGCGTTACCACTCCCTTGAATGTTGCTTTGACGGGCCCAACCTTCTGTACCACCGTCGCCTCAAACCCATCCTCGGGAGAGCCGGACATTTCGGTGCATCCCGGCACGCAGGCCTGCAGAACATCCGCGGACAGGATCGCCTGCCACACCACGTCCGTTGATGCGGCGATTGTTCTTGAACCAATAAGATCCATAAGTCCCCCTGACCTTTTCGTTGATAGCAAGCAACAGGTATGCCAAACCGGTTGGGGGACATCGGTTATGGAGCCGCAATGCGACAGACACAAAGACAGGCGCAGACGCAGAAGCTGGCGCTGACGCAAACCATGCGCAACTCCCTGGCCCTGCTCGAGATGGGGCCTGACGAAGCCATCCGGGTCATATCGCGCGAAAGACGCCGGAACGCCTTTCTTGTCGCCATCCCGACCGGCGCACCGGGCGGCGGCAGTCCGGCCTATGATCTCGACGGGCCGTCGCAGGAAACCGCGCTCGACGACATCGGCAAGCAGATCGGACTGATCCGCTTGACCCGGCAAGAGTCCGAGCTGGCAATCGGGCTTTTGCACAGTCTGGACGACCGGGGTTTTCTTGCTGACAGCTTTGACGACATGGCAGGCTACCTTGGCGTTTCAGTGAACGACATCGCTCGGCTGGTCCCCCTCCTGCAAGAGCACGTCGATCCCCCCGGTCTTTTTGCCACCTCGCTTGCCGAGTGTTTCCGGCTCCAGCTTGAAGCCAAGAACCGGTTCGACCCCTTGATCGAGACACTTTTGGGCCGGCTCGACCTCGTGGCCAAACAGGACGTTCCGAACATATGCGCGCTGTGCGGGGTTGACGAGGAGGACGCTATCGACATGCTCAAAGACATCCGCAGCCTGGATCCCGCTCCGCTGGTCGACAAGCAAGACGTGGGGCACGTGCAGGGCGCACCGGAAATCATTATCCGGACCGGCGCCGACGGTGGCTTGCAGGCCGAACTGAACCAAGACGCCCTGCCCTCGATCCTGACCGACGACGGGCTGTTTTCAACGACGTTAAACACCGAAACAGACGGCAATGCCCAAAGCTACTATCGGGATTGCTACAGAAGTGCCGCGAACATGGTGCGCGCGATGCAGAAGCGTGCCAACACGCTGCTGGCGACGGGCAACGCGATCGCGCAGCGACAGGAGAAATTCATTAAATCTGGGCGCAGTCGGAACAAGCTGCCGCTCACCGTCGAACAGCTCGCATCCGAAGTGGGCGTCCACAAAAGCACCATCAGCCGCGCCTTGAGGTCTTGCCGCATCATGACGGATATCGGCACGTTTCCCGCCAAAGAGTTCCTGGCGCTCGGCCTTGCGTCGGACCAGGCTGCAGGCAAGACACGAGAGCAGGCACTACAGCGGTTGTCTCTTCTGATCATGACTGAGGACCAAAAACGCCCAAGTTCAGATGATCAATTGATGCGGCAACTGGAGACAGCTGGTTTCAAACTGTCACGCCGTACCGTGGCCAAGTACCGCAAGATGCTTGCCATTCCAGGGGCACATGCCCGAAAGGTCCTGTAGCATCTTCTTGAAAATGCCTGTCGCGCATTTCTGGTTTAGTGCGGCTTAGTCTAGAGAACCGCACAACAATGCTTCTCGGATACCTTCTCGTAAGCATTCGGCGTAGGCCGCGGTCATGCAGCGATTTGGCGCTCCGATGGCTGCCAATTCCACGGCAGAAGGTCCTGCACCCGTGAGGCCGTTGTGTTGGGGAGCTTGGCAAGGACGTCGGCGAGCCAAGCCTGTGGGTCGATGTCGTTCATCTTGGCAGTGACGATCAGAGAATACATGAAGGCAGCGCGGTCTCCGCCGCGCTCGGAGCCGGCGAAGAGCCAGGACTTCCGTCCCAAGGCGATACCGCGCAGTGCGCGCTCGGCCGCGTTGTTTGTCAGGCAGACGCGCCCATCCTCGAGGAAGATCGTGAAGGCGGCCCATCGGTCCTTCTTGGACATGTAGGCGATCACCTTCGCGACGGGGTTGTGCTTTGACATGGTTCCCAGCTCGGCCCGCATCCAATCGTGCAGGTTCTCGACCAGGGGACGGACCAGCCGGTGCCGGGCATCGAGCCGACTTGCGCTGTGCAACCCGTTGATCTGGCGCTCGATGTCGAAGATGGCGTCGATCTTCTTCACGGCTTCCAGCGCGACAGGCGATATGTCGTGCGCGGGCTTCTTCTGGCGGGCATTTTTCTTGATGTCTGCAAGCTCGAAGAACTTGCGCCGGGCATGGCTCCAGCACAGGGCGCTCAGCACGGGCCCCGGATCACGATCACCGCGATAGAGGTCGTTGTAGCCGCCATAGGCATCGGCCTGGAGAACACCCTGCCACCCGGCAAGATGCCGGTTCGGATGGGCCATTTCCCTGTCGCGCGAGAAGTGGAACAGCGCGGCTGGGGGCGCCCCGCCACCAAACGGCCGGTCATCCCTGACATAGGTCCAGAGCCGCGCTGTCTGCGTCCCTCCCTTCGCCAGGAGGGGGACCGTCGTGTCGTCGCCGTGGAGGCGCTCGGCCGCCGCCGCCAGAACATGGTTCCGGATCAGGGCGTGGATCGGTGCCAGAGCCGCGGTGCAGGCCCCGACCTGGTCAGCCAGCGTCGAGAGGCTGAGGTCGACGCCTTCCTTGGCGTAGCGCTCGGCCTGCCGGTTGAGGGGTTGGTGCTGCCCAAACTTCTCGAACAGAACCATCGCCAGCAGGTTCGGCCCGGCCCATCCCCGCGGCGTGGGATGGAAGGGTGCTGGCGGCTGGCTGATCTTCTCGCAGGCCCGGCACGTGAACTTCTCGCGAACGGTCTGGATCACCTTCCACTGTCGGGGGATGACCTCGAGCGTCTCGGTGATGTCTTCACCCATCTTCACGATGAGGTCCGAGCCACAGCACGAACAGGACTTCGGTGCGTCGATCACTACCCGCTCACGCGGCAGGTGATCGGGGAACGGCTTGCGCGCCGGGCGGCGGCGTTCGAACCCGGCAACCGCCGTGGTCTTCGCCTTCCAGGCGGCGATCTCGTCCTCGGTGGCGGCGGCCTCGAGTTCCTCGAGTTGCATCTCCATCTGGTCGATCAGGCGGGCACGGCGTTCGGCGCTATGGCCGTAGTGGTCGCGCCGGAGCTTGGCGATCTCGAGCTTGAGATGCTTGATCATCGCTTCCGAGGTGGAAACGACCGCCCGGGCCTGCGCCAGCTCGCTTTCGGCGGCCTCGGCACGGGCCTCCGAAGCCGCGAGAGCGGCGCGCAGTCGGGCAATCTCGGAGGCAGCATCGGACATGCCCGAAGCATACCCTGAACGGATGAAACACCCAACAAAATATGGGCTTCGCGGGCTTTTATCCCGCCTTCGTCGGGCGCTGCGTCCAGCGCGGATTCCGCCAGTCTATCCCTTCCAGAAGATAGCCGAGTTGAGCCGCCGAGATCTGCACGGCCTCGCCGGTGCCGCTGGTCGGCCATATGAACTTCCCGGCCTCCAGCCGCTTGGTGTAGAGCGACATGCCGACGCCGTCGTGCCAGAGCAGCTTGACCAGGTCGCCCTTGCGACCGCGAAAGCAGAAGATCTCGCCCGCATGCGGATCGCGCCCCAGACCCTGCTGCACCGTCAACGCCAAGGTGTTCATGCCGCGCCGCATGTCGGTGACCCCGCCTGCGATCCACACGCGCACCCCCGCCGGGAAGGCGATCATCGGCCCTCGATAACCGGGAGGAGCCGGGCTAATGCGTCCAGCTCCACCGACGAAGGCACGAGCAGACGCCGTCCGTTCCGCAGAACGATCTCGATCTGGACGTCGGGCCCCGGCTGCCGCGGCGACGGCGCATCAATGTCCGGCGCCATCTTCACAGGCACGAAAGCAGGACCGCTTGCGATCGCGAGTTCACCGTTCCGGTACTGTCGCCGCCAGACGGTCAGCAGTGAACGCGAGATACCATGCCGCCGCGCCGTCGCGGTACACCCGTTTGACAAGTAACCCGTCATCTTTCCGTCGGGTTCCACAATGGCCAATGAGCCAACTTCGCGCGCTGCCCCGCCTTCGATCGAAAGGGATGTGATCAGGGCAAACCGTCCATCGGCCTGAACAATGCGCGCAGCTGCGTCCACTATGTCGACCACACGCTCTGCGTAGATGCTTTCCCTAGGCAGCAACGTCTTCATTGACCACATCTGCAAAGGACTTGAAGAACTTCGCTGCCAGCTTCTTTGCCGTGCTCTGGATCAAGCGGCTTCCCAATTGTGCCAGCTTTCCTCCGATTTCTGCCTTGGCTTCATAGCGTAGAATGGTCGTGTCACCGTCTGCGGTCAGCGTCACATCGGCACCGCCTTTTGCATGACCCGCAGCACCGCCATTGCCTTGACCGGTCAGCGAGAACGCGTCCGGCGCGCCGGTTTTGTCCAGCACAACATCTCCGCCGAAACGGGCCTTAACAGGGCCGATTTTCAGCACAACTTTGGCTTCCAATTCGGTGTCAGAGTGTTTGATCAGCTCTTCGCAACCGGGAATGCATTGTTTCAGAATCTCCGGGTCGTTCAAGGCCGCATAGACTCGCTCCTTCGGCGCGTTGATGATGATTTCGTCATTGAGTTCCATGTGTTGGGTGTCCTTTTCTTAGCAACAGGGAAATCGGATATTGTTTGCTTGCTCGGGCGTCATCTTCAGCTTCTCGCGGAGCGCTTTCAGTCTTTTGACCAGGCGCATCATTCTGCGGTCGGAGTCATGTCCGGTGACAACTGTCAGCGGCGTCGTCAGAATAGATAGGTAGGTTTGTGCTAGATGGCGCACCATTGGTTCGCCTGCCACTGACATCAGCAGCTTATTTCGCGCACCCATGCGGCGCGACAGGCCAGCGGCCAAGAGAATTGCGGCGACTCTACCCATTTGCACGTGCCGTTTCTCTGCGGCGCACGCGCAGCAGCTGGGCCAGGATCGAGAGGGCGATTTCCTCTGGCGTAACAGCGCCCAGGTCCAACCCGGCAGGTGCGTTTACAGCTTTTGTCTTTTCCAGCCCGATTCCCGCGCTGTGAAGCTTCTCGGCAAGAGCCGAATATTTCCGGCCGCTGCCAACAAAGGCGACATATGCAGCATCGACCGAGAGCGCCGCTTTCAGAGCATCAAGGTCGCCCTGTCCCTGTGTCGCGATCACGATGAATTTTTGCTGTGAATCCACCGGCTCAGACGTAATGGCTGAAGAAACCGACCAATGAAACTGCGGAGCAAGTGTGCTGAGCGCTTGTGCGACGGGAGACGTGCCCAAGATCACCAGCTCGGGCATTGGCAGGCAAGGCTCGATAAAGATATCCACGGTCCCACGCGATGGGCAGCCGTTGCGCGCAAAGTGCGTGCCATCGACGGTATCGCCTGGGGCGACGCCCTTTTCCGCCAGAAGATCCTCGGGGGCAACCGAAATGAGTTGTGGCACGCCGCTTTGCAATGCCTCCACCGCCGCGCGTTTGACGGCGCCGCGCGTGCATCCTCCACCCAGCCAGCCATGCACGATGGTGCCGTCCGCACTTAGGAGCGCCTTGGCCCCAGGCTTTGCGGCCGTCGCCCCGGCTGTCCGCACGATGGTCGCAAAGGCAAAAGGCACCTGCCGCGCCCGCAACTCCTGCGCTGCATCGGCCAAATCGGTGTCAAGGATCTCTGCCGGGCTCATAGCGCACCCAATTCGGTTTCAAGTGCGGCCAGATCATCCAGCCTATTGGCAGCCTTAAACAGGTCGAGGTGGGGCAAGGCCGCCGCCATTCCCCCAGCCACTGGCGCGTAGTCGCGCCATCCTTTGAGAGGGTTGAGCCAGATGATCTTGCAGCTACGCTTTTTGAGCTTAGTCAGCGCCGCACCAAGTTGGTCCGGTGGTTCGGTATCGCAGCCGTCCGACAGGATCAGGACAACGCTGCGCCCATCTACAAAGCGTTTGGCGTAAGTGTCGGCAAAGCGCTGTAGTGATGGGCCAATTTTGGATCCTCCACCGAACCCGTCAGCCATCAGGGACATGCGCCCGATGGCCCGCATCATGTCCTTGTCGCGCAGCGCCTCGGTAATCCGGACAAGGCGCGTGTGGAATAGATAGGCATCCGCGTTCTTGTCTGCCCGCATCAGGCCCGCGAGGAAGGCAAGGAAGACCTGGGCATAGACGCTCATCGAGCCCGAGACATCGCACAGCGCTACAATCCTGCGCACGCGATCCGGTCGGCGCTTGTGCAATAGGCGCAGGGGTTCGCCGCCGGTTGAAAGACTGCGGCGGATGGTCTTGCGGAAATGCAAACGGTCGCCCTTACGGGCAGCGATGCGACGGCGCGAACGTTTGTCGCGCAAGGCGGCACCCATGCGGCGTGCGATAGCCTCGGCCTCTGCAATTTCATCGGAGCGAACAAGATCTCGCAGGTCACGGCGACTGAGGTTGCGCTGCTCTGTCGCGACAAGCTTGCCGGTGCCGTCGCTATCGGCTTCGCCGACTTCGGTGTCGGGGGTCGTGGACGTGCCGCTTGACCCCGCATCCTCGCCACTGCCATCGCGTGAGCTATGGACGGACTTACTGAGGGTGGCTTGCGGCTTTGGGACGATACGCTGTTTCACCCGTCCGGCATCCATCCAATAGCTGTCAAAGAGAGCGTCGAACCGCTCCGCCTCTTCTTTGCAGCCGGTGCAGATGGCACGCAGGACGCGACGGCATTCGTCCGGGGCTGCGGCATTCACCTGGGTGAGCGCGGTGAGACTCAGGTCCGCTTCAGCAACGCCCAGCCGCAAGCCATTGTCACGCAGATGCGCCACAAACCCAACGACACGCGCGGCAGGCCCCGGGTCGCGGTCGGCAAAGCGGGTGACCCGTGTCATGCGGCTTTGCCTGCAATGCGCGCGGCGACGTCGGATGTGATCTGTGCCTGATCGCTTTGCGTTTTCAAAAGGGTGGTAAGCGTCGACTGCAAGACTGCCGGATCATTTGTGAGGTCGGCAATGCCAAGCCCCATCAAGGCCGCCGCAAAGTCGAGCATTTCGGCGATGCCGGGCGTTTTCTCCAGGTCTTCTTCCCGCAGCTTTTGCACGAATCCGATGATCTGATTTGCCAAATGCCCCTCGACCTGCGGACAGCGCGCCTTGAGGATGGCCAGCTCCGTCGCGCGGTCAGGATACTCGACATATGTGTAAAGGCAGCGCCGCCGCAAAGCATCCGACAGGTCCCGTGTTCCGTTAGATGTCAGGATCACGATAGGCTTGCAGGTCGCTGTGATCGTGCCAAGTTCAGGGACGGACACTTGGTAGTCGGACAAAACCTCAAGCAGGTAAGCCTCGAACTCTTCATCCGCTCGGTCGATTTCGTCGATCAGAAGAACCGGCGGCTTTTCTTGTGTGATCGCGGCGAGCAAGGGACGTTCCAACAGAAAGTCGCGGGAAAAGATGCGATCCTCGACCGATTTGCCGGTCTCGCCGTCTTCCGCTGCAGAGCGGATCGTCAGCAGCTGGCGCTGGTAGTTCCACTCGTAGATCGCTTGCGAGGCGTCCAGACCTTCATAACATTGAAGGCGGATCAACTGCGTATCCTGAGTCAGGCTCAGCGTGCGGGCGATCTCGGTCTTGCCGACGCCTGCCGCGCCTTCCAACAACAATGGGCGCTCCAACGTGAGCGCAAGATGCAGCGCCACAGAAAGGTCGTCTGAAGCGACATAGCTTTTCGCGGTCAGCGCGGTTTGAAGGGATTGCCAGGTCATCGAAATCTCCGGGGCTGGGGCGCACATGGCGAGATTCTGCGCGCCCCGCCGTTACGACTTAGTCATGCAGGCCCAGTTCGTTGGCAGTCTTCCAGATCCGCCAGTGATCATGCGGCATGTTGGTGTGCCGGTTCCCGAAAGGACGGAAGGCGTCCTGAATGGCATTCGAGAAGCATGGCACACCGCCCACATGGGGGCTTTCACCGACACCTTTCGCCCCGATGGGGTGATGCGGTGAAGGCGTCACGGTGTAGTCGGTTTCGTAGTTCGGAACCTCCCACGCGGTCGGCAGGAAAAAGTCCATCAACGTGCCCGTCTTCACATTGCCCATGTCGTCATATGCAATCTCCTGGCCCAGTGCGACGGCAAGCGCCTCGGTCAGGCCGCCATGAACCTGACCTTCGATGATCATCGGGTTGATCCGGGTGCCACAGTCATCCAGCGCATAGAAACGGCGGATTTCCGGCAAACCCGTATCGACGTCAATGTCCATCACGCAGATATAGGCACCAAATGGGTAGGTCATGTTAGGCGGATCGTAGTAGCTGACAGCTTCCAGCCCCGGTTCAATGCCCGGAATGGCCTGATTGTACGCGGCAAAGGCGATTTCCTTCATCGTCTTGAACTTCTCAGGTGCGCCTTTGACCACAAAGCGGTCCACGTCGAATTCCACGTCGTTGTCGTGCACTTCGAGCAGATAGGCCGCGATCATCTGCGCCTTGGCACGGATCTTGCGCCCGGCCATGGCTGTCGCCGCACCCGCCACAGGGGTCGAGCGTGACCCATAGGTGCCAAGCCCGTAGGGAGCCGTATCAGTATCCCCCTCTTCGATGGTGATGCTGTCGGCGGGCAGGCCAATTTCCGATGCCAGGATTTGCGCAAAGGTGGTTGCGTGTCCCTGGCCCTGCGAAATCGTGCCCAGTCGCGCAATCGCGGACCCTGTCGGGTGGATGCGGATTTCGCAGCTATCGAACATGCCAAGGCCAAGAATATCGCAGTTCTTGACGGGGCCAGCGCCGACGATCTCGGTGAAGAAGCTGAGGCCGATGCCCATCAGGGACCGTGTCTTGCCAGCCTTGAAGTCTTCGACCCGCTGCGCCTGTTCTGCCCGCAAACCTTCGTAATCAACGGTCTTCAGGGCCTTGTCCCAGGCGGTGTGATAGTCGCCAGAGTCGTATTCCCAACCCAAAGCGGCCTTGTAGGGGAACTGCTCTTTCTTGATGAAGTTGATCCGGCGCAGTTCTGCAGCATCCATGTTCAACTCGATCGCCAGAACTTCGATCATCCGTTCAATGAAATACACGGCTTCGGTCACACGGAAGGAACAGCGATAACTGACCCCGCCGGGTGCCTTGTTGGTGTAAACGCCATCGACCTGCAGGAAGGCGGTCGGGATGTCATAGGACCCGGTGCAGATGTTCATGAAACCGGCCGGGAACTTCGTTGGGTCGGCGCAGGCGTCAAACCCGCCGTGGTCGGCAGTCACGTGGCAGTGTAGGCCAGTGATCTTGCCTTCCCTGGTAGCGCTGACCCGGCCCGTCATGTGGTAGTCACGCGCGAAGGCGGTGGTCATCAGGTTATCCATCCGATCTTCGATCCACTTGACCGGCTTGCCCGTCACGATGGAGGCCACAACCGAGCAGACATAGCCCGGGTAAGCCCCCACCTTGTTGCCGAACCCGCCACCGATATCAGGGCTGATCACACGGATATTGTGCTCTTCAATACCCGAGATCAGCGACACAACGGTCCGAATGGCATGCGGTGCCTGGAACGTGCCCCAGAGGGTCAGCTTGCCATTCACCTTGTCCATCGACGCCACGCAGCCGCAGGTTTCCAACGGGCACGGATGGGTGCGGTGGTAGTACATGGTTTCTTCAGCCACGACCTCGGCGTTGTCGATGGTCTCGAATGTCGGGCCCTTGTCGCCGGCCTCCCATGTGAAGATGTGATTGTGGTGCTTGCGGGGGCCGTGCGCACCGGCAGCCGGGCTGCCGTCCTCGGCCACTGTGTCCGGCCTGAGCACCACATCTGATTTCATAGCCTTGAACGGATCTACAAGAACTTCAAGTTCCTCGTATTCCACCTCGACCGCTTCGATCCCATCTGCGGCGGCATAGCGATCGACGGCCACGACAAAGGCAACCTCCTGACCCTGGAACAGAACCTTGCCGTCGGCCAGCACCATTTGCCTGTCGCCCGCAAGGGTCGGCATCCAGTGAAGGCCCAAGGGCTCCAAATCCTTGGCCGTCAGGACGGCCAAAACGCCCGGCACCTCCAGCGCAGCGGACGTGTCGATATTGACGATCTTCGCGTGGGCATAGGGCGACCGAACAAAGTCGCCAAACAACATGCCGTCCAGCTTGATGTCATCGACATAATTGCCTTTGCCTTGGGTGAATCGTGCGTCCTCAACCCGCTTGCGCGAGCAGCCCATGCCTTTGAGGTTCTCGATCCGCTCCTCGCGGCTTGTCACTTCGTCCTTCATTCTGCCGCCTCCTTGGCTGCATTCATCTCGGCCGCGGCAGCCTGAATGGATTTCACAATGTTCTGGTAGCCCGTGCAGCGGCAGATGTTGCCCGCCATTCCAAAGCGGATTTCCGCTTCGGTTGGGTTCGGGTTCTCCTCAAGCAGCTTCTTGGCCCGGGTGATCATCCCAGGCGTGCAATAGCCGCACTGAAGGCCGTGATGTTCCTTGAACGCGGTCTGAAGCGGATGCAGGTTGTCCGGCCCGCCGATGCCTTCGATTGTCGTGATCTTCTTGCCGTCGGCCTGGGCCACGAACATGGTGCAGGATTTGACCGACTTTCCATCAATAGTGACAGTGCAGGCCCCGCAATGCGACGTCTCGCAACCAATATGGGGCCCGGTGATGTTGAGCCGCTCGCGGAGCGTGTAGATGAGCAATTCGCGTGGCTCGGCGAGAAATTCCTCTTCCTTGCCGTTCACTGTGATCTTGTAGTGTTGTTTCTTCGACATGGTTTCCTCCCTCACGCCCGTGACCAGGCACGTTCGATGGCGCGGCGCAGGATCACCCCCGCAACATGTTTCTTGAAAGCGACGGGGCCGCGATTGTCTTCGGTTGGATCAATGTCATCGAGCATCGCGGCCACTGCGGCTTTGATCGCTGCGTCATCCAAAGAAGTTCCGACGAGCGCATCTCCTGCGGCCTCGGAATAGATCGGCGTATCGCTCAGGTTTGTCATCGCAATTGACGCCGACACGCAGGAACCGCCGTCTTTCACGATCTGAACAGCAGCGGCCGCGGTCGCGTAGTCGCCAATCTTGCGCTTCTGCTTTTCATAGGCGTAACCGCCCATTGGCACAGGGATCGTGACTGCCGTCAGAACCTCCTCGTCCCCACGTGCCGTCATATAGGCGGCCTCATAAAACTCCCGCGCGGCAATGTCCCGTTCGCCATCAGGACCCACAACGGTGAAGGTGGCGTCGAGGCACTGCATCAGGCCCGGCATGTCATTGCCCGGATCGCCGTTGGCGACATTGCCGCCAACAGTCCCCATGTAGCGCACCTGCGGATCGGCAATCTGCAGCGCTGCCTCGCGCAGGATCGGAGCCGCTTGGGCGAGCGCCTCATTGTCGATGATGTCATGCTGCGTGACCATTGCACCGATCCGAATGGTGTCGGCGTCGATCTCGATATCGGACATCCCGCCAACATCCTGAAGGTCGATCAGGTGCGGAACGTCTGCCATGCGCAGCTTCATCATCGGAATGAGGCTATGACCGCCAGCCATCACGCGGGCATCATCGCCATGTTCTTCAAGTATGGACAGAACACCCGCCATATCCTTGGGTCTGTGATACTCAAAGGCCGCTGGTATCATCGGCTCTCCTCCCTCAAAGCGCTTCAACTTGATGGAGGAGAGCAGTGCACAGCGCAGCATAGGGGCGCTTTAGAAATTCAATGAAAGACAGGGGTTTCGCACGAAATGCGCTTCAGGTTGCACGAATTGCGCCGACCTGCGAAGCCAATGCATCCTGAATTGCCTTCAGTTTGGAACGACTCACCGGCGCGGAGGGTATTTCAGAGCCATCAAACACGCATTTGCCGCTGTCTTTTGTCCTCTCAAATCGGACCACATGCGCGGGATTGACCAAATAGCTTCGATGGGTCTGAAGGAACCCCAGCGGAACAAGACGCTTCGTTGCCTCGGTCACGGACCAAACACAGAACAACCGTTCGCGTCCGGTATAGACTTGGGTGTAATGTGCGTCCGCTCGGACAAAGACGACATCCTTGGCAGACACGAAGACTTTTCCGCCGTCACGCTCACAAGGGACTTGCAGCATCGGAGGTGCCTGACCCGGCGCGATCTCATTCTCACGGTGCCGGGCTTCCTGCGCTGGCCGAGGAAGGTACGTTACACCGACCCAAAGGCAGGCCCCGAACATGACGAAACTGAAAAAGATGACGCCCAGGGCAAGCGTCTCATTGCTCATCAATGGGCCGAACTCGGCACCATCCGAATTCGCCACAAATCTGGTTCCGGCCATGGCGAGAAAATGAACGCTCGCAACGGCGATCGCAAAGCAGAGAGTACCCAGCAGAATATTTCTGTTGGTCCTCTTTCCATAGGCGATGCCAAACGCCAGAACGCATAGCGCAATTGCCACGAATGACGAAACAACGACGCCAAGAGGCGCATAGACCGCGCGGCACAGTTCGAGCCCTGCGATCCCGATATAGTGCATTGCAAGAATACCAGCCCCGACAATACCGCCTGCCAGGGACACAGTCAGTCGGTTACGGACAGTGAAATGGAGAATAATGAGTGCAGCACCGACAATCAGGATTGCCGTCAGCGCCGAGATCAGCGTGATCGCGGCATCGTAGTAGAACAGGATCGGCATTTGCAGTCCAAGCATTGCCACGAAGTGCATTGCCCATATTCCGCCACCGAGCGAGATTGCAGCCAAGGCGATCAATGCCTTCTTCTCGAAATCAGGTTTCGAACCGAGGTCACGGGTCAAAGACAGGCCAGTGAACCCGGCAACAAGAGCTACCAAGCACGACATGGCAACAAGAATGTGGTTGTGACTGACGTCTAGAAATACCATGTCCGCAAAATGACCAAAAAAGCGACACTTGACAAATGTTGGTGTAGTCTTCCTCTCTAAATTCTTTGATGGTGTCCTGGCATCCCGATAATCCTGCCAGCTAATTTAAATCCGGCGATGGCGAGCGGAATCGCCGCTCGCCCGCATGGCTCATATGTCGATCTGTTCCGCTATGCTCAGCGCATCTTCCAGCTCGACACCGAGATAGCGTACTGTGCTGTCGATCTTAGTTGTCCCAACAACAGCTGCACAGCACGCAGGTTACCTGTTTTCCGGTAAATCTCAGCCGCTTTGGTTCGGCGAAGCGAATGTGTTCCGTATCCGGTTGGTTCCAGACCAATCGACGCCACCCAATCGTGCACCAAGCGGCCATACTGACGGGTTGAGATGTGTGGTTGATCGTGGAAGCGGCTGGGAAATATGAACGAGCAAGCCCACATCTCGGGTGACTTGACCCAAGACAGGACAGTTTCCCTTGTGTTTTCCGTCAGTTCAAACTGAACAGGCCGCTTGGTTTTGCTCTGAATCACCGAAACACGTTCTCGGACGCGATCTTCTTTGACCAGATCGACCACAGAGAGCCTGACCAGATCACATCCACGTAGCCTGCTGTCGATGGCAACGTTAAATAGCGCCAGATCGCGAAGGTTGTTCGCCAGTTCCAGTCGCGCTCGGATGGCCCAAACCTGCTTTGGTAGCAGCGGTCGTTTCTGCCCGATGCTCCGCCCCTTGTTCCAGGTTCTACGTTTCGGGGTGACGGCAGGAAGTTGGACTCGAGGCATGCTTTGCCCTCCTTGCCGCCCTCCGAACCCAAGCATCAGCACCGCGCTGACGTTGGAATGCTACTCGCAAACCTGATTGCATCTGACCTGCCACCCGTGGGTTTGTGCTCCAAACTTAGTAGCAACCCGAATGAATGGCCGGGTTCACCGCTGCCTTGCCACGCTGAAATCTAAGCGTTTGCAGCAATTTCCGTGCTGCAAGCGCGCGCAGCATGGATTCAAGACTTCTGCTGTGGTCTCATGCCGCAAGTTCGCCGCGCCTAGCGTGAATGGCCGACCTTCGAGACAGAGGCTGATCACCTGGTTGGGCTTGGGCTGGCGGTGAGGTGGACTGCACCGGACTTTTGCCAGCACAGTTGTTGCTCATGCAGAAAACCTGTCCACCTACAGCGAGAAGATTTGGCGAAACAGCCGCGCGCGTTCGCGCTCGCTACAGCTGTTGTTGTTAAGATTGGATTCCACTCGAACGTTCGGGATGGTCATGCAGACCGATTTGTCGGACGCGGCATAATAAATGCCGCGTCGTCGACCTAAACTTCATGCGAACAACCGGCCCAAGCCGGGGCGGCTATCCTTGACGTCCGCCAACTGTAGCATGTGCCAGGCCAATGCGAGGTTGCTTGACAGCACCGGCACGCCGACTCGTTCCTCGGCGATAGCGATGACATCGAGGCAGCGCAGGTTCGTGCACGAGACGAAGATCGCGTCGCAGGGCGCTTGCGCAGCGACATTTTCGACCGCCGCGAGGATCGAGTTCTTGGTGATCCGGGCCACGACCCGGTCATTGCCTTCCTCGAACGAGCCAAACCCCGCAATCTCAAAACCTGCCTGTTCCAGCTTGCCGCGCATCCCTGCAGAGACCTCGGGAATGTAGGGCGTGACGAAACCGAGGCGTTTTGCCCCAAGATGCCGGCAGGACGCGATGATCGCGGCCAGCGGGTCGGTGACTTTTGCGCCTGGACAGGCGCTTTGGATGGCGTTCGCCACATTCTCTGAGCCGATCACGGTCGAGGCCGAGGTGCAACCGAAACCGATGGCGTCAAAACTGAGCGATGGCGGCAGCAGCCGCGCCGAGGCGGGGAGGTCCTGCTCCATCCGGGCCAGGGTATCGGGTCGGATTTCGGGCACCATCGGAATGCGGCTGTGGTAGAGGGCGATCCCGGCAACGCGCATGATGCGGGCAAATTCATCCTCGAGCGTCTCATCGGTTTCAAGAACGATCACGCCCAGGTTGGCCCGTGTGCCGATGCCGTTATCGGTTTCGAAATCAAGTTTCATTTCCGTTCCTCAGATTATTGGAAGCTCGGGCGCGGCGCGCTCGGTCAGAAGCTGCGCACCACCGGCGCGCACCACGATATTTTCCTCGTGCACCATGATCCGCCCATCGCCGTAGCTCAGCGAGGGTTCCAGGGTCAGCACCATGTTCTCGACCAGTTCGGTCGTGTCCCAGGCGGCATGTGAGGGCCATTCGGTCAGTTGCATCCCCAGCCCGTGGCCCAGCCGCCCGACGTCACCGCCCTGATCGTCCATCTCGGCGATCACGCCCTGCATGGCATGAAAAAGGTCACGGCAAGTGGCGCCGGGAAGGGCCGCGGCGATGCCGGCCTCGGTCGCGCGCCAAAGCACATCATAGGCGCGGCGCGACAGGTCGTCGGCCTGCCCGATCGCCCAGTTGCGGTCGAAATCACAGAAATAGCCATCCCAGACCGAGCCGGTATCGAGCATCAGGATATCGCCACGCGCCAGCGGGCGGCGTGAAGGGGGCGAGATCACGTCGTGATAGCCACCGGTATCGGCGCCGCCGACCAGATAGGGTACATCATCCGCACCCTGGGCCAGACCCTCGCGGCGGAAGGCCCGGAACAGATCCTCGAAGGGCTGGCTTTCGCGGGCCATCTCGGGGACGCGGGCGAAGGTGCGCGAGCCGATCGCGCAGATATGCGCGATCTTGTCGATCTCGGCTTCGGATTTCACCATTCGCAGACCCCGGATCAGGCCGGTGGCATCGACAATCCGCAGACCGCCAAGACCGGCGATCAACCGCTCGTAATCGCCCAACGGCATGCGCATATGAGTTTCGTGGCCCTTCATCAGGCCGATCGTGTCGCCGCGGCCAGCAAATGGTGCCAGAATGTCGGTAAGCAGGGTAATCCCGTCATCCTTGGGCGCGGGCGCGCTCCAGGTGCGTATATCGTCAAGCCAGCTCTGGCGCATCAGTTCGGCACCGATTTCGGGAATCACGGCGATGGGTTTGCCCGTGGCGGGGACGAACAGAAACCAAGGCCGGGTCGGGCTTTGCCAGAAAAGCGTCTGGAAGCCGCTGAAGTAGCGCACTTCGGGTTCGGTCGTCAGCAGCAGACCGGCCATGCCAGTCTGGGCCATTTCCGCTTGTGCACGGGCGGTGCGGGTGGCGAATTCTTCGGTAGGGAAACCACGGGCGGGGGCGTTGGTCACAGTCAGTCCTTTCGCAGTGGCAGGCGATCTTTGACCAGCCTGGTCCAAAAATTTGCGCCAATTGGCAGCAGGGCGTCGTTGAAATCGTAGTCGGAGGCGTGTAGCGGCTTTGCGTGGGGGCCGGTTTCGCCGTTGCCCAGGAGAAGGAAACAGCCCGGGACGGCGGCGCAGAAATGGGCGAAATCCTCGGAAAAACTCATCGGTGGGCGGTTTGGAAGCATCTCGAGCCCCTGCGCCGCCCCGACGCGCGCCACCGCATCAACCGGAGCGTCGGCATTGATCACCTCGATGAACTCGGTGTTGAAACTCATCCGCACCTCAACCCCGTGGGCGGCGGCGATGCCGCTGACGATCTGGCGCATGAAAGTTTCGATCGCGGCGCGGTCTTCAGGCAAGCGAGCACGGGCGTCGCCCTTGAGCGTGGCATGGCCTGGCAGCACGTTGCGCTGACCATCGGTCAGGAACTCGGTCACCGACACCACCGCGCCGCTCGAGGGTGCCATCTTGCGGGAAATGACCGTTTGCAGCGCCGTCACCATCTCGGCGCCCACGGTGATCGCATCCACCCCCACCTGCGGCATCGAGGCATGGCCGCCCCTGCCTGTGATTTCGATCTCGAACAAGCTTTCGCTGGCGCAGATCTGGCCCGGGCGGGTCGAGACCTGGCCCAGGGGTGCGCCGGGCAGGTTGTGGATTCCGTAAACCTCGTCGATCGGAAATTGCTCGAGCACGCCCTCATCGATCATCGCCCGCGCGCCCAGCCCGTGTTCCTCGTTGGGCTGGAAAAGGAACACCACCGTACCATCGAAATCCGGGCTCTGGCTCAGCAGTTCCGCCGCGCCTAGGAGCATCGTCGTGTGCCCGTCATGGCCGCAGGCATGCATCACGCCGGGGGTTTCCGAGACATACTCATGCGTGCTGGTCTCCTGGATCGGCAATGCGTCCATGTCGGCGCGCAGGCCGATGGCCCGGTTGCCGTGCCCGGCGCGCAGGACGCCGACCACGCCCGCGCCCTCATGCACCTCGAGCCCCAGCTCGCGCAGGCGCGCGGCCACCTTCGCCTTGGTCCGGTCCTCCTGGAACCCGAGTTCCGGGTGCCGGTGGAAATCATGCCGGAGGGCAGTGAGCCGGGATCCGAAATCAGTCATCGTGTCATCATCCTGTCGTTTGCGGGGGTATAACAATAAACGGACGCGCGAATGATGTTGCAGATCGGCGTGGTGGGCAGAAAAAATTGCGCGTAACCGGCGGTCGCTGATTGGATCATGTAATGGCAGGCGGGACGCTTGGTGTTCGGGGCCGAATCTGCCCCTTTTGGAGCGCCATCCGGCCCATGTCGCCGGGCATGGGCGACAATCAGATTGGCAGGTCCAGCGTGACCTTGGTGCGCTCCATCGATACCGAGGTCCGGAACCGGCGCACATTTGAATTCTCAAAAAACAAACGGTGCGTGAGCGTTTCGAAATCCTGCATGTCCTTGGCGGTGCAGATCAGGATGAAATCCGCTTCGCCGGTAACATAGTAGCATTGCTGCACCTGTGGCTCGGCCTTGGCGCGTTTGCGGAAGACATCAAGCTGCTGCAATGATTCCCGGTCCAGTTCGACCAGGACGATAAACGTCATCTTATAGTCGAACCCGGCCGGGTTCAGCACGGCAATCTCTTTCTGGATGAGCTTGGCATCGCGCAATCGCTTGAGCCGGCGCTGTACTGATGGAACCGAAAGCGAGCATTCATGCGCAAGCTGCTCGAGTCCGATACGGCAATCTCGCTGCAAGGTCCTCAGGATCGTCAGGTCGGTTTCGTCGAGTTGCTGGGTCATACCAAATTCTATGCGTCAGTCGGCCAAAAGTGCAAAACATTATCGGGAATGCGCTGGAAAACGAGAATCCGGTATCGCGGCGATTGAGTAAGTTTCTGCGCCATGACACATACAGCGATACCCGACTTCACCCCGAATTTTGAGCGCGCCCTGGAGTTTTTCAGGGCACAGGACGGTTATGAACCGTCGCCCGTTCATGAGATTACCGGCCCGGACGGCATTGTCGTCCTCGCCAAAGACGAAACTGGCCGCATGGGGCTGGGCGCTTTCAAGGCGCTTGGCGCACCTTATGCCGTGGCCCGCATTCTGGATCAAGCCTGGCAGGAGAAAACCGGCGAGACGCTGACCCCGGCGCGCATGCAAGACGCCGATGTCCGCGCCTTCGCGGCGAATTTCACCTTTGTTTGCGCCAGTGCAGGCAACCACGGAATGGGCGTTGCAGCCGGTGCAAGGGCATCGGGCGCGAAGGCGCGTATTCACCTGGCCAAAACCGTACCGGCCGGATTTGCCGATCGCCTGCGGGCACTCGGTGCCGAGGTTGTCCGTTCAGGCGACGTCTATGACGAGAGCGTGGCCGCAGCGATCGCCGATGCCGAGGCAACCGGGGCCGTGCTGCTGGCCGACGGAACCTGGCCCGGTTACACCGAGATCCCGCAATGGGTGATGGAAGGCTATTGCGTCATTGCCGAGGAGCTGCGCGCAACATTCGAGGCTTCGGGCAACTGGCCCAGCCATGTCTACTTGCAGGCTGGGGTTGGTGGCCTGGCGGCTGCCATGGCGTATATGATCCGTCATAACTGGGCCGAACAACCCGAGCTGATCGTCGTCGAACCCAAGGCCGCCGCCTGTCTGCTGGCCAGCCACCGCGCAGGCAAACCGTCGCGGGGCGACGGGCCGGACTCGAACATGGGCCGCCTGGACTGCAAAGAGCCGTCGATCGTGGCCTGGGCTGCCCTTGAACGCTGTGGCGTCCGCTATGTCACGCTGTCCGAAGCCGAAGGCGAAGCAGCGGCTGTTGCTGTTTCGGCCATTGGCCCGGCGACAACCCCGTCAGGAGCCGCGGGATATGCGGCGCTGAGCAAAGAAGACCATTCCGTTGCCCAGGGCGCGGGCTATCGACCCCTCATCATCATCTCGGAAGGCCCGGCATAACCGGCCTTTAAACCCCAAGGAAAAACAGACAATGATCAAGAAACTTCTCATGTCAGCCGCTCTGGCCGCAGCCCTCGCGACGGCCGCCGGTGCTGACACCTGGAAATTCGCCTCGGAAGAAGACAAGGGCGACGTTCAGGACATCTTTGCCCAGGCCTTTGCCGACAGCATCAAGGAACAATCTGACGGCGACATCAAGGTGCGCATCTACTATTATGGCCAGCTGGGCACCGAGAACGACATCGTCGAGCTGACCAGCAAGGGCACCGTGCAATTCGTTTCGGTCGGCACCGGTCACCTGGGGTCTTACGTACCCGAGGTTCAGGCGCTGAGCCTGCCTTACGTGCTGGGCAGCGACACCGACGTGATCCGCAAGGTGCTGACCACCAGCCCGTCGATTTACAATGACCTGAACGAGAAATTCGAGAAGGTGAACCTGAAGCTGCTCACCATGATCTCGGAAGGTGAAATGGCTTGGGGTTCGAACAAGGAAATCCGCAGCCCGGCCGATTTCGACGGTCAGAAGATCCGGACCTTCACCTCGACCATCCCGGTTGAAACCTTCAAGGCCTTCGGCGCCACCCCGACCCCGCTGAGCTGGGGCGAGGTCTACGGCGCGCTGCAGTTGAAGACCGTCGATGGCATGGTGAACCCGGTCTATTTCATCTACAACGCCAAATGGCACGAAGTTCAGGATTACCTGATGTTCCCGGGCCAGGATGTCTATGTCGGCACGGTTTCGACCAACAGCGAATGGTTCAATGGTCTTCCCGCCGAACAGCAGGAAATGGTGAAAACCGCGATCGGTGTCGCCGAACAGGCCGCGCATGATTATCAGATCGAGATCAACCAGACCAACATGGACAAGATCCTTGAAGAGCGCCCTGAAATGAAAGTCGTCGTTCTGACCGACGAAGAACGCGCCGTCTTCCGCGACCTGAGCACCGGCCTGCACGAAACTTTCTACAGCGTTGTCGAGAATGCTTACGATGACGCCGACAAGGCCGCGGCACGCGAAAGCGCGCAGAAGATCCTCGAAGGCCTGCTGCAGGAAGTCGAGGCTGCGTCGAAATAAACTGACGCGACAATTCACGGGGCGCGGTGTGGCGAAAGAATAGCTTCGCACGCCGCGCCTTTCTCTTAGGGGACTCTCGCGGTGCCAGGGCGCCGCCGGATAAGGGGCATTGGGGGGAGAAACCCATGAAACGCATATTGCTGACCACAAGCAAGGTGACCGAAGTGATCGAGAAATACGTGATCATCTTCTCGATCCTGCTGATGATGGTGAATTCCACCGCCAACGCGATCGGCCGCTACGCGTTCGGCAAGAGCCTTTTCTTTTCGGAAGAGCTCAACCAGTTTCTGATCGTCGGCATTACCTTTGTCGGTTTCGCCTATGCGGTTCGCAGGGGACGCAACATCCGGATGACGGCCGTCTACGACGCGCTTGGTGACCGTTCCAAGAAGGTCCTGATGACGTTCATCTCGCTCTCCACCGGCCTGCTTCTTGCCTATCTCGCTTACAAGTCGGTCTTCTACGTGCTGGAGATCAAGGACGTGAACCGCCTTAGCCCGGCGCTGCAGTTTCCGGTCTACATCATTTACTCGATAATTCCGCTTGGGCTTGCCATGGCCAGCCTGCAGTTTCTCATCGCGTTTTTCATGAACATCACCCACGAGGGCAACTACCTCTCGTATGACGTCATGGATGGCGAAGCCAAGGATGTGAGTGTCTGACATGTCCGGTATTCTTGACTTTCTCTCGGATGTCGTGGCCGGTGAGCTCGATGTCTACGTCATGACCTTCACGCTGGTAACGGCGATGGTCATCCTGCTGTTCCTCAGTTTTCCGATGGTCGTTCCGCTGGCCGTCGGGGCGCTGATCGGGCTCGTGCATTTCTCGGACAGCGATACCGGCGTAATCATCCAGCAGATGGTGACCGGCATTTCGCCAAATGCGCTGATCGCGGTGCCGATGTTCATTCTGGCCGCTGACATCATGACGCGCGGGCATACTTCGACCAACCTTCTGGGCCTGGTCGAGGCTTTCGTCGGCCACCGCCGCGGCGGCCTCCCGATCACCGCCTGTATCAGCTGCACGCTCTTCGGCGCGGTGTCCGGTTCGACCCAGGCAACCGTGGTGTCGGTCGGTCAGATCATGCGCCCGAAACTGCTGAAGGCAGGCTACAAGGACAGCTTTGTTTTGGCGCTGATCATAAACGCCAGCGACATTGCCTTCCTTATCCCGCCCAGTATCGGGATGATCCTCTATGGTACGCTGGCCAATACCAGCGTGGGCGCGCTCTTCATCGCCGGTATCGGCCCGGGGATCGTGCTGGCGGTGATGTTCTCGTTCTACTGCTACATCTACAGCGTGCTTCAGGGCGACAGCATCGCGCTAGTTGAACGCAAGACCGGTGCCGAAAGGCTGCAGGCGTTCAAGAAGGCTTTGCTGCCACTCGGCTTCCCGATTCTGATCGTCGGCGGCATCTATTCCGGCGCGGTAACGCCAACCGAAGCAGCCTCCTTCTCGGTGCTTTACGCACTGATCGTGGAATGCGTAATCTATCGCGAGCTGAAACTGGCCGACGTGCTTGACGCGGCGCGGACAACCGGCCTGATCACCGCGGTCGTCTTCGTGCTGGTTGGCGTGGGCCAGGCGTTTTCGTGGTACATCTCGTTCGAGCAGATCCCGCAGGGCCTGCTGGAGCCGCTGAACCTCGAAGATGCTTCACAGGAATACATTCTGCTGGTCATCGCGCTGTGCTTCTTCGTGGGCTGCATGTTCGTCGACTCGCTGGTGGTACTGGTCATTCTGACGCCGATCTTCGTGCCGATCATTGAATCGACCGGAATAGATCCGGTGCTGGTCGGTGTGCTGATCACGCTGCAGATGGCGATCGGCTCGGCGACGCCACCCTTCGGCTGCGACATCTTCACCGCTATCGCGATCTTCAACCGGCCGTATCTTGAGGTCATCCGGGGAACCCTGCCATTCTTCCTGATCCTCGCCCTTATGACGGCGATGCTGATCTATTTCCCCGGCATCGCACTGTTCCTGAGGGACCTTGCGGGTTTCTAAAATGCATGAGGCGGATGGTATCGATCACTACCGTCCGCCTTAAAACTCACTGCCGGTTGACCACCTGAGATGACAATGTTTTGTTTATCGTTGTCGGGCTTACATACATTGACAACTACTTGAAATAGCGCGCGGTCAGACACGCAATAAGTTTGGTCATGTATGGCCGCACACGCTAAAGATTTCACGGCAACGCCACGACTTTCCATCAACAAACTAGCTTCTCGGTCTAATAACAAACCTTGACGGTAGCTTTGAAAAGGCCGGTTTGCCCACGCTGGGTGAGTTATTTGTTTCAGTATTGCGGCGCGCTGCATGAATGACCGCAAAGTCTGCCGCATCGCAGATTAGATTTTGATGCTAGTGCAGAAAATATCTTTCGTTGTGCTCGCGCAGCAAGAAAAAGGCATGTCGGCTGAGGGCTCATACCCGTCATTTGCCGCACGTTCACTTGATGGCCGCTTCGGGGCCGAGGGTCTACACTAGGCATGTTCTCCTGACTGATCCCCCTGCCCTATTGCGTCGCCCGGATTGCAACTGACCTCGTTTCTTCGGTCATTTAGCCATGGGCGCTGCGCTGAGGTTGGTTTTCTTGTTCCCGACAGTGCGACCGGTCGGCACGTCTGGGCCAATAAAGTCGGTTTTCACAAGGTCGCCAACCGGCAGCATCTCTGTCTGCAGTTCACCCAGTTTCCCTCCTGGTCCCCGCACTTATCCCGGTGTCTGAGTTGCATGACATGCTGGTCGCAGCTGTCGTCCCGTCCACAAAGGTTGTCGCCGATCTTTTTCCCCGGTCCCTGCGGGCCATTCCTCGCGGAGCAAAAAGACCGGCGCCTGCCCCTCTCCGCTGCGCTCCGCCTTCGGTGTGGCCGGGCCTTGGCCAGCTGCAAGGTCACCATCATTGCAACGCAAACAAGGAGAAGAGCAATGACCACGAACTGCATCAAATTCACCAGCGCCGACATCGAAACCGCCAAGGGCGTCGGCTCCATCTCGACCCTGACCTTCGACCTCGACGTCACGGTCGAACCCGTCGCAAGCACGAACCCGATGGCTCCCACGCATCGCGTCCTCGGCCGCTCCCCGCGCGGCAAGCTGGTCGAGTGCGGCGGCATTTGGAAGAAGCAGAACAAGGAGACCGGCGCGGACTACTACACGCTGACCCTCCGCGACCACGGCTTCAACGCGAACCTCGGCAAGGCCGCTACGGGCTCATCCATCCCGACATCCGTGCCGCGGCGCGCGCGAAGGCGATCACCCTCGATACGATGAAAGCCTTCGCCGATCACCCAAGCCAGGAGGTGCAACGCGAGGTCTTCGAGGCGCTGACCAAAGAGGACAACCACGTCCAGGCCTATACCGTCCGGAACGCGCTGAAGTCCCGCGGCGTGCAGGTCAGCGACGATATTGGCGCCTTCGTGCGGAAGGACTACGAGGCACGTGGCGGTGCCATTGCGGCCGATCTCCTGGACGAACACTCGGTGCTCGAGGATTCCGCGCTGGTCGAAACGATCCTGCTCGAAAAACTCGCCGCCGCCGCCGAAGAGGCGCGGGCAGAGATCGGCTTTGCCTGGGCCGATGCGGTCATCCAGTACGACTATGCCGCCATGGCGGACTATGGCCGCGTCTATCCGGGTCCGGTCGAGCCCGACGAGAAAGGCCAGAAGCGCGTCGATGAGATCACTGCGGAACTCGAAAAGCTCGAACACGAGATGGAGAACGAGGAGCTCGAAGACGAGGCGTACAATTATCTCTACGATCGGGTCGACGAACTGGAGGCCGAGGCACGGGATCTGCAGGAGGCTTACAGCGCCGAGGATCTTGCCCGCTCCGGTGTGATTGCTGCCTGGTCGCATGGCAAGATCTCCCTGCATGCCGGGATGGTGCGTCCCGAGGCCAGGGTCGAAAGCGCGGGCAAGGCCTGACGCCCAGTTTCTCCTCAGTGTAAAGCCGATACAGCTTCTTGTGGTTCATGATCATTCCCCTGCGCTCCAGCATCACACCGATCCGCCGGTAGCCAAACCGGCGGCGCTTGGCAGCGACGGCCTTCATCCCTGCCCTGATCTCAGGGTTATCCGGCGGGCGTTCGCGCCGGACGGTCTTTGGATCGACACCGATAAGTCGGCAGGCCCGGCGCTGCGAGATATCGTGATCCCGCATCGCCCTCAGCGCTGCCTCTCGCCGCTCGTTCGGCGTCGTCAGCTCTTTCCCAGCAGATCCTTCAGAACAGCATTGTCCAGCATCGTATCGGCCAGCAGGCGTTTCAGCCTGGCGTTCTCATCTTCCATCGCCTTCAGCTTCGCGACGTCCGATACCTCCATGCCACCATACTTCGATTTGTATTTGTAAAAGGTGCCCTGGCTGAGGCCGTGCTTGCGGCACACCTCGGCTGTCGGCATCCCGGCTTCCTGTTCCTTGATCATCCCGATGATCTGGGCTTCCGTGAAACGGCTCTTTCGCATTCGTTTGCTCCTTAAAAAGGTTGAGCAAACTCTACATCAGAACGAGGGAAGTTTCGGGGGGCAGGTCACCTCTCTTAGCTCACGCCGCAATCTGTACCAAAATCCCTGACGAAGGACAGAGAGCCGAAAAGTTTGTGGCTGTAAAGTTTGCGACTCTACCGTTCATTCCACCTGTTGCGCAGGATCGAGCAGGTTATCCTCTGACACACCTTGGGCACGCTCGCGCGAGGCTGCTTCCTTTTGTGCGTCTTCCTTGCTGGACGGGTCGGATGCGGACGGAAGCGCCGTTTCAGCTGCAGGAGCAGGAGCGGGGATGCGCCTCTCCGGACCGGTGGATTCCGAGTCTTCGCCAGTGGGAGTATGGCCATCCAAACGAACCCGGTATATCGGCTCGGGAAGCCCAAAGCCCGCTGTTTCCAACGCGGTTTTTGCCGTTCGGATCGCTTCGCCCCGCGCCTTTGCGAAGTTGGTTTTGGTCTGGTCCACCCAGCCGGTAAAGGTCAGGATCACGTTTGAATCGCCAACTTTTTCGACCCAAGCCCCAACGGCGGGATCATCCAGGACGAAATCCAGCTTCTCTAGTGCTTCGACGGCGGTCGTGAGCGCTGCGGCAAGGTCGGCATCGGCATCAACCCCAAGTTCGAAATCGAATCGACGGTTTGGATCGCGGCTAAAGTTAACAATACGCCCCTTGAACACCGTTGCGTTTGGAATGCGGATATGATTGCCCTCGGGCGAGATCAGGATTGTTGCGCGCGACGTGAGGCGCGCAACTGTGCCGGTATCACCCTGGATATCCACAAAGTCGTTGGGTCGAAACGGCTGACGCAGGCTGAGCAGGATCGAAGCGATGAAATTTTCGACGGTGTCCCGCACCGCAAAACCCAGCGCCAGACCGACAACCCCCGCAGCCCCCAGCACAGCACCGATCAGGGCGGTAGCGTTTAGGATGTCTAGCGCCAGTATGATACCCAATAGAATGAAGGCAATTCTCGCCACTGCCCGATACAAATCCGAGATGAACCGGTTCGGCGCAATCCGGTCCCACAACATCAGGCGCGAGGTAAACAGCCAGCCTCCAGAGGCCACCGCCAGAAACGCCAGAAGCGCAACCAGAAAGATCGGTGCATTGGCCAGCACGTTTCTGGCCCGGTCCGCCACCCGCTCGGCCGCGGGAGTAAGCCGTTCTTCGAGCGATGCGCTGAGTTCCGTCGCGTTGTTGATTGCCACCACACCCGCGACGCGATCGGCGATCTTGGTCAACTGATCCTGCGCGGCATTGTCGATCACTCTGCCTTCAAGCGTCACGACACCTTCTGATACCATGACGCGCACGTCGTCGTATCCGCCGATCTCCCGCAGAAGTCTTTGAATACGTCCCCGGATTTCACCGTCGCTTATTGCATCACTGCCGACCTCGATCACATTTTGCGTTTGAACCGGTTCGGTGGTCGACTGCGCCACCCCAATGTCCGGTGACTGCAAGAAAAGGGCGCAGCAGATAGCAAGGGTCAGTTTGTTCATCAGCAGCCTCAAAGGCAGTGGGAAAAACTGCCAGTATCGCCCGAAATGCGTGTTAAGGTTGTTCGGAGTGACGTGCATGCGACGGAAGTGAAGGCAGCCTAGATGCTTTTGCCGTCCAATTCCGTTTGGAGGATCTTCTGGATCTCATCAATCGGGTGGTTGGTCAGAACCTTGGGGATTTCGGCGACGATCCGCTTGGCGACCTCTTGATGCAGCGTGTCGCGCAACACGCCCAGAACCTGCCTGCTTGTGCACAACACGATGGTATCGAACCGTCCGCGATGTGCGTGATCATAGAGAAGATCGGCGATGTCCTGTGCGAACCTGTCCTTGCTGAGCTCGTGCCAGTCGGTGTCTGAATAGGCCGACTGACCATGCGCCGCGCTCTGATTCACGCGACCGCGCTGGTTTGCCGCTTGCTCGCGATTGGGTGGGTTGTCCTGCTCTTCCTTCTCCAGCAGGGTCAGGCTGGGGGACTGCGCGTTTCCGTCGTTGACCAGAATAAGCGCCTTTTCACTATCGGCGATCAGAACCCATGTCTTTTCGTCAAGCTTTGCCATCAAGTCTCTCCTTACTGCAACGTAAACGCGGCAAGCACCCAGCGGGTTCCATACCTCGTCACCGATACGCGCCAACAGAGATCCACGGGATGCATTGATTGTAGTGCAAACGGCCCAAGATGTGGTGCGGCATCGGGCACGGTGCGGCGCATTCGCTCTGTTTAAGCTTTGCCTGTCAACGGTCTGGACGGAACTTTCCGTCCGGCCGCGCGTTTCTGTTTCAGTACTAGTTCGGGAGGAAAATGTGCTGAGTTGGTCAATCGCATTTCTCGTCACAGCGCTGATCGCTGCTGTGCTTGGGTTTGGCGGTATTTCCGGCGCGGCATCGAGTATCGCGAAAACTCTGTTCGTTCTTTTCCTTGTCCTGTTTGTGATCTCGCTGTTGCGCCGGGTGAGTTGAGTGGACCTGTCGACGTCTGCGACCCCGACGCATTGCGGATCATTTGCTGACCGCCCGGCGCTGAACCGGAATTGAAAGGAACCCGACCAAGAAAGGAGCAAAAGACATGGCAGATAAGACCTATACCTATGGCAAGGCCGAAGCCAAAGAGCGCCACACCGATGTGCGCGGGAAAGAGACGCAGGACAAAGACAAGGCACGCAAAGACGAAGTGCAAGACCGGATCAGCAAGAACACCTATGTGTTCGGCCTGAAAAAAGAGGATGGGTGATGACCAAAGCGCGCGTTTTGGAAGACCCCAGGCGGTTCTTCGGAACGCCTGAATCCCTGGTCAACAGCGACACATACAGCACCCGGGAAAAAATCGAAATCCTGCAACAATGGAAGCGCAACGAAGATGACCTGATCCGGTCATCCGGCGAGGGGCTGTCAGGCGGGGCCAAGCCCATTCTGAACGAGGTGTTGAAAGCGCTCGACGCTCTGCAAGCCTCGCATTGTTGAAATCAGAGAAATGTCCCTGCACATAAAAAGCCCTGCCCGTCCGGCAGGGCTTTCTGGGTTTCATCAGCTCTTTGCCAGCGATCTCAGCATCCAGGCCGCCTGCTCGTGAAAGGCACTGCGTGCGGTGGCCATATCCTCGGTCACCGGATCTTTGCGATCCGCCGCCAGTTCGATCAAGGCGTGCAGGCGATGGGCCAGCTTTTCATGATCCGCCGCCAGCTCGCCCACCATCGAGGCGGCATCCCCTTGCGTGGCGGGGTCAGCGACGCGGGACTGTTCGATCACATCCTGCAGCCGGGCCGGAGCCAGATGACCAAGGGCACGGATCCGTTCTGCCAGTTCGTCGACCGCCGCAAACATGTTGTTGTACTGCTCTTCGGTCAGCTTGTGCACGGAATAGAAGAGGGGACCTTCGACATTCCAGTGACAGGCATGGGTTTTGAAGACCAGTCGATAGGTGTCGGACAAAACATGCGAAAGCGCATCGGCCAAAGTGGCGGTATCGCGCACGCCGGTCGACACGCTGCTTTCGGTCGGGACAACTTTCAGGGCTTCAGCCATTGTGTACTCCTATTTTGCGTTCAATGTTACAACCCGCGCGCACGGCGAAGGTTCCGCAAACGCAAATAGAAATCGGAATACCCCCTTGCAGAGCCGGGCATCAGTGCCCGTCGCCGGTACTTAAGCCGGCGATGTTTGGCTTATCCGGGTACAAAGCCCCTTGCGCCAACTACGTTCAACACCCTTCGGACCGCTTGACCTCTGGCCGGATCTGCGCCCATGTCAGCAAGGTAAATACCATGGTCCCGCCAATGATATTGCCAAGCAGGACGGGTATGAAAAACCCAAACACTGCGGGTACAAATGTAAGATCACCGGAAACCAGCAGAAACGCCATTTCGACCGAGCCAGCGATCACGTGGGTAAAATCGCCCGCTGCAATCAGCCAGGTGAAAAGAATGATCAAGGGCAGTGCGGACCCGTCTGCGCCAGGAAGCATCCAGACGAGAGCGGCGATCAGAATACCGGCAGGAATGCCACGCAGCAGGCCTTGGTGCCAGGGCATCGCGGTCGCATGATGACTCAGTGCGGCAATCGCGTCTTGAACAGCCGTCGAGAGAACCGGCGCATAAACCATGAAGCCGGCGGCGACGAAAGCCCCTACCGTATTGGCCGCCAGCACCACGGCCCAAAGCCGTCCTGTTCGCAGAAATGAGTTGCGACTGGGCGAAAGGACCACCGGCACTACGGTTGTAATGGTGTTTTCGGTAAACAGCTGCATCCGGCCTAGGATGACCAGGACAAAGCCCAAACTATAGCCCAGGTTCTCGACGAGATAACGCCAGTCCCGATCTGGAAGGTTGGCGCGCAGGATGGCTTCTCCCCACACAGAAAAGGAAATGAGGATCCCGGCGGCAATGCCCGACCACCAGAGCGCGCGAGCAGGTCGGCCAAGTTCCTCTTCGCCGTTCAGCCTGATCGCTTCGAAGATCAACTTCGGGGACAGCGCAGTGGCCTCTTCTACCGCTTCACGCTCTTTCTCTTCTTCGGCCAGTATAAGGGTGTCTCGGGCGTCCAATTGGGTCCTCCTGGGTTTTACAGGTCGTGACTCGGTCAGTGATTGGCGGCCACTAACCGGTGTCAGGGCGATCGTCCGCGCCGCGATGTTTCATGAAGCGGCTGACAGCAAGCAAAGCGGCGGCAAACCCGGCTGTCGCAATGGACATAAACGTGTAGCCCAGTCCGGCCGCCATCCCCACCGCGCCGGCAACCCAGAGGCTTGCGGCCGTGGCGATGCCACCCACACGCCTGTCGCCCTTGATGATCGCGCCTGCGCCAATGAACCCGATCGCCCCCATCAAACCCTGGGTAACGCGCGTTGGATCAGGGCTTAACCCCTGAGATTGCAGTTGATGGCCGAATTCGACACCGACAATGATAAAGGCTGCTGCCCCCAGCGATACCATCATATAGGTACGAATCCCCACCCGCCGATGGCGCAACTCGCGGTCCAGCCCCAACAAACCTCCTCCGATAACGGCGACAAGCAGACGCCACGTCCAGTCCAGCTGAACAGCGAAGCTCGCTTGGCTAAAGAGGATTTCCAATTGCCGACGCTCCCAAGCTGATCAGAGCCTGAACAGCTCCTTTTGATAGAAACGCGCAAATCGGGTGAATGTTCCACCTCTTCCAGGCGCCGCGTCAACAAAACGAAAAAATCCAGTCTTTTGCGGGAACCTTTTTGCGGCTGCGGCACTTTCACTCTTATGTTTCGCGAGTTTCGGGAGCTGCTGACAAACCGCGTGCCCGTTTCTAGTCTGGTTAGCAAGTCGCATCACGATGCCGCTGAATACTGCAAGTCTTGGGAACTTGCCTCGTGCCAAGCCTTGCCGCCGACGCGGTGCCGTGACGGTTCCAGACCAGACCCGATCAAGGGTCTGGTCTGGTATTCCACTATTCACAAACCAAGATTCACCCATGAAACCAATTTGTTGGGAACCATTCACGCTTTTGCGTGTTCAGTTTGGACAAGACGACCCGAACAATGAACAGGAGCATGACAATGGATCATCTGGTTCGCACAACTGTCCTGATCTCTGCGATGGCAACCGCAGCATTCGCGACGCCGAAAGTTGCCAGCGTCGAGGTCGAGGCTGACCTTTCGGCTGTTGAAACCTATGAGGCCGCCAAGGTCTGGGCCGGGCTGGAAACCGACCTTGAAACCGAAATCGCAAAATTGCTGGTGTCGCACATCGCACCCGAAGGCGCAGAAGGCGCCGAGGTCAAGATTGATATTGACGAGATCGCACTTGCCAACAACTTCGAGACCGCTTTGGGGGTCGGAGAATGGAGCTTGTCCGGGGTTGTCGACATCGACATGCCCGATGCCAGCGAGGATCAACGCTACACTTTGACGGTCACCAGCGACCAGACCGACATGTACTATCCCGAAGGCGTCAATCCTGCCGAGGTGACCCCCGGCAACGAGGTCTATTACCAGGCCATGGTTGTCGCCTTTGCCAATAATGTCGCGTCCAAGCTGAAGTAAGGAGAACCCTATGCGCTTTTTCGTGACACTTTTTGTTCTTTCAGCGCTTAGCGCCTGCGAAACCATCGAGGGATTTGGCCGCGACCTGTCGAAGGCCGGGAACGAAATCACGCAGGAGGCCAGAAAAGCGCAATAATACGTGGCCTCGGATCACACGATAAGGCCCGGCACGTCTTTGCCGGGCCTTATCTACCGGACGCCAACCTGGAAATCCTGTTCGCTTTGGCGCTGTTTTTCTAAGCCGCAAGGACATATCAGAACGGATGGGCGACTGCTGTTGAACTATGGTATCTGTACCGGATCAAAAGACGTAGAGATCAACTGCGTCACATCATAACCATTTGACAGAAATGAATATTTTTCTATTTCACACCTGCATCACTCACTTGCATGAAACAGTGTGAGGGATATAGTCGATTGGAATCCCCGAATTGGAGTCCCGACTTGTCATGCGATTATTACTCTAGCTTACGTGACAGGCTACGCTCGGAAACACGGCATTGCCACCAGGCGTTGGATGAGCGGGTTTCGCGTCTCTTGAACTCTGATCCAGAGGATTATCGACGGTTCCTTGCCCTGCAATGGCGGCTTTTCACCGCGTTGAGTCGATGTGGTGTCGAATCGGCCTGCGCGCCCCTTGTGCGCGAATTGCAGCAGCGGGTGCAGCAGGATCTGATCACGCTCGATCGAGAGCCTTTGCCGGCGCCCCCCGACCTGAACTTTCGCCCTCACCCATTGGCTGTGGATTACATCGTCAGCGGCTCACGGCTTGGAGCCCAAGTGCTGAAAAAACGCTGGATGGACATGGGCTTGGCCGAGGTGGGCACTGCCTGCGTCTATCTTTCAGCACCGACCGATACCTCTTACTGGCGCGAATTCGTAACCTGCGCCACGGCCCTGCCCGCCCAGGGAAAAGAAGCCGACGCGATTGTCATAGATTGTATCGCCCTTTTTGAATTCTGCATAAACTACGTACTTGCCCAACCTGCCCGGGAAAGGGTGCTCCATGTCTGAAATCAATCCGGACAACGCCAAAACTCCTGTAGATCTGGCAACTTGTGACCAAGAACCGATTCACATCCTTGGCCAGGTTCAGTCCTTTGGTTGCCTTGTCGCCGTCTCCGCCGATTGGATCATCGCCCACGCCTCGGCCAATTGTGATACGATTTTGGGGTTTTGTGCCGAGGATCTGCCCGGGCAACCGATTTCAAACCTGTTCAGTGAACGAGCCCTGCATGACTTGCGCACCCGGATGCAGATGTTGCCGCTACAGGAAACCGCGGTTCGGGTTTTCGGCTACGATCTGAAGGGCGACGGCCAGCTCTTCGACATATCTGCACATAAATCCGGCCGGTTGTTTGTTCTGGAATTCGAGCCATGCAGCAAGGACCAGGACAAGCGGCACGACACAGCTTTGGTCCAAGCGCTGATCGCCAGAGTCCAACGCCATGGTGATATCGACAAGATGGCACAAGAAGCCGCCCGTGGCCTGAAGGCTCTCAGCGGCTTTGATCGGGTCATGGTCTATCGCTTCGAAGAAGATGACAGCGGGACTGTCATCGCCGAAGTGTGCGAGACCGGAATGGAACCGTTTCTGGGTCTGCGTTATCCGGCCAGCGATATTCCGAAACAGGCGCGTGCGCTTTACATGCGCAGCCTGCTGCGGATCATCCCGGATGTGAATGCGCCTGTCTATCCGGTCCTCCCGGCAAGCGACCCCAATGGCGAGCCGCTGGATCTGTCCTTGGCGGTCACGCGCGCGGTGTCCACGATCCACCTGGAATACCTTGGAAATATGGGGGTTGCGGCCTCGATGTCGGTCTCGATCCTGCGCAACGGCAAGCTGTGGGGGCTGTTTTCCTGCCATCACAACACCCCGCGATACATCGACTATGAAAAGCGCACATCGGTCGAACTGTTCGCGCAGCTTTTCAACTATGAGCTCGCGCAGTTGGAAATGTCCGAGGAACTGGGCGATGTCGACCGCTCTCGCGCACTGCATGATTGCCTCATGCCGCAACTTTCCAGCGGTCGCAGCCTGTTCGAGGCATTCGACGACCTGTGCCAAGGGATCAGCGAGGTCATCCCATTCGACGGCGCGACGATCTACACCGATGGCGCCTACAAGGCCCAGGGTGCCGCACCATTGGAGGAAGAGTTCAAAGGCCTGGTGCGCTTTCTCAACACGACGCCTCCTGGCCAGATCTATTCGACCGACAATCTGACCGGGCGCTATCCGGCCGCTGAGGGGTTCGCCGACCGGGTTGCCGGGCTGCTGGTGATACCGGTATCGCGCAGCCCGCGAGACTACTTCGTCCTGTTCCGCCGTGAGATTGTTAAATCCGTCACCTGGGCGGGCAATCCGGAAAAGCCTGTTTCGGTAGGGCCGAACGGCCTGCGCCTGACGCCCAGGAAAAGCTTTGAGGCCTGGCAGGAAGTCGCGCGGGGGTATTGCCAGCCGTGGCGGCTTCGTGAACAGCGAACCGCCGAAGCGCTGCGCACTACTCTGATCGAAGTGGTTCTGAAACTCGCCGATGAAAACAACGCCGCCCGCAAGCGCGCACAAGATCAACAAGAGCTGCTGATCGCCGAACTTAACCACCGGGTGCGCAACATCCTTAACCTGATCCGCGGCCTGGTGTCCCAAGGCAAGGAAAGGGTGAAATCGGCCGAGGCCTTTGGCGAAGTTCTGGACGCCCGCATTCACGCCCTCGCGCGGGCACATGACCAGTTGACCGGGGCGGAATGGGACTGGAGCCCGCTCAATCTGTTGATCGAAACCGAGACAGAAGCCTTTTTGGCGGGCAAGGCCAGCCGGGTCGTGCTTGCCGGTGACAAGCTGGAACTGTCGCCCGAAGCGTTCACCTGCGTCGCGCTGGTTATTCACGAGCTGGTCACCAACTCGGTCAAGTATGGCGCGCTCAGCGATTCCTTGGGTCGGATCGAGATCGAGACCCGGCTGCACGACGACGGCAACGCCGCGCTGCATTGGCGAGAGCGCAACGGACCTGCCGTACAGGCGCCGACGCGCAAGGGGTTCGGAACCACGATCATCGAGAAATCCGTACCATTTGAACTCAACGGACAGGCCGAGATACGTTATCGCGTTACCGGGCTCGAGGTAGATTTTCTGTTTCCGGCTCGCTACGTCCGGCAATCGCGGGAAAAACCCGGGATCGCACGGCAGCCCGTTCAACGGGCCGAGATGTCGGCGCACCGGCTGTCAGGCACAGCGCTGGTTGTCGAAGACAACATGATCATCGCCATGGATGCCGTCGATATGCTGTCTCATCTGGGGGCAGATTCGGTCGCGACCGCCAGCCGCGTTGCCGAGGGATTGAAGATCCTTGAACAGGGGAACATCACTTTCGTTCTTGCCGACTTGAACCTGGGCAGCGAGATGTCGTTGCCCGTGGTTGAAAAATGTCACGAGTTGGGAATACCGGTCGTTCTGGCCACCGGTTATGATGAGGCCGATGATCTGATCGGTCGCTTCCCTGGCATTGCCGTGCTGAAGAAGCCCTACACGACCGAACAATTGAGTAATGCGCTGGCCGCGCTTTTGCCAGCCGAGAGCCAAGACTGACTCACAGGTTGGGGCCGTTGTAAAAAGAGCTTGGGTAAATCGAGATGGCCCGCCGGATTGATCCGGCGGGCCATTTGGGCTTTTGTGGGGTGTCACTCAGGCGACATCCCGAAAGTTGATCACCCGGTGAATGCCGACATCGGGCTCGCTCACATCGTCGCGCATCGCGGCGTTGATCAGCTTGAGCCCCACCAGGATCGGGTTGGACTCCGAGGCCCAGATTGCCGCCTCGCGCGGGGTCAGTTGTAACAAGGTGATCTTTGGATCTTCGCGACCCTTCTCAAACCACGCGGCAACCGGAGCGCTCCACAGGCTGTCGAGCTTTTCGTCACTTTCATAGACAACCATCGGTCCCTTGATCGAGGCGTGATAGTCGCCTTTTTGGGACTGATAGACAAAGGTTGCCTCAGCCCCCAATCCGACGGCGCCAACCAGATCCGTTTCCGCAGAGGTGATAAACCAGATCGCACCGCTTTCGGGATCGGCAAAATGGCTCATCGGTTGCGGATGCTGGGCGCTGTCATCGACGAACAGCATTCCGGTGCGAGTGTCTTCAAGACGGCGCCACAGCTGCGCGGCGGCTTCCGCCTCGGTCTCGGGTCTGCGCACCATCTCAGATGCTCTCAAGAAAGCGGTCAACGGTGCTGCGCACTTCATCCTTGGTCTTGCCCAAGCGCTGCTGCAACAGCCCTTCGAGCTGTTCGCGTTTGCCTTTGGCCTGTTCAAGCTCATCGTCGGTCAGCTCTCCATAAGCCTCGCGCAGACGGCCTTTCAACTCGGTCCATTTTCCGGTGAAACGGTCTTCGTCCATGTCTTTTCTCCTTCAGAGCTAAGGGTGCGCGCCGCGCTGCGGCGTCATCGAGTCAACGCCGCAAACAGGGTACGGTTCCATGGTCAGGCGGTGTTTTCGACCGCGCGCGGAGAACACTGTCACGGCCATAAGTCAGAAGCCGATTTGCGGCCAATCGATCACCGAGCGCTCTGGTCGGGCTCTATACGATATCCTCGGTCACGCCGGGCAGCTCTTGTTCCACATCCGCGTTCCTGTCCAACGCAAAGGGAACCAGATAACCGGTCCGGTTCTTCGGCAACCGGGAACCATTGAGGGTGATCTCTCTTTTCCACCAATCAAAGGACCGGCGGCAATCCATCGCTTCGGGCGTGAGCGGATCGAACCACCAATGCTGAAGCAGTTTCCGACGTGCTTGGGCAAGAATGGCGGGGTCGCTGGCCGCAACGGCCAGTTCCGTATCCCACCGCATCGACCGCCCATTGAGATTGGCAGACCCGATCAGAACATAGTTGTCGTCGACCACCAGAACCTTGTTATGGACATGGATGAGAGGCGATCCGGCGAGGGTCGCGCGGGTTTCGCGCGCAGCCATCACTGGTCGAACAGGCGCCGCTAGCAGCAGGCGCGCGCCGAACCCTTGACGAAGGGTACTCAAGGCAGCACGTGCGCGCGCCATGCCGAAGCGCACATCCAGGCCCTTGTTTTTCTCATACGCCAGCTCCTGTGGCGTCCCTGGCAGGACAATCACGGCGCGCAGGTCGGCATTGCGGATGGCCGCCTCGGCCAGCCCGTCCGCAATCCGGTTGGAGCGGAGAAATTGCGTTTCGATATGAACCATATGTCTTGCCCTGCGGAAGGCCGAAAGATGCGCTTCTTCGATTTCGCTAAGCACGGTGCGCGGCGACAGAAACGGCAGTTGCAGGCGGCGTGGCGCGGACAGCGTACGCAACAGATGCGGGGCATCCGAGGGCGCTTGCCGACCAGCGGTAACCGCATCGAGGTTTTCCAGATGCACTCGGGCCTCGCGGGCCGCTGGCCCGCGGACCAACACCTGTACGTCCGACCAGGAAAGACGCGCCGGCAACGTATGATCGCAGGTATCATAGCGGCGATCGTTGAGATCAAGACCGCCAATATAGAGCAGCTCATCATCCACCACGGCCACCTTCTGGTGATGAGAGACCGGGTGCAATGGCGGCAGGGAGAATGCGGGACGATCCCTGAGCGCGGGGTCGCGCCGCCGTCGGCGAAGCACCGCAGGGGCAAGCAGCACGCGGGGCAGAAACCCCGCCTGGGCCGGATGCAGATGCATCCGCACCCGCAATCGAGACGCATCCGCGCCGGTGGCCAAAGCCAGCGCCGCCCCCTGTTCAACCGTCTTTTCGGACATCGCATGCAAGTCCGCCGCCATGTCGGGGTCGAAATCGCTAACCGTCAGGTCGATGCGAACCCCCTTGGCAATCGCATGGGCGAGCAGATCGAACCAGGTGTCGCCAATTGCCCGCGCCTCTTGACTGCGCAAGCGGGTGTCCATGTCGAAAATGCGAAATCCGGCAGTCACATGCGAGCGCGCCTGAAGAACCGCCCGTTCAAAGGCGGGAAAGGCTTCTTCAGCCGTTACCAAAACGGTAAAGTCCGATGGCATCGCAGCCCCTCAACCGGCGAATTCGTTGCGCGAAAACTCCACTCTGGCAACATAACGCGCATCTTCGATTCCGGTTTCGCCTTTGCCGCCCAACTGACGAATAAAGGCGTTGATCAGCATCTTGCCAACGCCGTCATCGTCGCCAGAAGGCATGGAGTCGGATTGTACAATCAGACGTACCTGATCCTGATCCAGCCTGCGCAGCTCAACCTTGATTTGCGGCGCACCAGCGCTGTCATCCCCCAGAACTTCGGTCAACAGTTCGGCGACCAGCAACGAGAGCGGGATCGCCTGGTCAGGCAACAGATCGACCGTTGCCAGCTCTGTCAAGATGACGGGTTTCGAACTCTGATCATAGCTGCTTTGCAGATCCACGATAACGGCCTTGACCAGTTCCGCTGCATCGACCGTAGCGGTGTTTGGCGTATTGAACAACGAGCGGTGCAGAACCGCCAGCCCGCGCACACGCTTGTTCAACCCGCTCAGGATGTGGCGGACCTCGGTCGAGGTCGTCTTGCGCAACTGCATGTTCACCAGCGACGCGATATGCTGAAGGTTGTTTTTCACCCGGTGATGCACTTCGCGCAGCAGGACTTCCTTGTCTTTCAGATCCTGTTCCCGCCGCACCTCTGCCTCGGACAACAGGATCGCCATCCGGTTGAAGGCCCTCTGGGCCTCTTCCATCTCGATCGGCGGGTTTTTCATGGCGAGCGGCGTGCTGTCCCGTTCGCCCAGAGCATACCGGCGCATTGCAGATCTGAGTTCGGCGACATGGTTGGTAACCACCCAGCGCATCCCGAACAGCGCAACACCCAGCCCCGCTGCCCACATCAGCAAGGGGAACAACACCGCCATCGTATCTTGAAGCCGCGATTTCGCTGTCGGCAGGACGGACACCGGCCAGCTTCCAACCAGAAAGAGCGCATTCTCTATCATTGGAACAATGGCGTAGAACCGATCCTCGTCATTCCAGCTCGATGCAACGAATGTCTGGTTCATGCGACCGGGAAGATAGGTCAGCGGAACGTCGTCGGGAAGATATCGGACGGCCTCAGTCAGCTCGGTATTTGCCGATACGATCTCACCCTCAAGGTTGATGGACGCAAGCGTCAGACCCTCTTCGTTTTCGGGGCTCCGCATTGCGGACCTCGTCCTGTAAGGCGGGATGGAAAGCAACAGGACGGAATCGACCTTGTCGTCCTGCAAGATCGGTCGTGACACAACGACAACGAAACGCCCTGGCAAATCCTTGGCGGGCAACAGGCTGACAAAAGGCTCGCGCCTTTCCAGTATTTCGAAAAAACTCGCGCCTTTGGAGAAATCCACCGCCTCGAAGGTGGACCTGCATCGTGCGTTGCCTTCCGCGTCCTTCAGCACGGCGGCACTGACCAGCGGGTGCTCTGCCACCAGCGCGTCCAATGCGGCGGTACAGCGCGACGGATCGATCTCGGCCATCACCGCTGCCACACCTTCGGCCGCGCCCAAGGCGGTCTTGATCAGCTCGCGCTGCTTGGATGCAGCGGCCACCGTCCGCGCCATCAAAGCCGAGGAGGAAAGTGTTCGCGCATCTTCGACAACAACACGGGTCTGATAAACTGCGATCAACCCCAGCGGCAGCATCGCCAGGGTCATCAACGCAGCAATTCTTGCGAAGATCGTTTTGAAGAAACGTTTCGTTACCATATGTTTGTGTTTCGTCGTTCCTGCGCGTGCCTTGTCCGCTGAAACTAGCGGAATCGAGGGAGCGCCGCAAAGACTACGGCGTAGTGTTTCCGGTTTGCGGCCTCCGACCGCTTGGTTGAAACGCATGACAACGGCTGTGGTTCCACCAAAAAAACACACACTCCCATTTTTTGCCCGATTGCGTCCGGCGAGTGACGGATATCAGGACACGCAGAGACGCGAACGCTCGAGCGAGTCCATGATCGCGTCCAGGTGGGGTGTGTCGAACGGGCGGCTCAACATCAGCAGTCTCTGATACTCCGGCTCGGTTGTATCACCGTTTACAAGAACGACTGGCCAGCCTCGTACCAAGGCGGCGTCGAGCCAACTCCGCGCGCCCGTTTGGGTGATCTTAAAGCCAAAGAAAATCAGCTGCGGCGGTTTTGCTGTCTCGTCTTTTGGCGACACGATCCCGTCCAGTTGAAGTTCCGAAATGACAGTCTGATAGCCCCGTCTCAGCAAGTAATCGCTGATATCCGCTGCCTCCATGGCATTCGGGGTCAAGATCAGAATGGGTTGGGCGGCCCGTTCGGCTGTGGTGCTCATCAGGTTTCCTCGTAGTTTGAGAGGCAGGTGGTGCACCGCAATCGCGTAAACCGCATTAATCTATGACATATCAAGACATAGAAATTTGCCACCTCCGGGCCTTGGGCGGGCCAGTTCAGGCGTCGACACCCATCGGCCAGCGCATCAATTGCAAGTGTGAATGGTCAGCAGGCTGTCCCACCGACACTGACGCTAGGCCAGTGTTTGCAATGGCCCCCTTGCATGTGCGCCGGACTCGGCCGCAGGCTGCAACAGCACCCCGAGCCAAAGCAGCGCCGGCAAAGCGACAAAGGCGCCGATCGGCCCCCAGAGCCACAAGCCAAACACAATCGCCAGAAAGACGACCAGCGGGTTTACAGCCATGCGTTGTCCAACGACCAGGGGCGTGGCAAAATTGGCCTCGGCAAGGTTGATCGCGAAGAACAAAAGCGGCGGCAGAAACGCGTAAGCGCCATGGAATTGGACCATGCCGGCAATTGCCAGACCTACCGTGATGAGCAAAGGACCAAGATAAAGTACGAAGTTCAGCAAACCGGCCGCCAGACCCCAAAGCATCGCGTATTCGACGCCGAGTGCCATCATCACAACCGCGGTAACGACACCCAGCCCCGTGTTCACCAAAGTGATCGCCGCGAAATAGCTGGAAACGATCTTGTCAGCTCTTTTCAGCCGGTTCTCCAACGCTCCCATTTGACGATAGAGATCGTTACGCGTCAGTGTGAAGAAAAAGAGCGTACCGACAAAGATGAACACCTGCGAGACAAAGCTGGGCGCCAGCCAGAGAGCGTCGCGAACCGACGGGATCGCGGTCTGAGGTTCCACCGCTTCGGCGCCGACGCTTTGCTCTATTTCCTGGCTGATCGTTTCGATACCACGCAGCAGCTGTGACGCATGCTCTATGAATCCCATTGCGACGAATTTGATCCGCGGCAATTCCCGGATCAGCACGTTCACGATCGGTTCGATCAACAACATGATGGTTGCGACGAACACGGTCGATAGCAACAGCAACGCCAAGGCGATCACCACCCGGGGTACACCATGGCGGGCCAACCGGTCGGCCAGTGGCGAAACAACCACGCCCAGGACAAGGGCGAAGCTCATTGGGGCCAAAATCTGCTGCGCCAGATGCAGGGACACGGTTATGCTGATGATCGTCAAAATCAACAGCATAACCCTGACACCTCGACCACTCAGGGTCGTATCGAGAAAACCACCCATTGCGGTCAGCTGGGCACAGAGGCAGACGCGGGGTCTGCGCCGACATCTCTTAGGCTCTTACCGGCCAGCCGGCCTACCTTCTCCATCTCATGGCGCAGAGCGGCCTCTGCGCGTTCGGCCAGTGCGTCGCGATGGGCTCCCAGAATCTCATCCTCGCGCCGTGTCGCAGGCAACATCGCCCCGATCAAGGCGCCCAGACCCAGCGCGATCGCACCGACTGCCAGCGGATTTTGCGCATAGAAGCTGCGCGAACGGGCGGCGGCCTCGGCGGCATGGGCCTCGATCTTCTCTTGCGCGCTTAGGGCCGCCTGACGCGCCGCGATCACACGCTTGCGCGCGCCTTCCGGCAAGGCGTCCAGCCCGGCATTCAGGGTCTCGCGCATCTTGCTGGCGCGGTAGGTCTCGGTGCTCATTCCGGTCATCTCCTTCTTGATGGTTGCGTCCGCCGCGGCCACACGCGCGTCGAAACCGACAAAGGCCGCGTCCGGGGAGACAGCGGTGCGGGCCGGTGGCGAAACCGGACTTTGTCGCCGACCCAGCTCGGCGGCCATCAACGCCACGCCAACTCCGGTCAAAACCAGGCCAGCGGGATTGCGGCGGGCAAATTTCACCACCTGATTTGTCATCTCGCCGCCATAGCTTTGTACTGTCGCAGACAGGTATTGCGACACGGCGCCGGGGGCGAGGCTGTTCGACAGGCACGACAGCGAGTTCGCAAACCGGCGTCGGTCGGCGTTCAGTTGGTCTTCGATCCGATCAGGAGCGGACATGGGCTGCCTCCTTCATACTTTCGACATCACGTTTAAGATTGCGCATCGAGCGGGTCGGAAAGAGCGCCTTGCCGGTCACACGCGATTTCCCTGCGATCACAAGACAGGCCGCAATCGACAACATCGCCAGACCAACGACCAGCGCGGCGAGACCAGCCGAAAAACCGGCCGCCGCGATCCAGGCAACCAGCGCGGCCGCCAGTACATGGGTCGCGGTCAGCGCGAACACAGCGGCCACAGCAAACATGGTCAGCCCAACGCCCGCGCGATTGGCATTCTCTTTCAACTCTGCCTTTACCAGCGCGACCTCGCTGCGAAGCAATGCGCCGAAACTCTGAAGTGTTTCGACGAAAAGATCGGGAACCTGGCGCAAATCACGATGTTGCATACGGTGTCTCCGAATTCATCTGTTTCAGAACGCCGCCCTTGGACTGGTTCGGGCTGTCCTCAGGGGTTGTTGCCTTGAAAAAGCGGGTGGCCGTAAAACCGGCAAGCGCGGCCGCGCCCAGAAACATCACCGGGTTTCTGCGGGCAAACCCGCTCACTTCGTTGATCGTGTCCTGGAAATCCAGGCTCCGCACGGAGTAGGCGATCTCTTCCAGGCGGCTCGCCACCATCTGCGCGGCTTGCGCCTGGATGCTATCGGGCAGAAACTGCCCGGCGGCGGCATGTGCCGCGTTTGCCGTCGCCTCGACCTCGCGCGCGGCGTGATCCTGTGCAGCCTCAGCGGTTTTCGACACTACGCCTGTGATCGCTTCCTTTGCTTGTTGGCCCAGGTCGGCGGCATGACGGCGCGCCTGCGTTTCCAGATCGGTATCTTGGGTCATTTCGACTGCCTTTCTGCTATCCGGCTATTGGTTTCAAAACGCGCGGGAGGCCGGCTTGGTTCCTTGCGACAAAAGAAAATGGCCCAGAAAATCCGGGCCATGATCCGCGTTCTGGGAAATGTCGTTAAATACGCGCCGCCGACGATCGCGGTCCCGCCACCAACCAGGCGATAAAACCCAGAACGGGCAAAATCAAGATTGCCAGAACCCAGACAATTTTACCTGCTGTCGAGGAGTTGGACCCCAAGACCTGGATGATTGCATAAATGTCAGCAACCAGCACAAGAAGACCGATAAGACCATATTCCATTTCATTCTCCTATTTTATCCTTGAGTTTATAACGGCACAGATCAAATTTTGTTCCCAAAAAGGCGAATTTTTATCTGAGCGCTTCAACACTTTGAAACGCGATGAGCCGCGCCAATGGCGCAGCTCTTTTCCCTTGTATCAAGCGCCGATCAATAACGCTTGCGCAATGCCAGGCCCAGAAGAACGCCGATGCCCACAGCGCCCGCCACGGTCAACGCGGGATTCTTCGCGACAAAAGCCTGCCCATCCTTGGAAATGCGCTGGACCTGCTCCGATCCGTATTTCAGACCCGCGTCCAGCTGTTCGTTCAGTTGCTGGAAAGACTGTGCGGCCGTGGCCTTGACGCGCTCTGCGATCTCTTCGGCGCTTGCGCCCTCCGACATTGCTGTCTTCCCGTTGGCCAGTTGTTCAGATTGTTTTGCAACGGTCATTTGAAACTCCTTTTATTGCAGTAATTTACCTGTTCACTTGCTGTGGCTCAGCCTCTGAGGAGGCGAACCGCGAGCGAGATCACAAACAGCACCAGGAAAATCACGAACAGGATTTGCGCGATCCCGGCGGATGCGCCGGCGATTCCGCTGAACCCAAGCAATGCCGCGATCAGCGCGACGACCAGAAACGTAAGTGCCCAACCTAGCATTCTCTTCTCCATCAGTTATGCGCCGCGATTGGCGCTGTCTGAATCATTAACTCGTGGCCGGGAAACTTGTTCCCTGTCAGTTATGAAATTCGAGGCGCAAAATCAAAAAAAGCGCAGCTAACCAGCTGCGCTTTCTCCCGAAATGACAGATCTTAACTGCCTTCGCGGGCTGCTTCTTCGGGGCTCTGAATGTTGATGGTCGGCACGGTCACGGTAACCTCTTTGGTTCCGGTTTCGATTTCTCCGACCTCGGCGTCGAATTCAGGAAGCTGACCGCCTTCGACCGTTACATCAACATCAGGAAGACGCGTTTCCTGGGTCTGCTCGATATCGATCATATAGATACCGAAAATCAACAGAACCACGATTACGGCAGCGGCAATAAACACAGCGGGTTTCATTGGTGTTTCCTTTCAAATCGTTTCTGAAGATTAAACGCCGATAATTCCCATTCGGTTCCTCGAAAACCGAAAGCGGTAAAGCTTCAAGTACCTGCAATGATCGTCACAAAGAAACGGCCCCCGCGGGGATGGTTGCGGGGGCCGAGTTTTGGACCGGGTTTGGGGATGGGTCCAGACACAGCTACGGGTTGCTGTCTTGAAACAAACGCGCACTCTCTAAAAAGGTTCCCACTCAACTAAACTTTTTCTGCTCAGGACGTACCGCAAGAGCGGCGGCTATCTGGCGCGTCAAATCAGTGGGCGACGATGCACCTCGCTCTCTTCGCCAGCGATCCGTTCAAGCGCCTTTGGATCATGCACTGTCAGGGTTCCGTTTTGCCAACTCAAAACGCCATCCCTGCGCAAGACGGCCAGTTGCTTGTTCGTATGCACCAGCGACAGGCCAAGACCATCGGCCAGATCCTGCTGCCTGAAGGGCAAGGGCGCGGTGTTCTTGACAGCCTGGCCCGTCGCCTTGGCGCGATTAAAGAACCGAGCCATCGCCCAGGCGATTTTCTCATAGGCGGGCCGCTGGCCCACCGTCGCCAATGCATCGCCCAGAAAGTGCTCTTCGACCGCCGCAAGATGTGCGATCGCAAAGGAACGTTCGGGATGCGCGCTGAACAATTCCCATATTGCGGCCCGGTTAAAGACGCACAGGGTCATCTCGGTGACCGCCTCGACCGAATGCCCCATTTCGCCCATGACGCCAGCCTGCAACCCCAGAAAGTCGCCGGGCATGACAAACCCGACAACCTGCCGGCTGCCGTTTCTCAGCATCTTGTATTTCAGGCCCATACCCGATAGGGCCGTGAACAACTGGGGGGATCTCTCACCTTGAGACAGCAAATGAGTACCTGGCTCTGCCTGCATCTCGCCGGTTTTGAATTTTTGCATATAGTCGAGTTCTTCGCGACCAAATTCCAGAAACAGCGGCAGACCGCGTAGCGGACATTTCTCACATTTGATTGTCATTCGTACCTCCCTCGCAACGGTGCCAGCCTAAAGAGCGGCGATGGGTCGTGCTGCGGTCCACACATTCGGCTTTGTTGAAACGTGCAAATGGGGCCGCGTGACAACGCGACCCCGAAGACGCAGGCAAATGGCGATCAGTTCCAGAAGCCTTCATCGACGTTTTCCAGCTGTTCCAGCTGTTCTTCGCTCATGCGGGTGACATAGGCATAAGTCTTGTCGTCAACGGCGACCAGTTTGACGTCGCTCACAGGGATCATGACATGCTTGTCGCCGATATCCAGGAAGCCGCCGATTTCCGCGACGATGCCCTTGAATTCGCCGTTCTTGCTCAGAACGATGTCTTCGATCTCGCCGATCTCTTTTAGCTTTTCGCTCATGTCGGCATAGGACCAGCTCATCCCCCAGCTTTCGTCATTGACCTCTTTCAGGCTGTAGATCGCACCACCGGTGATATCGCGGGTGCGGATCAGGTCGGGGTTCTCGTCCAGCTTGGTGGTCATCGCGGTCGAGGTGTCGGCATTCATGATGGCCGGGCTGTGGGTGCTGCTCTCGGCCTGCGCCGCAGCGGCTGCCTCGGATGTGGCCGCGCCTTCGGTGGTCATCCCGGTGTCGCTGCCCGCATAAGCGGTGGTAGCAGTCAGAGCGGCAATTGCGGCGGTGGTTGTAAGGAACTTCATGATCTACCTCTTGGTGTTGAGTGATTGTATCCAGACAACGATCGAGTACCGTGGCCGGTTCCCTCGGTCCAAAAATTTTCTTTCACAACATACTGATTTGAAATAAAAAAGCCGCCCCTTACAGGGCGGCGTCTGTTAGAATGTTAGTAGCCAACAACAGGCATCAAGCGGCGGGCTGTCTTCCGACGATACCGGCGGTCACGCTGTCTGTCAGCTCCAATGCTTCGTCCTCGTCTAGATGCAGCAACTCGGCTAGTGTCGCCCTGGCCCGTCCCACACGGCTCTTGATGGTTCCGACCGCGACCGCACAAGTCTCTGCGGCTTCCTCATAAGAAAAGCCTTCAACCCCGACCAACACCAAAGCTTCGCGTTGTGTATCGGGTAGCTTGCCAAACGCCTGCATGAAATCACGCAGGTTGAGGCGGCCGTCATGGTCTGGCTTCGATGCCAGCGCCAAGGACAAAGACCCATCCACGTCCTCCACTTCGCGCTGTCGCTTGCGACGCAGCGAATAGAAGGTGTTGCGCAGGATGGTGAACAGCCAGGCGCGCATGTTCGAACCGCGTTCAAACGAGTCGATATTGGTCCAGGCCTTGATCAAAGTGTCCTGAACCAAGTCGTCGGCGGTCGCGGCATTCCTGGTCAAGCTCATAGCAAAGGCCCGCAGCGCGCCCAAATGCTCGGTCAATTCGTCTCTGGGGTCAGCGGTCATCGGCGCCACCCTCTTTCTTGCTGTCAACAGCACGAAGCTGGGCGAGCAGATCGGCGAACCGATCCGGAAGCGGTTCTTCGGCCAGTTGACCGAATGCTTTCTTCAGATTGCGGTCGATCTCCTCCATGATATGAGGCGCCGGTGGTGTGCGCTTGGAATCCGACATTTTTTGCCTCTATGCTCATTTATTCTCGGAACCATAACGCGCCTTGCAGCGTTTGGTTCCTGAAATACTCAAAAAAATCGGAGTTTCGTGAATGAGCAACTCAACTGCAGCAGATGTCAGCACCCTGATCGGGGCAAACCTGCCTTATCTGCGTAGATATGCGCGCGCGCTTACCGGTCATCAGGACTCCGGAGACCGGTACGCCGCCGCGACGCTCGAAGCGATCATCAGTGATCCGACATTGTTCTCGGCAGAGCATGGATCGCCGAAGGTCGCGCTCTTCCGTGCCTTTCACGCCATTTGGAGCACCTCCGGTATGCCTGTCGATAGCTCGGGTGAAACCGGTCTTGCAGCGCGCGCGCAGGCGCACCTATCGCGGTTGACCGAGAACACGCGCGAGGCGTTGCTTCTCAATACGATAGAGGGGTTCACTCTCGATGAAGTCGCCCAGGTGATGCAGACGGAACCAAGCGAAGCGCAGGAGCTGGTGCAAACCGCACTTGCGGAAATGAATGCCGCCGTTTCAGGCAAGGTGATGATCATCGAAGACGAAGCGGTGATCGCGATGGATCTGGAAAACATTGTTGCAGAGATGGGGCATGAGATCACAGGTGTCGCCCGGACCAAAAAGGGTGCCCTTGAACTGGCTGCCAAGAACGAGGCCGATCTGATCCTGTCGGATATCCAACTGGCCGACAACTCCAGCGGTATCGACGCAGTCAATGACATTCTGTGCGAATTCGGTGATCGGCCGGTCATCTTCATCACGGCTTTTCCCGAGAGATTGTTGACAGGCAACGGTCCTGAACCGGCCTTTCTGATCTCGAAACCCTATACCGAGGACCAGGTTCGTTCGGCGGTCAGTCAAGCGATGTTTTTCGCTTCGACGGAAACCCTGAAGGCTTGAGCAGGATTGCTTTCACAGGGCTTTGTCGCAAACTTTGGCTGCGATTGAACGACGTCGTTGTTCTCGTTGTCTTAGACGGCCAGCGCCGCAAACTGGGCAAACGGGCAGAGTCCAGGAGTAATCTGCATCTTACGGATCATATTCGCCACCTCGATGCGCTCGAGCGTTGCCGACGCGGAGACGAAGGACTTGAAGCCCAGCATCGGTCGAATGCGCTTCTTGATGATGCGGTGATCCTGCTCGACCATGTTGTTGAGATATTTGATCCGGACCATCTCGATCGGGATCGGGCATCCAAAACTCCGCAGCATGCGGTTGGCCAGCGTGGTGTGGCCGACGACGGTTTCGGTGTTGGCGTGCGCGTGGTGGGCGTTGTCGAAATAGACGCCCTGATCCATCAGATAGCGAAAGCCGCCCGGCCCGAATTGGTCGTAGTGGCGAAATGGCAGGTCGCCGCGCAGTTGATCCACAGTGATCTGGAGAATGAGGCGCGGCTTGTCCTCGGCGACTGCAGCGTTCGCCAAGGAAAACGCCAGGAACAAGATGCAACTGGCCATTTGGATAGGCTGTTTTACCAACATCGAAGGCTCCTTCCTCTCGTCGGTCGGCCCACGCGGTGCGCGGGCCGTGGCGTTATCAGTTTACGGGCAGTATATCCGGGAACACCCAACTGCCATCAAGAACCTCGGCGCGCGGCTCATAGAGCCGGACCGTGTAGTTCCAACCCGACGTGACGGGGATGCAGTTGATACGCCCGTCCTCGCAGGCCCCAAAGTGAATGGTATAGGAGCCATCTGCGTTCGGCGTGGCGGAGGTGTTGTTGTAGCTGTTCCGCCCTAGATCGTTGGGCGCGAGGAAGCCGTCAGCGTCGTAAACGGTGATCGACCAAAACGCGTCCACCGGCACGTCCTGAAGCGTTACGGCGTGGGGGGTCTCACCGTCATTCTTGTCGACGGCGTCGACAAAGGCACTGGCCGTCGTGGCCGGCTGCCCTGCCCAGCCCGCCATCCCGATCAGATGGCCCAGCGGGTCCACCTCGTCGCGACGTCCAAAGGCGATGCTGGCATCGAGGCCAACGGCAGCGGCGAGGTCGCTAATCGCCTTACGCGCGTCAGCAAGGGCTTCGAGATCCCAGTCTGGCGCCTCGAAGGGGCCGCTTCCTCCACCGTCGAGACGTATCCCGTCCTGCACGGCATGGGCGCGCGCGGCATCGTCGGGGTCGCCCGCGTCGACAAAGGTGCGGAACAGGAGCATCGCGAAACGGGTTCCGACCTCGTCCTCGGTCAGTTCATAGGCACCTGGTTCAGCGTAGGCGAAGTTGTAGTGGTCCTGGCTGATCACCAGCACGGATTGAAACCGTCCGTCGCCCTCGGGCAGCGTCACCGTCACCGGTTCGGACAGGTCGATGACGGCGGCCGAATACAAGGTGTCCTGGTTGGGTCGGATGATCGGCTGCGGTTTGTCGGCGGCGGTTACTTCGCGCTCATGGGCAATCTCGCCGACGCTGGTCCCGTTGGACTGCATGGTGAGCCGGAACATCGTATCGCTCTCGGCACGCATGAGGTTCTGAATCGTGATGTCCTCGGCGAGGACTGGTGCGGGTGCGCAGAGTGCAATGGCAAGAAGAAGATATCGCATAGACTTTGTCCTTTCTGTCAATTCGCCGGCTCGACGCCCGGAAAGGTCCAGCTTCCGTCCAGCACCTCCGGCGCCGCTCGATAGAGCCGCACGGTATATTGCCACCCCTCGACAAGCGGCAAGCAGTTCACGCGCCCATCCTCGCAGCCGCCCAGATGCACGGTCGTGCTGCCGTCTTCGTTGCGCGTCCCGCTGACGGAATTGACGACATAAGCGCCAAGGGCGTTCGGCGCGAAATAGCGGTTCGCATCATAGAGGCTGACCGACCAGAAATCCTTGACCGGGACCTCGGCAGGCACTTCGATCTTGTATTGCCCGACCGGCAGGTTCGGCGAGATCCCGAGATAAAGTGCCTCATCCTCTGGCAGACCTCCCCACCCCCCGGCCGTCCCGATGAAATGCCGCACCGGATCGACATCCTCCTTCTTGCCGAACATGTGGAAACTGTTCGGCAGGTAGGCGCCGACACCAACGGCGGCCTTAACAAGCCCCATGTAGCTCTCTTCGTCATAGGGCGGTACGATGAAGGGCTCTGAAGAGGCGGCCTCGATCGACATCTTGTCCTGGATCGCATGGACGGCGGCCAAGTCCGCAGGGTCGGTCGCATCCAGCAGCACCCGCAGGTAGACGGCGACATAGGGCGTGTCGAACGTATCCATGTCGAGCGCATAGGTGCCGCCGCCGTGGAAGACCTTGTTGAGGTAGTGATCCTGGTTGATGACCATCGCCGACATGTAGCGGTCGCCGACATCGGGAAGAGTGAAAGTAGCGCCCTCGCTGATATCGATGATCGCGGTGCTGTAGAGCGTATCCCGGTTCGCGCTGATGGTCGTCTGATTGTCGACGGGCATCATATCGCGGAAGTGGTAGAACCTGTTCACCCCTCTGGCGAGGGCAACATATTTGCCGAACTCGATGTCTGTCGCGGCACGGATGAAGTTGTCGACGTTAACCGGGATCTCGCGGGCGTCCACGAGGGCGTCGAGGTTGTCATCGGCGAACTGGGCCGAGGCGGGGGCGGCGCACAGGCTTGCGACAGCGGCCGCGATGGCAATGCTCTGAATTTGTTTCTTCATCGGATTTTCCTTCTCAGAAGTGTTTGGGCAGACATGCGCTTCCCGTCATCTTTGGAACACAAACTGGACCTGTAGGCGGAACCGCCAGCCCTTGGGCCCGCCGGCCGGGCTCTCAAGCCAATAGCCGGCGCCGGCCTGGAAATTTACGGGCCGCCCGGCAATGAGGGCGAGTTTCGAGACCGACGCGTTGATCGGCACCGACCAGGCGTCGGCCTTCCAGTCATAGGTTGACTCGCTCTGCAGAGAGAAGGTCCAGGCGTCTTCGGTCGAATAGGCGACGAAGGGCTGGAAGAAGGTGGCGCTGGTGGGCGTCGTGGGATTGCTTTCGACATCCCAAAGATGGTTGGCCAGGGCGCCATAGGTCCATGGGCCGGTCTGCTGCAGGGCGATGCCGGTGATGCCCGCCGCCCAGGTGTCCGTGGACACGTCGGACCCTGTCGGGATGCGGACAACGGGGCCGATTCCCCATGTCAGGTCCGTCTCGGTCGTTTGCGAATACCACGCGCTAAAGAGCACGTCGCCGATGCCGCTCTGTGACGTGCCGGGGATCACGTCCTCCTGCCAGACATAGGGGATGATCGTGCGCGTCACGATGTTCGCCCCATTGTCCAACGCAAAGGGGATCACCGGCTGCAGGTTCAGCGTCGTCCGGCTTCCCTGACCGGCGACGCCGATGTTCTGGTCATAGTTCAGCTGAAGCGGCACCGAGATGATGGCGGCCAGCGGGTTCGCAAGATCCTGCGCCAAATCAGCTGTGTCCTGCGCAGCGGCGGCAACGGGAAATAGCGTGCAGGCCGCGAGAAGACAGCGGCGCAAAAGCAGACACATAGACATCAGATACGCCTTCAGGGAAGCGTTTTTCGGGTCAGGCAGGCCGGTCATCCATCAAAGGCCGCCATCGTGTTCTTCACGGCGTCATCCACAGCGCCGGCGAGAAGCCGACCGGGATCGTCGTCGCAGGCGTCTTCCAGTTCCTCGGTGAACTCATCCCTCAGACCGGCGCGCTTGTCTTCGTCGGGCACCAGGGCCAGCACGTCGATCTGACGGTTGTAGAGCGAGACCGCGACCATCAGGCGGACGATCCCAGCAACCGCCTCGTCATCGTCGGGATAGGTCTCCAACACGCTTTCGCAGCTGTGATGCATGTGCGGCATCGCCTCGTCGAGCATGAGTTCCATTGCCTCATCGGCCTGGGCTGAGCATGCGAGAGTGACAAGACAGGCGGTAACGACCGCATGTTTCAAAACAGAATTCGGCATTAAGAAGCTTCCTTGCTGGGCCAGTTCAGGCTGCAGTTTATTTCGTGGCGCCTGCGATGGCGCCGACAATCGCCCCGGTCTGGACAGCGCCGCTCCCCCCAACCAGAGCTCCGACGCCAGCTCCAATGAGCGCGCCGCCGATCGTGTTCTTGGTGCGCTGTCGCCCGGCATCCGCCGACATGGGCATTGCCATGAGCAAGGCCAAGGCAACGCCGAACGTTGCGATGAGGTTCTTTCGATTCATACCCATTCCTCTTATCTCCTTCTTGCTTGGTGTTTCGCCCGTCAGCCGACCTTTCCGTCACCGGTCGGTCCTGCGAGAGGGTGGGACTCTATTTCAAGGAGAATCTTAACATTGTCCTACCGGTCATTTTCCGACAATGTCGAGGCATGCAAAGAAATCTGGTGAACCTCATCGAAGTCGGTCACGTGATCGAATTGCTGGATCGCTACGCCCCTCGCGACATAGTCGACAGGGCGTTGCAGTCCGAGGGGCTTAACCGGGGTATGTTTCTGAAAGCTAAGGGTTTCTTGCCTTATGCATCCGAAGCCATCGTGGTCGAATCCGTTGCGCGTTCTATCGGCGACCGGCACCTGGGGGCGCGGCTTGGGCGCGACTTCGATTATGGGACCTATGGGGCCTATGCAAGCTACGTTTTGGGCGCCCCCGACCTGGCAACGGCACTTGACCGGGGACGGCGAGCGTTGTGCCTTACCCATCCTGGATCGAAGATCGTGCTTCGTGAAACCCGCTCGCACCTCGTCGTAGGTCGTGATTCCCGCGAGTTTTCGGTGATCGGACACAGGCATCTCGACGAAGGCGCACTGTTCGTGATCGGCCATGTGGCGCGTTATTTCCTAGGCCCCGGTTGGCGACCTGACTGGGTCGAGCTCCCCGAGACCGATGCGGGTGAAGTAAAAGCTCTTGAAGAATTGACAGGGGCTCCGGTCCGCCTGGGATGCGCTGTGCCGGGCATCGCAATCCGAAGGTCCGACTTGGCCGCGCTCAATCCCGGGAGAGCCAGATCGGACCGCGACTTGTCGCTGGAGGAACTGGGAGCGCTTATGGGGGTCAAACCGGTTCAAACGATGCGAGAATCCGTCGGACAGATCATGGACATCATGCATCCTAACGTCATTCTATCGGAAGAAGCTGCGGCGCGCTTTCTGGCCGTTGGACCCAGAAGCTTGCAGCGCGCGCTGAAGACCGAAGGCGTGTCCTTCCGCAAGATTCGCGCGGAAGTGCTCCAGCGACGCGCGCTCGAACTCCTGCGCGAGACTGAATTGCCGATCGAGGCAATCGGCGCGCGCCTTGGATACGCCGAACCCAAGAGTTTCAGGCGTGCTTTCAAGCGCTGGGTCGGGGTGTCACCGATGCGATACCGGTCCGAAGGGGAGTTTCAGGAAAACAGGGAGTCAGGCGAATAGCTTGGTTTCACATTGCCGGCGGCGCCCGGTTTTCGAAGCACAGGTAGATACAAACGTCCCTCTGAGATGGAGAACAACCGGCGGGATCGGATGTTTGTCCGCAAACAGATCCTAACAAAGCTCGCCCATTTGGAAGAGCATGATCCCAGCAACACATTTATCAACCATGCACGGAGAGCTCTACGCAGGAAACTGAGCCTTCCCGAATACCACGCGCTGCTCGCCGACACGGACAAAGAATGCCTGACTTTGCATACCCCAGATGACCCACCAGAAACTGTGGAATTGCCCGCCAATGACGGACAAACTGTCCGGCACCAATCTATGTCTGAAGAAGAAAAAAAAGATTTAGATAGCAACATAGGCAATGAAGCTCTGAAACCAGACTTGCTAACCTCAGTTTGCGATCAAGCGACATCGTTCTCCACAGAGAGGCTTAGAAACTGGTTGGACATTGAAAACCATGCTCGAATTCTTGCACCCATGATGGGGATTCACCCAGATACATTCGAGAAAGCCAAGAATGCAGTAGAAGCTCAGAAAGCGTCATGCGCGATCTTCATCATGCTACAACTTGGACAACGCATCAGGGATTTTGGAGCGTATTTTCACAGTATCACCTTGGGCCAACGTCGAGACCAGTTTGATCCAGTGGTTTTGATCAAGCGTCTGTCCAAACCTGCTATGCAAACCGCTTAGTGTCCACCGCGGTGGACGTCTGGCCCGCAACCAGTCCAATGACGCGCGCGCTCTCCACGTGCATCAAAGCGACCGAGCCAAATTACACTAAGGCGATAACGCACGGTCAATCCGTGTTCCTCCGACCCGCTGATGTCCACCCCGGTGGACAGATCAGGCACCAAGTATCACAACTCACATGCGTGACAGCCGCTCTTCGTCATCCACCACTTCCAAAGAACCGGTATTGTCAGTCCAGGCCCACAAAACGATGTTCAAGTCCGATGATGACGCGCCCTTCGCAAAACTCTGGATCAGAAGCCCCGCAAACCGGTCCGCTATGAGGGCGCGTGCTAAATCCTGTGTCGGCACAGGTTGGCCATCGAGCATCTTCATGCGCCATGCAGGGTCGGCAAGCATCGCCTCGGTCGCGTTATACCGGTCAAGTCCGTCCTGATCGCGGGTATCGAAAATAGGCCCAAGGTCGGCATTGTAGGACACCAGGATCGTGGGTTGCAGGCTGCCTACCTGGTTGGCTTCTCTGAGAGCGGTCGCGGGATCCAGCGAGGTGTAGAGGGCAGGGGTGCCCTTGGCATTAAAGCGCCCTCCATAGAGTTCGGCGCCTCGTCCGGACAGAGGTTCACGCGCATAGACCGGGTTCAGGGCGCGATAGAGTGGCCCTGCGTAGCGCCCATCTTTCAGTTGCATCAGGCAAAGACGCCCGCATCGACCGCATCGATGTATTCCAGAACTTGCTGAGCTTTGCCTTCCTGAACCAGCTGCATGGCTGTTCGGCCATCAAAGCCGGGAAGGGGCTCTGACCGGTACCATGCATAGGCCATCAATTCCGAGCCGAAGCGGGGTTCGACTTTGTTCAGCACCTCTACCAATTCGCGCAGGCGGCGCTGCGTTTTGTCCGAACCGATGCGGGCTCGCCTCTGCAGCGCGTCCTTGCCCAAGCCGACGGTCAATGCGATCTCTTCTGCTGATGTGCGTAGTACCGCGGCGATCTTGCGCGGTTCGAATTGCCCGGCTTCAGCAAAGTTCGTGATGTGCATGATCTATGCTCCTACAGTGACATTGACGGTATATAGCGGCAATATTGCTGAAATTCAAGCTGTCAGGAGGTAATGTGACTTCTTTTCCCATGCTAATCCGTAACGCTGCATTGCTCTGAACGAAGCAAATCCTGATTTTTGGGCTTGAGAAGTCGCCGTTGGAGTGCTTTTGCCGATCGAGAACGTCAGATAAGTTATTGATAATATGAGAAAGACTTCAGCAGTCGGACCGGAGTTGCCGATATGGCTTGCCGATCTTGGATCGGAACCGCCACTTACTGCATGCAGTCACTGGGGTCCGCGGTGGTGTTGGACCCTCGGCCATTACCCCGGACCAGTTGGCTGGTGAAAAGGGAAAGTGGACTTCGGGTTTTTGTGACTGACGGATGAGGGACCTTGGGGTGCCTCGGACGGGTCCGGGCCGGGTTCCGGTCTGCCGTTCCGGATGAAGGGCATTCCCATGCAAACAGGTGTCTTGCGCGCGCTGCGCGCGACCGCTGCCTCTTGGTGGCGGCATAGTGAGCTGCGCCGAACCGGCGAGAAGGAGCTGGCACGGCAGCTCGTGCGGACAGCCGTTCTCCGCGATCTCGGCTATCTCAAGCAGGCCGCGTCATTGCCAAATGCTCATGTGATCTGCGGAGACGGTGGGACATTCCTCCATCTCGGGTGGACCACCGTCTCGAGTTTCGCGCCGATCGAGCGCTTTCCCTTGGCCGCTCTTGCGGTCGCACGAGGGACAACCTTCATCGACATTCGACCCGTCACCGATGTCATCGCTTTCGCGACCCTGCCGCGGGTGACGCGGGACGGATCGCTCTGCCCTGAGCATTCGGGTGCCGGCAAGTGCGTCTCGCTGACCACCTACATCGACATAGTCGAAAAGCTCGGTGCCAAGATCGCCAACGATCCTCGACCCCGCCGGACAACCTGATCCCCAAACTTCTTATTAACACACGAAAGGACGCCAGCCATGGCCCGATCCCGCACGCCCAAATTCGATGCCTCCGAGGTCATCACAAACGAAATCATCCGCATCATCGAGCGCGGCGTCCTGCCGTGGCGCAAGCCCTGGACGGCAGGTGGCAGTACTCGCCCGCTGCGCGTGGGCGGTGAACCCTACCAGGGCGTGAACAACTTCCTGCTGACGATGCGAACGGTGATGGCGGGCCACAGCTCGCCCTTCTGGATGACGTTGCCACAGGCCAATGCGTTGGATGCAAAGGTGCGCAAGGGCGAGAAGTCGTCTGTCGTCGTCTACTACGGACAAAGCCGGACGAACGCCGCCGATGATGACGACCGTAGCGACGGGGATTATAGCTTTGAGGATGCCCGCGTCTTTCGCTTTCAGAAATCCTACTGCGTGTTCAATGCCTGCCAGATCGAGGGCCTGCCCGACAGTTTCTTCCCAGATCCGGAGCCGGCACCCGAACATCCGCCGTCCGAGCCCATCCCGCATATGCAGGCGTTTTTCGACGCCATCGACATCACGACCGTCTTCACTGGCACGGAAGCCTATTACCTGCCGCCCGTGGACAAGATATTCATGCCGTCGATTGCGCGGTTCGAGAACCCGCGGAACTTCTACGGGGTCTGGGCGCATGCCGTTGAATGACTCGATGAAGGCATTCTGCTGGGGCTTGCCCGGGTCGATGTAGTGCCAATCCACGCCGTTGTCGTTCGCCCATTTCAGGATCGCCCGGCTGGTGAACTCTGTGCCATTGTCGCTGACAATGCTGGCAGGCTTGCCATAGAGACGCACAAGTGCATCCAACTCCCGCGCAACGCGGGCGCCCGAGATACTGGTGTCGGCCATCAGGCACAGGTTCTCGCGGCAGCAATCGTCGTTCACCGCCAGGATGCGGAACCTGCGCGAGGCACCGAACGTGTCGGAAAGGAAGTCCAGAGACCAGCGTTCGCCCGGCTTCAGAGCTTCTGGCATCGGTGTCCGCGAGCCACGCGCCCGTTTGCGGCCCCGTCGTCGCCTGACGCCCAGTTTCTCCTCAGTGTAAAGCCGATACAGCTTCTTGTGGTTCATGATCATTCCCCTGCGCTCCAGCATCACACCGATCCGCCGGTAGCCAAACCGGCGGCGCTTGGCAGCGACGGCCTTCATCCCTGCCCTGATCTCAGGGTTATCCGGCGGGCGTTCGCGCCGGACGGTCTTTGGATCGACACCGATAAGTCGGCAGGCCCGGCGCTGCGAGATATCGTGATCCCGCATCGCCCTCAGCGCTGCCTCTCGCCGCTCGTTCGGCGTCGTCAGCTCTTTCCCAGCAGATCCTTCAGAACAGCATTGTCCAGCATCGTATCGGCCAGCAGGCGTTTCAGCCTGGCGTTCTCATCTTCCATCGCCTTCAGCTTCGCGACGTCCGATACCTCCATGCCACCATACTTCGATTTGTATTTGTAAAAGGTGCCCTGGCTGAGGCCGTGCTTGCGGCACACCTCGGCTGTCGGCATCCCGGCTTCCTGTTCCTTGATCATCCCGATGATCTGGGCTTCCGTGAAACGGCTCTTTCGCATTCGTTTGCTCCTTAAAAAGGTTGAGCAAACTCTACATCAGAACGAGGGAAGTTTCGGGGGGCAGGTCAGTAGCTTTGGGCTCATTTGAGGCATTCGTCGCATGTTAAGTGAGTTTGTGCTCTGACATTGAGGCGACGCGCGTTGGTCAAGGTAGTAGGGTTGATCTAGTCACAAGCAGAAGCCAAGAGTTCGTGATTTGTTCGATACCGCATAAGTTTTATAATGTTAAGTATTGACTAGATATCACCTTAGTAACTGTCTGTATCTTTGCGCCAATAGCCAGCCATCGCCAAACACTAACCTGAAAATTGCTCATTCTCGTCCTCTCTTCGCCAAAGCCGCCGGGTTAAGATCCCAGCGTGTTTTTCGATTGCGTCCGCCGCATCAAGGATTGTGCGCTCGCTGTATCGAGAGCCTATCAGTTGAACAGATGCAGGATGGTCTCCAATTAAGCCCGTTGGAACGACGGCGGCTGGCAAGCCAAGGTAGTTGGCGATACCAATGTAGCGAGACCCGTTCCTGAAGATGGTCCTTGTTTGTTCCGCGTTTTCGACATCTGCCGTTGGGGAAGGTGATCGTCCGGCAAATGTTGGCGCAAGTACGACCGGGTATTCTTCCAGGAACACCAACCACTCCCTCAAATGGGCCGAGCGCTGAGCAAGAGCGGTCATATACCCTGGCAAGTCTAGGGTTTCGGCAAATGACTGATAGTGGGAAAATACACGTGCAAAATCATCGCTGGCATTCGCCAACATGTTGTCCTTTAAGAGCACGAACATTTCGGTGAAAATGATATTCCACCAATTCTCCCAACAGGCCAGAACGGAAGGAACCTCGACTTCGTCTACTTGGTATCCCTCCGCTTCCAACCAAGACGCAGCTTTATCGATTTCTTCGACAATCCGAGGAGAAGCATTCATGTCGGGATCGATTTTGGCCCGAGCAACGCGGATCGGCAGTGTTTGTGTTTCAGAACCCAGCTTCGCAGGCGTCCACCATGGGTCCCTTGGATCACGAGCGCTCATGATATCGAGCGCCAGTCGCACATCAGCCACCGTGCGAGCGAGCGGCCCTTGTACGGAAAAAAGCTGCATGCCTATCGGTCGTTCAGCAGTCGCCGTGGCGTTGTAATGAGGGACACGACCTAGGGTCGGCCGCATGGTCACGACACCATTGAAATGGGCGGGAAATCGCAACGAGCCGCCAATGTCATTGCCGTGTGCAATCGTACCAATTCCGGCCGCCACCGCAGCGCCGGCTCCGCCAGATGATCCGCCGCATGTGATGTCACGATCCCATGGGTTTCGCGTAAGTCCGAACAAAGGATTATCCGTAAAGGCCCTAAAGGAAAACTCAGGCGTGTTCGTGAGACCAATGACGATCGCTCCGGCCTTGGCAAAATGGTCCACGACAGGATGGTTCTCCCGCGCAACATTTTTACGGAGTGCTGGTACGCCTGATGAGTTGGCTTGTCCCTGAACATCCACGTTATGCTTCAACGTTATGGGCACACCATGAAGAGGGCCAATCTGCTCACCATTTGCGAGAGACTTATCGGCCTTCTGGGCCTGGATTTTTGCCTCTTCGCCCAAATCGACAGTGATTGCATTGATCGCCGGGTTCACAGCCCGCATCCGCTCTACGTGAGCGATCACGACCTCCTGTGAGGTAAGCTGACTTGCGCGAATTGCATCTGCTGTTTCCACTGCAGACCACTGCCAGATCGGTCTCATTTGCTTTTCTTCCATTACAATTTCTACTTTCTCGTTTTGATAACTGTCGCGCTTACCTCACCAGCATGAGCGAAAGGCTCGGAACGAAAGAGATGATGAGAAGACCAACGATCATGACGAAGACATATGGAAGTGAGCCTCGGACGATCAGCATGAACTTTTCGCGAAATGCCGTCATGGCTACGATCAGGTTCATGCCGACCGGTGCAGTGATCAGTCCAATTTCGAGATTTACGGTCATGATGATGCCGAGATGAACCGGATCAATGCCATAGTTCCGACCAAGCACCACAAGGATAGGTGCAAGAATGAGAATGGCAGACACCATGTCCATAACCATACCAACTAGGAGCAACATGACATTGATCACAAGAATGAAAGTGATTGGATCGACAATGAAACCGCTCACCCAGTCTGTCAGGTGTATGGGCACACGTTGCGATGTCAGCAGAAGGTTGAGACTCGTGGCAACTGCCAGGATCGGAAACAGAGTTCCAATCATTGTGGTTGTCTCAATAACAGAATTATAGAGGTCTTTGAGCTTCAGATCGCGGTAGACGAGTGTCTCGACAAGAAGAGCATAAACAAGCGCAACCGCTGCAGATTCCGTCGGCGAAAAATACCCAGAGTAGATGCCGCCTAGCAAAATGACCGGCAAGAGTCCCGCCCAAACTGCCTCCTTTGCCGCTGACACGCAGCGTGACATCGAGAAGTTTCTGCGCGGAACGTTCCAGTTCACAACCAGGGCATAGAGGGAAAGCAGTACCGCAAGTAGCAGACCCGGTAGGATGCCAGCAGTAAACAAATCCACAATCGAGGTTTCTGTGGCAATCCCGAAAAGGATCATCGGTATGGAAGGCGGAATGATCACCCCGAGGGTGCCACCGACGCACAATGTCCCCAGTGAGAATGACTTTGAATACCCCCGGCTCAGGAGTGAAGGGTAAAGGATTGAGCCGACCGCGATCAGGGTTACCGTTGATGAGCCAGATATAGCGGCAAAGATCGCGCAGGACAGGATTGTTGCCACCGCAAGCCCACCGGGAAGCGGTGCAGTCAACTCGCTCACAAAAGCAATCAACCGCGCCGCAATGTTGCCCCGGCCCATCAAGACGCCCATCAGAAGAAATAGCGGAATTGACAAGAGCACTTCTTTGTCAATTGAGACCCACATGTCTTCAATAATGTAGACCAGCTCTCCCTGGCCCCAGACCATATGTATGTAAGCGCAGAAAACGATCAGAACGACGATCAGATTAACGCGCAGGGCTAGCAGTGTGACGACCAGCACTAGTAGAACTAAGGACGCTGTCATGTGCTTGCGGGAGCCTCTGGATTGAGATCAGGAAAAACGGCGAATATGGAGTATCGCAGCCCAGCAGAGAAAAATGCGTAAGGCACGATTACCTGCACAGTCCAGACCGGGATTTTGATACTTCGAGCAAGATCGCCATAGTGGATCGCGGCAGCTACGAATTCGATACCAATCCAAACCAGGATGAAAAACACCACAGCCATAATCGCAACACCAAGCCGCGTTGCTAGATGTTCATATCTCTCTGGTATGAGGGCATCTGCGACCGTCGGCCTAAGATGCTTGCCCTGATCAGCAGCGAGTCCGATTCCCAAAAATCCTGCGATGATCATCGCGTAGACAGAAATTCGTTGAGCGCCAAAAATGTAGCTATTGAAAACCTCTCTCAGCAACACATCGCCAATCAAAAGAGCGGAGATTACCGCAAAGGCTATCACGGCAATCCCCGCTTCAGTGTTGCTCAGGAGGAAGAGTAGTCTTTGAGCAAATTTCCTTACATTCATCAGCTCTCGCAGGCCTCTTTGGCGGCCAGAACTTCGGGCCAGAACGCTTCAGCGCCAGGTCCCAGATCTTTAACAAATTGGTCCCACCCCTGCTTGACCTTGGCCTCCCAGGCGGCGCGTTGTTCTTCTGTTAGCTCGTGTACGGGGCCACCGCCCTCGACATACTTCCCGAGCAGATACGCCCCGGCACCCGTAACAGCGGCGCGGAAATCTGAAATCGGCTGAACATTTTCAGATATGATCTTGCGCTCTTCAGGCGTCAGACTGTCCCACAATTTGTTGCTAAGGATCAGAGCGCCACCAAGGTGCTCATGATAGGTTTTGACAAAATGGGGGGCGACCTTTCCAAGTCCGAATGCAACAAACGAGACATCGGCGCTCTCCCCACCTTTGACAAGGTCTGTCTGAAGGGCAGCAAAGGATTCTGCATATGGAATCTCCACGCCGTTTGCGCCTACCGAGCTCCAAAAGTTTCTCGAAATGGCGTTTGGTCCGACCCGTATCTTATAGTTTTCCGCGTCTTCAACGTTCGACAGATCGTCTTTGGCGTACACATGGACCCAGCCGGTCTCCACGTAGTCTAGAAACTTGACCCCACCTGCTTCAATGAGGCCGGCGAACTTCTCGCGCATGTCCGGATTGTCGTAAACGCAATAGACAATTTCAGAATTCCTGAAGAGGAATGGCGTGGACATTAGTGCCATCTCGGGAACTTCTTCTGTTATGACTGAGCCAGACAGTGCTGCAGCATCAAGGCGCCCGCGTTGGACTTGTTTGTAGGTCTGATATTCGTTGCCCAATTGCGCCGACGGGAAGATCTGAATCTCGATCTCGCCATTTGATGCTTCAGCGACTTTAGCTTTCCACTCTTCAAGTGAAGCCGTCCATGGCGTTTCAGGCGGTGCAATCGTGGCAACCTTGATGATGGTCTTTGCCGACGCTGATCCAACCATTGCAGTTAGTGTAATGGCACTAGCAGCAGCCAGAAGTGTTCTATTCATGTTTTCCTCCCAGGAAGACTAGTCGTTAGTGGATTCTTGCGAACCTAAACTAAAAGTATAATTCTAATTCTATAGTTGTCAAGCTCCTCGTGTCGTGTATGATGATCGCCAAGACGCTGACCGAGGATCGCAGTTCCTCAAATGGAAAGGCTTGTTGCAGCAAAATGAATGGCTTAGAAAGCGGCGCAACGCCAAATAAGAAAAAGGAAAAGACATACCGCCCAGCATTGCAGACGCGGAGTATGAAGACTGAGCAAAGTTTTGTTACTGCTGCCGAAGAGCTCTTTGCATCAACCGGCTACGATGGGACCAGAATCGCTGACATCTGTAAGCAAGCAGGCTGTTCTACTGGGTCTTTCTATCACCGTTATGTTGATAAGTTCGGCCTCTTCAAGTTCATGTTGGCGCGCTACAGCGAACAGGTTCACCAAGTTGTCGAAGGCCTAGATATTTCCAAAGAAGGGAACGGTAGTCTGGAAAATCTGTTGATCAGATTCACGGAGTCCGCGTTTCAAGTCATAGACTCGAATGTGGGTTTCTTTCGAGCCGCAGATGAACTCACACCCAAACATCAAGACATAGAAATAGAGATGCTCGGCCTTTCGCGGGCAGTCGGTGATAAGATCATGCTTGCCTCAAATGAGTTCTGCAAAAACGGAGACATTGAAGAGATGGCGCAATCACTTCGCTATGCGAGCCAAGTTGTGATTACGTTGATCGTTCAAACGCGTTTGAACAAGGCACCAATGTTACCACGAGAAAAGGAATTGTTGCTTCCCATCTGCGTCCAATCTGGATTGGGGATAGTGCGCCGAAAGTCCGAATGAGATTTACTTAACGTCCGGTCCCGCTGTGGCTGGATGACATTCGTTGCGATGTTGTTGGGCATGAATTGGAACCAAGCATACGCAGCTACGGGCAGCACGGCCTGTCGTAAGCATCCGGCGTAGGCCGCGGTCATGCAGCGATTTGGCGCTCCGATGGCTGCCAATTCCACGGCAGAAGGTCCTGCACCCGTGAGGCCGTTGTGTTGGGGAGCTTGGCAAGGACGTCGGCGAGCCAAGCCTGTGGGTCGATGTCGTTCATCTTGGCAGTGACGATCAGAGAATACATGAAGGCAGCGCGGTCTCCGCCGCGCTCGGAGCCGGCGAAGAGCCAGGACTTCCGTCCCAAGGCGATACCGCGCAGTGCGCGCTCGGCCGCGTTGTTTGTCAGGCAGACGCGCCCATCCTCGAGGAAGATCGTGAAGGCGGCCCATCGGTCCTTCTTGGACATGTAGGCGATCACCTTCGCGACGGGGTTGTGCTTTGACATGGTTCCCAGCTCGGCCCGCATCCAATCGTGCAGGTTCTCGACCAGGGGACGGACCAGCCGGTGCCGGGCATCGAGCCGACTTGCGCTGTGCAACCCGTTGATCTGGCGCTCGATGTCGAAGATGGCGTCGATCTTCTTCACGGCTTCCAGCGCGACAGGCGATATGTCGTGCGCGGGCTTCTTCTGGCGGGCATTTTTCTTGATGTCTGCAAGCTCGAAGAACTTGCGCCGGGCATGGCTCCAGCACAGGGCGCTCAGCACGGGCCCCGGATCACGATCACCGCGATAGAGGTCGTTGTAGCCGCCATAGGCATCGGCCTGGAGAACACCCTGCCACCCGGCAAGATGCCGGTTCGGATGGGCCATTTCCCTGTCGCGCGAGAAGTGGAACAGCGCGGCTGGGGGCGCCCCGCCACCAAACGGCCGGTCATCCCTGACATAGGTCCAGAGCCGCGCTGTCTGCGTCCCTCCCTTCGCCAGGAGGGGGACCGTCGTGTCGTCGCCGTGGAGGCGCTCGGCCGCCAGAACATGGTTCCGGATCAGGGCGTGGATCGGTGCCAGAGCCGCGGTGCAGGCCCCGACCTGGTCAGCCAGCGTCGAGAGGCTGAGGTCGACGCCTTCCTTGGCGTAGCGCTCGGCCTGCCGGTTGAGGGGTTGGTGCTGCCCAAACTTCTCGAACAGAACCATCGCCAGCAGGTTCGGCCCGGCCCATCCCCGCGGCGTGGGATGGAAGGGTGCTGGCGGCTGGCTGATCTTCTCGCAGGCCCGGCACGTGAACTTCTCGCGAACGGTCTGGATCACCTTCCACTGTCGGGGGATGACCTCGAGCGTCTCGGTGATGTCTTCACCCATCTTCACGATGAGGTCCGAGCCACAGCACGAACAGGACTTCGGTGCGTCGATCACTACCCGCTCACGCGGCAGGTGATCGGGGAACGGCTTGCGCGCCGGGCGGCGGCGTTCGAACCCGGCAACCGCCGTGGTCTTCGCCTTCCAGGCGGCGATCTCGTCCTCGGTGGCGGCGGCCTCGAGTTCCTCGAGTTGCATCTCCATCTGGTCGATCAGGCGGGCACGGCGTTCGGCGCTATGGCCGTAGTGGTCGCGCCGGAGCTTGGCGATCTCGAGCTTGAGATGCTTGATCATCGCTTCCGAGGTGGAAACGACCGCCCGGGCCTGCGCCAGCTCGCTTTCGGCGGCCTCGGCACGGGCCTCCGAAGCCGCGAGAGCGGCGCGCAGTCGGGCAATCTCGGAGGCAGCATCGGACATGCCCGAAGCATACCCTGAACGGATGAAACACCCAACAAAATATGGGCTTCGCGGGCTTTTATCCCGCCTTCGTCGGGCGCTGCGTCCAGCGCGGATTCCGCCAGTCTATCCCTTCCAGAAGATAGCCGAGTTGAGCCGCCGAGATCTGCACGGCCTCGCCGGTGCCGCTGGTCGGCCATATGAACTTCCCGGCCTCCAGCCGCTTGGTGTAGAGCGACATGCCGACGCCGTCGTGCCAGAGCAGCTTGACCAGGGCGCCCTTGCGACCGCGAAAGCAGAAGATCTCGCCCGCATGCGGATCGCGCCCCAGACCCTGCTGCACCGTCAACGCCAAGGTGTTCATGCCGCGCCGCATGTCGGTGACCCCGCCTGCGATCCACACGCGCACCCCCGCCGGGAAGGCGATCATCGGCCCTCGATAACCGGGAGGAGCCGGGCTAATGCGTCCAGCTCCACCGACGAAGGCACGAGCAGACGCCGTCCGTTCCGCAGAACGATCTCGATCTGGACGTCGGGTCCCGGCTGCCGCGGCGACGGCGCATCAATGTCCGGCGCCATCTTCACAGGCACGAAAGCAGGACCGCTTGCGATCGCGAGTTCACCGTTCCGATACTGTCGCCGCCAGACGGTCAGCAGTGAACGCGAGATACCATGCCGCCGCGCCGTCGCGGTGACCTGGCGAGACCCCCGATGGCTTTCCTCGACCACCCGGATTTTGTCCGCGTCGCTCCAGTGCCGCCGCCGCGGCGCGTCCTCGGCGGACAGGATCTCGATCTGGGGTGTGAACGTAAGGTCAACCATAAGGTCGGACTTATCATCGCCTCCAGCGCCCCGTCAGACGGCCCCCGCCGGAGGGCTACACCTTCTCTGAGTTTCTGCTCTAAAGTTCGGGGCTTTTAGCTTGCGCCGCACCATCCAATTTCAATTGCTTGATCTTGTCCGTGACGATGTCGCTTAGCACATGAAGCGCGGCATTCCATTGAGGTGATATAAAACGATATGGCTGGGAAATACCAATTTCTGCAAAACCTTGGTGGTCAAGCAGATAATATGAAACGGCAGAACAGGTGTTGGGTAGCGAAAAAAGCATCCCTGATTTGTGCGTCAGTTGCGTGCTACCATACTCGAAACCAACGGCACAATCCCGGCCGGTCGACATGTTTTCCTTGAATTGCTCAACAACTTCCGGGGCAAGTTTCTCTCCTAAAGTGGAATAACTTGCGGCACCCCAACCCGCACCATGGCCGAATTCTGTAAATCCAAAGGCTCTATCTGAGGTTAACCCTGTGCCGAAGTAGTGCGTCGGCCTGATGAACTGTTTTAGAGGAAACGACCCGTAGACGTGAGCCGAGATTGGCTCGATGTTCATTGCCTTCCGGACGGTCAGCGCCACCGTATGCCCAATGATGACGACGGTCATGTTGCCGTGGCCAATCTGGCCCGACACCGCGAGGCCATCGTGTGCTTCGAGGCGACGGGCGGGCAGGAATGGCGGCTCTGGTTCTATCTGGAGGACGCAGGCGTCGAGGCCCGCCCGGTGCCGCCGGCCCAGGTCAAGGTATTCGCGCGTAGTCTTGGAACCCGCGCAAAGACCGACAGGATCGATGCTGAACTCATTGCCCGATTCATGATCTTCAGACCCGACGCTGGACGAGCACTTCCGGCGGAACATCTGCGTCTTCTCAGGGCTTTGACCACCAGGCGGGCACAGGTGGTCGAGATGCGAAAGCGGCTTCTGGCGCAGATCCGGGCGCATCGGAAATCCGGAACTGCGGAGCTTCTCGAGGATATCGATTTGGAGCTGAAAGAGCGGCTGAATGTAGCAATCACCGAGCTGGAAAGCCGAATTTCAGAGCTTCTCGGTCACGACAGGCGTCTCGTGGACACCACGCGGATCCTCCGTTCCGTGCCCGGCATCGGACCGGCAGCCAGTTCGACGCTGATCGCCGAACTTCCCGGACGCGGCGCGCTCACCGGTAAAAAGGTTGCGGCGCTGAACGGTCTGGCGCCAGTGGAGCAGGACAGCGGAACGCTGCGCGGCAAGCGCACCATCGTCGGTGGCGGGCGCGCCCTGCGGTATGTCCTGTTCCAGGCAGCACTGTTCGCCTCGCATCACAACCCGGCGCTTAAAGCCTTCGCAGATCGGCTCCGTAAAGCCGGGAAACCACACAAGGTCATCGTCACGGCCGTCGCGCGCAAGCTCGTCATCATCGCCAATGCTCTGTGCAAAAGACGGCGGGAATGGGAGCCCCGCCACCCCTGACAGATACAGTTGCTAAGCCCCTTTGCCGACCAGCCCCCTCGCCATCCAATCGTCAAAGATCGCCAGCGCCCGGTCCGAGAACGCGGCGTCGTTGATATGGGCATCGAGTTCGACCAGGTCGGCATTGGCCGGACAGGTGCTGCGGATCTCCTCGCAAAAGGCCGCCAGCCCGTCCGCATCATGCAGCGGCGCACCGGGGCGGTCCCATTCGTTGCAGCCCCCGGTGGGCAGCATCAACGCCACCGGACCCTTGGCGCCCGCCAGTTTGCCACAAATGGCGCGTGCGACATCGCGGCGCTCGTCCGCCTCCAGCACTGCCGAGGTCAACAGACGGTTATGGGCGTGGTTGGGCCGGTCGGCCAGCGCCGGGGGCGGCGCCTGCCAGCCGACATAATCGACCAGATCGTAACAACCCGGCGCCACCAGCTGCGGGATGCCCTGCCTGCCCGCATTGGTCATCCTGTCAGCCCCCGCCGAGAGGCCGCCGTAAAGGTGGTTTGCTACCTCTTGCGGCGCGAAATCGAACACCGCGGCAAAGGCGCCCTCGGCCGCAAGGCTCTCGAACGCGCGCCCGCCCATGCCGGTGGCGTGGAACACCGCCACCTCGTATCCGCGCGCCTCCAGCTCCGGTTTCAGGCTGACCATGTAGCGCAGCACCGTCTTGCCAAAGCTGGTCATGCCGATCAGCGGCCGGGCGCGAACCGGGGCCTCGACCGCGCGCGCTGCTCCCAGCACCGCCCCAGCCGCCTGGCTGAGCGAGGCCTTGCAGATCGAATTCAACCCGTAGAGCCCCCCGGCCCAGAGGATCATCTGCACATCCGCCGGGATCCGCTCGGGCGGCAGCAGGGGCGAGAACGACACGGTCGAGACGATGTATTTCGGTACCCCAAGCGGCAATGCGGCGCACAGGTCCAGCGCCAGATCGGTGCCCATGGTGCCGCCCAGCACGATCGCCCCGTGGATGCGGCCAGCAAGATACAGCTCCAGCGCCTTGGCCGCCGCGCCACGCGCCATGATCTGCATGGCGGCATTCTCGTCACCACTGTCGATGGCCGCCTGTATCGAACTGCCCCCCGCCTCGGCCACCTCATGCTTCGAGACATCCGTGGGCCGGGACGGATCGCCCAGCACGCTGACATCCATCGACAGCACGCCGCCCCCCTGCCCCCTGATCACGCCAGCCAGATAATTCAGCTCGTCATCCTTGGTGTCATAGGTGCCCGCGATCAGGATCGTCTTGTCACTCATCTCTGCCTCTCCTCCCTCTGGCCGCCGTCAGAGTTGCATCCAGGCGGTTTTCAGGTCCACGTATTTATCGAGCGCATGCAGGCTCTTGTCATGGCCGTTGCCCGACTGGCCGACGCCGCCCAAAGGCACGGTGCCGTCAGAACCGCCATAGGTGTTCACATGCACCACACCGGCGCGGATGGCGCGCACCATCCGATGCGCGCGGCTGAGGTCCGAGGTCCACAGACCCGAAGCCAGACCATAGACGGTGGAATTGGCCAGATCGACCGCCTCTGCCTCGGTGTCGAAGGCGCTGACCGCCAGCACCGGGCCAAACACCTCCTGCTGGTTCAGCGTCGCGTCGCGCGACACACCGGTCATCACCGTGGGCTGCATGTAATATCCGCCCGTCTCCTCCAGAATGCGCTGGCCGCCGAGCGCGCAATCGGCGCCCTCGGCCAAGGCGGTCTCGACAAAGCGCAGGTTCTGCTCCAGCTGCGCCGCCGAATGCACCGCCCCCACGGTCGAGCCCAGATCGAGCGGGTCGCCCACCCTCAGCGCGCTGGCATGGCGGCAGAGCGCATCGACGAATTCGTCATGGATCGACCGTTCGACGATCAGACGCGAACCCGCGACACAGACCTGCCCCGAATTGCGAAAAATGCCCGCCGCCGAAACCTTGGCCGCATGATCCAGATCGGCCACATCACCAAAGACCACATTGGGCGACTTGCCGCCCAGCTCAAGGTAACAGCGTTTCAGGTTCGAACGGGCGGAGTACTCCAACAACCGCCGCCCGACCGCGCCCGAGCCGGTAAAGACCAGAATGTCGATCTCCATCGACAGGCCCATCGCCTCGCCAACTTCGGATCCCTTGCCGGTGACCACGTTGAACACACCCTCGGGCAGCCCCGCCTCCAGCGCCAGTTCCGCCAGACGCAGGATCGAGAGCGAGGCGCTTTCGGCCGGTTTGACCACGATGGAATTGCCCATGGCCAGCGCCGGCGCGATCTTCCACGCGCCGATCATCAGGGGGAAATTCCACGGCAGGATGGCGCCCACCACCCCCACGGGTTCCTTGTGCACGAGGCCGAGGATATCGCCCCCCGTTGGCGCGATCTCGCCATAGACCTTGTCCAGCGCCTCGGCGTAGTAACGAAAGGTCCCGGCGGCCGAGCCGCTTTCGGCCTTGAAGGCCATCGAGATCTCGGTGCCGTTGTCGCGCACCCCCTGCACCGCAAGGTCCAGCGCCTCACCCTCGATCAGCTCGGCCAGGCGGGTCAGCACCTTCTTGCGGGCGGCGGGCGGTTGCCCCGCCCAGACACGGGTGTTGAACGCATGGCGCGCGGCGGCCGTAGCCCGTTCAACCTCGCGAGGACCGCCCCGCGCGATCTGCGTCAGAACGCTCCCGTCGATGGGCGAGATCACGTCAAGCGTCTCGCCCCCAGTCTCGACCCTGCCACCGATCACATGGCCGCGCGGCGGGATCACGCGGGTTCGCAGGGCGTCGATAGCTGCCTGATCCATGGCCGGGGTCCTCCATCCCAATCGGTTCATTATTCAAACCATCGTTTCATAAAATGCTTGTCATAGAGAAATCCCTGTGTCAAGCATGAGCCAAAGAGACCTGCCGCGACACGAGGGAGAGGACCCGATGAAAACCGCCAATTTCATCAAGGAGAACAACGCCCGCCAGTTCTGGCAGCCGATGACTCATCCCGCCGATGCCCAGGCCAATCCGCCCAAGATCATCACCGGTGCCTCCGGTGTCCGCATCCGCGATATCGACGGGCACGAGACGATCGACGCGGTCGGCGGGCTGTGGAATGTCAACCTGGGCTATTCCAACGACGCGGTGAAACAGGCGATTGCCGGGCAGCTCGACAGCCTGCCCTATTACTCGACCTTCCGCGGCACCACCAACGATGCCGCCATCGAACTGGCCTATGACCTGTGCGACTTCTTCGCCCCCGAAGGCATCCAGCGCGCGTTCTATACCTCGGGCGGTTCGGACAGTGTCGAGACCGCGCTGCGGCTGGCGCGGCAGTATCACAAGCTGCGCGGACAGCCCCAGCGCACCAAGTTCCTGTCGCTGAAAAAAGGCTATCACGGCACCCATTTCGGCGGCGCCTCGGTCAATGGCAACAACAAGTTCCGCACCGATTACGAACCGCTGCTGCCGGGCTGTTTCCATATTCCCGCCCCCTATACCTATCGCAACCCGTTCAACGAGACCGACCCAGCGCGGCTGGCGCAGCTGTGCGCGCAGGCGCTGGAGGACGAGATCGCCTTTCAGGGGGCCGAGACCATCGCCGCCTTCATCATGGAGCCGATCCTGGGCGCGGGCGGGGTGATCCCGCCGCATGAAAGCTTCATGCCGATGGTGCGCGAGATTTGCGACCGCAACGGCATCCTGCTGATCGCCGACGAGGTGATCACCGCATTCGGCCGCACCGGCGCCTGGTCGGGGTCGCGCCTGTGGGGGGTGCAGCCGGACATGATGTGCACCGCCAAGGCGATCACCAACGGCTATTTCCCATTTGGCGCGGTGCTGATCGGCGCGCGGATGACCGAGGTGTTCGAGGGCGATACCAGCGGCAAGGGCGCGATCAGCCACGGCTATACCTATTCCGGCCACCCGGTGGGCGCGGCTGCGGCGGTGGTCTGCCTGAAGGAAACACTGAAAGCGGATGTCGCCAGCAATGCCGCCGCGCGCGGGGCCGAGCTGTATTCCGGCCTGCAAGCGCTGGCCGCGAAACACGAAATGATCGGCGATGTACGCGGCGGTCATGGTCTGATGGCGGCACTCGAGGTGGTCACCGACCGCGCCAGCAAGGCCCCCGCCAACGCCGCCACGATGAACACCGTCTACGAGACGGCGTACAGGGCCGGGGTGATGCTGCGGATCTCGGGCCCCAATATCATCCTGTCGCCGCCGCTGGTGTTGAGTGCTCAGGATGTCGCGGACATCCTGTCGGCGCTGGACGCGGGCTTTGCCGCATTGGGCTGAGCACGGCAGGGGGCGCTGCCCCCGCCACCTGCGGTGACTCCCCCGGAGTATTTGCGGCAAAGTGAATGGGCAAAGGTGGTGCGTTAACGTGCCGGTTGGCGGCTGGAGGCTGGCCAGGCTGGCACGAACAGGCGCACCAGGGTCTGTCGTAGTGTGGCCATGCCATCGCGCAGCGCCTGAGCGCGCAAACGGGAGGCCTCACGCTGGATGGTGTCGAGCTGCGCCTGGCGCAGGTGGGAAAGGTCGAACTGGTTCATGATCTGACTGGGGTCCATGGGCGGCGGCGCCGCGTTGAATGATCGCCGTCACATAGGTGGGCCGGACCTCCATGACATCCGCCATTTTGCGATTGCGGCCATGTGCGCGGCGCATGCCTGTCGCTTTTGCATGCGCGCAATTGGAGTGGCGCAGGCCGCCACAGGATCCGATGTCGCGAGCAAACTGCCGACCGGCGGGTAGATACGTTCCGGCGCAACCATCCAGGTCCGGTCCTGCTGCGTCGGGGATTGATGTGGGGGCGGTGGCGATGGGCGCGATGCAGCCATTGGTCCATCGCCAACCGGAGCTGGTGCATCTGGGAAGATAGCATTGGTGAGGGTGACGTCATGCGCCGCCCAGCACCTGATCATCCAGACCTATCGCGCATGACTGCCGGGCCGTCCCCGGCGCCCAGGAGGCCCGGGCGGAACCGCATCGCGAAACGCGAACCAATCGCTGCGAGGACGCCCGTCAGGGCGGACCGAGCGTGCTTGCCCACGGGCTCGGCAATGCCAGACCCGTTGTCGATCACATCCATTCATACCCTGCCCCTTTCGCCCGCCTCGGTGCCGCGCAGCGCCACCAACTCGCTTGGGATCGCACCCTGCTGCACCCGCTCGAAACAGGTTCCAAACTTGCCCGCCTGGTGACATTCATCCCGTTCGACCCAGGCCCTGTCCAGCGCGCCAAACACCTCTGCTCAGGCATCTTCACCGAGCGCCTCCGGGCTGCCGTGCTGTTCCGACGCCGGGTCCGGCCCCAATGTCACCGCAGCGCCCCGATCCATCGGGTTGACACCACAGACGCCCTCAGCCCGCCATGCGGATCGGCGGATCTCGGGTCAGCGCCTCCAGAAACGCCCGTTGCGCGGGCGAGACATAGGCGGACTTGCGGCGGATGAAATCGGTGGTCACCTCGGCCTCGCCCGGCTCCAGCGGGTGCAGGGCCAGCCCCGCCTCGCCCCAGACACGGGTAACCAGCCGGCGCGGCATCAGGGTAATCCCGACCCCCGCCGCAACACCCGCGCGAATGGCGTCGAGCGTGCCGAATTCCAGCGTCCGCACCCCCACCACTCCGCGCCGCGCCAGCACATCCTCCAGCCGCTGACGATAGGAACAGCCCAGCCGCAGCACCAGCTGGCGCACCCCCGGCGCGCCCAGAACCTGACCCAGGCTGCGCCCGTCGCGCCGGGCCACGATGCACAAATCCTCGCGAAACACCGGCGTTGCCTCAAGATCGGGATGCGCCACCGGCCCGCAGACCAGCGCCCCCTCGACCCCATGGGCCAGCACCATCTCGACCAGTTCGCGGCTGGTGCCGGTCTGGATCGACAGGTCCACCGCCGGATGCGCCCCGGCGAACTCGGACAGGACCGGCGCCAGATGCAGCGCCAGCACCGTTTCCAGCGCCCCCAGGTTCAGCGGCCCCTCGGGCGCGCCATCCTGGGTCACCGCCTTGCGGGCATCACCCAGCAGGGTCATGACCTGACGCGCATAGGGCAACAGAACCTCGCCCGCCGCCGTCACCGCAACCCCACGGCTGTGGCGATGAAACAGCACCACCCCCAGATCATGTTCCAGATTGCGGATGCGGGTGGTGACATTCGACTGCACCGTGTTCAGCTCGGCCGCCGCGCGGTTCATGTTCCCCACGCGCGCCACACAGTCGAAGAAACGGAGATCGGCAATATCCATGCGTTCACTTTTCCAGATTGATCATGACCCGTAGCATTCTAAACAAAGATAGCGCAGCCGCCGTTTCATGCCAATGATATCTCGATCCCCGATAGCTCCGATCGCAGCTCTTCATTGGGTTCCGGCGACAATCGGGCCTAGTATCAGGGCAACACCAGCAAGGCAGGGTCCGACATGTACCGAAACAGCTTGATGGAGCGTCTGGCGCTCGACCATCCGATCATCCAGGCGCCGATGGCCGGTGGCGGCGACACGCCCGAGATGGTGATGGCGGTGGGTAAGGCCGGCGGGCTGGGCAGCATGGGGGTGTCCTATCTGCAACCCGACCGGATCACCGCCAATGCCGCCCGCGTGCGCGAGGGCAGCAATGCGGGCTTTGCCGTCAACCTGTTCGCGCCGCTCGATCCGCCACCCTTTCCCGCCGATCCAGGCCCCGCGCTCGATTTCGTTCGTCCGCATTACCAGGCGCTGGGGATCACCCCGCCCGGAACGATCAACGGGGCCGAGTTCGATTTCGAGGCGCAGGTGGAGCAGGTGCTGGACAGCGGCGCCTCGGTCTTCAGCTTTGCCTTCGGCATCATGCCCGACCATGTCATCGACCGCGCCCGGCAGCGCGGCATGCTGGTGATGGGCACCGCCACCAGCGTTACCGAGGCGCAGGCGCTCGAGGCGGCGGGCGTCGACGCGGTGATCGCGCAGGGCGCCGAGGCGGGCGGCCACCGGGCCGGGTTCGGCGCCGATCTGACCCGTGCGATGGTGGGCACCATGGCGCTGGTGCCGCAAGTGGTCTCGGCTGTCGGCGTGCCGGTGGTCGCCTCGGGCGGCATCACCGACGGGCGCGGCATCGCCGCCGCGCTGGCGCTGGGGGCAAGCGCGGCACAGATCGGCACCGCCTTTCTGACCACGACCGAGGCGGGTATCCCAGAGGCGCATAAACAGGCGATCCTGACCGCCAAAGAAACCGATACCACCCTCACCCGCGCCTTCTCCGGGCGCCCCGCACGCGGCATCCGCAACCGTGTCATCGCCGATGGCGAGGCCACGCCCGACCGGTTGCTCGACTTTCCCTATCAGAACGCGCTGACCCGCGCCCTGCGCGCCGAGGCCGCCAAGCAGCAGAACCCGGATTTCCTGTCACTCTGGGCCGGTCAGGGGCTGGGTCTGGCGCGGCGCCTGTCGGCGGCCGAGCTGATGCAACGTCTGGTCGAAGAGATGCAGGCCGCTCTGGCCAGCGCGGCGCGCTACGGCTGAGGCCCGGCTCAGCCCGTGAAAGCGGCGGCCAGATCAGCGGGCAGGTCGAATTCCTCCAGTACCCGCGCGCGCGCGGGCGCCGACATCTTGCGCGCGGTCTTTTCGACGATGTCCTGCACCTTCTCCGGGCTGTGCTTGGCCGCGAAGGGTGCGAAATACCAACGCAGGAAGACGAAACAGATCACATCCTCCAGCGCCTGCACCAGCGCGTCGCGCTTGATGCCTTCCTTGCGCAGCATCCGGCCCGCCGCCGCGATTTCTTCGGCGCCGTATCCCGCCTCGGACATCAGCCCACTCACCACCTCGGCATGATGCACCGCCTGCGCCCGGCGCCAGGCCAGGTATCCGGCGCGGCCCTCGGGATATGTGGCGCGCGCCAGTTTCCAACGCTCCACATGCTGACCCCGCGCCGCGATCTGCAACACATCCGGCGCAACGGGCACCAGCCGCACCAACTCGGCGCTCATTCGCTCGCCGTAAAGCAGCGCCTCGGGCCGCCCCTCGTCCAACCGGGGATCGGCGCTGTTGGCGCTGTCGATGGCGGCCAGGACCGCCTGCAACCGGGTCGTCATGACTTGCTCCAGCTATCGGCCGGATCGCTTTCGGCATAGTCGCGCAACATCGCCACATCCTCGATATCGGCATGGTTGCGCTGAACAGTCACCCCCGCCGCCTTGAGCCGCGAGAAGGCGCGGCTCAGGCTTTCGGGTTTCATGCCCAGACGGCCTGCGATCAGCATCTTGTCATAAGGCAGCGTCACCTCACAAGGACCCTGCTCGCAATCGCACAGTTCCAGCAGGAACTCGGCCACCCGTTGCGCGCCGGTCTGCGCCTTGAGCTGTTCCAGCTGCGCCACCAGCGAATGCAGATGGCCAAACGTGGTGGCCAGGATCGAGATACAGATCTCGGGGTCGCGCCGCATCAGCGAGACAAAGACGGGGCTGGGGATATGCATCACATGACAGGGGGTCACCGCCTCGGCCGAGACCGGATAGGGCATGTTGCGCAGCGCCACCGCCTCGCCAAAGCTTTCGCCCCGGGTGAACACGCTCACCACCGCCTCGGACCCGGTCGGCGTCATCCGGAACAGCTTGACCCAGCCGTCGATCACAACATGGATCGCCTGCGCCTTTTCCTCTTGCAGGAACAGCGTCTCGCCCCGGTCATAGCTGCGCCAGACCGCCTGATTCAACAAGGCGTCCACATGCTGTTCCGGCAACGACCGGATCAGCAGCGAATTGCGCGCGATGGCTTTCTGCGCCTCGTGGGCCACGGGTCTCTCCTGTCTCGGGCGACTTGGGGTCAGACTAGACCGGTTGCCCGCGCGACGCATCTGCCTTTTGTCCCCGCGCGCGTCAAGCAGCTTTGTCAGCGCTATCAGCGCAGCCGGGCCGACTGGTAAAGCCGCACCTTGATGCCACCATGATCGACCACCGGGCCGGGCGCCTGAAACGGCAGCCGGGTCGCCCGCGCCAGGCTCATCTCCGAGGTGATCAGCCCGACACGCCAACCGCTGAAACGCTCCATCAGCACCTTGCCCAGACTGCCGTAGAGCGCGCGCAACCGCGCCTGATCGCCGATCCGCGCGCCATAGGGCGGGTTGACGATGACCAGTCCGGGCCGCCCCTCGGGCGGGCGGATATCGCTGACCGGGCGTTGATGAAACGCGCAGAAATCGCTGACGCCCGCGCGGGTCGCATTGGCGCGGCTGGCCTCGATGGCGCCGGCGTTGCGGTCCGAACCGCAATACAGGCTCTCGGGCCTGCCACCCTCGCCCGCCGCAGCGCGCAGCGCCTGCCACCGGGCGGCATCGAACCCCGCCAGCTGTTCAAAGGCAAAGCTGCGCGTGCGCCCCGGCGCCAGCCCGGCCGCCCATTCCGCCGCCTCGATCACGAATGAGCCCGAGCCGCACATCGGGTCGAGCACTGGCTCGACCCCGTCGAACCCGCATTGGCGCAGGAACAGCGCCGCCATGGTCTCGCGCATGGGGGCCTTGCCCACCGCCTCCTTGTGGCCGCGCTTGTGCAGCGCCTCGCCCGAGGTGTCGATGGAAAAGGTGCAGAAATCGCGCTCGATCCGCAGCATCAGGCGAATATCGGCCTCATCCGAGATGGGGGCGCCCAGTTCCTCGGCAAGGGCGCGTTCGACGCGCTGCTTGGCGGCGCCCGCATGATAGATCTTGGACTTTCGGCTGACCGCTTCGACCCGAACAGGCACATCCGCGCGCAGGAAATCGCCCCAGGCAAACTTGCGCGCCCGCTTGTCGAGCTGCGCCAGATGCACCGCCGGAAAGCCGCCAATCCGCACCAGCACCCGGCCCGCACCGCGCAAGACCAGATTGGCGCGCATCACTTCGGACCAGGGCCCGCGCGTCTCGACCCCGCCCGGCACCACGCGCGGTTCGGCAAAACCGCAGGCGGCTGCCTCTTCGGCCAGAGGCTGTTCCAGCCCCGGCGGCGCCATCAGGAAAATGTCATAGCTTTGCGTCTTGTCCATCCCCGGCAATTACAGCGGAACGGGCAGAGGGGCTAGGGCAATCTCTGAACCGGGTTCAGAGGTGATCGCGGATCGAGCCGGTCTTGGGCGACAGGTCCGGGTCGATATCGCGCATTTCCAGCGACAGGGCCAGCGAGCGCTGTGCCATGACCGGGGCAACAAAGGCGCGGACCGCTTCAAAGATCTCGTTGGCAGCGGCCTGTTTCACCTCGGGCGCGCGGCCCGCGCGCAGGCGGATCGAAATGTCGATGAACCCGTGCTTGGGGTCACCATCGGCAATAGCCCAGTGATCGGCGCGAAGGGCGCGCACCCGGATGCCCGGCATGGGAAAGGTGTCGATCCCCGCGGCGGTGGCGCGGATCACCTCGCAAAGCGCACCGATATCCAGCGCGTCCTCGAGATTGCCGGAATATTCGACGATGAAATGCGGCATGGCCTCCTCCTCGCACCAGGGTCAGGCGGCGCGGTGGCACAGGATTTCAAGTGAAATCCTGTGAGCAGGGATTTCCTTAAATCCCTGCCCCCTTGACCCACGCCGGTGCACATAACAGGTTAACCACTCTCCGGCAGGCGGGCGCAAGCCCTATCCGACCAGCCGCGCCGGTTGCCCCGGACGACCGGCCGTCAGCCCCTCGACCCGCCCGACAATCGCGCCTGCGTCGATGCCGAAATGGCGGTAGAGATCGCCGATGGTGCCGGTCTGGCCGAAATGCTCGACCCCCAGCGGGATGGTCCGGTGCCCGGCCACCGATCCCAGCCAGCCCAGCGTTGCCGGATGCCCGTCGATCACCGTCACCAGATGGCAATGCGGTGGCAATTCGCCCATCAGCCGTTCGATATGCGACAGCGCCGCCGGGTTGCCGCGTGCCCGCGCCCGCTGCGCGGCGGTCCAACCGGCGTTCAGCCGGTCCGCCGACGTCACCGCCAGCACACCGACATCGCGCCGTGCCTCGCCCAGCAGGCCGGCGGCGCGGATCGCCTCGGGCGCCACCGCGCCCTGATACGCAATCACTACCTCGGCATTGGGCCCGGGCTTGCGCAACCAATAGGCGCCGTCTATGGCGCCTTGTCGAAAGGCGTCATCCCCCCGCTTGCCCGGCTGCTCGATCGGATTGGTCGAGAGCCTGAGATAGACGCTGCCCCCGGTCTCGTCGCGCAGCCAGGTGCGCTCGTCCGGGTCGCCCTCGCCATCGCGTTGCAGATAGTCAAACGCCCATTCCATGATCACCGCCAGCTCGTCGGCGAATGCGGGTTCGAACGCGGCCAACCCGTCCTGGCTCATCCCGATGAGCGGCGAGCCGATGGATTGATGCGCCCCCCCTTCGGGCGCGAGCGTCACGCCCGAGGGCGTGCCCACCAGCAGAAACCGCGCATCCTGATAGCAGGCATAGTTCAGCGCATCGAGGCCGCGCGCCACAAACGGGTCATAGACCGTACCGACCGGGATCAGCCGCTTGCCGAACAGCGAATGGCTCAGCCCCGCCGCCCCCAACAGCAGCATCAGGTTCATCTCGGCGATGCCCAGCTCGATATGCTGGCCCTTGGGCGTGAACTCCCATTTCGCGGTCGAGGGGATCTTGTGCTCGATAAACGCGTCAGCCTGATCCTTGCGCGCGAACAGCTTGCGCCGGTTCACCCACGGGCCGAGGTTGGTGGTGCCAGTCACATCGGGCGAGGTGGTGACGATGCGCGCCGCCAGCTCGCTGTCGCCCTTGCTGAGATCGTCCAGCACCTTGCCAAAGGCCGCCTGGGTCGAAATCTCGCGGTCGCTCGCAATCTCGATCCCCGGCACCGCAAGGCGGGCATCGGAGAACCGCCGCCGCCCCTTGGCGAAAAACGGCACACCGTCCAGAAAGGCGCGCAGCGCACCGGGGTCGGCGACGGTGGCCAGCGGCTCCCATTCCTGCCCCTCGGGCACGCCCATATGGGCCTGCCAGGCGGCAAACTGGGTCTTGTTCATCAGCCCGCCATGATTGTCCTTGTGGCCCGCGATGGGCGTGCCCCAGCCCTTGACCGTATAGGCCAGGAAACAGGTGGGGCGGTCATGGTCGATGCCGGCAAAGGTCTCGGCCATGGTGGCCACGCAATTGCCGCCGAGATTTTCCATCAACTCGGCCAGTTCCTCATCGCTGCGCCGGTCAAGCAAGGCGAAAACGTCGCCCTGATCGCCCAGATCCTCCATCAACCGTTTGCGCCAGACCGCGCCGCCCATGAAGGTCAGCGCCGAATATTGCTGGTTCGGGCAGGCGTCGATCCAGTCGCGCAGCTTGTCACCGCCCGGTTCGGCAAATGCCGCCCGTTGCAGCGCGCCATATTTGATCCGCACCACGTCCCAGCCGAAGGCGTCGAAAATCTTCTCGACTCGTTCGAACAGACCCTCGCGCACGATCCCGTCCAGCGACTGGCGGTTATAGTCGATGATCCACCAGCAATTGCGCAGGTCGTTCTTCCACCCCTCTTGCAGGGTCTCGTAAACATTGCCCTCGTCCAGCTCGGCATCGCCCACCAGCGCCACCATCCGGCCCATGGGTGCCCCCTGCCCCCAGTCCTTTGCGGCAATGTAATCCTGCACCAGAGAAGCGAAGGCGGTGACCGCAACGCCCAGCCCCACCGAACCGGTCGAGAAATCGACGTCATCCACATCCTTGGTGCGGCTGGGATAGGATTGCACCCCGCCATAACCACGGAAATTCTCCATCCGCGCGCGGTCCAGATTGCCCATCAGGTACTGGATGGCATGGAACACCGGGCTGGCATGGGGTTTCACCGCCACCCGGTCCTCGGGCCTCAGCGCGCTGAAATAGAGCGCGGTCATGATCGACACCATCGAGGCCGAGCTGGCCTGATGCCCGCCGATCTTGATCCCGTCCACCTTGGGGCGGATGTGATTGGCGTGATGGATCATCCAGTGCGACAGCCACAGGATGCGCTGTTCGATGGTCTTGAGGTGGCTAAGGTCCTGCGGCGTGCTCATCGGCGCTCTCCTTGCAATGCGGGATCAGACCCGCCCGGCGAAGTCTATCATTTCCCTGCCCCGGTCGCGCGGGGTTTCAACGCCGGGTTTGCCCCGCGCATCGGTCCGGTCAGGGGTATCCGGGGGCCGCGCGCCCCTCCCCGAGGCACGCGGCCGCCACCGCCCTCAGGCGGCGGCCTGAACCTGGGGCGCGTCCAGCGACTGCGCCAGATCGGCCAGAATGTCCTCGACCTCTTCCAGACCGACCGACAGCCGGACCAGCCCGTCGCTGATGCCATGTTCGGCCCGCTCCTCGGGCATATAGGTGGAATGGGTCATCGAGGCGGGATGCTGGATCAGCGTCTCGGCATCACCCAGCGACACCGCCCGCGCGATCATGTTCAGACGGTTCATCATCGCCCGGCCCGCATCCATGCCGCCCTTGAGCTCGAACGCGATCATCGCGCCGGGCTGGGCCATCTGCCGGTTTGCCAGCGCGTGCTGGTCAAAGGAGGGCAGACCGGGGAAATAGACCTCGCCCACCGCCGGATGCGCGGCCAGCCATTCGGCCACCACCTGGGCCGAGGCGCAATGCCGGTCCATCCGCAGCGCCAGCGTTTTCAGCCCGCGCAGGATCAGCATCGCGTTGAACGGGGCCATGACGGCGCCGGTCATGTCCTTCATGCCATAGAGGCGGATCTCTGCGATCTGCTCGGCACCGCCCACCACAAGGCCCGCCACGACATCGCCATGACCGCCCAGATATTTGGTGGCCGAATGCAGCACGATATCAGCGCCCATCTCGATGGGCCGGGTCAGATAGGGCGTGGCATAGGTATTGTCGACCACGACCGAGGCACCGGCGCCATGCGCGATCTCGCTCACCGTCGCGATATCGACCAGCCGCATGTTCGGGTTGGCGGGCGTTTCGAAATAGACCACGCGGGTCTTGTCGCTGATCGCGGTTTTCAGGTTCTCGGGGTCGGTCAGGTCCACATGGGTGATGGTCACCCCCCATTTCGCCAGCCCATGCCGCATGTAAGAGAAGGTGCAGCCATAGAGCGTCTTGTCCACGATCACCTCATCCCCCGGCGACAGCAGCGTCCACAGAACGGCGGTAATCGCGCCCATGCCCGAGGATAGCGCCAACCCCGCCTCGGCCCCTTCGAGCGTGGCGATACGCTGTTCCAGCAGGTCGAGCGTCGGGTTCGAGATGCGCGAATAGATATGTCCCTGGCGCTCGCCCGCGAACATCTCGCCCCCGGCCTCGGCGGTCTCGAAGGCAAAGGTCGAGGTCAGATGCAAGGGCGGCGTCAGCGCGCCCTCGTGGTCCAGCGGGTCATAGGCGTGGTGGATGGCGCGGCTGGCAAAGCCCTTGGCATGGGTCATGGCGGGATCTCCTGATCTGGTGTTGCGGTCAGGATAGCCAAGCCAAACAGCGATGAGATTGCTATTCCTGCCAATTTGATATTCATTATTGGCAGTTTCTGCCAAGAAAGACGAAAATGGATAGCAAAGATCGCCAGATCATCCGCGCCCTGCAACAGGACGGGCGCATGACCAACCAGGATCTGGCCGAAAAGGTGAGTCTCTCGCCCTCGCCCTGCCTGCGCCGCCTGCGCAATCTTGAAAAGAGCGGCGCCATCCGGGGGTTTGCCGTCGATGTGGATCCGGCCGCCTATGGGTTGCCGATCACCGTCTTTGTCCGCATCCGGCTGGAACGCCACAATCAGGAGGACGTGCAGCGGTTCGAAACCCGCGTGCGCCAGATCGACGAAGTGTTGGAATGCCACATCATGACCGGCGCGATGGATTACCAGCTGCGGGTGGTGGTGTCGGGACTGGACGCTTACGAACAGTTCATCCGCACCCGCATCCACCCCATCGGCGGCATCGCCTCGATCGACACCAGTTTCGTTTACAGTACTGTGAAGAAAACCGCCGTTTTTCCGCGCCTAGGTTAGACCCGGGATATCGTACATGATACGGCGCCGAAAAGGCGCCTCCTCACTTTCGTTTCCTGCCCCTCAGCACCCTTTCCAGACCGGATCGCGCTTCTCGGCAAAGGCGCGGGCGCCCTCCAGCTGGTCCTCGGACGAATAGAGCACATCCACAGTGCGCAACTGCCGTTTGGTGATCTTGTTCATCGTGTCCTGGAACTTGGCATCCTCGGCCTCGCGCACGATCTCCTTGATCGCGGCATAGACAAGCGGCGGGCCACTGGCCAGCAGGCGCGCCAGTTCCCAGGCGCGGTCCATCAGCTGCGCGCCCGGCACAATCTCGTTCACCAGCCCCCAGCGATGCGCCTCCTCGGCATCGAACCAGCGCCCGGTCAGCAACAGCTCCATCGCGATGTGATAGGGGATGCGCTTGGGCAGCTTCACGCTGGCCGCATCGGCCACCGTGCCCGAGCGAATCTCGGGCAGCGCGAACGTGGCGTGATCGGCGGCGATGATCATGTCCGCCGACAGCGCCAGTTCCAGCCCGCCGCCGCAGGCGATGCCGTTGACGGCGGCAATCACCGGCTTGTTCATGTCGCGCAGCTCCTGCAAACCGCCGAAACCGCCGACGCCATAATCCCCATCCACCGCATCGCCATCAGCCGCCGCCTTCAGATCCCAGCCGGGGCAAAAGAACTTCTCGCCGCCGCCGGTCAGAATCGCCACCCGCAATTCGGGGTCGTCGCGGAACTCGCGGAACACCTCGCCCATGATCCGGCTGGTGGCCAGGTCGATCGCATTGGCCTTCGGCCGGTCCAGCGTCACCTCGAAAATGGCGCCGTCACGGCGCGTCTTGATGGGGGTCATCGGTCAGCCCTTTCTGATCAGTGCATCTACCGCCACCGCCCGGTCCGGCGTGGCAAGGAGCGGGTTGATCTCAACCTCGCCCAGTGTTTCGGCATGGGCAAGCACATAGTCCTGCACCGCCGCGACAGCCTCCAGGATCGCGTCCATATTGGCCCCCGGCTTGCCGCGATAGCCCGCCAGCAGGGGCGCGATGCGCAGCTGCTCCAGCCCGGCGCGGATAGCCTCGGGCGCGGCAGGCACCAGCAGCGACACGGTATCCCGCATCAACTCGGTCAGCACCCCGCCCGCGCCCAGCGTCAAAACAAACCCGTGTGCCGGGTCGCGGACGACGCCTACCAGCAACTCGGCCACCGTGTCGCTCACCATCTCCTCGACCAGCACCTCGGGTGTGCCGATCTCGGATGCAACACGCGCGACATCCGCCGCCGCCACGCCCAGCCGTACCGCGCCATGGTCCGATTTATGCGCCAACCCGACGCCTTTGACCGCAAAGGGCCCGCGCATCCCCTCCACTGCCTGCGCTATCCCGTCAGCGCGCGCGGTCCGGTTGCGCGGCACCGCCAGCCCATGCGCCGCCAGCGCCGCCTTGGCCGCACCCTCGTCCAGCAACCGCTCCGCCGCGCCCAACCCCGGCAGGCACAGCGGCACCGGATCGGGCGCGCGCAGGCTGGCCGCCGCCTCGGCCGCCGCCAGCGCCTCGCGCAGGCCCATCAGGGGCACCACGCCGCCCGCCATCAGCTCGGCCGCCACATCCGGCGGCATCAGTTCCGGCAGCGTTGCCACCACGGCAAAGGGCGCCCCGGTCTCGGCCCGCACCCGCAGCGCCGCCTGGGTGGCGCAGGCCCAGTCGCTGGCATCGGTCACCGGATAATCGACAATCGAAACGGTCAAGGCGATGCCCTCACCGGTCATCCCGGACCAGGCCGCCGCCATCGCATCGGTGTCGCGCCAGATATAGGTGTGGTAATCCAGCGGATTGCTCAGCGCCACCATCGGCCCCAGCGCCGCGCGCAAGCGCACCCGCTGGTCCCCGCTCAGCGGTGGAAAGCGCAGCCCGCCGCCCTCGGCCATATCGGCGATCAGGCTTGCCTCGCCCCCCGAACAGCTGATCGAGGCAATGCCCAGCCCGGCAAGCGGCCCGCAGCAATGCAACAGTTTCAGCGTCTCCAGCAGGTCGGGCAGCGCCCGCAGGCGCGGGATGCCCAGACGGTCCAGCAGCGCCTGCGCCCCCGCATCGCTGCCCGCCAGGGACGCCGTATGCGACACCGTCGCCTGCCGCGCCTGTTCCGAGGCCCCGACCTTCAGCGCCACCAGCGGCACGCCCCGCGCATGGGCCTTGGCCGCCAGCGCCTCCCAGTCGCGCAGATCGCCGAACCCCTCGATATGCAACCCGATGGCGGTCACCCGGGGGTCGTCCAGCAACCCCATGGCAATCCGCGCCTGACCGGTCTGCGCCATGTTCCCGCAGGTCACCACATAGGCGATGGGCAGGCCGCGCTGCTGCATGGTCAGGTTGATCGCGATGTTCGAACTTTGAGTCAGGATGGCCACACCGCGTTCGACCCGGCTGCACCCGTGCTGATCGGGCCAGAGTAGCGCCCCATCGAGCGCATTGACGAAGCCATAGCAATTGGGGCCCAGGATCGGCATGTCACCCGCCGCCGCCACCAGCGCGGCCTGCAACTCGCTCCCGGTCTCGTCCTCGGCCAGCGCCTCGGAAAACCCGCTGGCGAAACAGACCGCCCCGCCCGCCCCCATGGCCGAGAGCAGCGCCACCGCCTCGACGGTGGCATGCCGGTTGATGCCGATAAAGGCCGCATCGGGCGCGCCCGGCAGATCCTCCAGCCGGGCAAAGGCCGGATATCCCTCGACCTCCGCCGCCTTGGGATGCACCGGCCAGATGGCACCGCCGTAACCCATGCGCCGGCACTGCACGATCACCTGACGACACCAGGCGCCGCCCCCGATCACCGCGATCGAGCGCGGCTGAAACATGCGCGACAAGCCCTTGCTCATGACAGGCCCCCTGCCCTTTCACTTTGCCGAAAATACTCCCGCCGGAGGCGTCGCGCTTCAGCGCGAACGCGACCGCGCGCCATCACGCCCCCAGCGGACGCAGCAGGTCGCGGCTGATGATATGGCGCTGGATCTCGCTGGTGCCGTCCCAGATCCGCTCGACCCGCGCATCGCGCCAGAACCGCTCGATCGGGAAATCGTCCATCAGCCCCATGCCACCAAAAATCTGCAGCGTGGCGTCGGTGACCCGCGCCAGCATCTCGCTGGCATAGACCTTGGCGCTGGCGATCTCGCGATTGGCGGGCAGACCCTGATCCAGACGCCAGGCGGCGGCCAGGGTCAGCCAGTCGGCGGCGTCGATCTCGGTGATCATGTCGGCGATCTGAAAGCTGACGCCCTGGAACTTGCCGATGGCCTGCCCGAACTGTTCCCGCTCTGCCGCATAGTTCAGCGCATAGTCGAACACCCGCCGCGCGCGACCCACGCTCATGGTGGCCACGGTGATCCGGGTGGCATAGAGCCATTCGTTCATCACCGCGAACCCGCCATCGACCTCGCCCAGAACCTGCGCATCCGGCAGGCGGCAATCGTCGAATTCCAGCACCATGTTCTTGTAGCCCCGGTGGCTGACCGAGCGGTATCCATCGCGGATGGTGAAACCGGGCGTGCCCCGGTCGACCAGAAACGCCGTGATGCGTTTCTTTGGTCCCTTGGGTGTCATGTCCTCGCCGGTCGCGATGAAGACGATGATGAAATCGGCATGATCGGCGCCCGAGATGAAATGCTTGGTCCCGTTCACGACCCAATCGCCGCCATCGCGCACGGCCGAACATTTCATCCCCCGCACATCCGACCCGGCACCGGGTTCGGTCATCGCCAGCGCATCCATCCGCTCGCCGCGGACTGCGGGCAACAGATAGCGCTCGCGCTGCTCGCCCTCGCAGGCCATCAGGATGTTCTGCGGCCGCCCGAAGAAATGGTTGAGCGCCATCGAACCCCGCCCCAATTCCCGCTCGACAAGTGCGAATTCCAGATGCGACAGGCCCGCGCCACCCACCTCCTCGGGAAAGTTGCAGGCATAAAAGCCCAGCTCGATCGTCTTGCGCTTGATCTCGTCGGCGATCTCCTTGGGCACCTCGCCGGTGCGCTCCACCAAATCCTCGTGGGGATAGATCTCCTTCTCCACAAAGCTGCGAACGGTAGAGACGATCATCTCCTGCTCTTCGCTCAATCCGAAATGCATGGCACGGGCTCCTGTTGCGGTTTGAAACAGGAAATCCCGGCTTGCGCGCCGCTATCGTGCAGGGTTAGTCATTCATCATGCAAGATCGGACAAATACTTCGGTACAGACTCAGGTTTACGATGTGCTGTTGTTCGACAATTTCTCGAACCACTGCCTGGCCAACACGGTCGAACCGATGCGCGCCGCCAACATGCTGTCGCGCCAGCCGCTCTATGCCTGGCGGTTCCTGACCCCGGACGGGGCAGCGGTGCACAGTTCGTCGGGTCTGCAGGTGGCGCCGCATGACCGGCTGGATGCGGGCCGGGGCGCGATGCTGCTGGTGATGCCCTCCTATGGGTTTCGCGACCTCGAGGGCTGGGCCACCCAGCGCGCGCTGCGGGCGGCGGCGCGGCGCTATCCGGTGCTGGCCGGGCTCGATACCGGCAGCTGGCTGCTGGCGCGGGCGGGGCTGCTGGACGGACACCGGGCCACCATCCACTGGGAGGAGCTGACCCGCTTTGCCGAGACCTTTCCCCAGGTCGAGACCCTGCGCGAACGCTTCGTTCTGGACGGGCCGCGCATCACCTGTTCCGGGGCGATGGCGGCCTTTGACCTGATCCTGCACCTGATCGGGCGCGACCACGGCCAGTTGCTGGCGCTGGAGGTGGCGCAGCTGTTCATGACACGGGATTCGGCGCGTTCCCATGCCGCCCCCGCCGGGGGCGGCACCCGGCAGGTGAACCGGGCGGTGATGGTGATGCAGGACACGCTGGAACAGCCCCTGCCCATCGCCGAGATCGCCCGGCGCGCGGGCTGTACGCAAAAGACGCTGGAAACCCGGATGCGCGCGGCCTTCGACGCGACGCCGCAAACGGTCTATCGCCGGTTGCGCCTGAACCTGGCGCACAAGCTGGTGACCGAGACAGACCTGCCGGTCTCCGAGATCGCGACCCGCTGCGGCTATGACAATGCCAGCGCCCTGACCCGCGCCTTTCGCGCCCGCTTCGGTCAGGCTCCCAGAGGTTTGCGCGCAAACGGCTGAGAGGGGGGCCGGAAAACGACACGTTTTCCGGGCCGTTTTCCGGATCGGAAAACGGCTCACACCGCAGCCGTCCAGACCCGGTAACGGCCTTGTCCCGTGACCTCGCGCACCAATCCCCGGCGCGCGAACAGGTCGAGGTTGCGTTGAACCGCCGCGCGCGAGGCGCCGGTCTGGGCCTCGGCCAGCGGCGCGGTCACCATCGGCCAGGCGGTCAGCACCTCGATCAGCGCGGGCGGCGTCCGCCCGCTCAGATCGCCTGTCTTCTCGATTGCCCGCACGCTCCAGGCCGCCACCCGGTCCAGATGCAACAGCGCCGCCGTCACCGCCTGCGCCGCCCCGCGCAACCAGACGGTCAGCTTCTGCTCCGCCGGACCTGCACCGCGCAACGCGCCCGGCCCCGACAACGCCAGCGGCAGGAACAGCGCCCCACCGCGCCCCATCGCGGCGCCATGGCGCGCCGCCATCACCGCCGCTTCGAGCCCGACCGACGGCCCCTGTCCCAGCATGATCCAGCAATGAAACAGCATTGCCGCCCGCGTCGCCGGATGCAACGCCGCCGCCTGCGCCATCACGTCGCCCAGATCGGCCACGGCCTCGGGCACCGTGTCGCCCTCGGCGCCAGCGCGGTCCAGAAACCCGGCCAGCCCCTCGGCCCAGCCGCCCGCGTCCGGCGCGGGGCCACCGCTCAACCTGCGCACCGCCCAGCCGGCGCGGGCCAGCGCCTGCGCATCCTCACCCGTCGCACCCAGCCGCAACCCGGTCCACAGCGCCAGCCGCTCGGCCCCGATGCGGTCGCCTGCCCACCATCCCAGATCGGCCACTTCGAGCAACGCCAGCCGATGCACCCACTGGCGCGGCCCGGCGCGCAGCCGCTCGTCCAGCGCCCCGAATCCCAGCGCAAGATCGGCCAGATCACCCGACAGCGCATCCTGCGCCGCACGCCACTCGACCGGATCGAACAGGGGTCTGGGCGCGGCACGCGGCGTGGGAAACAGCGGCTCGGTCTCCGCTTCACCCGGCTCCTGCGCGGGCAGGAACCACAGGTCGTCCTCCTCGACCGGGTCGCCGTCATAGGGGCCGGGGATCCCCTCGGCCGCGTCATATGGGTCGGGCTTGCGTGTCATGCCCCGATCATAGCGCCGCGCGATACGCCCGCAAAGCGGTGCTCATCCGCGCCGGGCCTTCTGCCCGGCCACGTTCTGCGCCACCATCGCCTTGTAAAGCGCGCGCAGCCGCCGGGTCACCGGCCCCGCGCCATCGCCCGCGCCGATCACCCGCCCGTCGATTTCGGCCACCGGGGTCTGGGCGCCAAAGGTACCGGTCAAAAACGCCTCGTCCGCGCCATAGGCCTCGTAAAGCGAGAAGTTCTTTTCGAACACCGGGATGCCCGCCTCGCGGCACAGCGTGATCACATTGGCCCGCGTTACCCCGTTCATGCAGTAATCCCCGGTCGAGGTCCAAACCTCGCCCCGCCGCACGATGAAGAAGTTGCAGGCATTGGTGGTATTCACGAACCCGTGCGGGTCCAGCATCAGCGCCTCGTCGGCGCCCGCCTGCTCGGCCTGCAAACAGGCGATCACGCAGTTCAGCTTGGAATGGCTGTTGAACTTGGGGTCCTGGCTGTGCGGCAACCCGCGCACCTGCGGCACCGAGGCAAGCCGGATCCCCGCCCCCTGCACCCGCTCGGAGGGCACCGAATGTTCGACGATCGCCACGATGGTCGGCCCCCATTTCGACAGGCCCGGATGCTGGAACGGTTTCGCCTTGCGCCCGCGCGTGATCATCAGCCGGCAATGGGCATCGCCAGTCATGCCATTGGCCGCCGCCGTGCGGTCCAGGATGGCGCGGATCTCCTCAGGCGTCTTGCCGATCTCCAGTGCCACCGCCTTGCACGAGTTGAAGAGGCGATCCATATGCGCGTCGAAAAACGCCCATTCCCCGTCATAGAGCCGCATCCCCTCCCACATGCCGTCGCCCAGCATGAAGCCGCTGTCATAGACCGAGACCTTGGCCTGGTCCCGGTGCACCAGTTCGCCATCCACATAGATCAGGATATCGCTGTTGCGTGCGTCGGCCTCGGCATCATGGGTGGTGCGGGCGGCCGTGTCTGGTTGGGGGGTCGTCATCTGATGGTCCTGACTGCTGTATCCGGTCCCGACCCTAGGCGCAGCGCGCATCGTTGGAAAGCGTCAGTTGCCCGCAGGCCGATCATGCACCGGCACGAAACACCCAAAGCGATCAGGGCCGCGCGGTCACGGCATCCGCAAATGCAGAAGCACAGGGTCGTCTGACGCGGGCCTCAGAACGACAAACAGGTTGGCGAAGGCGCTCTGATCAATGCTCACGTCGTCAGACAGACCAAGCTTCGCCAGAATGCGCGGAATGGTCTCGGCATGGCCGACGATCAAGACCGTGTCTGCCTCGTGATCGAATTCCAGAACGTCCAGCAGGCCGGCAATATCCTCTCTGGGAAATGCGGCCGCCTCAAGACCGAGCGCATCCGCGATGATCCCGCCGGTCTGTCGGGTCCGAAGCGCGTCCGAGGTGATGATCGCATCCAGCCCCGCATGGCGCAGCATCTCAGCCCAAGCCAGGGCCCGCTGCCGTCCCTCTGGTGTCAGCGCCGGGTCGGCCCCGGACAATTCCTTTTCCGCATGTCTGATCAGATAGACGGCTTCCTGAGCAGCGGCGGGCAGTCCCGTCAGGGCAAGCAGCAGAGCGACTAAGAACATGCGCATGGATCGGTCCCCTTTGGTTTTCCATCGTCGAGCCTATGCGCAAGCATAGGCCCGAGGGGTCATGCGACGCCACCCCTCGCCCGACGCCGGGGGACATGATCACAGCGACGCCGCCGAGCGCGACGCCTGATCATACAGCCCCGAGACGCTGCGCAGCACCCGTGCGACATGGCTGATCTCGTCATAGTCGCGGTCGGTCGCCTCGGCCGCGTCCAGCAGACAGGCCTTGCGCACGTCGCGGTAAGCCTCGCAAACCTGCCGCCCCTGATCGGTGGTGGAATAGAACATCTCCTTGCCCACCTTGCGGCCCGTCACCAGATCCGCCTTGGCCAGTTTCTTGAGCGCGTAATTGACGGTGTGATTGTCCTCGACATTCAGCATAAAGGCGATGTCGGACAGCCGCTTCTCCTTGCCGCGGTGGTTGACATTGTGCAGCACCAGAATGTCGAGCGGGTTGAAATCCTTGTACCCCACCGCCTTCATGCAATGGGTCATCCAGCGCGAGAACGCGTTATAGGTCATCGTCATCGCGTATTCGAGTTCGCTGAACTGCCAGCCCTGGTCGGTCCCCGCCAGGTGATCGGACGAGACGATGGGGGTCGAGGGCGGCTTTGCGGGGCCGGAGGGCTGGGATTTCTGGCTCAAGGTCAGGGTCCAATCGGCTTGAAAACATCCGTCTCAGCCTACGAAACCCTGACAATATCCACAAGAAACGGCGTCAAGATTACAGCAAATCGGCGCCATTCTCGGCAGCAACACCGGATTGGCAAAACCTGCCGTATCCCCGACCGCGTCGCCATACCGTTGATTATGACGCAACCCGGTTTCTTCTTTCGATACATGATACCTCTGCTTCTTGCGCTCAAAATTATTACTTTTTGCACACTACTTGGAGGGGCGTGGATCTGATCCATTATACTTGATAACTTTCTATTATCATGTCTCTTGGCAGACAGGCCGGAATCTGCCACCCTCGCCCCCCATGAAACCCGCGATACCGCAGCCTTTGACGCCCCCTTCCCTCGCCGACAGCGACCGAAAGGCACTCAACGATCTCTACGTGCGCGGCACGCCGGAAAACACGCTGCGCGCTTACGAGCGGGACCTGCTCTATCTCACCGCCTGGAAACAGCTCAGCTTTGGCGCAGCGCTGGCCTGGCCCGAACAGCATGAATGCGCGCTGCGCTTCATCCTCGATCACAGCCGCGACCTGAGCGACGCGACCGGCCCCACCCGAGAAGTGGCCGAGGCGCTGATCGCGCGCGGCCTGCGCCGCTCGCTGACCTGTCCGGCCCCCGCGACGCTGAACCGGCGCATCGCCTCGTGGCAGGCCTTTCACCGGATGAAGAACCTCGACAGCCCGTTTGACAGCCCGCTGCTGAAACAGGCCCGCGCCAAGGCCCGGCGCGCGGCGGCACGGCCCGCTGCGCCCAAGTCGCGCAACCCGATCACCCGGCCGGTTCTGGAACAGTTGCTCGCCACCTGCCGGGGCTCGCGTCGTGACTGCCGGGACCGCGCGCTGTTGATGCTGGGCTGGGCCAGTGGCGGCCGCCGCCGTTCCGAGATCACCGCGATCCGGGTCGAGGATGTCTCGCTCAAGGATTTCGCGGTCTCGGGTATCGCTTGGTTGTCACTGGTCGAAACCAAAACCACCCGGCGTGGCGCAACGCCCCGACTGGTGCTCAAGGGCCGCGCCGCGCAAGCGCTGGTGCATTGGCTCGAGGTTTCGGGCATCACCGACGGCCCCCTGTTCCGCCCGGTGTCGAAATCCGACCGCGTGCTGTCCCGTCGCCTGACCCCCGACGCCGTCTATCAAATCCTGCGCCACCGGTTACAGCTTGCCGGGCTGCCGCCGGATTTCGCCACGCCACACGGCTTGCGCTCGGGTTTTCTGACCCAGGCGGCGCTGGACGGTGCGCCGATCCAGGCGGCAATGCGGCTCAGCCTGCACCGCTCGGTGGCACAGGCGCAGCGCTATTACGACGATGTGGAGATTGTCGAAAACCCCGCAACCGATCTGCTGGGGTAAGGCGGTCTTACCCGTGGGTAAGACCGCGAACCGTCAGTCCTCTTGCAGACTGTCGATCAGCTTCGCCACCGCCTGTTCCAGCCTTTGCCGGTCGATGCGGGTGAAATCCAGATTGTACCGCAGGTCGATCCGCCCGTTCGAGGCCGAGCATTTCGCGATCCCGCTCGGGCGACTGATCTGAAAGGTGGTCTTGGCCCGGCGGGTCTTGTCGCTGCTGGGCGCCGCTGTGCGCGCCTGCGGTTCCGGCGCCCCTGCCCCGTCGGCAAAGCCGCGCAGGATCGCCACCTCGTCCGCCGCGCTCCGCCCCGGCTGCGCCAGCAAGGCAGAACTGACCGCCCGGACCAACCCCGGATCGCCATCCAGCTTACGCTTGAGATCGACACCCACATTGCGCGGGATTTCGTTCGGGTGCTCCAGCGACTTGCCCAGCATCATCAGCAGGCTGGCAAAGGCGCGGATATAGCTGCGCTTGGTGTAGCTGGCGGATTTGAACAGGACCGACACCGCCTTGTCCACATCGGCGCAATCATTGGTCGGGTCCTCGGCATAGGCACGCGCCAGCGCGCCCATCTCGGCAAACGAGATATCCTTGCGGATCAGGTTCTCGTCCACCATCCGGCGGTATTGATCATCCGTCGGCGCATTGGCCAGAATGCCTGCCGGGATGCGCGCGAACCGTTCATCCCCGGTTTCCTCGTAAAGCGCGCGATAGGCCGACAGGCGCCGCATGCCCTGAACCAGCTCGTACCCGCCATCGGCACGCTTCTCGACCCGGATCGGGTTCGACAACCCGATTTCGCGTATCGAGGTTTTCAGCTCGTCCAGCTCCGGGTCCGGTCCGGTGGCGCGGTCGCGGGTCAGCCGTTCGGCATGGACCGCGTCAAGCGGCACCAGATCGGTGATCAGCCCCTCTTTCTTCAGCCGCACCAGCTCATGCGCAAGCTGGTCGTTTTCGGCGCGGATGCGGTCTTCGGTCTCTTGCCGGTCGCGCAGCGCATCGGCATTTTCCGAGATCGCGGTCGCCATCGGGCCGCGCCGGTGTTTGTCCAGCACTTTGTCGGGCACCTTGCCGACCGGGATGTCCTCCATCGCCGGCATGTCGATATCGAAGATTCTGCGCTTGCGGGTCATGCGTCATCCTCCAGCTTGGACCAGGCCGACAACATCACTTCGCGGAACTCGCGATAGGCGTTGTCGAAAGTGCCGCGCGCGCGGCGCCAGGTTTCCCGCGTCATCTCGCGGTAGTCCATTTCATAGACCGAATTGAGGAAGCGGCCGGATTGTTCCACCGCCCGCGTCATCTCGACGGGGTGCTCGGTCACGTGATGGCCGAACACCTTGCGGAACGCCTCGTACATCGCCTGGTGCAGGGCATTGCCCGGTTCATAGCGGGTGAGGATAAAGCGAATCTCGGCAAAGGTCTTGGGCAGGCCGATCTTACCCGTGGGTAAGACGCCGTCGAACCCGTGCGACAAATCCTCCAGCGCCTCGGCCAGCTGCCCGATGAACGAGGTTGTCGAGTCATATTCCCAATATCCGGGCCCCGAGGGGATATAGAGCATGTCGGCGGCAAACACCGCATTCATCGACTGGTATCCGATGGCTGGTGGGCAATCGAACAGGATCAGGTCATAGGCGTCATCGGGGATCTGATCGAGATAGCGCGACACCGCGGCGAAGAAGGACCATTCCGGGTTCAGATGCCGGTATTGCGCGCTGGCGAATTCGACAAAGGCGGCGTTGGCGCAGGACGGGATCGCGTCGATCGTCGACCAGGAGCTGGGCTTGATGAAATCGCCCACCCGCAGATCGCCCAGACCCATGCCGGTGATCGAGGCAGGCAGTTGGCGGCGGGGCAGGGTGGTGCCGCTTTCGGCGGCGGCGGCGCGGTTGTTCATCCGCTCGGTCTCGCGGATCAGGTCGCGCGCCATGATGCCCCAGACAGTGTAATCCTCGGCGACGTCGGTCAGACCCATGGAGTGGCTCAGCGTCGCCTGCGGGTCGAAATCAACCACCAGCACACGATAGCCATCCAGTGCGGCGGCATGGGCCAGATGCAGGGCGACTGTGGATTTACCCGCACCGCCCTTGAAATTGGCCACCGCCGCGCGGATCGCGCGTTTGCCCGCCGGGCGCGGCGGCATCAGAGACTTGCGGTTAATCTTGAGCCGGCGGCGCAGCTCGTTCACCTCTTCCAGGCTGAACCAGCGCTGGCGGCCATCGGGTTCCACCTCGCCGCCGGGCAGGGTGGGATCGGCGACCAGCTTGCCGCGAAAGGTCGACTGGTTGACGTTGAAGATCAACTCGCTCACCTCCCAGCTGGAAAAGCGGCGCAAGGTCTTCTCCATCTCGGGGCTGAAGGTCTGCTGCCGGATCCAGCCTTGCAGCTTCAGCGACTGGTTGCGCAGGTGACTCAGGTCTTCGTGCGTATACATGCCTCAGGCTTCCTTTTCTCAGGACGCTAATTATCTGTGGTTACCCATTTACGCTCTATTTGCATTTATGGCAAAAGGAAATATCATGAGGATGCGACCTTACCCACGGGTAAGAAAGCCCTTGAAAACAGGGGCCTTCCGATTCGGGTCCAGGGCCGCCAGAGCGTCGCGATTCGACCGAGTGTCTCCGGCAGCGCTCCGCAAGATATGGGGTCACAAGGGCGCCGGAATACCCCTAATAGGGGGACAAAAGGGGCCGATAGGGGGACAGACAGAATGTCCCCCCTCACCAGTACTTCACCCTTTTTCTTTCTTTGAAAAGGGGAAGGGGAGGGGGCCTTGGGCCAAGCCGCTTGACAGAATCGAAGCTTTGGACGCTAATTGCTCCAAGATCGGGAAAAGCGTTGAGAAGACGCCAGACCGGCGCCAAGGGACAACAGATCCCATCGTCGAGGCAGACGGGCAGAGAGTTGGATGATGCAGATCGCAAAACCGGTCGGGCGCAATGCGTCGGCCCTCAAATACGATATTCTTTCGGCGCTGTCGGTGCATGCCCTGGCTGGCGACAAACATCGGCAGCGGCTGATCCTGCGGCTTTCGGCGCTGATCACCACCCGATACAACTGGCAACGCAACGAGCTGTCCATGGGCCGTGACGAGATCGCGCGACTGTGGTCGGTGGACGAACGTACCGTGAAACGCGAGATGGCCCGGCTGCGGACACTGGGCTGGGTCACGGTGAAACGTCCGGGCGTGCGGGGTCGGGTCAGTGTCTATGAGCTGGACCTGAAACAGATGCTGCTGGACACACGCGACAGCTGGGCCGTGATCGGGCCTGATTTCGAGGCGCGATTGGACGAGACGCCGCAAACCGAAACCGCGGGCAATGTGGTGCCCCTGCATGTACCGCCCCCGCGGGCCGAGGCCAGCGACGATCCAGTCTGGGCGCAGGTGCAGGCGGCGCTTCATGGGCGCGACCCGGAACTGTGGTCAAGCTGGTTCCAACACCTGAGCGAGGTGGAACGCGGCAACGGGCGTGCGGTGCTGATGGCGCCCAGCCGGTTCATGGCCGATTACATCGCCGCAAAATGGAGCGGGCGATTGCTGGCTGTCTATTCCCGCCTCGACCCCTCGATCCGGTCAATCCGGATCGAGGCGGCGGGGTAGGGGGCCTTAGCGTTTGCGCAGCGCGTCCTGAAGCGCGGCACCCAACGCGCCAGAGCCACCACCGCCCTTGGGCCCTGATTGCATCGGCCCGCGCGGGTTCCGGTCCTTGGGGCCGCCAGAGCGCGCCGGTTTCTCCTGCCGGGCCGAGGCGCCGCCATCCTTGCGCATCGTCAGGCCGATCCGCTTGCGGGGTACATCAATCTCGGTGACCGTGACCTTGACCACCTGGCCTGTCTTGACCACCTCATGCGGGTCCTTGACGAAACGGTCGGCCAGCTGGCTGACATGCACCAGCCCGTCCTGATGCACCCCGATATCGACAAAGGCACCAAAGGCCGCGACGTTGGTCACGGTGCCTTCCAGCACCATGCCGGGGCGCAGGTCGGTGATATCCTCGACCCCGTCGGCAAAAGAGGCGGTCACGAAACTGGGGCGCGGGTCGCGGCCGGGTTTCTCCAGCTCGGCCAGGATATCACGCACGGTGGGCAGGCCGAATGTATCGGTCACGAACTGTTCCGCCCGCAGGCCTTTCAAAGCGCCCTCATGCCCCATGATCTGGCGAATATCGCGGCCACAGGCGCTCACGATGCGGCGGGCGACCTCATAGGCCTCGGGGTGCACGGCGCTGGCGTCGAGCGGCTCCTTGCCGTCGCGTATGCGCAGGAAGCCCGCGCATTGCTCGAACGCGCGGGGGCCAAGGCGGGCCACCTTGAGCAGGTCGCGCCGCGCGGCAAAGGCCCCGTTCATGTCGCGATGGGCGACGATCGCCTCGGCCAGGCCCGGCCCCAGCCCCGAGACATGCGCCAGCAGCGGCGCCGAGGCGGTGTTGAGGTCGACGCCGACCGCGTTCACCACATCCTCGATCACCGCCTCCAGCATCTGGCCCAGCCGGTGCTGGTCGACATCGTGCTGATATTGGCCGACGCCGATGCTCTTGGGTTCGATCTTGACCAGTTCGGCCAGCGGATCCTGCAGCCGCCGGGCGATCGACACCGCGCCGCGCAAGGAGACATCCAGCCCCGGGAATTCGCGTGCCGCAAGTTCCGAGGCGGAATAGACCGAGGCGCCGGCCTCGCTCACCACCACCTTGGTGGGGGCCTTGACCGATTTCGGCAGCAGTTTCAGCGTGTCACCCACCATCCGTTCGGTCTCGCGGCTGGCGGTGCCGTTGCCGATGGCGATCAGTTCGATGCCGTGTTGGGCGATCAGCCGGGCGATGCTGGCCTGCGCCCTGCGCAGGTCGTTCTTGGGCTGGAACGGATAGAGCGTGTCGGTCGCAACCAGCTTGCCCGTGGCATCGACCACCGCAGCCTTGACCCCGGTGCGGATACCGGGATCAAGCCCCAGAGTGGGTCGCGCCCCGGCCGGGGCGGCAAAGAGCAAGTCCTTGAGATTGCGGGCAAAGACCTGGATCGCCTCTTCCTGCGCGCGGGCGCGCAGATCGCCCATCAGGTCGACCATCATCGACAGCGACAGTTTCACCCGCCAGGTCCAGCCGGCCACCTTGCGCAGCCATTCGTCACCGGGGCCGGAGCCACGGGTTTCCAGCCGCGAGGCCACCATGGTTTCGGCCCGCGCCGCGCCCTCGGCATCGGGGGCGATATCCAGCGTCACGATGCCCTCTTTCTGGGCGCGCAGCATGGCCAGCGCCCGGTGCGACGGCGTGGTGGCCCATTTCTCGGAATGGGCGAAATAGTCGGAGAACTTGGCGCCCGCCTGTTCCTGCCCCTCGATCACCTTGGCGCTCAGCATCGCCTCGCGGTGCAGAAAGGCGCGCAACTCGCCCAGCAGGGTGGCATCCTCGGTCAGGCGCTCGGCCAGGATGTCGCGGGCGCCGTTCAGCGCGTCCTTGGTCGTGGGCACCGCCTCGGAGAGATAGCTCTGGGCCAGCGCCTCGGGCTCGGCGCGGCGGTCGGCCAGAATGGCCTCGGCCAGCGGTTCCAGCCCGTTCTCGCGGGCGATCATTGCCTTGGTGCGGCGCTTGGGCTTGTAGGGCAGATAGATATCTTCAAGCTGCGCCTTGGTCTCGGCCCGCGCGATTGAGAGCGTCAGTTCGTCGGTCAGCTTGCCCTGATCGCGGATCGAGCCCAGGATCGTCTCGCGCCGCGCCTCCAACTCGCGCAGATAGGTCAGCCGGTCGGCCAGCGTGCGCAGCTGGGTATCGTCCAGCCCCCCGGTCGCCTCTTTGCGGTAGCGGGCGACAAAGGGCACGGTGGCGCCTTCGTCCAGCAGCTTGACCGCGGCATCCACCTGTTCGGGGCGGGCATTGATTTCGGCGGCGATGGTGCGGGCGATACGGTCCAAGAAAACTTCTCCCAGATAGGTTGGAGATCCTATCTAGCCAGCGGGGCAGGGGAGGGGAAGAGGGAGGGCGGGTCGATGCGCTGCCCAATGTGGGGAGTGGGGTATCCAATGATCGGGCCGTGCAAATGCGGAGAATGTCGGTGTTGAGCCCAAATTGGCGGATGCTGCACCTTGCACCAATGTCTGGTTGTAGGCAAATATGTGGCGGAAAGTCTGAGCAGGTCTCTAATGAACGACGAAGTGGCACATTAGCTTGAGCGACGGATCCAAAGGTAATCCCCCGCCCAGCCGCATTTTTTGGATGGCCATAGGCGGGATTGCAGTTTTCTTGGCCACCAACTTCTTTGCCGATCCAATAAAAAGAATCGGAAACGATTTGTATTCAAGCTACCTTGAAGCTCGAGATTTCCCAGTCGCGTGGCTATGTGCACCGCTTCAGGAAGCCAGATTTATTGCCCGCCAAGGCGGTGAGATCATCTCGGATGGAACTATGGGGCATCCCAACCCCACTTCCATCGTTTTCTTTTCTAACAAGACCGAACTCAACGAACTTCAAATGCTCGTTTATCCATTAGGGCACCATGAAAACGACCCAATCATCTACCAATCACAGATATCAAGCTCCGATATCATCTCTGGCCAAGATACGGAGGTGAAAGTAGACAAAGGGATATTGAGAATCTCGGTGCCTAGAATGGCTCCGAAGGAGTTCATTCATATAGAAGCGCTGTATGGCCAACCCATAAGTCTCATTCTTGAGGTGCGATCAGAAGACTTCGTCGGCGAGTTCCATGGTATCGCGGGGTGCTCTGGCATTCCGGAGTCGTTCAGTGGGCCACCGGCAGAAGTCATTCATCAATTTGTGCTCTCAAACTGCGGTGATAACGGAGGAGAGGCTTGTGGGATTCCTGGGCCGAGTTTCGAGTTTGAAGTCACTGAGGAACGTGTAATGCCCACACTTGAGCAGTGGATCGTTTCCGTCGGAGAGAAGCAATACATTGTTCCTGGAAAAGCTGATCCTTAGTGCCTGAAATTTTGATTGCGGTCATTCGGTCAAAATATTGGAAAAACCACTCCGTCCGGATACTGTTGAAAAACTCTGCTTGAGCGATGCTTTGGCTGCTGATTCAATTCTCTTGATTTGCAGGAGAGTTGCTGATGATGGGACCGAGGCAAGTTGCGCAGGGTGCGCTGTTCTACGAGTTCAGTATTGAGGATCACGTTCCGACGGATCATCTTTTGCGCGCGATCGACCGGTTTGTAGACCTTGTTGACATGCGCCGACATCTCGCGCCGTTCTACAGTTCAACAGGCAGGCCCTCGGTTGATCCCGAGCTGATGATCCGAATGCTGATTGTGGGCTATGCCTTCGGTATCCGGTCAGAGCGGCGGCTGTGTGAAGAGGTGCATCTGAATCTGGCGTATCGCTGGTTCTGTCGCCTCGATCTGGCCGATCCGGTGCCCGATCATTCCACCTTTCCAAGAACCGACATGGACG